>JAKADY010000013.1 GCA_021826065.1 Pseudomonadota bacterium
TACCCCACCAACTAGCTAATCGGACATCGGCCGCTCGAATACCGCGAGGCCCTCTTCAGGTCCCCCGCTTTCTCCCTCAGGACGTATGCGGTATTAGCCCAACTTTCGCTGGGTTATCCCCCAGTACCCGGTACGTTCCGATGCATTACTCACCCGTTCGCCACTCGCCGGCTCCCCGAAGGGACCGCTGCCGTTCGACTTGCATGTGTAAAGCATGCCGCCAGCGTTCAATCTGAGCCAGGATCAAACTCTTCAGTTCAATGCCTGTTTAAGCTTCCCACTCCGGCACTCGCGTACCCAGAGCAGGCCGCCCACTCTCAAGAATCAACTTCTCTCTATGTGGGCTCTCAAGGTCTCTTCCACACGCCAGCCTAGCATCCGCTTCCACCTCAACCAGCGTCCACGTACACCAGGCACACGCCCAAAAACCCATGCCCACACTTCAAAGGCTGGTTAATTTGTTAAAGAACCGTCTCCCGTGTCATCGATCTGACATCAACGTCGGGAGAGCCGCGCACTATACGGACTCGCTGGGCGGCGGTCAAGGGGTTTGTTGTAGTTTTTTGTCAGCCCGAGAAAAACAGCGACGAATCAGTGGGTTGCATTCTTCAGGGTGACACGGGCGAAGCGCCGCTTGCCGACCTGCGCGACCACCTCGCGGCCAGCCGTGAGCACCAGGCCCTTGTCCTCGACCCGCTCCCCATCCAGGCGTACGGCACCACCGGCAATCTGACGCAGGGCCTCGGAGGTGCTGGCGACCAGGCCCGCCTGCTTGAGCAGCTGGGCGATGGGTAGACCCTGGGCGGGGACACTGAGGCTGACCTCGGGCATCTGCGCCGGCAGGGCACCGCGTGAGAAGCGCGCCTCGAAGTCCTCCAGGGCGGCCTGGGCCGCGGCGGCGCCGTGAAAACGGGTGACGATCTCCTGCGCGAATTCGACCTTGATGTCGCGGGGGTTGCGCCCCTCGTCGACCTCATGTCGCCACTGCCGGATAGTGGCGAGCGGCCTGAACGAGAGCAGCTCGATGTAGCGCCACATGAGCGTGTCGGAGATGGACATCAGCTTGCCGAACATCTCGTTGGGCGGCTCGTTGATGCCGATGTAGTTGCCCAGGGACTTGGACATCTTCTGCACCCCGTCCAGCCCCTCCAGGATGGGCATGGTGAGCACGACCTGCGGGGACTGACCGTAGTGCTTCTGCAGCTCGCGCCCGACGAGGAGGTTGAATTTCTGGTCGGTGCCGCCGAGCTCGACATCGGCGCGCATGGCCACCGAGTCGTAGCCCTGGATGAGGGGATAGAGGAATTCGTGGATAGCGATGGGCTGGCCGCCGTGGTAGCGCCGGGCGAAGTCGTCGCGTTCGAGCATGCGGGCCACGGTGTACTGTGCCGCGAGCTGGATGAGCCCCGCCGCGTCCATCTGCCCCATCCAGCTGGAGTTGAACATGACCAGGGTCTTTTCCGGGTCTAGGATCTTGAAGATCTGCTGCTCGTAGGTGCGGGCGTTGTCGATCACCTCGTCGCGCGTGAGCGGCTTGCGGGTGACGTTCTTGCCGGTCGGATCACCGATCATCCCGGTGAAGTCGCCGATCAGGAACATGACCTCGTGGCCGAGGTCCTGGAACTGGCGCAGCTTGTTGATGAGCACGGTGTGCCCAAGGTGCAGGTCGGGGGCGGTGGGGTCGAAGCCGGCCTTGACGCGCAGGGGACGGCCGGTCTTGAGTTTTTCGACGAGTTCCGCCTCGATCAGCAGCTCGTCCGCGCCGTGCTTGATGATCGCGAGGGCTTCTTCGATGGAGGGCATGTGATTGGAGCGGGTGATGGGAATCGAACCCACGTCATCAGCTTGGGAAGCTGAGGTTCTACCATTGAACTACACCCGCATGGTAGGATTGCGGCCTGCTATGCTACTCGATTTCGCTGGCGGTTAGAAGATGATCACCGTATCGGTCAACGGCCAGATGCACCAGTTTCAACCGCCGCTCGACGTGGCGGGCCTGCTTAAGGCGCTCGATCTCGCAGGCAAGCGGGTGGCCGTGGAATGCAACGGCGAGATCGTGCCCAAGAGCCAGCACGGTTCGACCCCCGTCGCCGATGGCGACCGCATCGAGATCGTCGTTGCCGTCGGTGGCGGCTGAATTCAGGTGAGCGGTCAGGCGTGAGGGGAGAGGCGATGGTGGTCTCACCCCTCACCCCTCACCCCTCACCCTCCTCACGCAAATGGATCCTCTCGTCATCGCCGGTCAGCACTATACCTCCCGCCTGCTGGTGGGCACGGGCAAATACAAGGACTTCGCCGAGACGCGCGCGGCCATCGACGCGGCCGGTGCCGAGATCGTGACGGTGGCCATCCGCCGTACCAACATCGGCCAGGAGCCGGGCCAGCCCAGTCTGTTGGATTACGTGCCGCCCGAGCGTTTCACCCTGCTGCCCAACACCGCAGGCTGCTACACCGCCGAGGATGCGATCCGCACCCTGCGCCTGGCGCGCGAACTGCTCGACGGGCACGACCTGGTGAAGCTGGAGGTCCTGGGCGACCCGCAGAGCCTCTATCCCAATGTGGTGGAGACCCTCAAGGCGGCTGAGATCCTGGTGAAGGAGGGCTTCAAGGTGATGGTCTACACCTCGGACGACCCCATCGTCGCGAAGCAACTGGAGGAGATCGGTTGTGTGGCCATCATGCCGCTCGCCTCGCTGATCGGCTCGGGCATGGGCATCCTCAACCCCTGGAACCTGCAGATCATCATCGACCGCGTCAAGGTACCGGTCATCGTCGATGCCGGCGTCGGTACGGCCTCGGATGCGGCGATTGCCATGGAGCTGGGCTGCGACGCGGTGCTGATGAACACCGCCATCGCCGCGGCGAAAAACCCGGTGCTCATGGCCAGTGCCATGCGCAAGGCGGTCGAGGCGGGCCGCGAGGCGTATCTCGCCGGCCGCATGCCGAAAAAGGTCTATCAGGCGAGCCCCAGCTCCCCCACCAGCGGGCTGATCGGCAGTTGAGCGAGCAGGTCGCCACGCAACGGCCGCTGCGCCCGATCCGCAGCTTCGTCATGCGCGCCGGCCGCATGGGCCCGGGGCAGGCGCGTGCGCTCGCCGAGCTGGGGCCGCGCTTCCTGATCCCGTACCAGGCGGCAGCTCTGGATCTCGCCGCCGCTTTTGGCCGCGCTGCGCCCAAGGTGTTGGAGATCGGCTTCGGCATGGGCGAGACCACTGCCCGCATCGCCGCCGAGCACCACGAAGTCGACTATCTCGGCGTCGAGGTGCATACCCCCGGCGTCGGTGCCCTGCTCAAACGCATCGGCGAGCTGAACCTCACGAATGTGCGCATCATCCAGCACGACGCCGTGGAGGTGGTACGCCACATGCTGCCCGAGGCGTGCCTGGATGCGGTGCACGTCTTTTTCCCCGACCCCTGGCACAAGAAGCGCCACCACAAACGCCGCCTGATCCAGCCCGAATTCGTCCGGTTGCTCGCGAGCCGGCTCAAGCCCGGGGCCTACATCCATCTGGCCACGGACTGGGAGGATTATGCCCACCAGATGCTGGAGGTCCTGAGCGCCGAGCCGACCCTGGCCAACACGGCCAAGGGCTTTGCCGAGCGCCCGGCCTACAGGCCGCTGACGAAGTTCGAACAGCGCGGCCTGCGTCTGGGTCACCGGGTCTGGGACCTGATCTTCCGCCGGGTCTGATCGTCGATCGCCTGACAGTCTGACGAAGCACCGACAGGTGCGGCGGCACCGATGCCGGACAGCGGGGTGCCAGGGACGTGGCGATCGGGCCTCGGCGCGGGCGCTGCTGGCATGCGAACTGCTTGGTCATGGCTAACTCAGCCGAACAGACGTTCCCATGCATGCAATCCTGACCGAAGGCCGAGGTCACCGCCCCCTGATCCGCTTCGACGACGGGCGCGTGGGCATCCCGGTCAATCTCCACTTCCTGTCGCGCCACGACTTCCTGTCGGTGCTGGGGCGCCAGGTGGAGGTGGTCTCGCGCCTGTCGGACCTGCATTACACGGTGCGGCTGCCGGGTGCGCCGGAACATCTGCAATCCCATCCATCGGCGTGAGTCGGCAAAGGGTAAGATGGCGGCTTTGCGGCCCTGACCTTTTGCACGCACATGCCCGAGCTCGGTGAACTGATCAAACTCACGATCAGCCTGTTCGCCATCGTCGACCCGGTCGGCAGCATCCCCCTCTTCCTGACCGCCACCCACGGCTGGCCCGCCGAGCGGCGCGTGCAGGCGGCGGTGGCGGCCTCACTCACCGTGCTGATCGTACTGGGTCTGTCGGTCTTTCTGGGCACCACCATCCTGAACTTCTTCGGCATCAGCCTCGCCTCCTTCTCCGTCGGCGGGGGGCTGCTGCTCCTGCTCCTGGCGATCTCGATGATGCAGGCCAAGAGCACGCCGATCCGGCAGACCGAGGAGGAGGCCGTGGAGGCGGTCGAACGCGAGTCGGTCGGCGTCGTACCCTTGGGGGTGCCGCTGCTGGCCGGGCCGGGGGCCATCACCCAGGTCATCCTCGCCAGCCACAACACGGGCGGCAGCCTGTGGCTGTATCAGCTGTTCCTGCTACTGCCGATCGCCTTGGTGGCCCTGTCGGTCTGGCTGATATTCCGGGCGGCCATCCCCATGAGCCGGCGCATGGGCACCACCGGGATCCACATCGTCACCCGTCTGATGGGGCTGATCATCGCCGCGATCTCGGTGGAGATGATCGCCCGCGGCCTCATTGAGCTCTTCCCCGGCCTGGCCGGCTGAGTTCCCACGGCAGCGCTTATAATCGCGCCTGCCCGTGCGAATAGGGAGACCACCCACATGCAAAGACGCGCCTTTCTGACCGGGGCCGGGCTGGCTGCCGGTACCGCCCTGATCTTGCCCGGATGCGGCAAGAAGACCGAGATCGTCGAGACCGGCGGCCTGCCCGAGGTGCGCTGGCGGCTGGCCTCCAGCTTTTCAAAGAGCCTGGACACCATCTACGGGGCGGCCGAGGTCATGGCCAGGCGGGTCGCCGCGATCACGCAGGGACGCTTCCAGATCAAGGTGCACGCCGGTGGCGAGATCGTGCCGGGATTGCAGGTGATGGACGCCGTGCAGCATGGCACGGTCGAGTGCGGACACACCGCCAGTTACTACTACGTGGGCAAGGACATGGCCTTCGCCTTCGACACAGCCCTGCCCTTCGGGCTCACCGCCCGGCAGCAGAACGCCTGGATGTATGCTGGCGGCGGCCTGGCCCTGATGCGCGAGCTCTTCGCCCGCTACAACATCATCCAGTTTCCCGGCGGCAACACCGGTGTGCAGATGGGGGGGTGGTTCCGCAAGGAGATCAAGGGGCTGGCCGACCTGCAGGGCCTGAAGATGCGCATCCCCGGCCTCGGCGGCCAGATCCTGGCCAAGCTGGGCGTGGTGCCGCAGACCCTGGCCGGCGCCGACATCTATCCGGCCTTGGAGCGCGGGGCGCTGGATGCGGCGGAGTGGGTCGGCCCCTATGACGACGCCAAGCTGGGCTTTCACAAAATCGCACCGCATTACTACTACCCCGGATGGTGGGAAGGTGGGCCGCAGCTGTCGTTCTACGTGAACCTCGACAAGTGGAAGGCCTTGCCGGAGCCCTATCAGAGCGCCTTCGAGGTGGCCTGCGCCGAGGCCAATGCCATCATGCTGGCCGAATACGACGCGAAGAATCCGGAGGCACTCATGCGGCTTTTGGGCCAGGGGGTGAAGCTGCACGCCTTCCCCGCTGAGGTCCTGCAGGCGGCGCGCGAGGCCGCCTTCCAGCTCTACGACGAGGAGGCGGCGCGCAACCCTGGCTTCGCCAAGATCTACACGGAGTGGAAGCGCTTCCGCGAGCAGACGCTACAGTGGTTCAAGGTGGCGGAGGCGAGCTATGCCAACTTCCTGTATTTCTCGCGCTGAGGGGTGGGGTCGGCACAGCTGCGCTGAATCGGCCTCGCTCGCGCACAGCCTGCATCTGTAGGAGCGACGCCAGTCGCGACTCTCGTCGCTCCTACCCGATACGCTGGCCTGAAGTCGTTCAGGATCAGCAGATCGCCAGCAGCTCGACCTCGAAGATTTCTCGCGCTGAGGGGCGGGGTCTTCACAGCTGCGCTGAATCGGCCTCGCTCGCGCACAGCCTGCATCAGTAGGAGCGACGCCAGTCGCGACTCTCGTCGCTCCTACCCGATGCGCTGCCTGAAGTTGTTCAGGATCAGCAGATCGCCAGCAGCTCGACCTCGAAGACCAGAGTGGCGTTGGGCGGGATCACCCCACCGGCGCCGCGCGTGCCGTAGGCGAGCTGGGGCGGGATGGTGAGGCGGCGCACCCCGCCCACCTGCATGCCCTGCACCCCCTCGTCCCAACCGGGGATGACATAGCCACGACCGAGTGGGAAGTCGAAGGGTTCGTCGCGATCCCGGCTGGAGTCGAACTGTCGGCCGTCGGCGAGCCAGCCGGTGTAGTGCACGCTGACCGTCTGCCCGGCGGCCGCGGCCGGCCCCTGACCCATGGTGAGGTCCTCGATCTGCAGGCCGCTTGGCGTGGTGATGGTGGTCATGTTGACGCTTCAGCGCAGGACGACGAGGACGACGCGCCGGTTCTGCATGCGCCCATCGCGCGTGCGGTTGTCCGCCACCGGGGCGCTCTCACCGTAGGAGATAGTGGACATGCGCGCGAGCGGCAGGCCGCCCTGGCGATGCAGATAGCTGCGCACGGCCTCGGCACGCTGCAGGCCCAACCGCTCGTTGTAGGCCGCCTCGCCACGGCTGTCGGTATGGCCCTGGATCTCGATGAACACCGGCTTGCCCTCCGCCTTGATGCGGGCGGCGAATTCGTCCAGGGCGGCACGGGCCTCTGCGGAGAGTTGCACCCCGTCGGGTGGGAAGCGCAGGGTGTCATGGGTCATGACCACCTCATACAGGAGCTTGCCCTCGGCCAGCTTGCCAGCGGCGATGGCGCGGTCGAGGGCCTCCTGCGCGGTCCTGGAGACGGCAGTGATGCGCTCGTCGTGGCTCTTGAGCGTCGCCTCGGCCTGATCCAGGCGCCCCGCCAGCGCGCTGACCTGGGTATCGGTGCGCTTGAGGCCGGCGTCTGAGCGCTCACTGCGCTGCTCCAGACTGGCCAGGCGCTCCTGCACCGGCTTGAGCTGACCCTGCACGTATTCGTGGACGTAGTCCTTGGTGGCACAGCCGGTGCTGGCCAATCCCAACAGTAAAACGGCGGTGAGCGGAAGCATTTTCATAACGAGATCTCCGGTCTGTCGTGGCAACTTAATGTAGAGTCTAGCTTATCGTCCGCTCGCGGGCGAATCTTGAGCCCAGGGCGTGGTCTGGGGCGATGAAAACGGTTGCACAAATGGCACGTCCGGTGTCTCGATCTCGATCGGCACCAGGGGCTCCTGCCCCTTCTCGGCATGTTTGCCGACCAGCCCTGGGAAGGCCATCACCAGCGCCACCATCACCAGCTGGATGACGAGGAAGGGCACTGCCCCCCAGTAGATGTCGGCCGTGCGCACCGTCTTGGGGGCGACGCTGCGCAGGTAGAACAGGGCGAAGCCAAATGGCGGGTGCATGAACGAGGTCTGCATGTTGATGCCCAGCAGCACCCCGAAGAAGACCAGGTCTATGCCCAGCTTGGCCGCGACCGGGGCGAGCAGGGGTACGACGATGAAGGCGATCTCGAAGAAGTCGAGAAAGAACGCGAGCAGAAAGACGAGCAGGTTGACCAGGATGAGGAAACCGATCACCCCGCCCGGCAGGGCCTCGAACAGGCCCTCCACCCACTGGTCGCCCTCCACGCCCTGGAAGACCAGGGAGAACACCGTGGAACCGATGAGGATGAAGAGCACGAAGCTGGTGAGCCGCAGCGTGCGCTCCAGGGCCTGTTTGAGCACGTCCAGGCTCAGGCGCCGCTTCGCCCAGGCGAGCAGCAGGGCACCGACGGCACCCATGGCACCGCCCTCGGTGGGGGTGGCGATGCCAAGGAAGATGGTGCCCAGGACCAGGAAGATGAGCACCAGGGGCGGCAGCATGGTCAACAGCACCCGGCGCAACAGGGCTGCGCCATGTAGCGTGCGCGCCGCGGGCGGCAGGGCCGGCGCGGCAGACGGCCGGACCACGCTCACGCCCATGACGTAGAGGAGATAAAAGGCGGTCAGCAGCAGTGCCGGCAGCAGGGCGCCGTGATACATGTCGCCGACCGACACGCCGAGCTGGTCGGCGAGCACGATGAGGACCAGGGAGGGGGGCAGGATCTGGGCGAGGGTGCCCGAGGCGGCGATCACCCCGGTGGCCAGGCGCGGGTCATAGCCATAGCGCAACATGATCGGCAGGCTGATGAGCCCCATGGCGATGACCGAGGCGGCCACCACCCCGGTGGTGGCCGCCAGCAGCGCGCCGACCAGGACCACGGCATAGGCGAGCCCGCCGCGCACGCTGCCGAAGATCTGGCCCATGGTGTCGAGCAGATCCTCGGCCATGCCGCTTCGCTCCAGGATCAGGCCCATGAAGGTGAAGAACGGGATGGCGAGCAGGGTGGCGTTGGACATGATGCCGAAGATGCGCTCCGGCAGGGCCTGCAGCAGGGAGAATTCGATCAGACCCATCTGCATGCCGATCAGGGCGAAGAGCAGGCCGTTGGCGGCCAGGGCGAAGGCCACCGGATAGCCCAGCAGCAGGAACACCACCAGCCCCAAGAACATCAACGGGGCCATGAGCTCCGCGCTCACACCGTCTCCTCCGCCGCCTCGCGCACGGGCTCCAGGTCTCCCGTCAGGATCGCGGCCTGTTTGATCGCCTCGGAGAGGCCCTGGAGCAGCAACAGGGCGAAGCCCACGGGGATGGCCAGCCGGATCGGCCAGCGCAAAAGCCCCCCCGCGTCTGGCGAGCGCTCGCCGATGGCATAGGCGGTCTCGAAGCCGCGCCAACTGAGCCAGACGATCAGGGCGCAGACCGGCATCAGGAACAGCAAGGTGCCCAGCAGATCGATCCAGGCGCGGGTGCGCGCGGACCAGCGGTTGTAGAGCACGTCGATGCGCACATGGCCGTTGTGACGGAGGGTGTACCCCGCCCCCAGCAGGAAGACCAGGGCGAACAGGTACCACTGGATCTCCAGCCAGGCGTTGGAGCTCATGTCCAGGCCGTAGCGGGCGACGGCGTTGCCTGCGGAGATGAGGACGGCGGCGAGCACCAGCCAGAGGGTCATGCGACCCACCCCTTCGTTGAGGGCGTCGATCGCGCGGGCGAGCGCGAGCAAGCGCTTCACGCCGTGGCCCTCATTCACCCGCCACCGTCATGCGGTCGATGAGGATGGAGCCGACCCGCCGGGAGCCGCGCACCTCGACGTCGCTGCCGATGGCCTGGATGCCCATGAACATGTCCTTGAGATTGCCGGCCACGGTGATCTCCTCCACCGGGTAGGCGATGACGCCGTCCTCCACCCAGAAGCCTGCCGCCCCACGCGAATAGTCGCCGGTGACCATGTTGAGCCCGTGTCCGAGCAGCTCGGTGACCAGCAGGCCCGTGCCCATCCGCTTAAGGAGACCATCGAAGTCCTCGCCGGTGGAGGGGATGATCAGGTTGTGGTTGCCGCCGGCGTTGCCGGTGCTCTTCATACCCAGCTTGCGGGCGCTGTAGCTGCCCAGGAAATAGCCTTGCACCACACCGTCGCGGACGACGTCGCGGTCGTGCGTGGCCACCCCCTCGTGATCGAAGGGGGCGCTGGCGAGCCCGCGCGGCAGGAAGGGGCGCTCGTGGATTTGGACGAAGGCCGGGAAGACCTGTTTGCCGAGGCTGTCGAGGAGGAAACTGGATTTGCGGTACAGGTGCCCCCCCGACACGGCCGAGACGAAGCTGGCGATCAGCGAGCTCGCCACGGGCGCCTCGAACAGCACGGGGCACTGCCGCGTACCGAGCTTGCGGGCGTTGAGCCGCCGCACCGTGCGGCTGCCCGCCTTGCGTCCGACCGCCTCGACCGCGGCCATGTCTTCGGCGGCGCGCGCCGTGTCGTACCAGTAGTCGCGCTGCATGGCACCGCCCTCCTCGGCGATCACCGCGCAGGAGACGCTGTGGCGCGTGCTCGGATAGCCGCCCATGAAACCGAGGGTGTTGGCGTAGATGAACTGGGAGGCCTGGGTGCTGACCGTAGCCCCCTCGGAGTTGCGGATGCGCGCATCGACCGCCAGGGCCGCGGCCTCACACGCCCGGGCCAGGGTG
Organism: Pseudomonadota bacterium; assembly: GCA_021826065.1. GTDB lineage: Bacteria > Pseudomonadota > Gammaproteobacteria > Burkholderiales > Thiobacillaceae > JANWZL01. The sequence goes on from JAKADY010000013.1 coordinate 10,211, forward strand.
ATGGCCTGCTCGACCGGCAGGTCCCAGGGGTGGTAGAGGTCCAGGTCGGGCACCTCGCGGGCCAGCAGGTCGGCGTCGGCCAATCCCGCACAATCGTCTTCGGCGGTGTAGCGGGCGATGACCAGAGCCTTTTCGACCGTGCGCCTGAGTGCATCCTCGGAGAAATCCGAGGTGGCGGCATGTCCCCGCCGCTGACCGATGTAGACCGTGACGGAGACGCCCTTGTCCTTGTTGTATTCGAGGGTCTCCACCTCGCCCTTGCGCACGGTGACGGTCTGGCCGGAACCTTCGGAGACCTCGGCCTCGGCGGCGCTCGCGCCGCCGGACTGGGCCAGCTCCAGGACACGGCTCGCCAGCGCGCGGAGGGATTCGATGGAGTAGGAGAATGGCGTGTCGGACACGGTGTCGGTCTTTTTTACAGTGAGGATACCGCTATCATAACAAGCCTGACCCGCTGTTCCGCCCCTCGCCGATGGACCCGATCCAACCGCCGAGCAAGACCCGGCGCAAGAAGGAGATGCACGCACTGCAGGCGCTCGGCACCGCCCTGGTCGGCCTGAGCCCGCAGCAGCTCGAGCGCATGGACCTGCCGGAGGCACTGCACGAGGCCGTGCTCGAGGCGCAGCGCATTCGCGGCCATGAGGCGCGCCGCCGCCAGTTGCAATACATCGGCCGGCTCATGCGCAACATCGATGCAGAGCCGATCGCCGCGCAGCTCGCCCATGTGCAGGGGGAATCGGCTGCGGCCAAGGCCGAATTCCATGCCGTGGAGCGCTGGCGCGCCCGCCTCCTCGAAGACGATACGGCCCTGGGCGAGTGGCTGGCGACCCATCCGGGCTGCGATGCGCAGATGCTGCGTCAGCTCATCCGCAATGCCCGGCGCGAGGCGGCCGAAGGCAAGCCGCCGCGCGCGAGCCGCGCCCTGTTCAGGCTGCTGCGCGAAGCGGAGCGCGTTTGAGCACCCTTGGCGCCCGTCGACGGCCGAGCTGCTTGGTGACAACCGACGGTTTGTCGGATTTTTTTACACTTGTGTGACCTCGCCGATCCCGGAACCGCATGACAAGGACACCGTGACACTTGGCACGACGATTGCATGGTGCACCCCCTGAGTCATCAAGACCATAAAGAGGCCCATGCTGGACAACAACGACCTGCATCCGCTTTCCATCCCCGCCCACGCACAGCCCCCCATCCTCATCCAGCTGCTCGACATCCTGGGCGGCGAGCCGGCCCTGCCGGCCGGCTGTGCCGAGCTGTTGGGGTTGGACCCCGCACTGGTGCTGTGGGTCATGAGCACATCGGCGCAGACCGGCAGCAGCCGGCACATTCCGCCGCTGGACACCGCGCTGCAACACGTCAGCCTGCCGGGGCTCAAGCTGCACGTCGCCGGCGTGTCCCTTGAGCTGCTGGCCAAACGCCATGGCGGTTCAGAGCGCACCCAGGCCTGGCGACAGGCCTTGCGTTGCGCTTTCCTGTGCGAAGGCATAGCGCGCGAGCTGGCCTACCCGCAGCCGCACGAGGCCTATCTGGCGGGTCTTCTCCACAACCTCGGCCCCATCCCCCCCGCCGGCTGGGATCTGGACCACCTGCTACAAGAGCGCGACGCGGCCCTGGCGCGCCGTGTCGAGACCTGGCGCTATCCCAGCCTGCTGGCCGACGCCCTACGCTACCAGCACTGGCCCTTTCAGGCCATGCGCGACGCGGCCGGCATCGTGCAGATGCTGTGGGCCGCGCGTTCTCTGTCCGAACAGGACGGCCGTGCGTCCGAGGCAGACATCGCGCAGCTGCTGGGCCTGCCGCTGGCCCGCCTGGGTAAACTGCAGTCCACCGCCTATGCACGCGCAGAGACCATCCTCGAACGCAACCTGGGCGGCACCAAGGCCCTCGGCAGCCTGCAGGAGATGCCGCTGCAGCTGCACAAGGCGCTCGGCCGCTTTCTGTTGCTGGAAGGTTTTGCCGCCCGGCGTGCCGATCAGGGCTCCCCTCTGGCCTCACTGGCCCAGCTGGCCACCCACCTCCGGGAGGCGCACGGACTCGTCCAGCCGATCTATCTCGAATTCGGGGACGGCCGGCTGGTGGCGCGCCTGCTGCCGGGACATGCACCCCCGCCGACCCTGACCCTGCCGACCGAAGGCAGCGACACCGCCGCTGCCATGGCCTTTCAATGGAACCGACCGATCACGGCGATCACCGTGAATCAGGCCGGGGTGAGCCTGCTCGACACCCAGCTCGCCCGCCTGGCCGGTCTCGAGGGGGTGCTGGCCATCCCCATCGGCGGCGACACGCCAGCGGGGGTGTTGCTGACCTGCGGCTATCGCGGCCAGCTCAGCCAGTTGGGCGAGGAACAGACCTATCTCAGCAAGCTGGGGCGTCTGGCCGCGCCGGCGGCCGGCACACAGGCGGCGCCCGAGGCGGGCCCGGCCGAGTCGGCCAGGTCCTGGCAAATGCGCAGCCGCCAGCTCGCCCATGAGATCAACAACCCACTGGGCATCGTCAAAAACTACCTGGCCCTGCTGCGGGTCAAGCTGGGTGACGACCCGGCTACCGCGGACGAACTGCGCATCATCCAGGAGGAGCTCGGCCGTATCGCCCGCATCGTGCAAAGCCTTGCCGGTGAGCCGACCACCGCTGCGCAGCCCTTACAGGCGGTCGACATCAACGCCCTGCTGACCGATCTGGCACGGGTCGCCGCCGCCGGTCCCCGGGTGCAGAAAGGGGTGGGTGTCGATCTGCATCCCGACCAGACCCTCCCCGAACTGCACTGCGATGCCGACAAACTGCGGCAGTTGCTGTTGAACCTCCTGCTCAACGCCGTGGAGGCCGCACCCGAACAAACCAGCGTCACGGTCGAGACGCACCGCCTCGTCAATCATCGGCAGGAGCGCCTGGCGGAGGTCCTGGTGAGCAACAGCGGGCCAGAGATCGCCCCAGAACTGCTGGCACACCTGTTCGAGCCGGTCGACAGCGGCAAGGGCGGCGAGCACGCCGGCCTCGGCCTGGCCATCGTGCGCGACCTGGCCATAGCCCTGGGTGCGAGCGTGTCCTGCCGCAGCCATGCGGGCCTGACCACCTTCCAGGTCCTGTTGCCGCTGAACGGGGCCAGCACCGCCCAGGCGGCGACATGAATGGCCTTGTGCACACCAGCGACTGGTGTTAGAAAGCGCACAGCACGCATCCTCGCCGCAACCCAGGAGATTGAGGCAGGCATCATGCAAACACAGGATACGAACCCGCTCAACATCCTGGTGGTCGAGGACGAGCCCCGCTACCTGGAGAGCACCCGTCTGTTGCTGCGGCACAACGGCCACGCGGTGACCCCGGCCAAGGACCTCGCCCAGGCACGGGCGGCGATGCAAGCGCAGCGCTTCGACCTCCTGCTGCTCGACCTGCACTTGCCTGATGGCGTCGGCCTCGACCTGCTCAATAGCGAGGCCGAGCGCCTCAAGCAGACCCTGGTCATCGTCATCAGCGGCGACGCCACCCTGGACGTGGCCCTGCAGGCCTTGCGCATGGGGGCCTATGACTTCCTGCGCAAGCCCTATGAGCCGGAGGAGCTGCTCAAGAGCCTGCGCAACGCCGCGCGCGAGCTCGGTCTCGCCCGTGAAAACCACACGATCCAGGAGCGCCTGGCGCATTCGGAGCAATGGCAGCGCTTCCTGGTCAACAACTCGCCCGACATCATCTACACCCTCGATGCCGAGGGGCGTATCAGTTTCGTCAACGACAGCATCGAGACGATCACCGGCCAGCGCAAGGCCGACCTGCTCGGCCAGCCTTGGGAGACACTGGTGGTGGAATCGGAGCGCGAGGCCGCGCGCTGGCACATCAACGAGCGGCGCACCGGCGAGCGGGCCACCCGCAACTTCGAGCTGCTGCTCAACCGCCACGGACCTGCTGAGGCGGCGGATGCCACCTATGCTGGCGTGGTCGTCGAGGTCTCGGCCTCGGGCATGTACCAGGACCTGCCCGAGGGCGGTCGCCGTTTCATCGGCACCTACGGCGTGGCGCGCGACATCACCGAGCGCAAGAAGGCCGAGGCGACCATCACCTTCCAGGCCTATCACGACCAGCTGACCGGGCTGCCCAACCGGGCGCTGTTCAAGGACCGGCTGACCCAGGCCATCGCCCATGCACGCCGGCACGGTTTGATCCTGGCCGTCATGTTCCTGGACCTGGACCGCTTCAAATCGGTCAACGACACCCTGGGCCACCTGGTGGGAGACGAACTGCTGCAACTGGTGAGCCAGCGCCTGCGCCACTGCCTGCGCGAGGGCGACACCCTGGCGCGCATCGGCGGCGACGAATTCCTGCTGTTGCTGCCGCACATCCGCACGCGCGACAACGCCGCCTACATCGCCGAGAAGATCCTGGCGGCGCTGAAGACCCCCTTCCACCTCAACGGCCACGAGCTTTACATCTCGGCCAGCATCGGCATCGCCATCTATCCGAACGACGGCATCACGCACGAGACGCTGATCAAACACGCCGACATCGCCATGTACAACGCCAAGGACGATGGGCGCAACGACTATCGTTTCTTCGACTCGGGCCTGAACCAGCACCTGACCGGCCGCATGGCCTTGGAGACCGATCTGCGCCGGGGGCTGCAGCGCGGCGAGTTCGAGATGCACTACCAGCCCAAGGTCGATATCGGCAGTGGCCGCATCGTCGGCATGGAGGCGCTCATCCGCTGGCGCCACCCGCAACGCGGTCTGGTACACCCGGACGAATTCATCGCCATCGCCGAGGACAGCGGTCTGATCACACCCATCAGCGAATGGGTCCTCGACAGCGTCTGTCGCCAGGCGCGCAGCTGGCAAGACATGGATCTGCACCCCACCGCGCTGGCCGTCAACCTACCCGCCCGCCACATCGAACACCCCGATTTCGTCGATGAGTTCGTCCGCCTGCTGCGTGACTATCGGCTGAGCGGTGGGGGCATCGGCATCGAGATCACCGAGAGCACCCTCATGCGCGACATGGAGGGCTCGGTGCACAAGCTCAAACAGCTCTCCGACATGGGGGTGGAGATCTCCATCGACGACTTCGGCACGGGCTATTCGTCGCTCGCCTATCTGAAACGGCTGCCCGTGCATGTGCTCAAGATCGACCGCAGTTTCGTGCACGACCTCGACCATGCCGACAGCGGCCCCCACCTGGTGGCCGGAATCGCCGCCATGGCCAAGGGGCTGCACCTGGGCCTGGTGGCCGAGGGTGTGGAGACGCAGGCCCAGCTCGAGTGCCTGCGGCAGATCGGTTGCGATGCCTATCAGGGGTTCCTGTTCAGTCATGCCCTGACCGTCGACGAGGCCACCCGCATGCTGCAGGCCAGCCGGTCGACGCCGACACTGCACTGAGCCGGCCCGCGGGTTGGGACAGCACCCGGCCGACGCGGCATAATCCGCTGCGTGCAAGCAGCCGAAATGATCCCGCGAACGACGCGCGCCCAATGGCGGGCGGCCTGGTCGCTGGCCCCCTACGTCTGGCAATACAAGGGCCGTGTGCTGGCGGCCTTTGGCCTGCTGGTCCTGGCCAAGCTCGCCAACGTCTCCGTGCCGCTCGCGCTCAAGGAGATCGTCGACCACCTGCAGGCGCCCGACACGGCGCTTTTCCTGCCCCTGCTGTTCATCGTCCTCTACGGCGGGCTTCGCTTCGGCAACACCGCCTTCACGGAGCTGCGCGATAGCATCTTCGCGCGGGTGCTGCAACGCGCCATGCGCGGCGTCATCTTCGACGTCTTCCGGCACCTGCACCAACAGTCGCTGCGCTTCCACCTGGAGCGTCGCACCGGCGGCCTGGCCAGCGACATCGAGCGCGGCGCGCGTTCCATCCGTTTTCTCATCAACTTCTCGCTGTTCAACATCGGCCCCACCCTGCTGGAGATCCTCATGGTGGCCGGGGTCCTGTTTGCCAAATACGACCCCTGGTTTGGCGGCATCACGCTGGCAACCCTTGCGGTGTACATCGCCTTCACCGTGCTGGTCACCAACTGGCGGCTGGAATTCCGCCGCGCCATGAACGAGACCGACGCCGCGGCCAACGCGCGCGCGGTGGACGGCCTGCTCAACTACGAGACGGTCAAATATTTCAACAACGAGGATTACGAGGCCGCCCGCCTGAAAGAGGCCCTCAAACGCGCCGAGGACGCTGCGGTCAAGAGCGAGGTGTCGCTGGCGCTGCTCAACGTCGGCCAGGCGGCGATCATCGCCGTGGGGGTCACCGCCATGATGTGGCTGGCGGCCCTCGGCGTGGCCGAGAAGCGCATGACCATCGGCGACCTGGTGCTGGTCAACGCCTATCTGATCCAGCTCTTCATCCCGCTCAACTTCCTCGGCACGGTCTACCGCGAGATCCGCAATGCGCTCACCGACATGGAAAAACTCTTCGGGCTGCTCAACCGCCAGCCCGAGATCCTCGACGCGCCGGATGCCAAACCGCTCGTCGTCAGCCGCGGCGAGGTGCGCTTCGAGGACGTCTCTTTTGCCTATGATCCGCGCCGACCCATCCTGCAGGGCGTGAGCTTCGTCATCCCGTCCGGGCGCAAGGTGGCGGTGGTGGGGGCGAGCGGCGCCGGCAAGTCGACGCTGGCCCGGCTGCTCTTTCGCTTCTACGACGTGACCGGCGGGCGTATCCTGATCGACGGCCAGGACATCCGCAGCGTGACGCAAAAGAGCCTGCGCGCCGCCATCGGCATGGTGCCGCAGGACACCGTGCTGTTCAACGACACCCTCTATCACAACATCGCCTACGGCCGCCCGGAGGCCAGCCGGGAGGAGGTCCTGGCGGCGGCGCGCGCGGCCCACCTGGACCGCTTCGTCGCCACACTGCCGGAGGGGTACGAGACGCGGGTGGGCGAGCGGGGGCTCAAGCTCTCCGGCGGTGAGAAACAGCGCGTGGCCATCGCCCGCGCCATCCTCAAGAACCCGCCCATCCTGGTCTTCGACGAGGCCACCTCCTCGCTCGACAGCAGCACCGAGCAGGCCATCCTGGCGGAACTCAAGCGCATCTCCGAGGACCGCACCACCCTGGTGATCGCCCACCGTCTCTCCACGGTGGTGGACGCCGACGAGATCCTGGTGCTGGAGGCCGGCCGTATCGTCGAGCGCGGCCGGCATGCCGAGCTGCTCGCCCTCCAGGGCCGCTATGCCGAGCTCTGGCGGCTGCAGCTGCGCGAAAAGGTTAAGGCCGAGGCGGCCGTGGTCGGCGACAGTCTGCCGTCCTCTGTCCCCGCCTGACGCCTACTCGAACTCCATCGCCCGGAACACCCGGCCGGCGTTCACCCGCGCCAGCTCCTCGGAGGTGTGCAGGTGCAGGTACTCCGACTGGTCGATCTTGTAGGCGTCGTCCAGGCTGCCGCCGCGGGCGATCACCTCGGCGATGCGCGCGCGCAGGTCCACCAGGTAGTCGCGCGTCCAGCGCCGCACGGTGGCCATGTCGGTGGGCCCGCCGTGACCGGGGATGACGATCTCGGCGCCCAGCCTCTCGAATTCGTCCCAGATGCGGATCCAACGGGCGGTGTCGGTGTCCTCGAACACCGGCAGCATGCGTACGTGGAAGGCGGTGTCGCCGGCGATCACCAGCTTCTTGTCCGGTAGCCAGACCATGGTGTCGCCGTGGTGGTGGGCGTTGCCCAGGTGCAGCACCTCGATCTTCCAGCCACCCATCGACAGGTCCAAACGATCCTCGTAGACGATGTCCGGCTTCGACACCGTGGTGCGGAAGGCCTTGTCGCGCGCCCGCCGGCGCATGGTCTCCAGCAGCTCGTAGCCGTACTTCTCGATGTAGGCGGCGGTGTCGCGGTGGGCGATGACCTTGGCGCCCTGCGCCTGCCAGTAGCTCATGCCCAGCATGGCGTGACCCTGGCCGTTTTCCAGGACCACGTACTTGACCGGCTTGTCGGTGATCTTCCGGATCTCGTCGTGCAGGCTGGCGGCGAGCAGCCAGTTGTCGCCGGCGTTGACGACGATGACCCCCTCGTCGGTGACGATGAAGGAGAGGTTGTTGTTGTGGCCGGAGTTCTCATAGGTGCCCGGGGCGGTCGCGCCGATGGCCGACCAGACGCCGGGGATCACCTCCTGCGGGCGGGCGTAGAGGAAGCTCGCGAGGTCGCGGTCCGGCAGCCGCACCGGGAAACCCGCCGCGCGCCACTTGAAGTAGCCGTCAGCCAGGTTGTAGACCTCGCGGTAGCCCATGCGCATGAGGGTGTCGGCCGCCAGGGGGCTGCGCTGGTTCACCCCGCAATAGACGACGATAGGGGTCGTCTTGTCGGGCACGAGGGACTCGATCTGGAACTCCAGCCAGCCGCGCGCGATGTTGAGGAAATGGGTGGCCTCGATGTGGCCGCCCAGCAGATTCAGCTCTGCCGGCGTGCGCACGTCCACGACCACCGTCTCGGGTCGGTTTTGCAACAGGGCGGCGAGCTGTTCGGAATCGATGTTGACGATGCGCTGATTGACCGCATCGAGCAAGCCCTGGGCATAGGCCGGGACGGGCGGCGGATCGGGCACGAAGAATTCCCCGCCCTGCGGGGCCTGCCAGAAGGTCTGGGCGCTGGCGGCGCCGCTCAGGGCAAGCATCAGGGCCGCTATCAGTTGGGACCATGATCGTTTGCGCATCAGGCCCCTCATTCGATCGTTGAGTCGGGCATACCGTGTGACAAGCCCCGGCCCGGCGATGCGTTCAAGCCTGCGCCAGGTCATCCGCGAGTCCAAAGGTCTTCTTGGCATAGTGCTCCATTCGGGAGGCCGTGGTCAAAAGCATGTCCGTGCGCGCCGCGAGGGCATTGACGAAGGCGGTCTTGCGATCATCGGCGAGATCATAGTCATGCGCAGCCTGATTGCGAAGGGCACGCAGCGCGCGCCAGTCGTCGGCGCTGTCGAGCAACCCCAGCTTCTCCATGCGGCTCAACACCGCGTTCATGTCGGTGGCATCCTCACCCGACAGGACGATGACCTCGCGCATCGCATTGCCAAGGAGGTCCTGCAGCTTGCCAAAACGCTCGATCAAGGCGGAGACCGATTCCAACGCCTCGGGCGCCAAGGCATCGACGCTCGCCAATGGGTAGGGCAAGCGCTGCCTGCTGTAGCGCAGGTGCCCGGCCAACTGGGCGATGGCAGCGAGCTTGAGGGCAAGCAGCCGACGCCGCTCTAGCAACAGAGTATTCACGTCAGAGGTATACCTGTTGCGCGGGCGATTCGGGTGATAGGCCGTTCCGGTGCGTCCGGTGCGGCGAACACGAGGTCCACGGAAAGCCCCAGACGGTATTCGAGATCGGCTTGCAGCTGGGCCTGGCGCCAGGGGTCGGGTAGCCGCTGCGTCTCGATGAGCAGGTCGACGTCGCCGCCCTTGGCGCTGTCATCGCTGCGCGAACCAAACAGCCGCACATGCGCGCTTTCACCCAGCCAATGGCGGGTGCGGGAAAGGATGATCTCAATTTGCTGCGGCGTCAGACGCATGCCCTAAAACTAGCATGCGTCGCAAACGTCGCACAGCCGTTTATTCGTCCCAGCGGGGATCGCGCACCTCCACCCAGTCATCCTGCACCCGCACCGGCAGCACGGCAACGCCCTCGTAGGCGGGCGGGGCGGTGACCGCGCCGGTGCGCAGGTCGAAGCGGGCGCCGTGGCGCGGGCAGACGATCTCGCAGCCATCGAGCGCGCCGCTCGCCAGCTCGCCGCCGTCGTGGGTACAGACGTCCTCGATGGCGTAAAGGCCCTCGGGCAGGTGGAAGACCGCGACACGCGCCCCATCCACGTCCACCACCCGGCGGCTGCCGACCGGGAATTCGGCCAAGGGCGCCACCCGCTGCCAGTCGCTCACGGGAAGATCCCCAACTGCAGCCGCGCCGCCTCGCTGGCGCGCGCCGGGGTCCAGGGCGGGTCCCAGGTGAGTTCGACGCGACACCGGGACACCCCCTCGACCGCCTCCACCGCCCGCGCCACCTGACCGGGAAAGGTCTGCGCGACGGGGCAGCCGGGCGCGGTGAGGGTCATGCGGATGTCCACCTGACCCTGCGCGTCGATGTCCAGGTCGTAGATCAGGCCCAGGTCGTAGATGTTGACCGGGATCTCCGGGTCGTAGATCTGGCGCAGGGCCTCGACCACCCGCTCTTTCAGCGCGTCGTCCACGGCCTTGGGGCGCAGCAGGTCGAAGAGTTTCATGCCGCCGTCCGCTCCACGGGTTGCGGGCAGTAGGGCACTGGGTCCTCGGTGGTCACCGTCTCCTGCCGCTTCTCCAAGGCGGCGAGCAGGGTGTGCCATGCCAGCGTCGCACATTTGACCCGCATGGGGAACGCCTTCACTCCAGCGAGCACCCTCAGCTTGCCCACGCCCTCGGCGGGCCCATCCTCGGCCAGCATGGCGTGCACGCGGTCGAACAGGGCCAGCACCTCGTCCACCCGCTTGCCCTGGATGGCCTCCATCATCATCGAGGCGGAGGCCACCGACACCGCGCAGCCGGCCCCCTCGAAACCGGCCGCCTCGATGACCCCGTCCTTGACCTTGAGGTGGACCTCGATCTCGTCGTTGCACAGGGGGTTGAACCCGTGTGCATGGTGATCGGCCCCGGGCGGATTCTCCGGATAGTGGCGCGGATGCCGGTTGTGCTCCAGGATCATCGCCTCGTAGAGTTCACGCAGCTGTTCGTCGGTGATCATGCTCATTGGATCGACTCCCCGATCTCGTTCAAACGGGCTGTGATGCGCGGCATCAGCCAATCGTCGAGGCCGGCCTCGGCGACGAGGCCCAGGGCCTCGCCGGCGAAGGCGGCGAGCAGCAGACGCCGCGCCTCGATGCGGTCGATGCCACGCGTGCGCAGATAGAACAGGGCCTCCTCTGACAACCGCCCGACCGTCGCCCCGTGGCTCGCCTGCACCTGGTCGGCGTAGATCTCGAGCTGTGGCTTGGCGTCGATCTCTGCGTGCGGCGAGAGCAGCAGGTTGCGGCTGTCCTGGCGGGCGTCGGTCCCGTCGGCGCCGGGCCTGATCAGCACACGCGCATCGAAGATGCCAAGGCCGCGGCCCGCCGCCACACCGCGGTAGGTGGTGCGGCTGGCGGTACCCGGCACGGCGTGCTCGACGCGCAGGTGATGGTCGCTGTGGCGGCGACCATCGCTGAGGAACAGGCCATCCAGGCGGCAGGCGGCGCCGACGCCGGTCAGCGCCAAGTGCAGCTCGTTCCGGCACACCCGTCCCGTGAGGCTCAGGTCGAGCAGGGCGTAGCGGCTTTCCGCCGCCAGGCGCACGGCGGTGAGCCCGGTGTGGGTGGCGGCGGCGCCCTCCTCGATGAGCCGGACATGGGTGAGCCGCGCCCCCGGTTCGAGTTCGACCTCGGTCACCGGGTTGCACCAGTAGTTTGCCGCTGTGGCGCCGGTGTAAGTCTCCACCACCACGGCCTCGGCACCGGCCTCGAGCCGGATCAACGAACGGGGGTGCAGCATGGCCTCCGGCTCGCCGGCCAGGAAACGTAGGAACACCGGCCGTTCCAGGCGCTGACCGCGCGGCACCGTGAGGCAGCCGCCGCCCTTCCAGAGCGCCGAATTGAGAGCGCTGAGGGCCGTGCCCGGTGCCAGTGTCGGGGCCGCGGCCAGGTCACCCTCCTCCAGGGCGCGCAGCAGGGTGGTGGGCAGGGTGCTGCGGGTCTCGATGAGGCGCTCGCCGGCAAAGATCAGGTGAGTCACCCCGCCCTGTAAGGGCGGGGCATCCTCGCCACGAGTTTGACTGGGGCCTGCGGCCCCTGGCATACGCTTCGTCTCGCTCACCCCGCCATCAATGGCGGGGCTTGCGCTCGACCCGTGGTCATGGCCCGGCGCCTCGTCGATGACCGGGGATGCGTCCCCGGCCGCCGGCGGATGCAGGGGCTGCCGGGTGAGGTGGTCGAGGGCCGTGTAGTGCCAGTCCTCCTGCCGGGTGTGCGGCAGGCCCTGGGCGAGGTAGCGCTCCATCGCCGCGCGCCGAGCCTCGGGCAGGCCACCGGGCGCGGGGATGTCGGTCCAGGTGGCGGGGATCATGGCCGCGCCTCCCGTCCGGCCTCACCCCTGCCTTCGCCCGCTTGCGGGAGAGGGGCCGGGGGAGAGGGCTCAGTCAACCAACCGTAGCCCTTGGCCTCCACCTCCAGGGCGAGCTCGCGCCCGCCGCTCGCCAGGATGCGTCCGTCGGCCAGCACGTGCACGTGATCCGGGGTGATGTGGTCGAGCAGGCGCTGATAGTGGGTCACCAAGAGGATGGCCCGCTCGGGGCCGCGCAGGGCATTGACCCCGCGCGCGACGATCTTGAGCGCGTCGATGTCTAGCCCGGAATCGGTCTCGTCGAGGATGGCCAGCCGCGGTTCGAGCATGAGCATCTGCAGGATCTCGTTGCGCTTCTTCTCGCCCCCGGAGAAGCCCTCGTTGACACCGCGGTAGAGCATGGCGTCGTCCATCTCGAGGAGCTTGATGCTCGCCTTGACCCGCTCCAGGAAGTCGAAGGCGTCCAGCTCAGGCAGGCCCTTGCGGCGGCGCTGGCTGTTGACCGCCTCCTTCAGGAGCTGCACGTTGGCCACCCCCGGGATCTCCAGCGGGTACTGGAAGCCCAGGAACAGCCCGGCCCAGGCGCGCTCCTCCGGCGCCAGGCTCAACAGGTCCTGCCCCTGCCAGGTCACCGTACCGGCCGTGACCGTGTAGCCCTCGCGTCCGGCCAGCACCTGCGCCAGCGTGCTCTTGCCGGACCCGTTCGGCCCCATGATGGCGTGCACCTCACCCGGCCGGATGGTGAGGCTGATGCCCTTCAATATCGGCTTCTCACCGATGGCTACATGCAAATCCTTGATCTCCAGCATGACACTCTCCTCTGATTCCTGATTCCTGTTCCTGATCCCTGTCACCCCACCGCCCCTTCGAGGCTCACACTCAACAGCTTCTGTGCCTCGACCGCGAACTCCATGGGCAGCTCCTTGAACACCGCCTTGCAGAAGCCGTTGACGATCATGTTGACGGCGTCCTCCTCGGTCAGCCCGCGCGAGCGCAGGTAAAAGAGCTGGTCCTCGCTGACCCGGCTGGTGGTCGCCTCGTGCTCGACCTGGGCCGTGGGGTTCTTCACCTCGATGTAGGGGAAGGTGTGCGCCGCGCAGTTCGGGCCCATCAGCAGGGAATCGCACTGGGTGTGGTTGCGCGCCCCTTCCGCCTTGTCCAGGATGCGCACCAGGCCCCGGTAGGCGTTGCGGCCGCGGCCGGCGGAGATGCCCTTGGAGACGATGGTGGAGCGCGTGCGGCGGCCGATATGGATCATCTTGGTGCCGGTGTCGGCCTGCTGCAGGTTGTTGGTGAGGGCCACCGAGTAGAACTCGCCGACCGAGTCGTCGCCGCGCAGGATGCAGCTCGGATACTTCCAGGTGATGGCCGAGCCGGTCTCCACCTGGGTCCAGGAGATGCGCGAGCGCTCACCGCGGCATTCGCCGCGTTTGGTGACGAAGTTGTAGATGCCGCCACGCCCCTCCGCGTCGCCCGGATACCAGTTCTGGACGGTGGAGTACTTGATGTGGGCGTCTTTGAGCGCCACCAACTCCACCACCGCCGCGTGCAACTGGTTCTCGTCGCGGCTGGGGGCGGTGCAGCCCTCCAGGTAGCTGACATAGGCCCCCTCGTCGGCGATGATCAGGGTGCGCTCGAACTGGCCGGTGTTGCGGGCGTTGATGCGGAAATAGGTGGAGAGCTCCATCGGGCAGCGCACCCCCTTCGGGACATAGACGAAGGAGCCGTCCGAGAACACGGCGGAATTGAGGGCGGCGAAATAGTTGTCGGTGTAGGGCACCACGCTGCCCAGGTATTGGCGCACCAGCTCCGGGTGCTTTTGCAGGGCCTCGGAGAAGGAACAGAAGATGATGCCCAGCTTCTCCAGGCGGTCCTTGAAGGTGGTGGCCACCGAGACCGAGTCGAACACCGCGTCCACCGCCACCCCGGCCAGCGCCGCGCGCTCGGCGAGCGGGATGCCCAGCTTCTCGTAGGTCTCCAGCAGCTTGGGATCGACCTCGTCCAGGCTCTTGGGCCGCTTGGCCTGTTTCGGCGCGGCGTAGTAGTGGATGGCCTGGTAGTCGATGGGCGGGTAGTGCACGCTGGCCCACTTGGGCTCCTCCATGGTGAGCCAGTGCCGGTAGGCGTTGAGGCGCCATTCCAGCATGAACTCGGGCTCCTGTTTCTTGGCAGAGATGAGGCGGATCACGTCCTCGTTGAGTCCCGCCGGCACCACCTCCTGTTCGATGTCGGTGGTGAAGCCCCAGCGGTACTCGCTGCCGAGGTGTTGCTGCAGGTCGTTGCTTCCCATGGTCAGGCCTTTCGCGGTTGGTGATGCAAAGAGGAAAACTGGACGGGACTCAGGCGCGGCGTGGCCATGTCGGCGAGGCTCACCGCCTCCAGCGCCACCTGCACCGCCTGGCTGATCACCCGCCACTTGGCGCGGGTGGCGCAGTCGCGTTCCAGGCTGCAGCGGCCGTCGCCCAGGGCACACTCGGTCAGGGCCACCGGCCCCTCGATGGCAGCGATCACCTCCGCCACCGAGATCTCGCGTGCCGGCCGCGCCAGACCATAGCCGCCGCCCTTGCCGCGCTGACTCACCACCAGGCCGGCGCGGCCGAGCAGCTTCAGCAGCCGCGCCACCGTAGGCACCGGCAAGCTCAATTCCACCGCCAGCTGCTGGGCGCTCACCCAGCGCCCGGGCTGGTGCGCCATTTGGGTCATCAGGCCGGTGGCGTAGTCGGTGAGCTTGGCAATGCGCAACATGGTCCGCTCCTTGAATGCGATATAGGATTGTACAAGTCCTATTTAGTTCAATCACCATCTCGTTTCAACCCTGGGCCCTGTAGGGTTGCGACGCGGGTTCTGAGGCTGGGGAACTGGGACAATGCGGGCAGCTCAGGCAGACGACCATGCCTCAAACCCAACCCCGTCATCTGGTCATCATCCTCGGCGACCAGCTCGACCCCGCCAGCGCCGCCCTGGACGGTTTCGATCCGGCGCAGGACCGGCTGTGGATGGCCGAGGTGCCGGAGGAGGCCACCCACGTCTGGTCGCACAAGGCGCGCATCGCCCTGTTCCTCGCCGCCATGCGCCACTTCGCCGAGGCGCTGCGGGCGCGCGGCTGGCCGGTCGAGTACCTGCGCCTGGGCGAACACCCGCATGTGAGCCTTGCCGAGGCACTCGGCCACAGCCTCGCGCAGGCCCGCCCACAAGGGCTGGTCATGGTCCGCGCGGGCGACTGGCGTGTGCAGCAGTCCATCGAGGCCGTGGCCCGGGCCGCCGGCGTGGCGCTGGAGGTGCGTGCGGACCGGCACTTCATCGCCCCACCGGGGGCATTCGCCGACTGGGTCCATGGCCGGCGCGAGCTGAGGCTGGAGTACTGGTACCGGGAACTGCGCCGGCAGACCGGGCTGCTCATGGCGGGGGACCAGCCCGCCGGCGGGCGCTGGAACTTCGACGCCGACAACCGCAAGGCCTTTGGCCCTGCCGGTCCGGGTGACGTACCCAGACCGCGCGGCTTCCCACCCGACGCCGTGACGACCGAGGTCCTACGCCTGGTCGAACGCCAGTTCCCGCATCATCCCGGCCGCCTCGACCGTTTCGACTGGCCGCTGACCCCGGCCCAGGCGCGGCAGGCCCTGGACGACTTCATCGAGCACCGTCTGCCGCGTTTTGGCGACTACCAGGACGCCATGTGGACCGGCGAGCCCTGGCTCTATCACAGCCGCCTATCAGCCGCGCTGAACCTCAAGCTCATCGACCCGATGACCGTCTGCCGGACGGCGGAGGCGGCCTGGCGCTCGGGGCACGCCCCCCTCGCGGCGGTGGAGGGCTTCATCCGCCAGATCCTCGGTTGGCGCGAGTATGTGCACGGGCTCTACTGGCTGTGGATGCCGGAGTGGCTGAGCTGGAACGCCCTCGACGCGCAGGCCGACCTGCCCGCCTTCTACTGGACGGGCGACACGGACATGGCCTGTCTGTGCGCCGCGATCGGCCAGACCCTGGACTACGGCTATGCCCACCATATCCAGCGCCTGATGGTGACCGGCCTCTACGCCCTGCTTGCGGGCGTGGAACCGCGCCAGGTGCATGCCTGTGGTATCTGGCGGTCTATGTCGATGCCGTGGAGTGGGTGGAGCTGCCCAACGTGCTGGGCATGAGCCAACACGCCGATGGCGGCCACATGGCGAGCAAGCCCTACATCGCCAGCGGGAAATACATCCAGCGCATGAGCAACTATTGCGCCGGCTGCCGCTACCGACCGGATCGGGCGGTTGGCCCCGGGGCCTGCCCCTACACGACGCTCTACTGGGCCTTTCTCGACCGCCATGCGGAGCGGTTTCGCCTCCACCCCCGGCTCGGCCAGCAGGTGCGCAATCTCGAACGCATGCCCGAGGCGCAGCGGGCCGAGATCCGGCAGCGGGCGGACGTCATCCGCGCAGGTCTGCCCCAGGACTAGCGCCGGTTCTGCATCTCCCACTGGCGCATGGGCATCTCATCGATCGTGCGGAAGATGCCCTCGAGGTCAGCCTGCGCCAGCGGCTGGCTGAGCTTCACCCCGCCGTCTTTGCCGATCAGCTGGACGGTGTCGGGGGGCAGGTCAATGCGCCGGCGCAGGGCTTCGGCGTCCGCCCGGGATAGGGGTACGCCTTCACGCCAGGTCTCGCCGCTCCTCCCCACGACGTAGACCACCACGTCGCGTTCACGCAAGTCCGAAGCGCGCGCGCGCAGGACCGCCTCCAGACGCTGCCAGGCGGCCTGCTGGCCGTCGCTCACGTGAACCAGGATCACACGCTCGCGCCAGCGGTGCTCGGCCAGGTCGGCGGCCTGCACCGTGGCCGTCACGGCCAGCGACGCCGCTATCAGGGTCAGTCGCTGCATCAGGCCCATGCGTCATCCAGCCGGCTGGGGACTCAGGCGCGGCGCCAGCCCATGCCCTGCGGCTTGGGCGTCTCGTGGCGCACGGGCGCGGCGAGCTCGGCCGGGCTTACCTGCAGGGTCAGGGTCTCCTTGTCACGCAACAGCTTCACCTCGGCCGGTTTGCCCGCCTCGGCCTTGTGCACCAGCCAGCGCAGGCGCTCACCGGAGAACACCGGCTTGCCGTTGAACTCGAGGATTACGTCGCCGGGACGGATGCCGGCGCTGGCGGCCGGACCGTCGCTCTGCACCTTGGCCACCAGCACACCGTAACCCAGCCCACGCTCGTCCAGTGCGGTGTTGGGCAGGCGGCTGATCATCAGGCCCAAGGTCTTGCCCGGGCGAGCCATACCCTGTTGCTGCATGTAGGGGCAGCCCATGCCTTGCATGCCATGGGCATGACCCTGTCCGTGATAGCCGTAGACGGGGTGAACGAAACCGCTGCCTGAGCCCGCGAAGACGGGTGCGGCGAGGGCAAGGGACAGTACCAGGGCGGGGGCGGAACGAAAACGAGGGCGTCGTTGGTTCGGCATGATCGTCTCCTGTTTGACAACGGGGTGGGGGTAGCCTCTGATGTATTGTCCGTGCGGCAACGATTAGGTTCACCACAAGCCGGGGTTGTGCCGACGTTGCCGCTTCAGCCAGCGGCTGTAGGAGGGTTGCGGGGCATCCAACTCGGGCAGCGCGGTCGGCGGCGGCGCCAGACAGCCACGCACGCTGAGCGCCAGCCCCTCGCGGTAGCCGGGGTTCAGCGTCGCCACGGCGAGCAGGCGCTCTGGCGGGGCGAGGCTGCTGGCCAGGGTGGCCAGGTCGCCGAAGTAAACCGCATCGCAGATCCGGCGCATGCGCTGCAGGACGAAATCCCAGCGCCGGGCCGACCATGGGAAGCGGCGGTGGAAGTCGGCATGCAGGAGGCCAACCTGCCGGAGTCCGGGCACACGCCCCTCCAGAGACCAGGGGTGGATCACCGCGGTCCAGGCGTCCAGGGCCTCGGGGTCGCCCTCCAACTCAGATGCCCCCGGGGGCCGCGCGTACAGGGCGGGCTCTGCCATGGGGGGCGGCGCATGTTTTTCGGGTCCGACATCGCCGCCCGAGCGGGCGATGGCCTCCAGCTCGGCGTAGCTGCGGTCGATGGCGGTGCCGCGGCTGTCCAGGCCAGGGGCGTAGCGGGCCACGTTGTCGGCGTTGAACAAATAGGGCTTGTGGCTGAAGGTGCCGGCCACCCATTGCCACGATAAATGATTGCTGGCGAGGTCGCCGTCGAGCAGGTGACCGTACATCCAATCGGCCCCGACCCGCCAATGCACCTTGCGCAGGTGCACCACATAGCTGGCCAGCCACAGGCGCTGGTGGTTGTGCAGCCAGCCGGTCCGATACAGACGGCGCACCGTCGCGTCGATCACCGGCACCCCCGTGGCGGCCTGCCGGAGGTCATCGGGCAGCGCCCGCTGGTAACGCACCCCCGGCAGACCCGGCCCGAGGTCCTGCAGGATGGCCTCGCCGCGGTGGTACCAGACGTGATGGAAGAACTCGCGCCAGGCCAGCTCGGCCAGCAGTTTGTCCCTGAGGCCCAGGCCCATGCGACGGTGCCAGAGGTCGAACAACTCGTCTGCCGGCAGCAGGCCGTGGGTGACGTAGGGCGACAGCGCCGTGACCGCACCGTCCAGGTGGTTGCGGCTGTGGGCGTAGGCCTTGGGGTCCACCCGCAGCGCCCGCCGCAGGGCGCTGAAGCGACTCGGCGGGAACGCCGCCTGGCGCTGCCGCAGGTCTGCCAGCGGTGCCCGTGTGAACCCATCCATGACCCGCCCTCAGACCACTTGCGGCCAGGCCAGGACCAGCGCCAGGTTTGCCGCGCTGGTGAGTGACAGGCGCAGGGGCAGATACCAGTCAGGCAAGGCGATGACACGGGTAAGCCGGCGGTCCTGGGCATAGTGCAGCCACAGCCCGGCGATCAGCACTGCGACCGCGGGCGCCGCGGGCAACAGCAGGGCGAGCCAGCCGACCAGGGCGGGGACCACGCTCCAGAGGTAGAGCCGTGCGGTGAGGGGCGGATTGTGTGGCGCTGCCGCCATCGCCAGCCCCCAGTGCAGGGCACCGACGAAGGACAGGATCACGGCCCCATACCCCAGCAGGGCCTGGGTGACCGGGGCCTGGGGCACGCCCGGCAGCCAAATCAACGCGGCCAGAGCGAAGAAGGGGAACAGCCCGGCAGCACCCAACCAGCGCGGATCGGACAGCACGGCAAGGTCACGGGTCGTCATGGCACCTCCAGGATCGATGAGCGATCGCCCTGCAATGACCCGCCGCCCTGCGGCCGGTTCCGGCTCGGTCTTGCACATATCTGCCATGCGCCGCCCGGATCACGCTACAGGCCCCGGCCGGTGCGGCTTCCAGCGGGCCATGAAATATTTCTATGGTCTCTAAAAAACTTGCTTGTTCGCCTGTTTGTCCTAGACAATAATCATACGCCAGCAATGCTGACGTACCGATCGTCTGACGCATGGGAAGGAGTGAGACCATGCAACACATCCATATCGACGTCACGGAGCGCGAACTCGACTTCACCGAGGCCAGCCGGCTCGCCAAGGCGGCCGCCAGGGAAAACCGTTTGCTCGAACCCGCCATCGTATCCTGGCACCAGCACGGCAGCGGCCGCATGTCGCCCAGCTACGACGGGGCCAACCCGAGCTCCTGGTGGGTCAAGTATGGTGAAGGCAACGGCGGTCGCCTGGAGGTGAACGTGGGCGACCAATACGACTTCGTGCTGATGGACAGCCGCGGCTACGAGTCCGTCGACGCGCTGCCGGTGCGCAACCTGACCGACGACGGCAACGAATACATCTGCTTTACGCTGCTGCTCGGCGAAGGTTGCGCGCCGATCGACAAGGCCTGCGTGCCGATCGACGAATGGGCGGCGAATCAATGCTGACCCCCCTTGCCTCCACTTGGCCCGCCTCCGTGCGGGCTTTTTTTCGCAATCGACGACACCGGAACCAAATCGTGCCCGCCAGGGTCTTGTCCTAGACATTTACCAAGCTAACATGCCTACCCGCCCTGCCGTCATCCCGACAAACCGCGCGAGCCGCCTGATGCACCTGGGCAGTCTGGCCGTGGGCATCGCCGGTGGCATGCTGGCCGAGGGCGCGCGGCGGGCGGCCCGCGGCGAGCTGCCCGCCGCGCGCGATCTGCTCCTCACCCCCGACAACGCCGCGCGCCTGGCGGAAAAGCTCGCCCGACTGCGCGGCGCGGCGATGAAGGTCGGACAGCTGTTGTCAATGGAGGCCGGCGAGCTGCTGCCGCCGGATTTCACCGACATCCTCGCGCGCCTGCGCGAGGACGCGCATTTTATGCCCCTGGGTCAGTTGGCCGAGGTGTTGGAGTCCCAATGGGGCGAGGGCTGGGAGGCCCGCTTCTCGCGCTTCAGCTTCACACCCATGGCGGCGGCCTCGATCGGACAGGTGCACGAGGCCTGGCTCAACGATGGCCGGCATCTGGCCATCAAGGTGCAATACCCGGGTGTGCGGCGCAGCATCGACAGCGACGTGGACAATGTCGCCGCCCTGCTGCGCCTGCTGCCGCTGCTGCCGTCCGGGGTCAGGCTCGACGAGCTGCTGGCCGAGGCCAAACGCCAGCTCCACCTGGAGGCCGACTACAGTCACGAGGCCGAGTCGATCCGCCGCTTCCAGGGCCTGCTGGCCCGGGAACCGGACCTTGTCCTGCCCGAGGTGGTGGCGGAACTCAGCACGCGCGAGATCCTCGCCATGACCATCGTGCCGGGGGTGCCGATCGAGCGCCTGACGGAGGCCGAGCAGACCCTGCGCGACCGCGTCGCGGATCGGCTGATCGACCTGCTATTGCGCGAATTCCTCGAATTCGGCGTCGTCCAGACCGACCCCAATTTCGCGAATTATCGGTTCGACCCTGACACGCAGCGTATCGGCCTGCTCGACTTCGGGGCGACCCGCGTCTACCCGCCACAACGCATGCAGCAGGTCCACGACCTGATGGCGGCCGCCACAGCGGGGGATAGGGCGGCGATCGAACGCGCGGCCATCGCCGCCGGATACCTGGCCGGAGACGACCCGCTGCCGCGCCGGCGCGCAGTCGCCGAGCTCTTCCTGCTGGTGGCCGAGCCAGGCCGGCACGCCGGGGCCTACGACTTTGGCCGCAGCGACCTCACCCTGCGTCTACGTGATTCGAGTTATGCCCTGGGCTTCGACCAGGGCCACTGGCGACCGCCACCCCCCGATCTCATCTTCCTGCACCGCAAGCTGGCGGGCTGCTTCCTGTTGTGCGCACGCCTGCGCGCCAGGGTGGACGTGTCCCGACACCTACGGCGGCATCTCGAGCACAGAACGACATGACCCCCACCCTGAACTTCACGGCCGTCACCTCGGGCGGCCTGGCCTACGACGTCGAGTTTCCCCTGCACCCTCTCACCCGCTCCACACAAGGCGTGTCGGACCTCCTGACCGCCCTGCTGGAGACCATCAGCCGCCACGTCGAAGACCGCCGCGACCTGAGCGACGGCGACATCCTGCAGGCGCTCTGCCTCACCCTGGCGGTGCGTGCGCGCATGGTCGGTGCCACCCCCGATTCGGCGCGCGAACTGGTGGTCGAACTCTTCGACGCGGCCCACCGGGCGGCGTGCGCCGCCATGCCCTACGAGGCCGGCCGTGCCTGAACCGCTGTCCGCACACCCCGGCCTCAGCCTGGGACATGCCGTGCTAAGGGTCAGCGATCTCGAACGGGCGCTCGCCTTTTATCGTGACGCATTGGGGCTCGTGGAGGTCGCGCGGCACCGCGGCATGGTCTTCCTGAGCGGGGGCGAACGCCACCACGACCTCGCCCTGATCGAGTCACGGAGCCTCAGACGCGATGCCTCGGACCGCCTGCCGGGGCTGCACCACCTGGCCTTCCGCGTCGGGGACGATCTGGACACGCTGAGGACCGTTCGTGACCGTCTGCGAGACATGGGCATCCCCATCCTCGGCACGTCCGACCACAGGGTCAGCCAGTCGCTCTACCTGTGCGACCCGGACGGCGTCCTGATCGAACTCTATGTCGATGCCGACCCCGCCATCTGGCGGGCGGACCCCGCCGCCGTCGCCCACGTCGGCCCGCTGGAGCTGTAGGGATGCAACACGACCGCTTCCAGGCCTATGCCGGCGCCCTCGTCGCCGACGCCCTGGCCATGCCGGTGCACTGGTACTACGACCGCGCCGCCCTCGATCGCGACTACGGCCGCCTGGAGGGCTACCTTGCCCCGAAGAACCCACACCCGGACAGCATCCTCTGGCGCTCCCGTTACTCCCCGCCCACCCCTGACGCCGACATCCTGCATGAACAGGCGGCCTACTGGGGGCAGCCCGGGGTGCACTATCACCAGTTCCTGGCGGCGGGTGAGAACACCCTCAACTTCCAGCTCGCCCGGCTGCTCTACCGCCAAGTCACCGCCGCTGGCCGCTACGATGCCGATGCCTGGCTCAGCGCCTACATCGACTTCATGCGCACGCCGGGCCGGCACCGCGACACCTATGTCGAGGAGTGCCACCGCGGCTTCTTCACCCGCCTGGTGGAGGGTATCCCGCCGCGTCTGTGCGGCATCGAGGACCAACACATCGGCGGGCTGGCCTCGGTGCCGGCCCTGTTCGCTGCCCTGCCCGAGATGCCGCTGGCGGATCTGCGCGCGATCGTCGCGGTGCACGTCGCCCTCACCCACCGCCACCCGCGCGTGCTCAAGGCCGCCGACACCCTGGTGTGTCTGCTCGACCGCATGGCGGCCGGCGCGCCGCTGCGTAGCGCCATCGAGTCGCACGCGGCTGACTGGATCGCCACCGAGCGCCTGACTCACTGGTCGCAGGAGGATGACCGCGAGGTCGTGGGCCGGCGCCTGAGCCCTGCCTGCTACATCGACAAGGCCTTCCCCGCCGCCCTCCATCTCGCCTGGAAGTACCACGACGACTTCACCGCCGGCATCACCGCCAATGCCCGCGTCGGCGGCGACAACTGTCACCGCGGCGCCGTGGTCGGCAGCCTGCTGGGGCTCGCCCTGGGGGTGCCGACCCACTGGCTCGAAGGCCTCAAGGATCCACCCGAGCGGGTGCCCAAGACCCCGCCTACCCCCTGAAAGGAGACGCCATGGAGATGATGACCCTCAAGTTGCGCGGCCGCGATGCCGAGGGCAATGAACGCTACCGCAGCTACTACCTGGTCACCGACGGCGGCCGCATGGCCGGGCGGGGTCGCGCCTCGGTGATCCCGATGTCGATCGGCGCGCCCATGCCCGAGCACGACCACGTCGAGGTGGACGAGGGTGGCGAGGAGCACGCCCTGATCAAGCTGGTCCACACCCTGCTCGCCCTGCCTGGCAACGAGGGGCTGGTGGCAGAGCTCAACGACCGTCCCAGCTAACAGGCATGACTTTGATGAGGCACTCCAGAGCATGAAAGTCATGCCCGTTTCCCTCACCTCCAGCCCCTCCCCCGCCTGCTGGGCAGGGGAGCGTCGTGAGTCGCTGGCGCGACTTTGACTTTCACGCTAATGCCCATGCCGGCGCTGCAGGTGGTCTGGTTCAAGCGCGACCTGCGGGTCTGGGACCATCGCCCGCTCGCCGCGGCCAGCCGCGCGGGCCCCGTGCTGCCGCTCTACATCGTCGAGCCGGGGCTGTGGGCACAACCCGACGCCAGTGCCCGGCAGTGGCGCTTCGTCCGTGCCTCCCTGACGGCGCTCGATGCCGAACTGCGCAAACTGGGCAGCCGTCTGATCCTGCGCCGCGGCGAGGCGGTCGCCGTGCTCGCGGCCCTGCACCGCGAGCGTGGCATCGCCGCCCTGTGGTCACACCAGGAGACCGGCAACGACTGGACCTACCGGCGCGACCGTGCGATCGCGGCATGGGCGCGCCAGCACGGCATCCCCTGGCACGAATTCCCCCAGGACGGCGTCATCCGCCGACTCGCGACCCGCGATGGCTGGGCGCGCCGGCGTGATGAAGCACTGGCCGAACCACTCACCGCACCGCCGCGGCATCTGCCGGATCCGGGTCTCGTCTCCGAGCCGTTGCCAGAGCTGCCACCCGGGCTCACCGACCCGGATCCCTGTCCCTACGCCCAGCCCGGGGGCCGTGCGGCGGGCCTGGACCTGCTCGAGACCTTCCTGACCGGCCGCGGACTCGACTATGCCCGCGACATGTCCTCGCCGCTCACCGCCTGGGAGGCCTGCTCGCGCCTCTCACCGCACCTGGCCTGGGGCACGCTGTCGCTGCGCGAGGTGGTGCACGCCCTGCGCGCGCGCCAGCTGCAGGTGCGCGAAGACCCCCGTCTGGCCGCCTGGCGCCGTCCCCTCGCCGCCTTCGAGGCGCGCCTGGCCTGGCGCAGCCATTTCATGCAAAAGCTGGAAAGCGCGCCGCGCCTGGAGTTCGAAAACCTCCACCCGGCCCTGGCCGAGGCACGCCAGACGGTCGACGCGGCACTGCTCGCCGCCTGGGCCGAGGGCCGCACCGGCTACCCGCTGGTGGATGCCTGCATGCGCGCGCTCGCCGCCAGCGGCTGGCTCAATTTCTGCATGCGCGCCATGCTCGCCGCCTTCGCCTGCTACCACCTGTGGCAGCCCTGGCGGGCGGCCGGCCTGCACCTCGCGCGGCTGTTCACCGACTACGAGCCCGGCATCCACTGGAGCCAGATGCAGATGCAGTCGGGCAGCACGGGCATCAACGCCTGGCGCATCTACAACCCGGTCAAGCAGTCGCTCGACCAGGACCCCGAGGGCGCCTTCATCCGCCACTGGCTGCCGGAGCTCAAGGCGGTGCCGGCGCAGTGGATCCACACCCCCTGGCGCATGACGGCCAGCCTGCAGTCACGCTGTGGCTGCCGCCTGGGGCACGACTATCCCCTGCCCATCGTCGACCACGAGGCCGCCGCTCGCAGCGCGCGGGTGCGGCTCGCCGCCGCCTACCGTGGCAGCGCGGCGCGCGCCGAGAGTCAGCGCATCCAGCAGGCCCTGGGCGCCGCAAGCGGCGGACGATGGGGCCGCGCAGCCAGGACAGGCAGGCGGCCCTGTTCGACTAAGCCGCCATGGCCCACCGCAAACCCCATCTGCCTAGCAAGACCTGCCCGGTCTGTGGCCGCCCCTTTGCCTGGCGCCGGCGCTGGGCGCGTGTCTGGGAGACCGTGAGATACTGCTCGGCGGCCTGCCGCCGGCATCGCAAACCCAACTCGACCCAACCCCAGGATTGACCATGGACACCTTCGACGCCATCTACCAGCGCCGCGCCGTCAAGCGCTTCGACCCCAAGTACCGCATCCGTCCCGAGGACGAGCGCCGGCTGCTGGAGGCCGCCATCCAGTCCCCCACCAGCTTCAACATCCAGCACTGGCGCTTCGTCATCCTGCGCGACCCTCAGTTGCGCCAGCAGATCCGCGCGCTTGCCTTCGACCAGAGCCAGATCACCGACGCCTCGCTGCTGGTGCTGATCACCGCCGACGTCATGGCCTGGAAGAAACAGCCCGAGCGCTACTGGCGCAACGCCCCGCCCGAGGTGGCCAAGATGCTGGTCGACTGGATCGCCCCCTTCCACGAGGGCCGCGAGTGGCTGCAACGCGACGAGGCGCAGCGCTCCATCGGCATTGCGGCGCAGACGCTGATGCTGGCGGCCAAGGCCATGGGCCTCGACTCCTGCCCAATGATCGGCTATGACATCGACAAGGTCGCCGCGCTCATCCGTCTGCCCGCCGACCACGTCATGGGCCCCATCATCGCCATCGGCCGCGCGTTGCAGCCGGCCTGGCCCAAGCCGGGGCAGTTGGCGCTGGAGGAGGTCGTCTTCGAGAATCGCTTCGCGCCCTGAGCGTCTGTCCCCCGCCAGAAGCCGGTGCGGCGTGCCGCTCAGCGCACGACGATGAACAGCGCCCCGTCGCCGCGCCGCACGTGTAACAGCACGCGTTCGCCGGCCGCCTTAAGGGCCGCCTCCGCCTCCCGGACCGAGCGTACGCGCTTGCGGTCGATCGACAGGATCACGTCGCCCTCGCGTAGTCCCGCGCGCCAGGCCGCGCTGTTCGGATCGACGGCGTAGACCTGAACCCCCTGCTCCTGCCCGGAGAGCGGATGATTGGGGGCGATGGGCCCCAGCTCGACCCCGTCCAGGTGGCGGCTGCTCACACTGGGCGGCTCGTTTCTTTCGTCCGTGGCGCGCTGACCGCTGATGGCCTCGATCTTGACGCTCAGCTTGAGCGGCCGTCCCTCGCGTAGCAGATCGAGCTGCGCCGTGGTGCCGCGCCGCATCATGCCGATGGCGTTGCGCAGCTCGTTGGCGGAACGCACCGGTTGGCCGTTGACCGCGAGCACGATGTCGCCGGCACGCACCCCGGCACGGGCCGCTGGCGAGCCGTCGATCACCTGCGCCACCACCGCCCCCTGCCCTGCCTTCAGGTTGAAGGCCTGGGCGAGCTCGGGCGTGAGGTCCTGCACCAGCACGCCAAGCTGGCCGCGGCGCACCTCACCGTGCTCGCGCAACTGGGTCATCACGTTCTTCGCCATGTTGCTGGGGATGGCGAAGCCGATGCCGACGTTGCCGCCGCTGGGGCCGATGATGGCGGTGTTGATGCCGATCAGGTGCCCCTCCAGGGTGACCAGCGCGCCGCCGGAGTTTCCGGGGTTGATGGAGGCATCGGTCTGGATGAAGTTCTCATAGCCTTCGATGCCCAGATCGGTGCGCCCCAGCGCGCTGACGATGCCGTAGGTCACCGTGTGGGTGAGCCCAAAGGGGTTGCCGATGGCCACCACGAAGTCGCCCACACGCAGCCGGTCGGAGTCGGCCAGCTCGATGGCGGTGAGGTTGTCCGCCTCGATCTTGAGCAGCGCGAGGTCGGTGTCCGGGTCCGCCCCAACGAGCTTGGCGCTGAAGCTGCGGCGGTCGCGCAGGGTGACCGTGATCTCGTCGGCGTTCTCCACCACGTGGTGGTTGGTCAGCACATAGCCGGCCTTGGCATCGACGATCACCCCGGAGCCCAGGCTCTGGGCCTGGCGCGGCACCTCGGGCAGGTCGAAGAAGTGGCGGAAGAAGGGGTCGTCGAGCAGCGGGTTGCGCCGCGTGCGCACGGTGGACTGGGTGGAGATGTTGACCACCGCCGGCAACACCTTGTCCAGCATGGGGGCCAGGCTGTAGCCCGTGAGCGGCGGCAGACTGGCCGGGCCCTGGACCTGCGGCGCGCTGGGGGTGGCCGGGGCCTCGGCCTGCTCGGCCTTTTTACCGCAGGCCGCAAGCCCCAGGAGCAAGACACCGGCGAGGAGCGGGATCGACAGGCGGACGAGGCCGCGGGCGGATGCGTGTGACATGGCCTGCATTGTACGGGAGGACGGCCTGGCGGTGGATGCCTCTTGGTCAGCGCCGGTGCCACAGCACCGTCCTAACACACCGCCGCCGGGGTTTGCCAGCCCGACGGGCAAGGTTAGGATGTCGACATGACGCCAGCCCCTCGAGACCGATGTCCACGGCCCGTACGCATGCCCTGGTGAACCAGCTGCAGACCCTGTTGCTGGTGCTGACCCTGCTGGGTCTGAGCGCCCTGGCCGGTGGGCTGCTGTTCGGCGAGACCGGCCTGTGGGTCGCCCTCATCGCTGCCGGGGTGGCCCTGATCTTCGAGCCCACCGCGGCCTCCTGGTTGACCCTGCGTCTGTACCGGGCGCAACCCATCTCGCCCGAGTCGGCCCCCGGCCTCTGGCAGACCCTGGCCTGGCTCTCGGAGCGCGCCGATCTGCCGGCGCTGCCCATCCCGCACTACGTGGCGAGCCCCATGGTCAACGCCTTCGCCGTGGGCAACCGCAACCGTTCGGCCATTGCCTTGACCGACGGCCTGCTGCGTACCCTCACGGCCCGCGAACTGACCGGGGTGCTGGCGCACGAGGTGGCGCACATCGCCCACGGCGACCTGCGTGTCATGGGGCTGGCCGATTACGTGAGCCGGCTGACCAGCCTGTTCGCCCTGACCGGCCAGTTCCTGCTGCTGCTCGCCCTGCCTACGGCGCTCGTTGCGGAGGTGGAGATCAACTGGTGGGGCCTGCTGCTGCTCGCCGTCTCGCCGCACATCGCCCTCGTCGCCCAGCTCGGCCTCTCGCGCGTGCGGGAGTACGACGCTGATCGCCGCGCCGCCGAGTTGACCGGCGACCCCGAGGGGCTGGCCTCGGCGCTCGCCCGTATCGAGCGGGTGAGCCGCTCCTGGCGCGCCTGGCTCATGCCCGGCTGGGGCAACCCGGAGCCTTCGTGGCTGCGCACCCATCCGGCCACGGAGGAGCGGGTGCGCCGACTGCTGGAGATGGCCACACGGCAGGACCGATCGCTCGGACCCCGTCTCGATTCCCTCTGGGAACAGGCCCGCTACCCCCGGCTCCTGTCCGGCAGCCCGCGCTGGCGCCTGGGCGGCTTCTGGTGGTGAAGCACCTGCCATGGGTGTCGCGTTGATCAGCCGCGCCCGCTCCACTATAAAAGCGTGTGTCTGAGTGCGATGTGTCTGAGTGCGGAGAGGGACTCATGCAGATCCTGAACAGCATCCTCGAACAGATCCACGCCGTCGGGCTGCCGCTCTATGCGGTCACGCTCACCGCCGTCCCGCGGGCGCACACGCCCTTGCTGCTCTTACTGCACTGGCACGGCTTTCGCCCACAGACTGGTGCGGGCGCGCCCGTGAACCAACCGGTGCCGGGCTCTGCCCTGCAACTCAACGAGCCCTGGCAAAGTCTGGAACAGGTCGAGCTGGCCATGCTCGACGCCGCCTGGCAGCTGGGCGCCTGGGACATGGAGCGGCGGGTGCGGCGCGCCTGCACCTGGGTCGGCGCGAGCGCGCGCGAGGCCCTGGAGTGCCGCCAGGCCTTCGGTGACAACCCGCACGCCCCCGGCGACGAGCAGCACCTGGTGGCCGAGGCGCCCGATCGCTTGGAGCTCATGCACCTGGGCGCACAACAGGGCTATGTGCGCTGGCTGTTTCGGCCGGTGCGCGGTGGACTGTGGCAGGACCGCAGCGGGGACGAGACCCTGGCGGCGGATGGTAGCCGGCCGCCCCCCTGCCCCCTGCGCCCGCAGCCGCCCCGGTTCTGGCGCAGCGTGCAGACGGTCTACCGCCTGGGGCGCTCCACCCGCCTGATCATCGCCTGAAGGGGCGTCGCCCACCCTCTTGAAATCTCCGACAGCATCCCTAAATCCCTGACCGCCGGCGGGGTATGGGTGCTGTCGTCCCAAGCCCCGGCCGGCGCGAACACGCTTTGGTGATATGAAAACGCGTTAAGGAGAGATTGTTATGCGCATTCGTCCCCTACACGATCGGATTATCGTCAAGCGCGTCGAAGCTGAACGCACGACGGCGTCCGGCATCGTGATCCCCGACACCGCCGCCGAGAAGCCCGAACAGGGCGAGGTGATCGCCGTCGGACCCGGGCGCCTGGATGAGCGCGGCAAGCGCATCGCCCCCGATGTGAAGGTCGGCGATCGTGTCCTGTTTGGCAAGTATGCCGGTCAGACCGTCAAGGTCGAAGGCGAGGAGCTGCTGGTCATGCGTGAGGACGACATCATGGCCGTCATCACGCCCGAGGCCGGCGCCATGAAGAAGGCCGCCTGAATTCGTTTCGAATCTCAGAGGAGGACTTGCGAATGGCTGCTAAGATCGTCCAATTCCATGACAACGCCCGCGAGCGCATGGTGCGCGGGGTGAACGTCCTGGCCAACGCCGTCAAGGTGACCCTCGGGCCCAAGGGCCGCAACGTGGTGCTGGACCGCTCCTTCGGTGCCCCCATCATCACCAAGGACGGCGTGACGGTGGCCAAGGAGATCGAACTCAAGGACAAGTTCGAGAACATGGGCGCGCAAATGGTCAAGGAGGTCGCCTCCAAGACCGCCGATGTGGCCGGTGACGGCACCACCACCGCCACCGTGCTGGCCCAGGCCATCGTGCAGGAAGGCATGAAGTATGTCGCCGCCGGCATGAACCCGATGGACCTCAAGCGCGGCATCGACAAGGCGGTGCACGCGGTGGTGGACGAGCTCAAGAAGCTGTCCAAGCCCTGCACCACCAGCAAGGAGATCGCCCAGGTCGCCACCATCTCCGCCAACGCCGACACCGACATCGGCGAGATCATCGCCCGCGCCATGGACAAGGTCGGCAAGGAGGGCGTCATCACCATCGAGGAGGGCAAGTCGCTGGAGAACGAGCTGGAGGTGGTCGAGGGCATGCAGTTCGACCGCGGCTACCTCTCGCCCTACTTCATCAACGACCCGGACAAGCAGATGGCCGTGCTGGAGGACCCCTTCATCCTGCTGCACGACAAGAAGATCTCCTCCATCCGCGACCTGCTGCCCATCCTTGAGCAGGTGGCCAAGGCCGGCAAGCCGCTGCTGATCGTCGCCGAGGACGTCGAGGGTGAGGCCCTGGCCACCCTGGTGGTCAACAGCATCCGCGGCATCCTCAAGGTGGCCGCGGTCAAGGCCCCGGGCTTCGGCGACCGGCGCAAGGCGATGCTGGAGGACATGGCCATCCTGACCGGCGGCACGGTGATCTCGGAAGAGACCGGCAAGAAGCTGGAGAAGACCGAGCTCACCGACCTGGGCCGCGCCAAGCGCGTCGAGATCCACAAGGAGACCACCACCATCATCGACGGTGCCGGCGACAAGGCCAAGATCCAGGCCCGCATCAAGGCCATCCAGGCGCAGATCGAGGAGACCACCTCCGACTACGACCGCGAGAAGCTGCAGGAGCGCGTCGCCAAGCTGGCCGGCGGTGTGGCGGTGATCAAGGTCGGCGCGGCCACCGAGGTGGAGATGAAGGAGAAGAAGGATCGCGTCGACGACGCTCTGCATGCCACCCGCGCCGCGGTCGAGGAGGGCATCGTGCCCGGCGGCGGTGTGGCCCTGCTGCGCGCGCGGGCGGCGATCAAGGACCTCAAGGGCGACAACCACGACCAGGACGCTGGCATCAAGATCGTCCTGCGGGCGATCGAGGAGCCGCTGCGGGCGATTGCCGCCAACGCCGGCGAGGAGCCCTCGGTGGTGGTGGCCAAGGTGCTGGAGGGCAAGGGCAACTTCGGCTGGAATGCCGCTACTGGTGAGTATGGCGACCTGATGGCCATGGGGGTCATCGACCCGACCAAGGTCACCCGCACCGCGCTACAGAACGCCGCCTCGGTCGCCGGCCTGATTCTCACCACCGACGCCACGGTGGCCGAGCTGCCCAAGGAGGAGAAGGCCAGCACGCCGGCGACGGCGGACATGGACTACTGAACGGATGACAGGGGCGGGCCCGACAGCGGCCCAACCGCATCCGACATCCTCTCACCGGCCCGCCCGCCTGGGCGGGTTTTTTTTCTTTTCTAGTATTTCACCGAACAGCCATACGGCCGTGTCACCGGCACGCTGACCGGCTTGCCGGCCTTGAGCTCGGCCAGGGCTGCGGCCACGTGGTTGCGTGCGCCGGGGATGTCGGCCGGGTCGGCGGTCGGCCGGTCGTCGATGCCGCCCATGTAAACGAGGATGCCGCGCGGGTCGATGATGTACATGTGCGGCGTGGTCTTGGCCGCATACAGGCGGCCGATGTCGCCGCGCTCGTCCAGGAGCACGGCATGCGGGGCGGCGCCCCGGCTGCGTGTGAGCTCGTCGGCCTGCCGACCGGTGACATGGCCCTGCTTGCCCGGTGCCGAGGAGATGATGGTGAGCCACACCACCCCGTCGGCCGCCGCCTGGCGCTGTAGCTGCTGCATGTTGCCGCTGCCATAGTGCTTGCGCACATAGGGGCAGTCGTGATTGCTCCACTCCAGCACCACCGTGCGGCCGCGGTAGTCGCTCAGGCGGTGCACCCGTCCCTGGCTGTCGGTCCCGGCAAAGGCCGGGGCGATCTGCCCCACCTGGGCGTTGGCCCGCACCGGCCCCGGCAGCCAGTAGAGACCGGCCCCCATCAGGGCCAGGGCGGAGAGCATGACGGCGCGGCGGGAGAGATGGATCGCACGGGTCTTCATGGGTCGGCTCCTCATCGATATGGCCAGGTTATCGGTCCCCGCCCGCCCGGTCTTGACCGGCGGTGGCCGATCTGACCTGGTCGAGCACGAGGGACTCGGTCAACACCGAGGGAAGGACGCGCGGAGCGCCGTCCCCGGCGGGATAAAGCAGGTAGAGCGGCACACCGCTGCGCCCGAAGGACTCCAGGACACGGGTCAGCGCTGGGTCGTGCCGGGTCCAGTCGGCGACCAGCCGCGCCACGCCGGCCTCGGCAAGCGCCAGGCGGACCCTAGGCGTCTCCAGGGCGGTGCGTTCGTTCACCTTACATGTGATGCACCAGGCGGCGGTGAAGTTCACCAGCACCGGTCGGCCCGCGGCGCGCAGTTCGGCCAGACGGGCCGCGCTGTAGGGTTCCCATCCATCTGTGGCCGTTGTGTGGGTGGGTTCGGCCAGCGGGGCAATGCCCCGGGCCAGCCCGGCCAGGAGCACCAGGCCGAGGATTATGAGCAGGCCGTTACGCCACGCGCTGCGGGGGCCCGTGCCCAGCAGCCAGGCGAGCAGCCCCACGCCCACCAGGCCGGCCAGGGCCAGGGCGAGCCCGTCGGCATCGGTCTGCTGCGCCAGCACCCAGACGAGCCAGGCCGCCGTGGCGTAGAGCGGGAAGGCCATCGCCTGCTTGAAGCGTTCCATCCAAACACCCGGGCGCGGCAGCCAGCGCCCCAGCACCGGCACGAAGGCCAGGGTGAGCCAGGGCAGCGCGAGCCCCAAACCGAGCATGGCGAAGACCGCCAGGGCCACCGCCGCCGGCTGCACCAGGGCATAGCCCAGGGCGGCCCCCATGAAGGGGGCGGTGCAGGGCGTGGCGACCACCACCGCGAGCACGCCGGTGAAGAACGAGCCCGCATAACCGCCGCGTGTCGTGAGCCCCTGCCCCATGCCCATCCAGGCGCCGCCCAGGCCCCAAACCCCCGACAGCCACAGGCCCAGGGCCAGCATCAGCCAGGCCAGCAGCGCGACGAAGGCCGGCGATTGCAGTTGGAAGCCCCAGCCGACCGCCGCCCCGCCGGCGCGCAGGGCCAGCAGCACGCCGGCGAGGAGCAGGCAGCTCAGCAGCACCCCGGCGGTGAAAGCCAGGCCGCCCAGGCGCGCGCGCAGCGGGTCGAGGTGCGTGTGCTGCACGAGCTGCAGGGCCTTGAGCGAGAGCACCGGGAAGACGCAGGGCATTAGGTTGAGCAGCAGTCCGCCAGCCAGGGCCATGCCCAGGGCGAGGGCGGGGCCGGGCATGGCGGATGCCGGCGGCGTTGGACCTGCCGCGATGGCCCAGGCCTCGGTGAACGGACCGGCGGCCCCGTCGCGCTGCACGACCAAAACCCCCCGCAAAGTCTGGCCGTCTTGCAGACCCAGCTCACCGGCCTTGAGCTCGAGCACCAACCGGGTATCCGCCCGTTTGGCCACCTGCTCGGCGGCATGGTCCAGCACCCCGTAGTCCTCGGCAAAGAACCAGACCTCGCGCAGGTTCGTCAGCGACAGGCCGGACAGGTGCAGCCGCAGCCCGCCCTCCGCCGCCTGCCAGCCGGCACCGGACAAAGGCTTGGGCAGGCGGCTGCGCAGTTCCTCGAACAGCGGCGCATGCGCGGTGGGCGCACCCGACCCCACCGGCAGGGTCAGGGCGAACTCGCCCCGCTCAGGGATGCAGTCCTCCTTGCAGACCAACCAGGTGGCGGCCGCGCGCAGGGTCACCGCCCCCGCCTCCAGCCGTGCGGGCGGGGTGATCACCACCGGCAGCCAGGCCTCGCCGCTGTAGCCGTGATTCATCAGCGGGCCCACCGGCAGGCGTTGCGGCGGCAGCCACTGGATCTCACCCGTGCTGAAGCCCTCCGGCAGTGTCCAGCGGATGCGCGGGGCCTCACCGGAGTCGCCCGGATTGCGCCAGTAGGTGTGCCAACCCGGCTGCAGGGTGAAGCGCAGGGCCACCCAGAACGGCCGGCCCGGCGTCACTGCCACCGTCTCGCTCACCAGCTCGGCGCGCAGGTGCGGCGTGGTGACGACCGGACCGGCGGCCTGCACCCCTGCGCTGAGGGCGACCAGCAAGGCCAGGAGCCAGGGGCCGAACCACCGGCGGACATGCTGCCCGTCGGTGCCGCCAGCCCCTCCGTCGTCGGAAAAGGCGCGGGCCTTCGGACGCACGGTGCTGAAAACGCGTTGCATCCCACTAGCGATGCCCGTCGCGGCCCATTGGTTACCCGCAGAGCCGCCCCGGTGGGAGTCAGTACAGGGCCACCCGCGCCACACAAAGGTCCGCCGTCATCTCGCGGCCGATGGCGACCAGGCCCAGGCGGCGCAGGTGGCGCAACACCAAGGGGCGGTCGATGCGATAGGGTCGGAACTCGCTGAAGGGCAGACGCAGGGTCTGCCATTCGGGACCGGCCCTGAACCCCGCCCGGTAGGACTGCCAGACGATGCGGGTGTCGCGGTTGCGCAGGTGCACGTTGTAGGTGTCGCCATTACCGCGCACGGTGAGCTCGATGCCGGTGTAGGCGCTCGCATCGAACTCGCCGGCCGGGCCCAGATCCAGGCTCATCTGCAGGAAGCCGCCGTTGTTCTCCAGGCTCACCCGTCCGCTCAGGCGCAGACAGGCGCGGCCATCGACCACGGTGGGCTCCAGGCGCCCCGAGGACACCCCACCCATGACGCTGTCAGCCACCAGGCGCCAGCTCGTACCGAGATTGGAGGCCAGGTCGGGGCGACTGCGGTCATCGATCACGAGGGGATCGGCCATGACGGACACCTCAAGCGCACACAGACATGAACATAGCAGACCGCGCCACCCACGCGCAGGTGTCTGAGGCCACCCGACGCTCACATCGTCCGCGCAAGCATGGGGCGTAGCTCGGCAAGCGGCCGGGTGTTGAGCACGTCCTCGCGCGTCAACCAACCCCGCCGCGCCTGGCCGATCCCCCACACGAGATCGTCGAAGTCGTGCACCGAATGGGCGTCCGAGTTGATGGCCACCAGCACGCCCTCCTCCTTCGCCACCCGGCACCAGGTGTCGAGCAGGTCCAGACGGTCGGGCTGGCTGTCGAGCTCCAGATAACAGCCCCGCTCGCGGGCGTGGCGGATGATCCTCAGCCAGTCCGCCTCCAGGGGTGGACGCTTGTCCAGCTCGCGTGTCGTCGGGTGGGCGAGGATGGTGAAATGCGGGTGGTCCATGGCCTTCAGCAGGCGCGCGGTCTGTTTCGCCGGCGGCAGGTCGAACTGGCTGTGCACGGCGCCGATCACCAGGTCGAGCCGGCCCAACACCTCGTCGGGCAGGTCGAGCCGGCCGTCCTCCAGGATGTCCACCTCGATGCCCTTGAACAGGACGATGCCGCTGAGCTCGGCGTTCAGCCGGTCGATCTCGTCCATCTGCTTGAGTAGCCGCGCGCTGTCCAGGCCGTGCACCATCCTGAGCCGCTGCGAGTGTTCGGTGATGGCCAGGTATTCCAGCCCGCGCGAGCGTGCCGCCTCGGCCATCTCGCGCAGCGTGTTGGCGCCGTCGCTCGCCTTGGTGTGACAGTGCAGGTCGCCTCTGAGGTCGGCGCGGGTGATGAGCGTCGGCAGCGGCCCGCGCTCGGCCCACTCCACCTCGCCGCGGTCCTCGCGCAGCTCGGGCGGTATCCAGGGCAGGCCCAGGGCTGCATAGACGGATTCCTCGGTCGCGCCGGCAATCGAGGTTTCCCCCCTGAACACCCCGTACTCGTTGAGCTTCAGCCCTCTCGCCTGGGCGCGTTTGCGCAGCGTGATGTTGTGTGCCTTGGAGCCGGTGAAATAGGCCAGCGCCGCCCCATAGCTCGACTCGGGCACCACGCGCAGGTCCACCTGCAGGCCGCACCTCAGCACCACCGAGGCGCGGGTGTCCCCCTGCGAGAGCACCTCGGCCACCTCGTCGTAGCCGGTGAAGCGCGCCATCACCGGGGCGCTGTCCGGTGCCGTGACGAGCAGGTCGATGTCCCCCACCGTCTCGCGGCAGCGGCGGTAGCTGCCGGCGATCTCCACCCGCGTGACCCCCGGCACGGCGCGCAGCGCAGCGGCCAGGGCCTCGGCGTATTGCGCCGCGACCGGCCGCTTGAAGCGCCGCGCGGTGTCGGTGCGCACCGCCAGCGCCTCCAGGATGTGCCGCTCGGTTTTCTCGCCGAAGCCAGGCAGCTCACGGATGCGGCCGGCCTCGGCGGCGGCGCGCAGATCGGCCAGGCTATCGACCTTGAGCTGGTCATAGAGGGCCTTGACCTTCTTGGGCCCCAGGCCGGGGATGTGCAGCAGCTCGGTGATGGTCTCCGGCAACTCCTTGTGCAACCGCTCCAGGAAGCTCGATTTGCCCGTGCTGGCGATCTCGTGGATCTTGCGCGCGAGGTCCGGGCCTATGCCGGGGATCTTGGGCAGCGCCTGCCCCCTGGCGAGCAGGGCCGCCAGGTCGCGACCGAACTCCCCCACCGTGCGCGCGGCGTTGCGATAGGCCCGCACGCGGAACGGGTTCGCCCCCTGGATCTCCAGCAGGTCGGCGATCTCCTCGAAGATGGCGGCGATGTCGGCGTTGTGGATGGGCATTTTTCACTCCACTGCTGGAATCTTAGCCGTTAAAGTTAAAGACTGGACCTGCTGAAGACCCCCGCCGCCAACAGATAGCCCAACACCGCCAACACAACCACCGCGCTGAAACCCAGGTGCATGGCCAGCCACGTGGCCAGCACCGCGGCCACCACCGACACGCAGGCGTTGATGCCCCAGGCCCAGGGGATGAAGGCCGGGGCCGCGTTCGCCAGTTGCCTGAGCCCGATGGGGAAGGGCATGCCCATCGCCAAGGCGATCGGTGCGATGAGCGCGAGGCTCACGACGATGCGTCCGGCGTCGGGCAAGCCGGCCAGGGCGTGGAAGACCGGGGGAAGCAGCAGCAGGTAGGCCAGGGCGAGGCCGGTGATCACCAGCGCCGCCCCGACGACGATGCGCCGGGCCTCCCAGGCCAGGCGGCCGGCCAGCCGGCTGCCCAGCCCGGCGAAGAGCAGGAAGCCGGCCAGCACCACCGCCACGGCGTAGAGCGGGTGGCCCAGGAACAGCATGAAGCGCTGGATGAAGGCGATCTCGACGAACATGAAGGCGAGCCCCAGCAGGGCGAAATAGCCCAGCACCGCGGCGCGCCCGCGCCGCGGCAGGCGCTGCCCGGCCAGGACCAGGGGCAGCAGGATCAGGGCGACACCGATCACGGCGGCCTGGATCAGGGTGGCCACCAGGACCGGATAGCCCCATTCCATCAGCGACACACCGCCGCGCTCGCGCAACCACAGCCACTCCGGCAGGCTCTTCCAGCGAAAGAAATGGAAATGGAAGGGCCGGTCGTCGCTGGCGGGGGTGATGCGGTACTTGTAGCGCTCCATGAAAGCCTGCCGCTGCGGCCCCAGCAGGGCCTGCAGGGCCTCGTGGAAGTAGGGCCGGGCGAGGCGGTTGTAGCGGTTGGCCTCCGCCGCGGGCATGCCCGGATACCAGTCCGCGTCGAAGCCACGGCTGTGGCAGAAGGCGCGCAGCCGCTCGATCTGCGCCTGGGTAAACGGCTTGTTGCCGACCAGCAGCGTACCCGTCTTCCAGCTGCGGATGAGCACCAGGTGGGCCCCCGGATCGGTAACCCCGCGCGCCTCCAGGGCGGCGATGGCGGCGGCGGCGAGCTTGACCAGGTCGCGCGGCGGCAGGTCGACCCAGCGGGTGATGGCGAGCAAGCCGCCGGGCGCGAGCCGGTCCAGATAGGTGTTCAGGGCCTCCACGGTGTAGAGATAGCCCTCCGCCAGCGCGGTGAGCCCCGCCGCCGAGGCTCCGAAGCTGTCCACCAAGGCGAGCTGGATGAGGTCATACTGCGCTCGGCTGCCGGCGACGAAGGCGCGCGCCTCGGCGATGTGCACGCGCACCCCGGGTTGGCGGTAGGGCCGGCCGGAAAACCCGGCCAGGGGCCCCTCGACGAGCTCGACGAGCTGCGGGTTGACCTCGACGGCGTCCACCGAACGGGCGCGGTGATAGAGGGCCTGCAGCACCGTCTCACCGCCGCCCGCCCCCAGGATCAGCACGCGCGGCCGGGTGAGCAGATGATAGGGCAGCGCCCAGGTCAGACCGTCCAGATAGGCCAGCGGCCCCAGGTTGCCGTTGAAGCGCACGACCGGCATGGGGCCGTCGCCGTCGACGAACACGCCGAGCTGCTCGGGCGGCTCACGCGCCGCGGCGAGGCTCAGGCCCGGCGCGTGGCGGAAGGGCACCTGCGGGCTGGCGACCACGGTGATCGACCCCAGCGGACCGGAGCGCTCGGCCACCACCCGCGTGCCCATGATCCGCAGCGTCTGCGCCAGGTCCTTGTATTCCAGGGGCTTGAGCTGCAGCCAGGCACCGGGCAGCAGGGCGAGCAGCCCGCCCAACGCCAGCAGGGCCCAGGCCGGCCGCCGGCGCAGCCCCAGGTTGAGCGCCGCGGCAGCGAAACCCAAGGCGCCGATGACAGGCAGGGCGCGCTGGGGTGGGAGTGCCATGAGCAGGACGATCACCCCCAGCGCCCCCAGCCCCGCCCCCAGGATGTCGGCGGCATACAGCCGCGGCGCCTCCGCACCGAAGCGGCTGAAGGCCAGGCACAAGGCCAGGGCGGCGGCGAGGAAGGGGATGAGCAGACACAGATAGACCATCCCCAGGCGCAGGAACTGGCGCGGCTCCCAAATCGCCTCCAGCGGATTGAAGGCGATCGCCTGGGCGATCAGGAAGCAGGCCACAGCGCTCAGCCCGAACACCGCGGCGGTGGCCGAGAAGACCGCGCGGTGATGCCGCATAAGCGGCTCGCGCAGGATGGCCGTGAGGGTCCCCGCCGCCCCCCAGCCCAGCATGGCCACGCTGATCATCATGTAGGCGAAGTGGTGCCACTGGATGATGGCGAACAGCCGCGTGAGCAGCACCTCGTAGGCCAGGGCCGCACCCGAAAGCAGCCCCACCGCCAGGTAGGGCGGGGTGTGGTCATTCCTCACGACATTCATGGACATCATGCCACCCACCTTGCCAGGTGTCGCGGGCAAGCCCGCTCCCACACACCCTCAATGTCCGCCCGTGAGCGGCACGAAGCGCACCGGCAGGATCTGGCGGGTGTTGACGCTACCGTCGGGCTGCTTCTCGACCAACAGGAGGTGCTGGGTCAGGAAGGCGGTGCCCACCGGGATCACCATGCGCCCGCCGGGCTTGAGCTGCTGCACCAGCGGGGGCGGCACGTGGCTCGCCGCGGCGGTGACGATGATGGCATCGAAGGGCGCGGCCTCAGGCCAGCCGTAATAACCGTCCCCCGTGCGCAGCCGCACCTGGCCATACCCTGCCTCGGCAAGGTTTTTACGCCCCTGCGCGGCCAGTGCCGGGATGATCTCGATCGAAAAGGTATGCGCCCCCAGGTGGGCCAGGACCGCCGCCTGGTATCCCGAGCCGGTGCCGATCTCCAGCACGCGGTCGCCCGGCTTCAGGCGCAGCAGGTCGGTCATCAGGGCGACGATGTAGGGCTGTGAGATGGTCTGGCCGTGACCGATGGGCAGCGGCCGGTTGGCATAGGCCAGGCCGATCTCGCGCGGCGGCACGAAGCGGTGGCGCGGCACCTCGCCCATGGCGGCCATAACGCGGGCATCCAGCCGCGGCCGCCCCGTCTCCGCCCCGGTTTGCGCTGCCATCTCGGCGATCTCGCGCACCATGCGGCGGCGCGCCTCGGCATAGGCGTCCTGGGCGGCCGCCGGAAGGCACGAGACGAGCAGGAGGATGGCCGCAAGCAGCGATGTCAGGCCGCGCTTCGTGCAGGCACCCATGGATGTCCCCGACTCAGTGTGGACACTCTCAGTGTAGACCCTGCGCCGTGCCGCACGGCGGCCGCGCACGCCTCAACCGCCGGCCTTGGCCTCCAGTGCCTCCCAGCGCGTGAGCAGCTCCAGCAGTTCCGCCTCGATGGCCTCGGCGCGGGCATTGAGGCCCGCCACCTCACCCGGCGCGCGCCGGTAGAGCTCGGGATCGGCCAGGCGTTCGGCCAGACGGGCCTGCTCGGCCTCCAGCTCGGCAATGCGCGCCGGGATGGCCTCCAATTCCCTGGCCTCCTTGTAGCTCAGGCCCGTTTTTGCCGGCCTTGTGGTGGGCGCGCTGACCGCCTTGGCCCTGTCCGCCCGGCGCGGGGCCGGCTCGGCCGCCGGCTGGCGTGCCCGGTAGGCCTGCCAGTCGGCGTAGCCGCCGGCGATCTCCACCAGCCGCCCCGCCCCCTCGAAGGCGATGGACTGGGTCACCACGTTGTCGAGAAAGGCCCGGTCGTGCGAGACCAGGATCACCGTGCCGGCATAGTCCTGCAGCAGGCCCTCCAACAGCTCCAGGGTGTCGATGTCCAGGTCGTTGGTCGGCTCGTCCAGCACCAGCAGATTGGCCGGCCGCGCGAACAGACGGGCGAGCAGCAAACGGTTGCGCTCGCCCCCGGACAGAGCCGCCACCCTGGCACGCGCGCGCTCGGGCGGGAACAGGAAGTCCTCCAGGTAGCCGATGACGTGCTTGCGCTGACCGGCGATCTCGACATAGTCCGAGCCCGGCGAGATGGTGTCGATGAGGGTGGCGTCTTCGTCCAGGGCGTTGCGGAACTGGTCGAAATAGGCCACCTGCAGGTTGGTGCCGCGACGGATGCGGCCGGACTGCGGCTCAAGTTCCCCCAGGATCAGACGGATCAGGGTCGTCTTGCCGGCCCCGTTGGGCCCCAGCAGCCCCAGCTTGTCGCCGCGCAGCAGCATGGTGGAGAAGTCGCGGATAAGGGGCCGGCCGGGATAGCCGAAGCTCACGTGTTCGAGCGCCGCCACCAGCCGGCCGGAACGCTCGCCCGCATCCAGCCGGAAACCCACCTGGCCGATGCGTTCGCGGCGCTCGGCCCGCTCGCGGCGCAGCCGTTCGAGACGGCGCACGCGCCCCTCGTTGCGGGTGCGGCGCGCCTCGATGCCCTTGCGGATCCAGGCCTCCTCCTGCCGCCAGAACTTGTCGAACTTGCGATTCTGCCTGGCCTCCACCTCCAGCTGTTCGGCCTTGCGCGCCTGATAGGCGGCGAAGTTGCCGGGGTAGCCGGTAAGCCAGCCGCGGTCCAGCTCGACGATGCGGGTCGCCACGTTGTCGAGGAAGCGCCGGTCGTGGCTGACCACCAGCACGGCGCCGGCAAAGCCCTGCAGCAACCCCTCCAGCCACTCGATGGCGGCGAAATCGAGATGGTTGGTCGGCTCGTCCAGCAGTAGAAGTTCCGGCTCGCCGGCCAGGGCGCGCGCCAGGGCGACCCGCTTCCTGAGCCCACCCGAGAGCGTCTCCACCGGCGCATCGGCCGGCAGGTCGAGGCGGCTCAACACCTCCTCCACCCGGCTGTTGAGCCGCCAGGCATCCGCCGCCTCCAGCGCGTGCGACAGACGGTCCAGCTCGGCCAGGTTGTCCGCGCCGGCGTCCAGCGCCACGCGGTGGGCGGCGGCATGATACTCGGTCAGCAGACGGCTCGCCGCCCCCACCCCCTCGGCCACCGCCTCGAACACCGTATGCCCCGCCTTGAACCGCGGCTCCTGCGCAACAAAGGCCATGCGCAGCCCCGGCCGCCGCCACACCTCGCCCGCATCCGGCTGCACCTCGCCGGCGACGATCCGCAGCAGGCTGGACTTGCCCGTCCCATTGCGGCCGATCAGGCCGATGCGCTCACCGCGCTCGATGACGAGACTCGCCTGATCCAGCAGCGGCCAGTGCCCGTAGGCGAGTTCCAGTTTGTCCAGTCGGATCAGCGGCATGTGCGGGGCGATACTTTTGTTGACGAGACCTGGGGATCACCTTCAGATGCGTCCTGTCGAAGTCGCCCGCCCCCGCGAGGGGGCAGGTCGAGGTAGGCGTGACAAGGTCCGCTAATATCGATGTCCGCACCCATGAGGGCCGTCCATGCGCAGGTAGTCGGTGTCCCCGGCTCGGGTTGTCGTACGGTCTGGCAATGCGGTGTCGAGACTCAAAAAAACGAGCGGGCGGCCCAAAGCCACCCGCCCCGCCCGCGGAGGATCAGATCGAACCGTGTTCCTGGCCGGCGTAGGTCTTCTCGTGCAGCGCCTGACACGCCACACAGCGCACGGCGGCGGGGTTGGCGACCAGCCGGGCCACCGGGATCGGCGCACCGCAGTCCTGACACAGGCCATAGTCGGGGCTCTCCATCCGGCGCAGTGCGGCGTCCAGCTCGCGCAGCTGGCGGATCTCGTGATCCAGCCGCGCCGCCGAGAGGTCGCCCAGGGTCACCGCCAGCGCCTCGTCCGAGCTGTCGCCGGAGGCGCGCCCCAGCACCTCGGCATATTGGGTCTGTCCGCTCTCCTCCAAGGCCGCCGCCACCTGTTTCAGCAGCGCCTCGCGGCGGGTCTGCAGGGCGTTGCGGATGTTGTTCAGGTCCTCGGGCTGCAAATGGCTCATGGCCTACCTTTCCTGTACCGGTTTGCGAGTCTTCTCATTTCTGATATTGGCACGGCTGGGCCCCAGTTCAAGCCCGCAGGCCGCTCTCCGGTGCATGAGCCCTGCGGTGGCCGTGCCGATGGCCGCCCGGGCGGGTAGAATTATGGTGCCGCCCCCGTAGCTCAGTGGATAGAGCATCCCCCTCCTAAGGGGAGGGTCACACGTTCGATTCGTGTCGGGGGCGCCACCCACACCTCATTCCCCGTGCCCGGTGTAACCTGATTGGAACGGGTCACACACGCCCGTCGGTGATGCG
This sequence comes from Pseudomonadota bacterium, assembly GCA_021826065.1. Taxonomy (GTDB): domain Bacteria; phylum Pseudomonadota; class Gammaproteobacteria; order Burkholderiales; family Thiobacillaceae; genus JANWZL01. The sequence continues at coordinate 52,843 of JAKADY010000013.1, forward strand.
CCCGCTCACCCCGACTCCGCCCGGTTCAGGGCGATGATCAGCTCCGCCTCGCCGCGCGAGATGCCGCAGCGGCTCGCCAGCTCCTGCGCCGTCAGCCCCTCGCGCGCCAGCCGCACGGCGCGGCTGTAGGGGGTGTCCTCCTCGGGCCGTTCGGTCGCCGCGCTGTTCAGCCGCGACTCGACGGCGTCCACCCGCTCACGCAGGGTCGCGAGCTCCCCGCGCAACCGCGCGATTTCGGCCGTCGCCGCGTCCGCGGCCGACTCCACCGCCGCCTTGTTCCGCCGCCGCCGGGAGAAGACAGCCACCTCCAGCAGATAGACCAGGCTGGCCAGGATGACGGCGATGAGCAGCTCGCGCCAGGTGATGACGATGGCATCCATTTCGGTGGATCAGGCTGGGATGCCACCATTTTAGCCAGCATGGCCGCAGAGTGTGGAGCATCAATGTTCAGGCGCGGGACCGGGGTCTCCGCGCAGACCGGCGGCGATGTTGCGATTGATGGCGATCAGGATGTCGAGCTTTTCGGGTTTTGGGTCGGCTATGAGCTCAAGGCTGCGCTTGTCTATGAAGGCCGTAAGATTAAGCAGATTCTGCCGCACTTCCGCCGGCAGGGGGTGTTCCGGATCGAGCAGTTCGGCCTGGAATAGGGTCCAGACGCGCAGGTTGTGCCGTACGGCATGCTCGATGAGTTCACCACGCTGCGATTCGTCGGCCTGCTTCGCTTGGGCCAGCATATCGGCAACCCGGGTCAGGACATTGGCCTCCAGTTCCCGCCCGGTGAGGGTCGATTTTTCAATACTTTGGTAGGCATCAAGCGCCAGACGAGTTGACACCGCTCCGCTCCTGTTCCAGTTCCACTAACTCACGCACCGTGCGCAAGGCCGGGTAGAAACGCCCACAAGCCAGGTCGGCGTTGGTCCTGGCAATGATATCGGCCGCATCGGGCCAGGACTTGAGCGCCTCTTGCACCAACAGGGCATACTTTTGCTGGTAGTCGAACAGGTTGGCAGCGTCCATGTACATGAGCTGGACGCACAGATACACCCGTTTGGCCAGGGTATCGGCGGACTGCTCGGTCAGGATGTCCTTCTCGCGCAACACCGGCACGTCGTTGAGCACCGTCAATTCGGCACCATGCGGGCCGTTTTGTAGGACGGCACCGGCGATGAAGAGCTTCTCACCCGGTTTGAGGCTGAGCTTCAGCGGCATGGGTTGCCCCCTCCGGCATGGGTGTACGGCGCAAGGCGACAGCGCCCGGCGATGATGCGGTCAAAGGAGTCCGGCCTGCGCGAGATCATCTGCCCGGCCAAACGTCATGGTATTCGCCCGCAGACCTTCCACAATGCGGCTTAGGAGGGCAAAGCCCTGGTCGTCAGACGCCATCCGGGCTTGTCCCGCCTCGGGCCACATGGGCGGACGCCTGAAGGCATCTGTCATCGCGTCATACAGTCGTGTCAGTTGCTCGCGATAGTCGCCCAGGGCGACAACATGGCCCTGCCATTCCTGATCGGGCGCGTCGTTGGCGGGAAGGCGCGGCAGCTCTGGCAGGCGCGGCGAGTTTTGGGTCTCAGGGGGCACTGTCAGGGCCTCGAGCTGCTGTCGCAAGGCGCTGATCGAGCGTAGATAAGCAAGACGCTCCTCGCTGCCGATTGGGAAGGGCGGATAGTTCTTGACCAGGGCGCCGATCTGCGCCCTCAGTTCGCCGACCAGACGATCGGCCTCCTGCAACCTTCGGCGCTGATCGGCAAGTGTCTGGAGGGCGACGACGGTCTGCTCCTTCTGCTGCCAGAGAAGGGCAAACGCGCTGAGCCTCGCCGACGTCGGCGCGGCCTCACTGGCGCCCGCGGTCGGGCGCAAAGACACCACAGCATCGACGGCGCCGCGCGCAGCCGCAGCGGCCTTCTCCACCGGCCAGGAGGAGACACCGGCGACGATGCCGATTGTGTCCATGGCGGCCTCCTGTGCAAAGGCCCGCGCCGGCTGGGCCGGCGCAGGCACTCAAATGGACAAACCGGCTGGGATCAGAACAGCCTGAGGATGCTCTGCGCCGCCTGCGAGGCGAGTGAGAGCGAGGTCACCCCCAGCTGTTGCCTGGTCTGCAGCATCAGCATGTTGGCCCCCTCCTCATTGGTATCGGCCACCGTGAGCTTGGTCGCCCCATCCTTGAGGGTGTTGACCATGTCGGTGATGAAGGTCTGATGATAGGTCAGCACACTCAGGTTGGAGGCCAGCTCGGAGGACCTGCTGCGCAGCGTGGCCAAGGCACTGTTGAGGGTAGTCTCTATACCATTGAGTTCAGCAGCGGTATCGAGATCACCCGTGGTGATGCTACCAGAGCCCGTGGCGGTACCGCCCGAGATGCCCAGGCCAGCCGCCGTGGCGTTGAAGCCGCTCATGACCAGCGAGGTCGAGGCGTTTTCGTTGAAGTTGACCGTCAGGGTCGTCGAGCCAGTTAGGAAGTTGACCCCTTTGTAGCTGGCGTCTTGCTGGAAATTGTTGAGCTGACGGATCGCCTCGTTGTACTGGGTTGCCAAACCCGCGAGCAATGTCCCGCTATTGGCGTCGTTCAGGGCGTTACGCGCCTGGTTAACGATGGAGCGCAGGTTCTCGATCACGCTGGTGATGGCCTTGACGCCGTTGTCGGCTGCCTTGACGGTCTGGATGGCCTCGCTGATGTAGTCCTTCAGGCCATTGAGCAGGTCGGCGCGTTGGTTGTGCGCGCGGGCGGCAAAGTAGTTGGTCGGGTTGTCCACCGCGCTGTTGACCTTGAGCCCGGTGGCCAGGCGCTCTTGGGTGCGCCCCATGAGCTCGTTGGTGTTTTGCAGGCTGACGAGGTTGGCCCGCATGGCGGCGGTAAGGGTGATTTGCGACATGGCATGACTCCTTTTCTAGGATGGTTGGGAACGATCCAGGGAATTCTTCCCTGGCATGCCTGATATCGGTCTTGAGGCGAGGCGCTTAATGGTATTTTCGTACTACCCCGGTAGCCAGGCCGCGAGCCAGCGATCGAGATGGTCCTCCAAGAGCCACTGGCTGCGTATGTATTCTCGTAGGCGCTCGCCCTCCGCTTGTAAGGCCGTGCGGTCGCTGACGCGTTCCATGATCGCCTCGTACCAGGCCTTGAAGCGGTTGGGAACCCGCGTGACCGGATAGTCGCCGCGATAAGGGGTGATGTCGGTGCACACCACGGGATAGCCAAGGATGCCATATTCGAGCAGCCGCAAATGGCTCTTGGCATGGTTGAAGGGGACGTCCTCGAGGGGGGCGACGGCAAGGTCCAGGTCGAGGCTGGCAAGCTTGGCCGGGTAGTCTGCCAAGGGCACGCCCGGGTGGAATTCCTTCACATAAGGGCGCACCTCATCGAGGCACATACCGAGGAAGACCCAATCGATGTCGTTGGCCGTGGCCTTGACGACCTCGCTGATGATGGCCAGGTCGCCGTGGTGCTGCGCTGCCCCGGCCCAACCCACGCGTGGCTTGCCCTCACGCCGTTTCGGTTGCGGCAGCTCCAGCCAGACGGCGCCTTCGAGATGGTTTTGCACCACCACGACGGGTGGCCCAAGCCTGCGGTATTCCTCGGCGAGATACTCGGTCGAGACGACGAAGCGGTCGCACAGCCCGACGGCCTTGCGAAAGCGCTTGTAGAGGTCTTTTTGCTCGACGAATTGACGCTTGACCGGGCTTTTGACGGGGACGTTGGTGATGAGATCGTCGATCTCGAAGACGCGCAAGGCGCGGCTATAGTCCCGGTATCGCTCGATGAGTCGGATCTGTTCGTCGGTGACCTGCCGCTGCAGCACGATGGCATCCGGCTGCATGCGGGCGAGCTCGGCTGGCCCTAGGTAACCCCCCGTCTCCCAGCCCATGACCCGTCCGGCTCGGTTCAACACGCGCATGGGGGCAATGATGCGGTATTCGCCACAGCCCTGGCGGTCGGCAGGGTGCGCCAGCACACGCGGACGGGGGCGCCACTCCGGGTCCCAGGTAAGCGCCGGTGCGACCTCGATCTGGTAGGCATGCTCGCGCTTGAGGCTTAAGTTGCGGTTGTACATGGGGTCATGCCCAAGCTTGTCACCCCATCGGGTGAACATGGCGCGGGTGGCAGCCGAAAACTCTTTTATTTGCTCCGCCGCCCACTCTCGGTTCTCCACCATCCTCCTGCGTGTAGCGTTTCCCTCGTGCATCAAAGTGGCGTAGGGCGTCCAGAGCACCTTGAGCCCCATAGCCCGCACCTTGAGGCAGAGATCGACGTCGTTGAAATTGATCTGCAAGCCTTCGGCATCCATGCCGCCGAGCGCCTGGTAGAGTGTGCGGCGAATGAGCAAACAGGCCCCCGTCACAGCACCGGAGGCATGCGGCAAGCGTAAATGTCCATAGTAGCCCGGCGTATCAGCGGGCTCACCAATATAGGGATGATCTGCCGCACTGCCACTCAAGCCGATGACGACACCGACATGTTGGATGCGCCCGTCCGGATAGAGCAACCGCGCGCCAACCACCCCGACGTCCGGTCGCTGGCCCAGCGCTAACATCTCGTTAAGCCAGCGGGGTTCGCTCACTGCCACGTCATTGTTCAGATGCAGCAGGAATTCGCCCCTCGCCACTTCTGCGGCCAAGTTCATCATGGCGGCATAGTTGAAAGGCTGGTCATAACGCAACCAGCGAAAACGCTCGCCCAGACGCGCCTCGAGTGACTTGTAATAGTCAAACACGGCCGGCTCGTCGCTCGCATTGTCGATGAGCAGGATCTCCCAGCGGCGATAGCGGGTGCGCTCGATCAGGCTCTCGATGCAGCGCCCGAGCAGGTCCAGCCGATTGCGGCTGGGGATCAAGATGCTGACCAAAGGCTCTTCATCCCAGCGATAGGTGATGCGCAGCGTGCCCGGCAGGGCGGCATTCGTCTCGATTTGCGCATCCAGCCCCAGTCGCTTGAGATGCGCCTGCAACGCCTGCATCCGGCGTTCGGCCAGGGTCTGCGGCGGGACGATGGCATGCCCGCCAAGGGGGTCGCGATGCAGCAGGACATCGGCGATGTGGCCAATGCCGGCATCACCGACGGCCTCCCAGGCCCTGAGCTGCAGGTCATAGACCTCGACACCGGCGGCCTCCGGCCGATAGCCGCCGATGCGACGAAAGAGTTCGCGGCGCATCAACCACAGGCCGCCGACCACGTAAGGCGCCGCGCGCAAGGCGTCGATGTCGAAATCGCTCTTGAAATAGGGCTGGGTGCGGTTGCCTTCGGCGTCGAGGCGGTCTTCGTCACTATAGGCGGCCTGCCAGTCGGGGTGTAGGGCGAACTTATCGGCAAAGGTGTAGAGGGCATGCGGGGCGAGCCGGTCGCCTGCCTCGATCTGACCGACGATATCGGCCTCGACCTCCTGCAGCAAGCGGTCGAGGGTGGCAACCGCCTCGGCATCGGCGGCGATCGGATGCCATTGGATGATGGGGTGAAAACCGAGCAATGCCTCGGGGCAGGGTTGCCGGGCGACGATGCTGATGCGCCAGTGTTCCCAAAGCTGCTCGCCCATGGCCGCGAGGGTCGGGATCAAGGCGTTGATGCGCTCGTCTTCGGCAATGATGCCGAGATGGAAAAAGACCCTGGGCTCGATGTCCGCCATACGCGCCCGCATCGCCTCCAGCATCCATCCCTGTGGGGTGTGTGTGGCGATCCACAAGGCATAGAGTTCCTGGGGGTCGGTCTTGAGCAAGGTACGCGCCTGCCCGGGATGGGCCGTCGCGACCAGGCTGACCGACTCCAACAGCCGCCGGTGGGACTCTCCGGCGACCGTGACGGCGATGCGGTCGGTGGCCATGTGTTGCAGGTGGCCCCGCACCTGGGCATCGTCCTGTAACAAGCGCGCGGAGGTGATGCCATACCAGGTATCGATCCGCCAGCCGCTGCCTTCCAACAGGGATTGGATGGCCGCCGGCGTATAAAGCCGTTGGCCTTCATCCGTCTGTGCGACGGATTGCCCTCGCGCCAGGCGATCGAGGACCTCCAGGCTCGCAGCATTGCGGAAGGCAAAAACGCCCTCTGCATCGTCTCGCAGTGAAGACTGGATGGCCTTGAGGACGGCGGCAGGCTGCGGACAGGCCTCCAGATAGCCGGCGCATATCACGGCCTCGATCGGCGGCTGGTCGATGGGTTTTAAGTCCTCCGCCAGCGTAACCCACCCCTGTTCGACCCAATCGGCCTGCGCGCAAAGTGGCGGGATCGGGCTGTCCGGCGGGAGGATGACACCGACCCAGGGCGCGGGATCGCGTGACTTGAGCTGAGACAGCAGGGCCACCGCCTCATGTCCCAGCAAGAGTATCCGCTGGGGCCAACCGAGATGCTCCGTGACGAAGGCGGCCAAGCTGTCGATGCGCATGCAGATGAAGTCCGAGCCTGCCTCTACACCCTTTTCGAGCTGAGCGCCAGGCATGGCGCCCTGATGCGGGCGGGGCGGGGTTGCAGCAGGCAAGGATTGGGTAGCGTCCGCCGGCTGGCGCGGCAATACAAACCCAAGGCGGGCGCTATGCTGGCGGAAATAGGCCCAGGTCTCCATTACTTGGGTACGAAACCCCGGTTGGCGTTGGGTCTGGCCAGGATGCAGGCGGAATCGGGCAAGGGGTTGGGCGAGGTAGGCGAGGTCACCGCATCCTAGAAGATGCAAAGCGAGACAGACGTCGCCTAAGCCGAAACACAAACGGCCGAACAGGGTCATCACGTCTGGCTCAGCGATCTTGAGGGCAGCCTCCCGACGAAACAGCATCACGGTCGGCTCCCCCAACCAGTTCCCACCCATCGCCGCGATGCTGCCGATGACCCACTCGGCGCGGATCACGTCCAGCCCTTTGAGGGCATCCGGCGGCATGGGTAGATTCGCAGCCACGACACGCCCATGCTCATCGATGGCCTGTCTTTGACAGACGGCCAGGCTGGCTTCTGGGTGCGCCTGCAGGGCGGCGACAAGCCGCTCGACGGCCATTGGCAGCAGGAGATCATCGTCATAGAGGGGCTTTATGAGCTCACCGGTGGCAAGACGAATGCCTCGGGTGAGGTTTGCAGGCTCGCCCAGGGGCTCAGGGTTGCGCTCATAACGGACACGCCGATCGCGCTGTGAATGGCGAGCGGCGATACGCTCGATATCGGCACCACGGCTATCATCCAAGACGAGGATTTCCAGATGTGGATAGGTCTGCGCCAGGGCAGACTCTAGACATTCTTTGAAGAAATCCGCCCGGTAGGCCGGGATTACGATCGAGACGAGCGGCCGCTCGGACAGGCGCGGCAGCGTCTTGCGCGCCTCGAGTACAAATGATCGGTCGCGGGTCTCCAGCCCTGAGAGGTGCGGATCGATGCTTCTATTCAATGCGCAGGGGTAGATATCGTCGAATCCCGCAAGCTTGAGCAGGCGGGACAATTCCTCCGCATCGAGCACCCACTTGTGTCCCCACTCGCGCATGCAGACATTGAGATACTCGGCTGGGGTGCGGATCCACTCGTAGCCGTACTGCTGCAGCCAAGGCTGCTCGCGCCAGCTGCCATCGAGGTATTCCCGAACCAACGCAGCGAGGTCTGGCGTGGCAAGGCGCAAGATACCGCCATCGACCAACACACGCCGACAGTCGCGCAGGAAGGCGAGCAGCTCGCCCTGGGTGAGATGTTCGATGAAGTGTTCGCTGAAGATGCCTCGTACGCTTCCCGGCGGGAAAGGCAGCCCCTCCCGTACGTCTAGCCGCACATCAGGATCGCCTTCGAGATCGATATTGATGAAGCCGGGCAGTTTGACCTTGCCGCAGCCGATGTGCAAATAAAGCGGTTTTGCCCCAGGCACAGTCATCACCCCTCCCCCTTCTGGGCGTCGCGCAGCCGGCGTTCTAATTCAAGGAGGTCCTGCCGCCTTGCCTTGATCGGCCGGGCGGGCATGCCAACATAAATTTTGAATGGCGCGCAATCCTTCGTAACCAGGCTTTGTGCCCCGATCGCAACACCCTCGCCCAAGGTCACTCCAGGCAGGATCAAACTCCCAGCCCCCACCAAGGCATGACGCTCAAGGCGCACAGGGGCATGATACGGTCTGCGGTAGATCTCCGGCACCGTGGGGTTGGTCAACCATCGCCCGCTGAAGTCATCGCTCGAGGAAAACACACCCGCCTGCCAGGACAACGCCGTAAAATCATGCAGCTCGATGGCGGCCTGCCCAACCAGGAAGGAATAGGGCGACAGATGCACATAGTCACCGATGACGATCCCCCCAGCGCCGGCCGACAGGATACAAAAATCGTCGATGCGTACATGGCTGCCGATACGGATACGCTCCGTCCCGTAAAAGCGGGCGTAGGACGAGATCTTTACATCCTCACCCAGCGCAGCAAAGCCCATGCGTTCGAGTTGTTCGCGCTCCAAAAAACTCGACTGCATCATGACGGTACCTCGCGGATTAGGCGGGCCAGGGTCAGCGCCTTCTCCTCGTCCATGCCACCATGGATCGGTAGACATAAAATCTCGCTGCTAAGCCTGTGGGCGTTCATCAACCGCTCTGGCTGAGCGGTCGGCAGACTGCGATAGGGCGGGAAGTCGGTAATCAAGGGATAGAAATATCGGCGGCAATAATAACCATGCCGTTTGAGTCGCTCATACAGGGTATCGCGCGGCAACGGGTACTCCGGTCTTACCCGGATGGGGAAGTAGGCATAGTTGTGCACCCGGCAGCGATCGAAACTCAGGCATTCGATGCCTGAGACCGAGCTGAGCTCCCGCCGCAGGATGGCATCAATGGCGCGGCGGTGGGCGACATGGCGTTCGAAATAGCGCAGTTGCAACAGCCCGAGTGCGGCAGAGAATTCGTTCATCTTGCCATTGATGCCCGGGGCGACGACAGTCACTTCGTTGGCAAAGCCGAAATTCTTGAGATAGTTGTAAGGTCCCGCTTGATAGCATACCTGTAAGGAGTTACCCTTTGTTCACTGCCCGCGAGGTCATGCGCACCTTGCTAGCTGGGGCTGACGCAGGGAGCCCGCAGGGCGACCGTAGTCAGCCCCAG
>JAKADY010000058.1 GCA_021826065.1 Pseudomonadota bacterium
CCGGCTGGAAGATGAAATAAATGGTCCCATCGAAGTTGCGCGTGGTGGCGAGATACTCGGCTGCGGCGAGCAGCATGGCGGTGTGCCCGTCGTGGCCGCAGGCGTGCATGCGGCCGGGGTGGCGGGAGTGGTGGGGGAAGCGGTTCTGCTCCTGGATGGGCAGCGCGTCCATGTCCGCGCGCAGGCCGATGGCGCGGGGGCTCGTGCCGTTTTTGAGCACACCGACCACCCCCGTGTGGGCCAGCCCGGTGTGCACCTCGATGCCCGCGGACTCCAGCGTGCGGGCCACCAGGTCGGCGGTGCGCCGCTCCTCGAAGGCGAGCTCGGGGTGGGCGTGGATGTCGCGCCGCAGGGCGATGAAGCGCGGCTCATGCGCGCGCAGGGTTTCGACGAGCTTCATGTCTGGGAGGTCGCCTCGACTGAGACCACAGAGGATAGCAGGCCGGCGTGTGCGCTGCGCCACTGTCCCAGCGCCGCCAGGGCGTCCTCCAGGGTCGGCAACAGGCGGGTGCCGGCAGGGGCGCGGTGCAGCCGCGCGGTGCCGGCGCCGCCGGCCCAGATCTCGACCGCCGGCGCCAGGCGCTGGCGCAGCTCCTCGAGCGCCGGGGGAATGCGGCGGGGCGGGTAGATGATGCTGAAGGACAACACCACCACGTCGATCGCCTGCGCCTTCACGGCGTTGGCGATCTCGGCGACCGGGGTCTGCGGACCCAGGGTGACGCAGTAGGCGCCCTCCAGGGCGAGGAGGGCGGCCACCATGAGGATGCCCAGCCCGTGCGGCTCCTCGGGCAGGGTGGTGAGCAGCACGCGCGGCCGCCCCTGGCGGTCGCTGAGGGCGGCCAGGGCGTTGCGCAGCACCCACTGCACCGCCTCGGTGTAGAGATGCTCCTCGTAGACCTCCAGCTCGCCGCGGGCCCAGGCCTCGCCCACGGCGTGGTTGAGGGGGCTGATGGTGTCCTGGACAAAGCGGGCCAGCCCTTGGCGCAGCAGCATGCGGTAGAGGGTCTGGCGCAACCCCTCGGGGTCGTGTTGGCGCAGCAGCTCCACGGCGCGCGTCTCCAAGGCCTCGCTCTGCGGCGCAGCGACATGACGCGTGGCGGCTAGGCTGAGCAGGGTGGCGGCGTCCTTGCCGACGATCTTGGACGGCCGCATCCCCGTGTCCATCAGCCGCTTGATCAGGCGCAGGCGCTCCACCTGTTCGGGCGGGTAGATGCGCTCGCCGAACTCGTCACGCAGGGGCTGCGGGAAGCCGTAGCGCGCTTCCCATTTGCGCAGGACGTCCTTGGACAGGCCGGTCTCGCGCTCGACGGCACTGATCGAAAGCGGTGGGGTAGGAGTGTTCATGTTAAAAATATGTCATAGACAAAATGGTTGACAACTTGGACAAGCACTCCTATCTTACAGTCATCGCAACATTTGTCTAGGACATTGTCATGAACCGTCCAAGCTCGACCGACCGTGCCGTCACCCCCTGGTACCCCACGCTCTTCGTTTTGAGCCTGTTATTGATCCTGGCCGCCTTCGCCGGCTCGCGCGCCCAGGCGAACGAGTGCCCCGAGCTTCTGCGCCACAGCTTCAACAGCCTGCAGACCGGGGTGCCGCAAGACCTCTGCCAGTACCAGGGCAAGGTCCTGCTGGTGGTAAACACTGCGAGTTACTGCGCCTTTACCGATCAATACGGCGGCCTCGAGGCCCTCTACCGGCGCTACAAGGACCAGGGGCTGGTGGTTTTGGGCTTCCCCTCCAATGATTTCGGCAACCAGGAGCCGGGCAGCAACCAGAAGATCGCCGAATTCTGCCGGCTGACCTACGGCGTGCAGTTCCCCATGTTCGAGAAGACCAGCGTCATCGGCCCGCAGCGCAATGCCTTGTTCGCGGAACTGCATCGCCGCACGGGCGAGCAGCCGCGCTGGAACTTCCACAAATACCTCATCGACGCCAAGGGCGAGCGGGTTTTGAGCTTTGGTTCGAGCGTCCCCCCCGACGACCGGCGCCTGATCGAGGAGATGCGCAAGATGCTCGACGCCCGCAAGACCCTCAAACGCAACACCTGAGCCATCCAGGAGAGACCCCATGCAGACGACCGACAGCCACAACCGGGAAGGGAACACCTCGGGGCTGATGCAGACGGCCGAGCATCGTCTCACCCGGCATGAGTCGACTTACGCCGGCGGCCCGCTCGCGGGGATGCCCCGGTGCGGCTACAAACATTTCATCACCGAGTGGGCCACGCAGCACGCGGAGTCACGCCTCTGACCGTCATGACCACTATCAGGGAAAAGACATGAGCGCAGCGGCCCGCATCGCCATCGATTGGGTGGAACAGGGCCTGGTGCCGGATGGCGTGGTGCGCCAGGGCATACGCCGGCTGCTCATACGGCGGCTCGAGGAGATCGCGGCGGCCGACTGTGAGGCAGCGGCGGCGGCGCAGGAGGCGCTGATCCTGCAGATGGATGCGAGTCCCATCGCGCTCGTGCCGGAGCTGGCCAATGCCCAGCACTATGAACTGCCGGCGGCCTTCTTCGAGACCATCCTGGGGCCGCACCGCAAATACAGCTGCTGCCACTGGGACCTCAGCCGTGAGGACCAGGCGCTGGGCGAGGCCGAGGCGGCGGCATTGGAGCTGACCTGTCAGCATGCCGGTCTGGCGGATGGCCAGGACATCCTGGAGCTGGGCTGTGGCTGGGGCAGCCTCACCCTGTGGATGGCCCAGCGCTATCCGCGTGCGCGCATCACGGCGGTGTCCAACGCCCATGCCCAGCGGCGCACCATCGAGGCGCAGGCGCGGCAGCAGGGGCTTGCCAATGTGCGGGTGATCACCGCCGACATGAACGACTTCGCCACCGAGGCGCACTATGACCGCGTCGTCTCGGTGGAGATGTTCGAGCACATGCGCAACTGGCGCGCGCTCTTTAAGCGCGTGCATGACTGGCTGCGACCGGGCGGGCGCTTCCTGATGCACGTCTTCTGCCACCGCTCCACCCCATACTTCTTCGAGGACGAGGGGCCGACCGACTGGATGGGCCGCTACTTCTTCAGCGGCGGCCTCATGCCCAGCGACGACCTGCCCCTGCGCTTCCAGGCGGACCTGCGCCTGCTGCGCCGCTGGCGCTGGGACGGGCGCCACTATGAACACACCCTGAATGCCTGGCTGGCCAACATGGACGCGCGCCGGGCCGAGGTCATGCCCATCCTCGCGCGCACCTACGGGGCGGCGCAGGCCGGGCTGTGGTGGCAGCGCTGGCGCATCTTCTTCATGGCCTGTGCCGAGCTGTTCGGCTTCGAGCGCGGGCAGCAGTGGTGGGTCAGCCATTATCTGTTCGAACGGCCGCGATGATGCTGAGCGCGTCGCATCCTCTCCCGGCCATCCCGGCCTGGCGCTGGTGGGTCAACCTGGGGGCCTTCCAGGCCGCCTGGTTCGCCACCGTCCTGGGCGCGGCGCAGGGGTTCACCTGGCTGGCCCCTCTCGCCGTCCTGGCCGCCGTGGGGTTGCATCTCGCCCTGACGCGGCGGCGTCTGGCGGAACTCCGGCTGCTGCTCGTCGCAGCGGGCCTGGGGTTTGTCTTCGAGCACGCATTGCTCTTCGCCGGGCTCGTCCGCTATGCCGGCGACCCGTCCTGGGTGCCGCTGTGGATGCTGGCCCTCTGGCCCTTGTTCGCCACCACGCTCAATGTCTCGCTGGCCTGGTTCAGGCCGCGTCCGCTCCTGGCGGCCCTGGCCGGGGCGGTCGCCGGGCCTTTGGCCTACGCCGGCGGTGAGGCGCTCGGGGCCATTCGGCTGGAGGGCCTCGCCCTGTGGGCGCTGGCCCTGGGTTGGGCCGTCGCCTTCCCGCTGTTGCTCACCCTGGCGCGGCGGATAGAGAGGGGGGCGTCGGCATGATGGCGTGGGAGGTCTACCTGGGCGGACTCGCCACCACGCTGGCCCTGGGCTTGACCGGCTGGCTGGCGAGCCTGCGCTTGCGCAACGTGAACCTGGTCGACAGCCTCTGGTCGTTATTCTTCCTCGCCGCGACCCTGAGCTATCTGGCGCTCACGCCCGAGCCCGGTCCGCGCGCGGCCCTGGTCCTCGCGCTCACGGCGCTCTGGGCCGTAAGGCTCGCCGCACACCTTACCGTGCGCAACTGGGGCAAGCCGGAGGACCGTCGCTACCAGGCCATCCGCGCGCGCAACTCGCCCGGCTTCGCCTGGAAGAGCCTCTATATCGTCTTCGGTCTCCAGGCGGTCCTCGCCTGGCTGATCTCGCTGCCCCTGTTCGTTGCGGTCACCGCCTCGGCACCGCTCAACGCCCTCGATCTCGTCGGTGCCGGCCTCATGCTCGCCGGCCTCACCTTCGAGACCGTGGCCGACGCGCAGCTCGGCCGGTTCAAACGCGACCCGGCCAACCGCGGGCGGGTCATGGATCGCGGCCTGTGGCGCTACAGCCGCCACCCCAACTACTTCGGCGAGGCCTGTGTGTGGTGGGGGTTTGGTTTGATCGCCGTCGCTGGCGGGGCCTGGTGGGCGCTCGTCTCGCCGCTGCTGATGACCTTCCTGCTGCTCAAGGTCTCGGGGGTGGCCCTGCTGGAGCGCGACATCAGCGAGCGCCGACCCGCCTATCGCGACTACATGGCCCGCACCAGCGCCTTCATCCCCCGGCCGCCGCGCCGGGCGGGTACTGGGACGACGCGCGAGGTGGCGCCATGATGCGGCGGCTGATGACACTCGCCTGTGCGGGGCTGCTCGCCGGCTGTCAGACCGCGCCGCTGCCGCCCCTGGACGTGGTGCCGCGGGTGGAGCTCGAGCGTTTCATGGGCGACTGGTACGTCATCGCCCACATCCCGACCTGGCCCGAGCGCAACGCCTGGAATGCGGTCGAGTCCTATCGCCTGAACCCGGACGGCACGGTGGCGACCACCTTCACCTTCCGCGAGGGCGGGCCGTCCGGCCCGCTGCGGCGCATGACGCCGACGGGTTTCGTATTGGACACGGCCAGCAATGCCGTCTGGGGCATGCAATTCATCTGGCCGATCAAGGCCGACTTCCGCATCACCTACCTCAGCGAGGATTATGGCCTGACCGTGATCGCCCGGCAGAAACGGGACTACGTCTGGGTCATGGCGCGCACCCCGGAGATCCCGCCGTCGCAGTACGCGGCCATCGTCCAGCGCATCGCCGCCTGGGGCTATGACGTGACCAGGCTGCGCCGCGTGCCGCAACAGTGGGAGGCGGCGCCGTGAAGATCGCCATCGTCGGCAGTGGGGTGAGCGGGCTCACCGTCGCCCACCAGCTGCACCCCGAGCACGACATCACCGTGTTCGAGGCCGGGGATCACATGGGCGGCCACGTGCACACCCACGACGTCCTGCTCGGCGGCCGGCGCTATGCAGTGGACAGCGGCTTCATCGTCTTCAATCACCGCACCTACCCGCACTTCACCCAGTTGCTCAGCGACCTCGGGGTCGAGACGCAGGCGAGCGACATGAGCTTTTCCGTCTCCTGTGCGCTGAGTGGCCTGGAGTACAACGGCACTTCGCTCAACAGCCTCTTCGCCCAGCGCGAGAACCTGGTCAAGCCGGCCTTCTGGCGCATGCTCAACGACATCCTGCGCTTCAACCGCGAGGCGCCCGCGCTCCTGCGCAGCGACGGCGGCGAGATCCCTCTCGGCGACTACCTCGCCGCGCAGGGTTATGGGCCGATGTTCCGCGACTACTACATCCTGCCCATGGGGGCGGCCATCTGGTCCACCGACCCGGCGCGCATGCTCGCCTTCCCGGCGCGCTTCTTCGTGCGCTTCTTCATGAACCACGGGCTGCTCTCGCTCAACGACCGGCCGCAGTGGCGGGTGATCCGCGGCGGCTCGCGGGCCTACGTCGAGCGGCTCACCGCGCCGCTGCGTGACCGCATCCGTCTGTGCACCCCCGTGCGTCGGCTGCGTCGCGACGGCACGGGCGTGTATCTGGACACCGATCAGGGCAGCGCCCGCTTCGATGTCGTCTTCCTCGCCTGCCACAGCGACGAGGCCTTGGGCCTGCTCGCCGACCCGACGCCGGCGGAGCGCGAGGTCCTCGGCGCCATCCCCTACCAGGCCAACGAGGCGGTGCTGCACACCGACCCGCGGCTGCTGCCCAAGCGGCGTCTGGCCTGGGCTGCCTGGAACTATCTCATGCCGCAGGGACCGGGCGGGCGGGTCTGCCTGACCTACAACATGAACCGCCTGCAGTCCATCGACGCGCCGCAGACCTTCTGCGTGACGCTCAACGCCAGCGAGCGGATCGCCCCGGACAAGATCCTCGCGCAGATGACCTACCGGCATCCGCTGTTCACCCCCGAGGGGGTGGCCGCCCAGGCACGCCACCGCGAGATCGACGGCACGCGACGGACTTACTACTGTGGGGCCTGGTGGCGCAATGGCTTTCACGAGGACGGCGTGGTGAGCGCGCTCGATGCGGTGCGCCACTTTCGCGAGGACCTGCGGCACCACGCAGCGCCGGCCCGACCGGTGGAGGCCGCCCATGCATAGCGCGATCTACGAGGGCTGGGTGCGGCACCGCCGCCACACCCCACGGCCGCACGCCTTCCGCTATCGGCTTTGCCTGCTGTGGCTGGACCTCGCCGAGCTCGACCAGGTCTTCGCCGGGCGCTGGTTCTGGTCCATCGGGCGGCCCAATCTGGCCAGCTTCCGCCGCGAGGATTACCTGGGCGACCCGGCCCTGCCCCTGGCCGAGGCCGTGCGTCGTGTGGTAGAAGCAGACACGGGGGTGCGCCCGGCGGGGCCGATCCGCCTGCTCACCCACCCGCGTTACTTCGGCTACGTCTTCAACCCCATCAGTCTGTATTACTGCTATGGGCGTGACGGCGAGATCCTGGAGGCCATCGTCGCCGAGGTGACCAACACCCCCTGGCAGGAGCGCCACGTCTACGTGTTGCCCATCACGGCCAACCAGGGCAGCGTGGACAAGCCGCGCTTCCGCACGCCCAAGGCCCTGCACGTCTCGCCCTTCCTGCCCATGGAGCTCGACTACGCCTGGCGCTTCACCCGCCCGGGCGAACGCCTGTTGGTCCACCTGGAGGACTGGGCGGGGGAGCGCAAGCTCTTCGACGCCACCCTAAACCTCGCGCGCCGCCCGCTCGACGGCGTCAATCTCGCCCGCGCGCTGTGGCGCTATCCCTTCATGACCGGCCAGGTCATCTTCGGCATCCACTGGCAGGCCCTGCGGCTGTGGCTCAAGGGCGTGCCCGTTTACGACCACCCCAACCGTTCATGGCCGATGGGCCACCCCTGTCGATGAAAGCACACCTGCCGGCCATGAGCGGTTCCCTCACCCCCACCCCCTCCGGCTTGGTAGCCGGCGTAAGCCGCACGCAGCTCCCCTCCCCCGCTCGCGGGGGAGGGGCTGGGGGAGAGGGCGGGCGAGGGGGGCTTCGAGAGTCGCTGGCGCGACTTCCACGCTAAAACCCGCACGACCCCCATGGAGCATTCGGCATGAACGACACCGCCCTGACCCGATCCGCCCCCGCCCCGGCACGCCTGGGGCCGCGTGAGAGGACGCGCCCTGGGCCGCTCGTGGCGCTCGCCCGCCGTAGCGTGCTCTCCCGCCTGCAGGCCCTGGCCGAGGGCCGGCTCTGCATCGAGACGGAAGACGGACGCCATTGTTTTGGTAACGGCCAGCCCGAGGTCAGCGTGCGCGTGCACGACCCCGCCTTTTGGCCGGCCATCGCCTTCGGCGGCAGCGTCGGGGCAGGCGAGGCCTATATGGACGGACATTGGAGCTGCGACGACCTGGTCGGACTCGTGCGCCTGATGCTGCGCAACCGGCCCGTGCTCGACGGCATGGAGCGGGGGCTGGCGCGGCTGTCGGCACCGTTGCGGGCGTTGCTGCATAGTCTCAACCGCAACACCCGCGCCGGCAGCCGCCGCAACATCGCCGCCCACTACGACCTGGGCAACGATTTCTACCGGCTGTGGCTGGACCCGTCGATGCTGTACTCCTGCGCCGTGTTCGAGCGCGATGGGATGACCCTGGCCGAGGCGCAGCAGGCCAAGCTGGCGCGCATCTGTCGCAAGCTCGATCTCCAGCCCACCGACCACGTCCTGGAGATCGGCACTGGCTGGGGCGGATTCGCCCTGTACGCCGCAGGCACGCGCGGCTGCCGCGTGACCACCGCCACGATCTCCCGGCAGCAGTATGAGCTCACCCGGCAGCGTGTCGTCGCGGCGGGGCTCGCCGAGCGTGTCGAGGTGCTGTTCGCCGACTACCGCGACCTTGCCGGCCAGTACGACAAACTGGTGTCCATCGAGATGGTGGAGGCGGTGGGGGCCGAGCACCTGGACACCTATTTCCGCCAATGTGGCCGGCTGCTCAAGCCGGACGGGGCCATGCTGCTGCAGGCCATCACCATCGCCGACCAGCGTTACGCCCAGGCCCTGAAGGCCGTGGATTTCATCCAGAAACACATCTTCCCCGGCGGTTTCCTGCCCAGCTTGACCGCGCTGACCGCCAGCATGACGCGCGCCAGCGACCTGCGCACGGTGCACCTGGAGGACATCGGCCCGCACTATGCCGAGACCCTGGCGCACTGGCGGCGCAACTTCCTCGCCGAGCTGGAGGCCGTGCGCGCCCAGGGCTTCGATGCGCGCTTCATCCGCAAGTGGCTGTTCTATCTCGGCTACTGCGAGGGCGGCTTCCGCGAGCGCGACCTGGGCACCGTGCAGATGCTGCTCGCCAAGCCGGGCTGGCGCGGCAATCCACTCCTGGCTGGAGGTGCATGATGAGCGAAGTCCGTTATGCCTTGATCACTGGCGCGACCGGCGGCCTGGGCCGTGCCCTGGCCGCGCGTCTGCAGCAGGACGGCTGGTGGCTGGCCCTGGCCGGCCGCGACGGGGCGCGCCTGCGTGACGCCTATCCCAACTGCGCCCACCCGCTGTTGGTGGGCGATGTCAGCACGCCCGAGGGCGCCGCGAGCATCCTGCAGCAATGCCAGGCGCACTACGGCCAGCCGCCCGATGCCCTGGCGCATTGCGTGGGCGCCGTCCTGGTCGTCCCGCTGCACCGCACAACGCCCGAACAGTACCACGCCTGCCTGCGCGCCAACCTCGACGCCGCCTTTCACACCCTGGCGGCCTGGGTCGGCGCCCTGCGTGAGGCAAAGCGCCCCGGCGCCGCGGTCCTCGTCTCCAGTGCCGCCGCCCGCATCGGCACGCCCAACCACGAGGCCGTGGCCGCCGCCAAGGCCGGGCTGGAAGGGCTCACCCGTGCGGCGGCCGCCACCTACGCCAGCGCCGGCATACGCATCAATGCCGTCGCCCCGGGGCTGATGGACACCCCGGCCACCGCGGGCCTCATCGCCAGCCCCACCGCCCGCGAGGCGGTGGCGCGGCAATACCCCCTGCCGGGCATAGTCACGCCGGAGGAGCTGGCCGAGCTGATGGCCTGGCTGCTTTCACCGGCCGCCGCGCGGGTCACCGGTCAGGTTTGGTCGCTCGACGGCGGCTTCACCGCCATCCGTCCCTTAGTACGATGAAAATCGCGACGCGACTCATGACGCTCCCCTCGCCCGCCCTCACCCCCAGCCCCTCCCCCGCGAGCGGGGGAGGGGAGCTGCGTGCGGCTTACGCCGGCTACCAAGCCGGAGGGGTTGGGGGTGAGGGAACCGTTCATGGCCTGCACAGGTGCTTGAACCGGCAGAGGTGTCCCATCGGCCAGGAACGGTTATGCTGATGCGTTGGCTCATTGTCCTCATCACCCTTCTGCTCACCGGCTGCACCGGTGTGCCGCAGGGTCTTGAGCCGGTGCGCGGCTTCGAGCTGGAGCGCTATCTCGGCACCTGGTACGAGATCGCCCGGCTGGACCACCCCTTCGAGCGGGGTTTGAGCGACATCAGCGCCACGTACAGCCGCCGCAGCGACGGCGGCGTCGATGTGCTGAACCGCGGCTGGGATATGCAAAAGGGGGGCTGGCGGGAGGCGCGCGGCCGCGCCTACTTCCTCGATACACCTGATGTGGCCAGCCTCAAGGTCAGCTTCTTCGGCCCGTTCTACGGCGGCTACCACGTCTTCGCCCTCGACCCGAACTATCAGTGGGCCCTGGTCTCCGGCCCGTCGCGGGAGTACCTGTGGATCCTGGCGCGCACGCCGCAGCTGCCCGAGGCCTTGTTGCTGGAGCTTATCGACAAGGCCCGACGCGCCGGCTTCGACACCGACGCACTGATCTATCCCACCCACGGCCGCAAGGAGGGCGCCACATGATCGAGGGACGCGCAGCGATTGCCATCGCCCGGCCTGCGCCGGAGGTCTACCGCTTCATTGCCGTGGACTTCTATCGCAACTACCCGCGCTGGTCGCCTGAGGTGGTGTCGCTCACCCCGCTCACCGCCGGCCCCTGGCGCGAGGGGGCCCTGGCGCGGCAGGTGCGTGTCGATCAGGGGCGGCGCACCGACACCACCTTTCGCGCCACCCGCCTGGAGCCGGACCGGCGCATGCTGATCGACGGTGTTTCCGCCCCCTACCAGGCCGACTACACCCTGACGCCGACACTGGCGGGCGGGACCCTGCTCAGTTTCCGCTTTCGCATCGCGCGCCTCGATCTCTTATTGCTGCCCTTCGAGGGGCTGATCCGTGAAGCGCTGGCGGACGGCGCCGACCGGACGGCGCGCAATCTCAAGTCCCTGATCGAGGCCGAGGCCGACGATCTGCAATCCCCCTGTCCCCCGCCCTTGCGGGCCAGACCCCACCACCACCGAGGAGAACGCGTATGATCACCGTCACCAAAGACCCCATCACCCTGAACGACGTCAACGATCTGGACAATGCCCCCTATGTCATCGAGGGCAGCGGCAGCAGCGCTATGAAGATCTACTTCGAGTCGGAGGCCAACCGGCAGGAGTACCTCGCCACCGAGATGCACGGCAGCCTCAATTCCAGCGGGCTCAAACGCATCTTCGACGACATCGCCGACAGCCCCATCACCGGCAGCATCAACTGACCATGCACGCGACCCACCTGCTCATCGTTGCCCACGGCAGCCGTCGCGAGGCCTCCAACGACGAGGTGCGCCGCTTGGCCGAACGGGTGCGCACCCTGTGCGGGCCGGAGGTCGCCGGCGTCGAGGTGGCCTTTCTCGAGCTGGCCGAGCCCTCCATCCCCGAGGGGCTCGCCCGCTGCGCCGCCGCCGGGGCCGACGAGATCGTCGTCTTCCCCTATTTCCTGGCGGCCGGCACCCATGTGGCCCAGGACATCCCCGAGGCCGTGGGCGAGTTCGCGCAGGCCCACCCGCAGGTGCGCGTGCGTCTGACCCCGCACCTGGGCGCCTCGGACGCCCTGCCGGGCGCCATCCTGGCAGTGGCCCTCTCCGGCAGTGCCCTCTTCGGCGGGCAGGCCCTGCCGGCCACCGCCTGAGGTGAGCGGCCGTGACGGATGCAGACGCCCTGAACGTCCTCGGCGAGCCGCTTGAGACCTGCTCGCTGCGGCCCCGCACCGGCTACACCCGCAGCGGCGCCTGTGAGACCGGCGAGAACGACCTCGGCGCACACACCGTGTGCGCCGAGGTCACCGCCGCCTTCCTCGAGTTCAGCCGCAGCCGGGGCAACGACCTGATCACGCCGCGCCCGGAGTGGGACTTTCCCGGCCTCAAGCCGGGCGATCGCTGGTGCTTGTGCGTCGCCCGCTGGCTGGAGGCCTATCGTGCCGGTGTGGCCCCACCGGTGGTCCTGCGCGCCACCCACGCGCGTGCCCTCAGCACCGTGCCGCTCGATCTGCTCAAGGCCCATGCCCTTGACCTCGCCTGACCCGCCCGCAAGCGTTCAGCGGCACCACCCGCGCGCACAACCCGACCCCGGAGGACCGTCATGAACTGGCTCCGCAAACTGCCCGACAGCCGCCGCCATCCGCCCGGCCTCGAGTGGCGCCTGCTGTGCCGTATGCCCCACATCCTGATGCTGGGCACCGCGCTGCCGGTCCTGGCCGCTCTCGCGGCACGTCTCTGGCCGATCGAGGGCAGCCCCCAGGCGGTCGCCGCGACCCTGAAGCTCGTCGACATCTACGCCATCAGCGCCGTCACCCTGCATTGGACGCTGGTCCTGACCGTCTCCATCGCCTGTGTCATCGTCTGGCTGATGAAGGGCCCGGCCTACGTCGCCGATGCCTATCCGCTGCCGGATGCGGACAGGCCGGCGACCGGCCCGCGCGAATGAACCGCCGCACCCCCGAGGTGTGAAGTGCACGACAGCGCGCGGCGGGGTGGCGCGCTTCACTATCGGGACCCGCACGCAAACACCCGGAGACCCGCATGTACGACCGCGCCTCCAGGACGCTACGCCTCGCCGCGATCCTCCTTCTCGGCTTGCATTGGCCCTGAGCTGCCGGGCCCCGGCCAGCGCACCACAGCCCTACATCCTCACCCACTGCTGCACCTTGCAGAACACCGGCGACTATGCCGAGGCGCCGGCCCGCCTGAGCATGGCCATGCCCGAGGGGGCGAAAGTGCACTGTGTGTTCGGCGGGGCGGACGTGAGCGATAAGCGTCGCTTAAGAGATCGGAA
>JAKADY010000070.1 GCA_021826065.1 Pseudomonadota bacterium
GGATGCCATCCGCCGGCTGTTCGCCGCCACCACCGAGGCGCGCATGCACGGCTACAGCGCCGCGCGCTTCTCCTTCAATGTCGCCGGCGGCCGCTGTCCCGTCTGCGAGGGACAGGGTGTGCAGACCCTGGAGATGAGCTTCCTGCCGGACGTCAAACTCGCCTGCGAGGCCTGTGGCGGCACCCGCTTCAACCCGGAGACTCTGCTGGTGACCTGGAAGGGGCGTAACATCGGCGAGGTGCTGGCCATGAGCGTGGACGAGGCGGTCGAGTTCTTCGCCGCCCAGGCCGAAATCCGGCACGCCCTGGAGCTGCTGCAGGACGTGGGCCTGGGTTATCTCACCCTAGGCCAGGCGAGCCCCACCCTCTCCGGCGGCGAGGCGCAGCGCATCAAGCTGGTCACCGAACTCGCCAAGGCCCCGCGCACCCTCCCTCCCCCGGGCGGGGGGCGGGCCGGGGCGAGGGCAGCAACCCTCTACCTCCTCGACGAGCCCACCGTCGGCCTGCACATGGCCGATGTCGAGCGCCTGAACCGCGTGCTGCATCGCCTGGTCGACGCTGGCCATGGCGTGGTGGTGATCGAACACAACCTCGACGTCATCGCCGAGGCCGACTGGGTGATCGACCTCGGGCCCGAGGGCGGGGACGGCGGCGGCCGGGTGGTCGTCGCCGGCACGCCGGAGGCGGTCGCCGCTTGTCCGGATTCGCACACCGGCCGTGCCCTGGGCCCCTTCCTCGCAAAGAGAAGGCCTGCCCCATGACGCGGCCCCATAACACCTGGATCGAGGTCTATCAGCGGCTGTACCAGGCCTACGGCCCACAGCATTGGTGGCCGGGCGACACGCCGTTCGAGGTGATGGTGGGTGCGGTCCTCACCCAGAACACCGCCTGGGGCAACGTCGAGCGCGCCATCGCCAACCTCAAGGCCAGCGGGCGGCTCTCCTGTCGCGGCATCCTGACCCTCAGCGATGCGGCCCTGGCCGAGTTGATCCGGCCGGCCGGCTACTTCAACGTCAAGGCGCGGCGGCTCAAGGCCTTGTGCACCTTCCTCGATACCGAGGGGGCGGCGGAGCAGCCCGATGCCATGCGTGATACTGCGACACTGCCCGAGCTGCGCCGACGCCTGCTCGCCGTGCACGGGGTGGGTGAGGAGACGGCCGACTCCATCCTGCTCTACGCCCTGGGACTTCCGGTCTTCGTGGTCGACGCCTACACGCGCCGCATCTTCTCGCGTCTCAAGCTGATCGCCGGCGACGAATCCTACGCCCGCATACAGCAATCCTTCGAGGCGGCACTGCCGCGTGAGGTCGCGCTCTACAACGAGTACCACGCCCTCATCGTGCACCTCGGCAAGACGGTGTGCCGGCCACGGCCGCGCTGCGCCGAGTGCCCCCTGCGGGTTGTGTGTCCAGAGGCCCAGACATGAGCGAGACCTGCCCCTGCGGCCTGGGAAGGCCCTATGCAGAATGTTGCGGCCGATTTCACGCCGGCGAGGAACTGCCGCCCACGGCGGAGGCCCTCATGCGCTCGCGCTACACGGCCTACGTGCTGGGCCTGGCCGACTACCTGCTCGCCACCTGGCATCCCAGCACCCGACCGGCGACACTGGACCACGAGGGTGGGCCACGACCCAAATGGCTGGGGCTCAAGGTGCTGGCGCACAGCCAGGATGACGCCACCCATGCCCGCGTGGAATTTGTCGCCCGCTACAAGATCGGCGGGCGTGCCCACCGGATGCACGAGTTGAGCCGCTTCCTGCGCGAGGACGGGCGCTGGTTCTACCTCGACGGCGAGCCGGGCGAGGGCTGAGACGGCCCCGGTCTCAGTGTTTGTGGTGACCGTAAGCGTGGCCGGGCGGATGTTTCTTGTGCTTGCGCTTGCCTGGCCTGTCGTCGCCGTCGGCATCGACCCGCACGCTGACCGTGGGCGCGCTGGTTCGCACCGGCGCTGACGCAGCAGGCCCTGCAACGGGGTCTGATCTGCCGGATTTGTCATCGACGTTCTTGCCGATCGCCGCCCCGGCGGCGGCCCCTAGGCCGCTGCCGACCACCGCCCCGGCGCTGCCACCGACCTTGTCGCCAACCGCGGCACCCGCCGCACCGCCGATGGCCCCACCAACCACCGCCCCCGTGCGTCCCTCGCCACCCCGGGTGCTGACCGCCGCGCCGACCGCTCCACCCACGGCCCCGCCGATGACGGCACCGCTCTGGCCGCCGACCGATTGGCCGATGGCCGTGCCGGCCGCGGCGCCGATACCGCTGCCCACCGCGGTCCCGGCATCGCTGCCGAGGGCCTGCGCGGCGAAAGCGATACCAGCACCCATGGCGAAGGCCAGTCCATAACTGCGCTTGGTGATGTGCATACCCAGACTCCTTGCTGATGACGACCTCTGAAAAGCGTAACCCAATTTGCGGCGCTTGCAGTGAAACAGTTCACAAGAAAAAGCCCGCATCGCTGCGGGCCCAACCCTGACCTCGCCGCAGGTCATCGTGTGATGCTGTCGCTCGTCTCCTTGTTCCGGCTGGCGTCATAGACGGCCCCGCTCAGCGTGACCCCCGTCACCGTGAAGGTGAAGGTGCCGCTCGACTTGGTGCTGGGCGAGTTGAAGCTGACCGTACCCTTGGAGGTGGTGGTGCCGCTGGCGTTACCGCTGACCACACCGCTCCAGCGGCCTGACACGCTGGCCCCGCT
>JAKADY010000071.1 GCA_021826065.1 Pseudomonadota bacterium
AAAGGGCGGGTGGAGCGGCTGTTCCAAACGCTGCAGGACCGGCTGGTCAAGGCCATGCGCCTGGCCGGTATCGCGGACATCGACACGGCCAATGCCTGGCTGCCCGAGTATCTGGCCGCGCACGATGCCCGCTTTGCGCTCACGCCGCTTGATCCGGAAGACGCGCATCGGCCCTATGAAGGCACGGCGATCGAGTTGGCGCGCATCTGCGCGCTGCATCACGCTCGCACCTTGTCCAAAGACCTGGTGGTGTCCTTCCGGCGGCAACGCTACATCGTGCAGACCCATGGCGCGCCCCGCGATGCGCTGGGGGCAAGAAGACGATGTGGTGGTGTATGCCGACGGGCGTATCGAGCTTGTGGCAGGTGAGGCGGTGCTGCCCTACAAGGTCTTTGACCCGGCCCAGGACATCCCGCTGCCGGTGGATGACAAGACGCTCAATGCACGGGGCTATGCCGTCCTGAAGGCACACCCTCCCAAAGAGAAATGGCGTCCCGGTCCCGACCACCCCTGGCGCCGCTATCCCGCTGCGCCGCCTTCAGGGGCTGGCCAATTGGCCAGCCCCTGAAGGCAAAACCTTCACGATCTACCGGACATTTCTATCTTGCCAAAAAGCGGACATCTCTACTTTGCCTTGACAGCGGGATCTTACAGCCACG
Source organism: Pseudomonadota bacterium (assembly GCA_021826065.1). Classification (GTDB taxonomy): domain Bacteria; phylum Pseudomonadota; class Gammaproteobacteria; order Burkholderiales; family Thiobacillaceae; genus JANWZL01. Next base: position 660 of record JAKADY010000071.1, read on the forward strand.
CTTGGTGGTGACCTGGGCGATCCGTGCGTCGAGCTCAGCCTGGGTGCTCGGATCGAGTTTCTCCCTGCCTTTCAGCAAGGCTCAGCGCAGCCCCTTGAGGCTGGGGTCGGTCTTCTGTTCGATGCACAGGGTCTTGTCCACCGCCAGGCGGGCGTGGGCCATGACGTGGAACGTGTCGAAGGTGATGGGGGCATTGGGCAGATGCTCGCCTACCCCCTTGATGAAGGCCGGCCCCATGTCGAGGCAGACCGACTGCATGGAAACGGGGTCGCCGCCGTGATCGTCCAGATCGTCGGCAAAGGCTTCGACCGTGTCCGCACCCCGCCCTTGGGCGAGCCCACGGCCCAGTCGGCATCGGCAAACAGGGTGATGGAGTCGTGCCCGCGGCAGCGCGAGCTGGCATCCCCGCCCAGGCACCTGACCTCGGGAAATCGGTCTTTGCCAGCGCCGTCCGGCCCCGTCCCTAGGACGACACGCCGACGCCGATCCAGCTCGCGCTCTCCGCGGCCACCGCTGGTGGGCGTCAGTGGAGTTCGGCCAGGCGCGCACGCTGTCCGAAGTGGCCGAACGCGATGGGATGGATCGGGCCGATGTGAGCCGGATGGTGAACCTCACCACCCTGGCGCCGGACATCGTCGCCGCGATCCTCGACGAAACCTTGCCGCCGGAGGTGACCCTGGTAGTGTGCTGACTTATGTTGTGCAAAAGTGCCCGGGGTTGGAAGGGGCGGGTGGTCATGGTAAGAGGTTGATTGTCGAGATTGATCTTGAACCCTGCAGGAGGGCGAACCATGACCACAGGCAAGATAAGACGAAGCTGTCGACGGTGGAAGCGGTGGCGGGCGACCGCGACCTGATGAAAGCGCTGATGAACGAAGCGTTGCAGGAAGTGCTGGAAGGCGAGATGACCGAATTTCTGGGGGCGGCGCCGGGTGAGCGGACGCCAGGGCGGAATAGCTACCGTGCCGGCGTGACGGCCGCAGCCTGGTCACCCGGATCGGCAAGCTTGAGCTGCGGGTGCCGCGGGACAGGAGTGGCGAATGCTCCACGGCACTGTTCGAGCGCTACGCCAGGAGCGAGAAGGCCCTGGTGGCGGCACTGGCCGAGATGTACGTGCAGGGTGTCTGCACGCGCAAGGTCAAGGCCATCACCGAGGAGCTCTGCGGCCACAGTTTTTCGGCCCGCGCCATCAGCAGCATCTCCGACGACCATGCGGGGCTCAAGAAAGCCATCCGCGAGGCCTTGACGGAGGCCGGTTGGCAGCGCTGTGACGTGCATTTCCTCCGGAATGCCCTCGACTATCTGCCGCGCAAGGCGGACGACGACTGTCTGCAGGAGTTGCGCTGGATTTACGACCGGCGCGACATCCAGGAAGCCCACCGCGATTCTTACGGCCTGGATCGCCAAGTGAGCGGGCAAGTATCCGAAGCGGGTCGACTGGGTGGAATCGAACATTGCCGAGACGCTCACTTTTTACCGCCTGCCGCGCGCCCATCACAAGCACATGAAGAGCACGAACAGGCTGGAATCACTGAATGAAGAGATCAAGCGCCGCACGCGCGTCGTGCGCATCTTCCCCAATGCCGAGTCGTGCTTGCGCCTGATGCGGACCTTGTGCGTGGAAACCCACGAGGCCTGGCTCAAGGACAGCCGTTACCTGAACATGATGCTCCTGGCGGAGCAGAAGAAGGAGGCATTGAGACGGGCCGCCTGAAGCGGCCGCGCGCTGTCGGCGCCGCGAAGGGTGTAGCCCTGCGCACCACCGACAGCGCAAATAGGAGCAACCACTTATCCGATCACCAATTTACACAACTTGACGCACACAACTTAGCGGAAACGCATAGAGCACTGTCGAGATCAATGCTGAGGCCGGTCGAGTTACGGATTTCGTATCTGTAAGGTCCCGCTTGATAGCATACCTGTAAGGAGTTACCCTTTGTTCACTGCCCGCGAGGTCATGCGCACCTTGCTAGCTGGGGCTGACGCAGGGAGCCCGCAGGGCGACCGTAGTCAGCCCCAG
>JAKADY010000014.1 GCA_021826065.1 Pseudomonadota bacterium
GTGCGCCATGCCGGCCGGGTGTATCTGATCGAGTTCAAGCTCACCGAGGGCGAGGCCGCCACCGGCGCGGCCCTGGCGCAGCTCAAGGCGCGCGGCTATGCCGAGAAGTACCGCAGCCAGGGGCCCATCACCCTGCTGGGGGTGGAGTTCTCAAAGGCAAAACGCCAGATCGTCGGCTGGCAGGCGGAGGAGATGATATGAAGGCGTTTATTGATGGGAGGATTGGCCGGAGTCGCCCTGCTGGGCAGGCGCTGCCCGGGTGGCTTCGGCGGGGCGGACCTGCCCTGGTCTTGGGGCTGGCCATGCTGGTCTGCACGGCCACCCCTGCTATCGCTGCGGAGCGCAAGCCGATCACAAAGGCCACAGGCGGCGCACGCAGCGTGGCAGCCAAGGAGGACGCGCTACCGTTGTCGCGCGACACCCTCTTTGGTCTGGACGCGCCTTCCACCGGCGCGCAGACCGTGCCGCCCGCCGCCCGCGAGGAGGTCGTGCCGGCCACACGGGATGCCCTGTTCGGCCTGGAGGCGCCGGAAAAACCCGCCGAACCCGCACCTTCGGCACCCGCTCGGATGGCGACGGATTCGGCACCGACGCCAAAGCCTGCCGACTCGCGCGAGGCGCTGTTCGACCTGGCCCCGGCCTTCCGCAATGAAACGTCGCAGACCCTGGCTGTCGCGGAAGCACGGCCGACAGGTCGTCAGGGCGTCGGGCCGCGCGGTTATCTCCAGACCGAGCTGGCCTACACCTATGGCGAGCCGGAGCACTGGTCCAAGACCATGCTGCGCCTGCAGGTCGGCACCGCGGGCCAACACGCGGGCGTGAAATGGAAGGCGAGCGCACGCCTGGATTACAACCCGGTCTACGACCTGACCGACTTCTACCCCAAGCCGGTGCGCGATGCCGAGCGCGCCCGTTTCTTCATCCACGAGACCTATCTGGACTTCGCCACCGGCGACTGGGAGTGGCGCGTGGGTCGGCAGAACGTCGTCTGGGGGGAGATGGTGGGGCTGTTCTTCGCCGACGTGGTCTCGGCCAAGGATCTGCGTGAGTTCGTGCTGCCGGACTTCCAGATCCAGCGCATCCCGCAATGGGCCGTGCGTGCCGAGCGTTTTGGTGAAGACTGGCACGCCGAGCTGATCTGGATTCCCTATCCCAGCTATGACCTGATCGGCAAACCCGGCGGTGACTTCTACCCCTACCCGCCGCTGTTACCAGGTCTCGCCCCAGTGATCGAGGCCGAGCAGAAACCGGCCCACACCCTCAAAAACACCAACTATGGGCTGCGCATCGCCCGGCTGATCGACGGCTGGGACCTCGCCGCCTTCTACTACAACAGCCTGGATGCCGCCGCCATCTTTCCGCGCGAGCTGACGGCAACCCAGCAGATCTATCGGCCACGGCACCGGCGCATCTGGCAGGTCGGCGGCACGCTCGGCAAGGACCTGGGACCTTTTGTCTTGAAGGCCGAGCTCATCTACACGGACGGACGCAAATGGAATACCGTCGATCCAACCGATCCCGATGGCCTGGTCAAGCAAGACACCCTGGACTGGGTGCTGGGGGCGGACTTCCAACCGGGCGTCGACACGCGGTTGAACGCCCAGGTCTTTCAGCGTATCCACTTCGACCACGACCCCGGCATCATCCCGGAGCGGCGTGAAACAGGGGCCTCCTTGCTGATCAACCACAAATTCAACGCGCGCTGGGAGGCCGAGGCACTACTGATCTCCAGTCTGAACCGCAGTGATCGCCTGCTGCGGCCGAAGCTGGTTTGGAAACCACAGGCCAACCGGCGCATCAGCCTGGGCGTGGACGTCTTTCATGGACCGGCCACCGGGTTTTTCGGCCGCTTCGACAACCGCGACCGGGCCTATCTCGAACTGCGTCACGACTTCTGAGCGATTGGCGCCCTAGCTAGCTGGATTCGTTCGCTGGGCGCCTTTTCGATGCATCTTCCAGCGCTCCGCAAAACGCCTCACCATCAAGGCTGGGCTCTCCCGGGTGCGCGAGAGCGTCGGTTAGCCTTAGACGCTCTGCCGCAACGCCTCGACCACCGGAATGCGACGCACCTTGAGGGCGGGCAGGACCGCAGCGCCAACGGTGGCGGCTAGACCAATAGCAAAAGCGCTGAGCACGACCGTGGGGGTCAGGGTGATGCGCGCGGTATAGGGAAGGTCAGACGTGGGTGGCGGCGGCATGGGAATGCCCACAGCCGAGATCAACCAGGCCAGTACGATGCCTAGCAGGACCCCGACCGTTGCCCCCAGGGCACCGATGAACAGGTTTTCCGTCAGTATTAATCGGAACACCCGATCGGAGCGGTTTCCCAGTGCCATCATGGTGCCAAACTCGCTCACCCGCTCGAAGATGCTCATGTTGACGCTGTTGGCCACCGACAGCAGAACCATGACGAGGATGATGAGGCGCAACACGCCGAACTGGGCGTCGTACATCTCCACGGTCTGGGTGTAGAACTCGTTCAGATCCACCCAGGTCTTCAGCGTCAACCCTGCCAGGCGAGGGTCGGCCTTCAGCGCCGCCGTTACCCGCTGTGTGTCGCGGGTCTCATCCAGCAACACGACCAGCGTATTGACCCCTTGGATGGCCAGTAGCTCCTGTGCCGCTGCCAGGGGGAGGCGGATAGCGCGGGCGTCGTATTCCTTGGAGAAGGTCTGGAACACCCCGACGACCTGGAACTCCATACTATTGAGCGCGCCGTCCGGGGTATTCAGAACCAGGGTAACCCAGTCGCCCGGGGCCAACTTGAGTGCGCGCGCCAGACCCGCGCCCAACATGATGCCGTATTGGTCACTTGGATCGAGCGCGCGCCCCTGCGTGATGACCAAATGTGTACCGAGGACCCGCTCACCCTCGGCTTCTACACCCTCGCCGACGACAGGCAGGTCCGAGCGCCCATTATTGAGAAGGCCTGTAAGATAAAGCCGCCCCATCACGGCTCGCACGCCGGGTGTCCTGGCGATGCTCTCGCGCAACGGATGAGGATCGTCGATCAGATATTTTTCCGGGCTGCGGGTGCCGCGCTCGAAATATCCCTCACGAGCAACCTGCAGGTGCCCGGATTGTGAGTGGATGAGTAGCTCCGCCAACTGTCGATAGATGTCGTGCACGAAGCCCCCGCTGAGCATGAGGCCCACGGTGCCGATAACGATGACAGTGAGGGTCATGGCGGTGCGCAGCTTGTGACGAAACACGTTGCGCAGGGCGAGTTTCCACATAAACGGGACACTCAGCGATAACGGCGCAGGGCGTCGACGATGACCAGTCGCGAGGCACGCCAGGCCGGGTAGAGACTGGCCAGCCATGTCGTGACCAATGCGAGCAAAAACGCCTTGATGATGATCGTGGGGGTGATGATGATGGCGGCAGTGAACCCCCGCGACATGCCCGGCGAGGGTGGCATGGGGATGCCTACATAGGAGATGAGTTCGGCCAGGCCGTAACCGATGACGATGCCAACCACGCCCCCGAGTGCGCCCAGGGCCGTCCCCTCGACCAGGAACAGCGCCAGGACGCGCCGGCGTCGGGCGCCCAGGGCCATCGCTGTGCCGATCTCGACAGTGCGTTCCATGACGTTCATGGTCATGGTGTTGGTGATGCTGATGAGGATGATGGTCGCGATGATGAGCTTGACCACGTCGATCTGGCGGCTCAAGAGCTGCACCGTCTTGTTGTAGAAATCGGCCAGATGGTACCAGGGGGTAATCTCGAAGCCGCTGAGCGGCGCCTGCCGCACCAGCCTGGCATGGACGGCATCGGTACGGTCGGTGTCGTGCAGGGACACCACCCACACGTGGGCGCCGGAAACGCGCAGGACTTTGCGTGCCAAGTCGATGGGCACCCAGAGCATGGTGTCGTCGTAGGCCTTCATGGATGTGGAGGCAAGGCCCTGGATGCGGGCCTCCACCGCGTTGATGCCGCCGCTGCTAGTATTTGCCAGCAACACCACCCGATCATTGACGCCGACACCGAGATTGGCCGCCAGGCCGGTGCCGATCAGGATGCCCTCGGGATCACCGGGCTTCAGGCCCGACCCCTCGGGGATGATGAGGTAGAGCAGGGAGGGGTCGCGCGCCGGATCGACCCCGATGGCGAGAAAGGTCAGCGTGTGGTCGCCATGGCTGATCAGACCGTTGAGATTGAGGCGCGGTGCGATGGCGCGGATGGCTGGATCGCGCTCCAGCTCGCCGAGCCCGGGCACGGAGGCAGGCAGCAGATAGGCGAAGGGGTCGGACTGGCCGTCACGGTGATAGCCGGGTTTGACCACCTGGATGTGGCCGATCTGGGTCACCACCGTGCCCTCCCGGCTGGCCCAGAAGATCCATTCGATGAAGCCGCCGGCGAGCAGCATGGCGATGACGCCGAAGGCGATCGCCAGGATGGCCACGCCGCTGCGCCTGCGCTGACGCAACGTGTTGCGTAGGGCGATTTGCAGGATGCCGCCGTAAGCAGTCAGAAGCCGACCGACTACCACATCAAGACCCGCCGGAAGGTGGCCGCCGTCACTGGCGACGATGTACCGCGATGGTCACAGTTTGTCCAGCAGGGCCCTGGCCTCCTGCAGTTCGGGGAAGCCGCGTTTGCCCTGGACGAGACGAGAGAGTTCCTGCCTGGCTTTGTCGCGTTGCCCGCTCTGTGCCAGGGCGACGGCGTAGTGGTAGCGGATGGTATCGGACTCCGGTACCTTGTCGAGGGCTTGGCGAATGAATTCCAACCCCTTCGCCGCCTGATTCTGCCCCACCAGGATCCAGCCCAGGGTGTCGAGCACGGTGGCCGACTGCGGCGCAAGTTCGAGGGCGCGTTGCGCCGTCGCCAACGCCTTGCCGTCGCCCGTACGTTGATATAGCACCGCGAGATTGTTGAGTATGATGGGGTTGTCGGGGACATCGCGCAACAGCTCTTCGTATTGGGCAATGGCAGCCCGGTTGTCACCCGCCAGCATCTTATATTCGGCGAAATAGGCGCGTACCGCCCGATCCTGGGGGTGTTGGCCAAGCCAGCGGTTGAGCTCTTGGTCGGCCTCGGTGACTTTGCCAACGGCCAGAAGGGCGCGATGCAGCATGATCAGTGTGCCAGCGTGCGCGCCGCGCGCGAGGGCCTGACGATAGGCCGGGATGGCTTGGGCCGGCCTGCCTTGGGCCATATATACGGCGCCCTCGCGATCGTAGGCGATGTGGGAATCAGGATAACGTGCCTGAACCTGGCGGATACGTGCCAGGGCAGCGTCCGCTTTATTTTCACGCATATCCAGTTGGATAAGGGTATCTAGCGCCGGTACATAGCCGCGTTCTGCGGTCAGGGCCTTCTCCAGACTGGCCCGGGCCTCGCGTGTACGTTTCGCCGCCAACTGTGCCAATCCCAACCGGTAGAGCAGTTCAGGGGCGTCGGGCGCGAGGCGCAGGGCCTTTTCCAGCGATGCGATGCAGGCGAGCGCATCGCCTGCGGCGAGCTGGGTTTGGGCCAGCAGGGCAATGGCCTCGGCACTGTCCGGGGCAGCCTGTGCCAAGGCGTGGGCGATTTCCAGGGCCTCCTTGTTACGTTTGTGGGCCAAGTGATGTTGTACCAGACGCGCACGCGGGACATAGGCCTTGGCATCCGCCCGTGCGGCACGTTCAAGCCATTGCAGCGCTTCCTTCTCATGGCCTTGGCCGGCGGCGAGGTCGGCCAGCGCCAGCATGGCACGGAGGTTGTTTTTATCCTGCGCCAGGATTGATTCGATGCGCTTGCGTGCCTCGGCCGGCTTCTTGTCCTCCATGTCCAGCCTAGCCAGGCTGAAGGCGGCGGGAAAGAAATCGGGTTTCAGTGCAAGCGCCTGTTCCAGAGTCTCCCTGGCCGCCTTTCGGTCCTGTTTGCCTAGGTAGGCGGCCGCCCGCAGTTGCAGGATCACCGGGTTGTTTGGGAATGCCTTGGCGAGGGCGGCGGTCTGCGCCAGAGCCTGATCGAACTCCTGGCGCTGCAGATGCAGCAAGGTCAGGGCGAGATCGGCCCTGCCCTGCGTGCGGCCGGAGCGAGCGGCTTCCCGCAGCTCGTTCATGGCCCGCTCCACCTCACCCTGAGCCAACTGACCCCTGACACGCAAGTCGAGCAGAAGGGTATTGTCTGGCTGCAGAGCGGTCGCCCGCTCCAAATAGGCCATGGCCTTATCGTATTCGCGCTTGTGCATGTGCAGTTCAGCCGCCAGGGCGAGGACTTTGACGTCGTTCGGCTGCTTTTTCAGCAAAGGTAGGAGGATTTCCTCGGCGCCCTTGAGATCATCCGACCGCAATCTTCCAGAGGCAACCAAACGCGCCGCATCGGTGTTGTCGGGCAACTGCGCCCATACCCGCTCCGCATTGCGCCGGCTTTGTTCGAAATTGCCAAGTTCCTCGCTGATCATGGCCTGTATCAGCAGTGACGGCAGGTGGTCCGGGCTGAGCTTTAGGACCTGCATGATCGCGTTGTTGGCCTCACTGAGGTGGCCACGTGTGTATTCGAACACGGCGCGCGCATATTTCACCACCGGCGATCCTGGTGCGGCACCTTCCGCGGCCTTGAGAGCCGCATCGGCCTGTTTGATCGCGTCTTCCACCCCCCTCGACCCTGCCTTCATGAGCAGTTTGGCAATGGAGAGATGGGCCAGGTATTCCCGCGGGTTGGCAGCGATGATCTGTCGGTACACAGCGAGGGCCTCGGCGTCCTTACCTTCATTCATCAACAGGTAGGCCTTGAAGTAGAGCGCGTCGCGAAAGGTCTTGTCCCTGGCTAAGGCTGCATCGACTAGGGCCATCGCCTGACCGGGCTGTTCGCTCTCGCGCGCCATGACGGCCTTGGCAAACAGTGTCTCGGGATGTTGTGGGGCGCTTCTTTCGCTCTCGACCAGTTCCTTCCGGGCGGCCTCCCTATCGCCAAGTGCGAGGTAGGCTCGCGCCCGGTAGGCGTGAATGGTCGCCAGCGAGGCCATGCCCATGGTGGGGCTGGGTTTGATCTCCTCGATGACTCTGGTGTGTGCACCCATGATCAGCAGGAGACGAGCATACAAAGGGTTCAATTGATCAGCGGGTGCGCCCAGTTCGCGTGCCTTGGTGAGTTCTTTCTCCGCCGAGGCGTAGTCGCCCGTTTCCATATAGGAGAGTCCCAGCAGCAAGCGGGCCTCGGCGTTGTTGGGCATCTTCTGGATCGCCGATTTCAGTTCGACGATGGCGGTCTTGTGGTCCTTCTTGCCGATCGAGGTCTTGGCGGACTCGATCAGATCGGTCGGACTCTTTTCGCCACAACCCGCCATACCGACAAGAATCATGGCCAATAAGGCCGTTTTCAATACTCTGTTTAAAACGTTGCTCACTTTGGGCACCTGTTTAAAGGTATAGCGTCTGCCACAGCGCGAGTTATGTATCGATCTCTCAGCAATCGGACCTCACGCTGTGACGCAATACTAGGACCTGGTCATCACCCAGATCATCACGGTCTGTGCTTGAGTATATGGAAATACTGTATGGCGGCCTGGCGGTTGGCGAAATCGCGCCCGCTGTTGAGCAGGCGCTCCAGTTCCGTCAGGGCGCGGGGAGTGTCCCCCGACTTGGCCAGGGCGACGGCCAGGTGCCAGTGAATGTCCGGCGCGTCTGGGGACCGTTCATGCGCTTTCTCCAGCAGGGTACGGCCACGCTGCGTCTGACCTTGCTGCACCAGTATCCAGCCCAATGTGTCGAGCGTCGAGGGATGCTCCGGCGCGAGCGCGTACGCCGCCTCGGCCTGGGGTAACGCCCGCGGGTCTTTGAGCTCGCCGTAGATCCAGGCGAGGTTGTTGGCGGCGATGAGGTCCCTGGGGTTGGCCTTGTAGAGCAGCTCGTACTGGGTCTGGGCCTCGCTCAGCCGGCCGCTCTTGAGTAGCCCATCGGCCAGGGTGTGGCGGGCCACACCGTCGTTGGGACGTTCCTTGATCCATTGTTGCAGGAAGGCATCGGCCTGCTTTTGCTGGCCGGCGGCAACCCAGTTGCGGTAGGCGGTGGCGGCTAGCGCGCCGCTGTTGCCGAGGCGGGCGGCCTTGGCGTAGGCCTCGGCGGCAGCGGCCGGCTTTTTGCCGTGCACCAGGATGTCACCCTCGGCCATGAGGCCGGTCGGGGACTTCGGTGCCTTCTGCTGCAACGAGCGCGCCAAGCGCAACCCGTCCTCGGCACGCCCGACTTCGGCCAGGGTCACGGCCTTGACCGCCAGGAGCTCGGTCGCATCCGGACTGATGGCTAGCGCCCGGCCCAGGGACTGCAGGGCGGAGGCGCTGTCGCCGCGGGCGCGCTGGACCTGCGCCAGGCGGAAGTGCGCCATCGGGTTTTCGGGCGCGGCCTTGACCCATAGCTGATAGGTGGCCAGGGCAGCATCACGGTCGTTCTGCATGAGCTGGGCGGCGCCCATGGCGTCGTGGAAGCGGGCCTGGCCGGTCATGTCGAGGCCGGCCTTGGCCTCGACCAGGGCCTTGGCGGCGTCCCGGCGCTGCAGCCAGTAGGCGGCGAGCAGCTCGTAGGCGGCGGGGTCCTTGGGGTTGGCCTGCTTGGCGCGGGTGAGATAGTCCAGGTAGGCCTTTTCATCCTTTTGGTCCGCAGCGAGCCCAGCCAGGGCGATGAGCGCGCGACTATTCCTGGGGTCCTTGGCCAGGATCGCCTCAAAGCGGCCGCGCGCGGCCTTGCGGTCATTGGCCTGTAGGTCCATCCGGGCGAGCTCGGTGGCGGCGGGCAGATAGGTGGGTTCCTGCTTGAGCGCCTCGGAGAAGGCAGACTTCGCCCCGGCGAGATCGCGTCTGGCCAGATGCACCTGGCCGATGAGAAAGTAACCCAGCGGGTCTTTGGGCCGCTCCCTGACCAGTCGCTCGGCCGCCGCCATGGCCTCAGCCGGGCGGCCGGCACGCAAATGGGTCAGCACCAGGAGGGCGTCGGGGCGCCCCGAGGCCGTGTCCAGCTCGGCGGCGCGGTTGAGTGCCTCGATCGCCCCGGCACTGTCGCCGCTGGCCATGCGGCTGCGAGCGAGTTCGACGAGGAGCGCCGGATTGTCGGGTGCGAGTGCGGCGGCCTGTTCCAGGTGTTGCCGCGCGGCGGCGAAGTCCCGTTTGCGCAGGGCGATGTCGCCCTGCAGGACGGCGCTGAGCAGGTCGTCGTCGCCGAGGCCGGCGACCAGGCGCTGGGCCTCGTCCAACTGTCCTGCGCTGACCATGGCCGCAGCCATGAGTTTGCGCGCGTAGGGATGGTCGGGCACGCGTTCCAGGACCTTGCCCAGATGGCCGATGGCCGATTGCCGGTTGCCCAGGGCGAACTCCGTCGCCCCGGCCAGGAGTTGGGCCGGCAGCAGGTCCGGCGCCACCTTGAGCACCTCCTGCAGCTTGGTCTTGGCCTCGTTGTGATGGCCGCGGCGGAAATCGACCACGGCGCCCAGATAACGGGCCATGGGGTGGTTCGGGACCAGCTTATCGGCCTGGGCGAGCTGGGCCTGGGCCTGGTCGAGTTCGTTGCGCTCCAGGTGCAGCAGGCCGATGGCCAGGTGCGCGCCGACCTGTTCGGGGTCTAGCTCGAGCGCCCGGCGATAGGCGGCACGGGCCGGCTCGGTCTGTTTTTCCAGCCGGAGCAGGTCGCCCTTCATCATCCAGAGGTCGGCACGCTTGCCGTCGCCGGCGATGGCCCGGTCGATGAGGGTGAGGGCGTTGGCGCGGTCGCCGGCGGCCACGGCGAGCTGGGCACGGGTGACCAGGGTCTCGGGATGGTCGGGGCGCAGGGCATCCGCCTCGCGCAGGCTCTGTTCCGCCGCGGCCTTGTCGCCCAGCATGAGTTGGGCCCGGGCGCGCAGGGCCAGCAGGGGGGCCGCCAGTTCCGGCCGCGCCCCTTCGGGCACGGGGATCTCGTCCAGCACCCGCTTGGGCTGGCGTTGACCGATCAGGGCGCGGGCGAGCAGGGCGGGCAGGTCGTCGGCACTATGGCCGCCGTCGCGCGCCCGCGTGAGCTCCTTCTCCGCCGCGGCGTAGTCCTGGCCGGCGACGTAGAGCTTGCCGAGCTCATAGCGCAGGGCCGCGTCTTCGGGCGCCAGCTGCAGGGCGTTCTTGAGCTCGATGATGGCCGCCTGGCGGTCGCCGCGGGCGACCTGGGTGCGCGCCGCCGCGAGATAGTCATCGGGGTCTTTGCGGCTGAGGACGTAGTATGAGCCACCGGCCAGGCCGACAGTGGCGATGATGGCAGCGGCGATCAGGGCGTGGGTGCGGTTGAGCCGGAGCTTGCGGCGGCGGGATTGGCGGCGCGTTTGCGTGGACATGGTTCTCTCAGAGAATGGCGTCGGCAAGGGATTGCCGACCTACGACGTCCGGGTCACAGTCAAGCACAAGGTCGCATTCCTTGATTGCGTCGAACTGGCACACTGAATGCGCGTGTCATTTCAGACCGAACCGCCCCATGAGGTCGTACAGGGTGGGGCGTGAGACACCCAGCAGCTCGGCGGCCTGGGCCACGTTGCCATTGACGCGAGCGAGCGCCTTGATGACAGCGTTGCGCTCGGCCTCGTCGCGCACGTGGCGCAGGTTGAGGCTCTCCTCGGCCACGGCGGCCGCCGGCAGGCCCAGATCGGCCAGGGTGATCTGGCTGCCTTCGGCCATGATCACCGCGCGCTTGACGGTATTCTCCATCTCCCGCACGTTGCCCGGCCAGACATGGGCCTCGATGGCGGCCAGGGCCTCGGCGGTGAAGCCGCGCAGCCCCCGGTTGTTGATCTGCGCATACTTCTCCATGAAGGCGTGTGCGAGCAGGCTCTTGTCGCCCTGCCGCGCGCGTAGCGGCGGGATGTGCACGCTGATCTCGGACAACCGGTAGTAGAGGTCCTGGCGGAACTGGCCGCTGGCGATGCGCGCCTCCAGGTCCTGGTGGGTGGCGGCCACCACGCGCACGTCCACCGGGATCTCGCCGCGGCCGCCCAGGCGCTCGATCACCCGCTCCTGCAGGAATCTGAGCAGCTTGGCCTGGAGCGCGAGCGGCAGGTCGCCGATCTCGTCGAGGAAGAGGGTGCCCTTGTGCGCGTACTCGATCTTGCCGATGGTCTGCTTGGTGGCGCCGGTGAAGGCCCCTTTCTCATAGCCGAAGAGCTCGCTCTCCAGCAGGGTCTCGGGGATGGCGGCGCAGTTGATGGCGACGAAGCGCTCACCGGCACGCGGCGACAGGGCGTGTAGCCCCCGCGCGAGGAGCTCCTTGCCGGTGCCGGACTCACCCAGCAGCAGCACAGTGACATCGCTCGCGGCGACCTTTTCGATGGTGCGGCAGACCCTGAGCATCTCCGGGTCGCCGGTAATCAGCCCCGCAAGCGGTTCGGCCCGCTGCGCCTGGACAAGGCGCCGGTTCTCCTGCTCCAGCTCGGCCACGCGCAGGGCCCGGTCGATGATGATGCGCAGGATCTGCTCGTCGAAGGGTTTCTGGTAGAAGTCGAAGGCCCCCTGGCGGATGGCCTGAAGGGCATTGGCACGATCCTGGTTGCCGGTGACGACGATGACCTTGGTGCCCGGGGCCAGGGTGAGGATCTGCTGTAGCGCCGCCAGGCCCTCGGTGGCGCCGTCCGGGTCGGGTGGCAGGCCCAGGTCGAGCAGGACCACGGTGGGCTCGTGGCGGCGCAACAGGGTGAGCGCCGCCTCGCGGTCGGCGGCGGTGAGCACCTCGAAGCCGTCGAGGCTCCACTTGATCTGCTTTTGCAGCCCGACATCGTCCTCGACCAGGAGGAGCTTGGTTTGCGCGCTCACGCCGCCATCCCTCCGCCGGCAGCGGCCACACCTTCAGCCACCAGCGGCAGGCGCACCGTGAAGCGGGAGCCCCGGCCGGGTGCGCTGTCCACGCGGATGTCGCCGCCCAGTTCCTCGATGTACATCTTGCATTCGTAGGTGCCCACACCCATGCCCGTGCCCTTGGTGGAGACGAAGGGGCGGAACAGCCGGTCGCGGATGAAGTCCGCGTCCATGCCCACGCCCGTGTCCTCCACCAGGATGTGGGCGTACCCCCCTTCGCGCCACAGTTTAACACCCACGCGTCCGGTGTAAGGGGTGGCCTCGATGGCGTTCTGCACGAGGTGTCCCAGGACACGGGCGAGCCTCTCCCGATCCGCCCGGACCTGCAGGTCACGATCGACCACCTGCAGCTCGGGCTTGAGGCTATAGCCCTTTTTGCTTTCGATCACCTCCTCCAGCAGCAACGCCAGCGCCACCTCGCCGTTACTCGCCGTGTCCTTGCGCTCGGCCAGCTTGGCCAGCATGCGGTTCATGCGCGCCACCGCGCTCTCGATCGTGGCGAGCATGTCCTCCTGGAACTCGGGGTTGTCCTTGTGCCGCTGGGCGTTGGACAGCAGCAGCGACAGTTGCGCCACCAGGTTCTTGATGTCGTGCACGACGAAGGCCGTGGCGCGGTTGAAGGACTCGAACTGGCGGGCCACCGTGAGGGCCTCGGCGGCCTGGAGCTGGGCCAGGTTGGTGGCGGCCTGGCGCGCCGCGGTCTTGAGCAGGTCGCTCACCTCCCAGTCGAAATGCAGCTTGCCGAGCGAGTGCTCCAGGACCATGAAGCCGAGCAGGCGGTCGTGCCAGAGCATGGGGATCAGCAGCCAGGCGCGCGGATGGTCCACGATCCAATCCGGCACCTCAGCCTCCAGGCTGTTGGGGTCGGCGCGGACGTCGTCGAGGTTGATCACCCACTGGCGCGTCTCCAGGAAGCGCACCAGCGGGGCATCGGCCGGCAGGCTGCCGGCGAGGTCCGACCAGTTCCAGTAGGCCGCCCGGTGGAAGGCGCCCTCCTCCTTGCGCAACCACAACACCCCGGCCGGGCTGTCGACCAGGCGGGCGATCGCCTCGATCGAGCGCTCGCACACCTGCTGGCCGGGCTCGCCGCTGGTGAGCAGCCGCGTGAAGCGCAGCCACTCCTCGCGGTAGTCGTAGCGGTAGCGGAAGAAGTGTTTGGACAGGAAGACCTTGAGCCGGGCCCGCGCCGAACCGGAGAACACCACCACCAGCAGCAGCACGCCGGCGCCGAACAGGAAGACGTACTGCAGCAGCGCCCCCCACTCGCCGCCGTAGAGGCGGATGTAGTAGCCGGCAGCGGCCATCGCCAGCAGATAGACGCCGGTGCCGACCAGGGTGACGGTGTGGAACACCATGCGATGCGAGATCGCCACCGGCAGGAACTGGGTGAGCCGGCTGTAGGACAGCCAGATCATGGGGGCGAGCAGGGCGTTCACCACGCCGCGCGCGGTCCACACCTCGGGCGAGAGCTGGCGGAAGAGCATGCCCTCGGAATAGAGATAGAAGTCGTAGGCGAACATGCCGCCCAGGGCCAGACAGAGGAATTTGATCCCCCAGCGGTCCTGGGTGCGGGCGTTGCGGTAGAACTGCTCCACCAACACCATGCCGGCCACCGCCAGCAGGGCAGGCAGCACGGCGAGGCCCGTGTACGCCAGCGCGGGGGCGGGCCAGAACAGATGGAGGCCTTGCACGACCAGGGCCGAGACGAGCAGCAGCACCACGCCGCGGACGATCTGGCGCAGCCAGGGCGAGAGGGCCGCATCGGGCTTGAGCTGGCGCAGGCTGTTGACGAGGAATCGGAGCCAGACGGCATTGCGGGCCAGCTCGAGCAGGGCGACCATCTCGCCGCCGGCAGCAAGGGCGCTTTGCACGCCCGCCGCGAGGAGCCAGAGCGCGGAGACGGCGGCGGGCAGGGCAAGGGGCGTCGCTTCGCGGCGGCGCGTGCCGTAAAGCCAGAAAAGCCCCGCCAGGACGCCGAAGGCCAGCGCGCCCAGTGCGTGGCTGACCGCCGCGGCGTTGAGCATCACGCTAACGGACATGGCCACAGTCACCCCAGAGCATGAATGTCGCCATGTCCGTTCCCTCACCCCCAGCCGCTCTCCGGCAAGTGGGCGAGGGGGGCTTCGAGAGCCGCTGCGCGACTTTCACGCTAACGCGCGCCCCTGCCCAGGACCACCACCTGGACGGTCTTCAGCAGGATCATGAGGTCCAGGAACAGGCTGTGGTTCTTGACGTAGTACAGGTCGTACTGCAGCTTGCCCATGGCGTCCTCGACGCTTGCACCGTAGGGGAAGCGTACCTGGGCCCAGCCGGTGATACCCGGTTTGAGGCTGTGCCGGGCGTTGTAGTAGGGGATCTGGGCGGCCAGCTCCTTGACGAAATAGGGCCGTTCAGGCCGCGGGCCGACGAAGCTCATCTGCCCCAGGAAGACGTTGATCAGCTGCGGCAGCTCGTCGATGCGCAGCCGGCGGATGATGCGCCCCACACGCGTCGTGCGGTCGTCCTTCTGCCGCGCCCATTGCGGCAGCCCGTCCTTCTCGGCGTCGGTGAACATGCTGCGGAACTTGTAGATGGTGAATGGCTTGCCGAACTGGCCGACCCGCTCCTGGGTATAGAACACCGGCCCCTTGCTCTCCAGCTTGATGGCCAGCACGGTGATCAGCATGACGGGCAGGGAGACGATCAACAAAACAGCGCTCACCGTCAGGTCGAAGGCCCGCTTGACCAGGTCGCGCGCGGCGCCGCTGTCGAACCCCTCGGCGAAGATCAGCCAACTGGCATTGACCGATTCGAGCGGCACGATGCCGGTCTGGCGCTCAAAGAACGCGGGCAGGTCGATGATGCGTACCCCCGCGAGCTTGCACTCCAGCAGCTCGGCGATGGGGAGCGCCCCGCCGCGGCGCTCGCGGATCGCCACGACGATCTCCTCGATGCCATAGCGCTCGACGATGTCGATGAGGCTGCCGGATTCGTCCAGGATGCGGGCGTGCGGGACGTAATGGTGCACGCCGCCCAGTGGCAGATAGCCGACGACGTTGAGCCCCTGGGCCTGGCCGCTGGCGATCATCTCCTCGATCTTGGCCGCCCGGCTGCCGGTGCCCAGGACCAGCACCCGCTTCTTGAACGTGCTGGCACTGTCCCATTGCAGGAAGGCGAGCCGGGTGGCGAGCACCCCCAGGCCGGAGATCAGGATGACGGCCAGCAGCTCCTGGTCACGGGCGAAGAGGTCGGGAAAGAGCTGCGCCCCCGCCGCCAGCAGGATGAGGCCCAGGGCGAACCCCCCCGCCACGCGCAGCAGCAGGCTGCGGATCCCCTTGGTCTATTCCCAGTCGTAGAGACCGAACAGCGAGATGACCAAGACCATCAGCAGCGCGAACAACCAGGGCCGCAGCGTGCTGGCCAGGGTTGGCACAGTGCCGAAAACCAGCCGGTTGTCGAAGTTGTTGGCGGCGTACTGGCTGGCGAAAAAGAAGAGCGCGAACTCCAGCACGACCAGGAGCAGCATGCTCAACGGCACATAGTGTCGGAAAAACCGGATCATCGACGCGCAGGCACTCCCTGTTGAATACGGCGCCGTCTCGGCGGCTGGCCCTGTCGGGGCGACACCCTGTGGGCGCAAGCCGGGCCGGGCTGAACTATAGCCCGGCCAGGCGACACTTTATCGACAGCCGCCATCGCCGGCTTGAGCCCACTGGGAGCCGGGCAGGCTAGGTTGGGTCGATCGGGTCTGCCGCCGCCTCCGCCTGCAGCAAGGCCGCCAGTTGTTTCGCGTTCATGCGGCGCGGTCCGTCCTGACGGCCCCGCCCGGCCGCGTGCCGGCCCTCGGGCGGCAGGATGCGCACCCAGACGTCGGCCGGCTCGGCATAGAGCAGGTAGACCTGGCTGCCGCCACGGTCCTTGACCTTGAAGGCGATGCCCTCGTTGAGCAGGTGGTGTTCGAAGTCCTTGCTGGAGTCGGCATAGAGCTCGATCTCGATGTCGGAGTGGCGCGAGGCCGTCCCGTTGAGCACCCCGCCGACCAGGACCGGGTCGAAGCGCGCGAAGCTCTCCAGCACCGCCAGGGCCTGCTCGCGCAAGGCGCGCAGGATGGTCTTGTGCTCGTCGGGACGGTAGAGGGCCTGGTGTGCCTTGAGCGCCGCCTCGATCTCGTCGTTGCCGGGCAGGCTGTGTGACTCCGGCGCCCCCAACTGGCGGGCGGCCTTGCGCTTGGCCAGGCCATAGTCGCGGATGCCGTGCTCGAGCATCAACTGCGCGGCCAGCTGGGCGATGCGGATGCGCATCTGGGCGTGGCGGGGCGAGAGCTCCTTGGGGGGCATGTCAATGACTCTGCGGCACCAATCGCTCCGCGGTCGGGACGGGCAGACGCCCTTCCGTGGTGGGGGGGTCTCGTCGTCTAGTCGCCATAGTTGCGCACCGCAGGTCCAGGGGCCTCGACGATGGGGGCGGCGCTCTCCTCGGCCACCCCATCCGGGGTGGCCTGGGCGGCGGGCACGAATTCTTCATAGAAGTATTCGATCATCCCGCCGCTGCCGTCTGCGAGCACACGGCCGGTTATGGGATCAACGGGCAGGGTGACGATGCCCGGCGGCATGGTGTAGGGCTGATCGGGCACGTCCCTGAGCACACGCCCCATGTAGGCCATCCAGATCGGCAGTGCGGCCACCGAGCCGGTCTCGCCACCCCCCATGGGGCGCGGCTGGTCATAGCCGACCCAGGCCACGGCGACCCTGTGTGGGTTGTAGCCGGCGAACCAGGCGTCACGGTGGTCGTTGGTGGTGCCGGTCTTGCCGGCGAGGTCGCTGCGGTTGAGCTGCATCGCCGCCGTGGCGGTGCCGCGCCGCACCACGTCCTGCAGCATGGTGGTCATGATGAAGGCATTGCGGGCATCGAGGATGCGCTGCGCTGCAGGTGCCTGGAAGGACTCCAGGGTACGTCCCTCCTTGTCGGTGATGCGGGTGATCAGGTAGGGACGCACCAGCAGGCCGCCGTTGGCAAAGGCGCTGTAGGCCGAGGCCATGGCGAGCGGCGTGACCTCGCCGGCGCCCAACGCCATGGTCAGATAGGGCGGGATGCGTGCCATGTCGAAGCCGAAGCGGGCCACGTGGGCGCGGGCGGCATCGATGCCGACGTTCTGCAGCACGCGGATGGAGACCAGGTTCTTCGACTTGCGCAGGGCATCGCGCAGGGTCATGGGGCCCTCCATCACGCCGTCGAAGTTCTTGGGCTCCCACAGCACGCCGCCGGTCTCGAAGGGGTCCAGGTTGATGGGTGCGTCCTCCAGCACGCTGGCGGGGGTGAGGCCGCGGTCGAGGGCGGCGGAATAGATGAAGGGCTTGAAGCTCGAGCCCGGCTGCCGCCAGGCCTGGGTGATGCGGTTGAACTGGTTGCGCGAGAAGTCGAAGCCGCCCACCAGCGCCCGGATCGCCCCGTCCTGCGGCGACAGCGCCACCAGGGCGGCCTCGACCTGGGGCAGATAGGTGAGCTGCCAGGTCTTGCCGTCCAGCCGCACCACGCGGATCACCGAGCCGCGGCGCAGGCGCTTCTTGGCGGGCGCATCCGCTGCCAGGAAGCGCTGGGCGAACTTCAGCTCGCTCGCCCCCAGCTCGATCTCCTCACCGCTGGCGAGCCGCGCCAGGATGCGTTTCTTGTCCACCGCCAGCACGACGGCGGGGAGCATGCCACCCACCTCGCGCAGATCGGGCAAGTGGTTGTCGAGATATTCGACCGCGGCCTTGGGATCGGCCGGCAGCTCCATGTGCGATTCGGGGCCGGCGTAACCCCTGCGGCGGTTGAACGCCACCAGCCCGCGCAGCACGGCGTCGGCCGCCGCCTGCTGCTCCTCGCGTCGGATGGTGGTGTAGACGCGCATCCCCGTCACATAGATCTGCTCGCCATAGCGTTGGACCATGTATTGGCGCACCAACTCCGCCACGTGATCGGCCGGCACATCGAAGTCCTGTGTCGAATGACGGATGCGCAGGCGCTCGTTGATGGCCTGGTCGTATTCCGCCTGGGTGATGTAGCCGAGTTTGAGCATGCGCCCCAGGACGTAGCGCTGACGTGCCTGGGCGCGGGACGGATTGACCACCGGGTTGTAGGCCGAGGGGGCCTTGGGCAGCCCGGCCAGCATGGCCGCCTCGGCGAGGCTCAAGTTCTTCAGCGGCTTGCCGTAATAGATCTGGGCGGCGGCGGCAAAGCCGTAAGCGCGCTGGCCCAGAAAGATGTGGTTGAGGTAGAGCTCCAGGATCTCGTCTTTGGTGAGGGCATGTTCGATCTTGATCGCCAGCAGGGCCTCGTTGATCTTGCGCCGGAAGGTCTTCTCCGAGGACAGGAAGAAGTTGCGCGCCACCTGCATGGTGATGGTGGAGGCCCCCTCCTTGGCGCCGCCGGAGACGATGTTGGCGAGCGCCGCACGGAAGACCCCCAGGGTGTCCACGCCACCGTGCTGGTAGAAGCGTTCGTCCTCGGCCGCCAGGATGGCCTGGCGCAACACCAGCGGGGTGTCCTGCACCCGCACCACGGCGCGCCGCTCCTCGCCGAATTCGCCGAGCAGCGCCCCATCCTCGGAGTAGATGCGCAACGGCACCTTGGGGCGGTAATCGGTGAGCACCTCCAGGCTGGGCAGCGAGGGATAGACGAGGGCGGCGGTCAACCCAGCGATGGCGGCGGCGACCAGGCCGAGCCCGAGGACGCCGGCCAGGAGGTAGAGGCCCCAACGCTTGAACATGCAGATTTGCCGAAACGGGCAGCCGGTCGCTGCCAGACGAGAAATTTAGGTTGTAAGCAAAAACGAGTTGTTGCTAGGATTTGCAACAGATAATTAAACGACTCATTAAATCAAGGTCTCAGGAAGGGAAGCACACTTGCATCTAGGGTCGTTACTCCGCCGCAACAAGCCCCTCATCGGGGTCGATATTAGCTCATCGGCGGTAAAAATGCTCGAACTGGCGGAGAGCGGCCGCGATATCCGCCGGGTCGAGCGCTACGCCATCGCCCGCCTGCCCAAGGACGCGCTCACCGACGGCAGCGTCGCCAAGCCGGAGGTCGTCGAGGCGGCGATGCGCGAGGCGTGGAAGGCGATGCAGACCAAGACGCGCGAGGTCGCCCTGGCGCTGCCGGCCGCTGCCGTCATCACCAAGAAGATCCTGCTGCCGCAGGGGGCGAGCGAGCTGGACATCGAGACCCAGGTCATGGCCGAGGCCAACCAGATGGCCCCCTTCCCCCTGGACGAGGTGAGCCTCGACTGGCAGATCCTCGGGCCCGCCCCGCGCTCGCCGGAGGAGAACGAGGCGCTGGTCGTCGTCTCGCGGCGCGAACGGCTGGAGGAACGGGTCGCGCTGGCCGAGGCGGTGGGGCTCAAGGCGGTCATCGTCGACGTCGACAGCTTCGCCACCCTCAACGCTTTTGAGCAGCTCGCCTATCAGCTGCCGGACAACGGCCGCAACCAGACCGTGGCCATCATCGACATCGGCGCCAATGCCACGCATGTGAGCGTGGTGCACGACAACCAGCTCGTCTATCAGCGTGAGCATGCGCTGGGGGGGTATGTCCTGACCCAGGAGATCGCCCGCCGCTATGACCTCCCCATCGACGAGGCCGAGGAGGCCAAGCGCAAGGCGCTGCTGCCCGACAGTTACGAATCCGAGGTGCTGCAACCCTTCCTCGATGCCATCGCCTTGGAGATCGGGCGGGCGCTGCAGCTCTTCTTCGGCGCCACCGCCTACCACAGCGTCGATCACATCCTGCTCGCCGGCGGCTGTGCCGCCATCCCCGGTCTGGACGACATCGTGCACAGCCGGCTGCAGACCAGCACCCTGATCGCCAACCCCTTCGCCAAGATGGCGGTGTCCAGCCAGGTCAAGGCGCGCCAGCTGGCCGCCGACGCCCCGGCCCTGTTCGTGGCCTGCGGGCTGGCCCTGCGGAGGTTCGATCCGACATGAGCCTCATCCGCATCAACCTGCTGCCGCACCGGCAGCTCAAACGGACCCAGCAGCAGCGGCTGCTGGTACTCAGTGCCATCGCCACGGCGGCCGCGGGTGCGCTGGTGGTCTTTCTGGGCCACATGGCCATCGAGGATGCCAAGAACGCCCAGCATCAGCGCAACGAGCTGCTGCGCCAGGAGACCGCCGTGCTGGACAAGCAGATCGCAGAAATCAAGCAGCTCAAGGACAAGACCAAGGCCCTGCTCGACCGCAAGGCGGTGGTCGAGTCCCTGCAGACCAACCGTGCCGAGGCCGTGCAATTGTTCGACGCGCTCGCCCGGCAGCTCCCCGAGGGGGTCTATCTCAAGAGCCTGAAGCAGGCGGAGAACACCCTGACCCTGCAGGGCTATGCCCAGTCGAGCGCGCGGGTCTCCAGCTTCATGCGCAACCTCGACGCCTCCCCCCTGTTCGAGGCCCCCAACCTGGTCGAGGTGCGCAGCGCCACGGTGGGCAAGTTGCGGGCCGCCGAGTTCACCCTCACGGTCAGACTGAGCAAGCAGGGGGCCTGAACATGGACCTGAGCGCCCTCAAATCCCTGGACCTCAAGGACCTCGCCCGCGCCCCGCTGCCCATCAAGGCCGTGGTCCTGGCCGTGCTGTTCCTCGCCATCCTCGGCCTGGGCTGGTACCTCGACTGGTCCAACGGTATGGCCGAGCTGGACAACCTGCGCAACGAGGAGGCCAGCCTGCGCGAGGTCTACGCACAGAAGAAACGCCAGGCCATCCACTACGAGGCTTACAAGAAACGGCTCGCCGACATCGAGAAGTCGCTCGCCGCCCTGCTGCGCCAGCTCCCCAACCGGGCCGAGATGGACGCCCTGCTGACCGACATCAACCAGGCCGGGGTGGGGCGCGGGCTCGAGTTCGAACTGTTCCGGCCCGGCCAGGAGGCCTTGGCGGAGTTCTATGCCACCCTGCCGGTCACCATCAAGGTCAAAGGCGAATACCACGACATGGCCGGCTTCGTCAGCGACGTGGCGCAACTGCCGCGCATCGTCACCCTGCACGACGTGAGCCTCGCGCCGGTGGGCGAAGGCGGCGGCGGCCTGGTCATGGAGGCGACGCTACGCACCTACCGCTATCTGGACGAGGCCGAGATGGCGGCCGGCAAGGACAAGAAGGGGGGTGGCAAGTCATGAAGGCGCGCTATGGCGTGGTGTTGTGCGGCCTGCTCCTGGCCGGCTGCGCGCAGGATGACATGAGCGACCTCAGGCAGTTCATGGACCAGGCCGGGCGCGACTCGCAGGAGAAGATGGAACCCCTGCCCGAGGTCAAAATGCCCGAGGTCTTCAGCTACAACCCGGCGGGGCTGCCCGACCCCTTCGCCGCCCGTAACCTGCGCCCCGCCGGCAGCGGCGGCGGTCCGGCCCCGGACATGAACCGGCCCAAGACCCATCTGGAGACCTTCCCCCTGGACGGGCTGCGCATGGTCGGCACGTTGAGACGCGGCGGCGAGCTCATCGCCCTCGTACGCACGCCGGACAACGCCATCTACCAGGTGCGCAAGGGCGACCGCATCGGCCAGAACTTCGGTGTCGTCATCGGCATCAGCGACACCGCGATCGAGATCCGGGAAACCGTGCAGGACGGCGTCGGCGACTGGACACAGACCAACACCAGCCTGCCGCTACAGGAATAAGAGGGACAGCATGATGAGCGCGAGCATCCGTCAGACAGTGCGTCGTTGGGCCTTGGGCCTGACCCTGGCCGCATTCGTCATTGGCATCGCCCACGCGGGGGCCCTGAAATCGGTCAACATCAGCCGAGGCGCCAACGACAGCCAGGTGGTCAAGATCACCCTCGACGCCCCCTTGAGCGGCGAGCCGGTGCACTTCTCGGTGACCAACCCGCCGCGCATCGTGCTCGATCTGCCGGACACCAGCGCCGCGCGGCTCACCGAGGCGGTCGATGCCGGCGTCATCCGCAGCTACGACGTGATCCAGGCCGGCAACCGCAGCCGCGTGGTGCTCAACCTCCGCGGGCCGGCCGGCTATCAGGTGCGCCAGGTCGGCAACCAGCTGCTGGTGGTGGTGCGCGGCGAGGCCGCCACGCCCGAGGCGCCGGCGCCGACCCGTTTCGCCGAGAGCGGGCCCAAGCGCGACCACGCCATCCGCGACGTCGAATTCCGCCGCGGCGCCAACGGCGAGGGCCGCATCATCGTGAGCCTGTCCGACCCCGGCGTCGGGGTGGACATCCGCCAGCGCGGTGGCGCCGTGCAGGTCGACTTCCTCAACACGGCGCTGCCCAACCCCCTGCGCCGCCGCCTCGACGTCGCCGACTTCGGCACCCCGGCCCTCGTCGTCGAGACCGTCGAACAGGGCAAGAACACCCGCATGCGGGTGGAAGGGCGCGGCACCTGGGACCACTCCGCCTACCAGACCGGCAACCAGTTCATCCTGGAACTCAGGCCGATGGACGACCCGCGCCAGCAGCTCGCGGTGGAGCGCCCGCGCTATACCGGCGAGAAGTTGACGCTCAACTTCCAGAACGTCGAGGTGCGCGCGGTGCTGCAGGTCATCGCCGACTTCACCGGGCTCAACATCATCGCCAGCGACACGGTGACCGGCAACATCACCCTGCGGCTCAAGGACGTCCCCTGGGACCAGGCCCTGGACATCATCCTGCGCGCCCGCGGCCTCGACAAACGGGTGACCGGCAACGTCATCTGGGTCGCCCCGCGTGATGAACTCGCCGCCAAGGAAAAGCTGGAGCTCGAGGCCCGGCAGCAGATCGCCGACCTGGAGCCGCTGGTGACAGAGAGCATCCCGCTCAACTACCTGCGGGCGAACGAGGCGGAGGGCATCCTGCTGGGCAAGTCCATCGCCGCCCTACAGGCGGGTCAGGCGGTTTCCTGCGAGGCCTCGGCGACCGGTGTGGGGGGTCAGGTGCAGACCGCTGCAACGACGGGTACGGGCCAGACCGCGGCGCAACGCGTGCTCTCCAAGCGCGGCAGCGTGACCTATGACTTGAAGACGAATACCCTGTTCGTGCAGGACACGGCGGCCAAGCTGCGCGAGGTGCGTGAACTTCTGACCAAGGTCGATGTACCGACACGACAAGTGATGATCGAGGCGCGGATCGTCACGGCCGACGCGAATTTTGGTCGCAGTCTAGGCGTAAGGTTGGGACTTGGTGCGCAGATTGGATCGAATGTCCTGTTATCGTCGGGATCGGCACCAGGAAACCCCAATTTCAACGTGGACCTTCCGGGTAACGTGACGTTTGCTCCATCGGGCGGAAGCCAGGGGTCCCTGGGAATGACCATCATTGAGGGGGCGGGCAATGCATTGCTCAACCTAGAGCTTCTCGCACTTGAGGCAGACAAGCGAGGGAGAATCATATCTAACCCCAGAGTGGTGACCTCCAATCAGAAACCTGCCGTTATCCTGCAGGGCACGGAGATCCCCTACCAGACCGTATCCACGAGCGGCACGCAGACCAGCTTCAGAAACGCTGTCCTGTGCCTATTGGTGGATCCGCAGATTCTCAATAACGACAACATCATCCTGGATGTCGAAGTGACGAAGGATGCCCCAGGCGAAACCACGACTGCGGGTCCCACAATCAACAAGAAGCGTGTGAAGACTCAGGTTCGTGTGGCAAACGGAGAAACCGCAATACTCGGCGGCATCTTCGAACAGGACACTAAGGATGAGACCAACAAGGTGCCACTCTTGGGGGATATCCCGATTTTAGGCAACCTGTTTAGAGATAATTACAAACAGGACAACAAGACCGAGCTCATGATATTCCTGACCCCCCGTATCCTGCCGGATAATTTTTTACCCGGCGCTCGGAGGCAGCCCAATTGACACACAGCCTTAGCTACGGCGATTCCACTGTCATCCTCAAATCATAGACGCTGCGCCGTACCCCCGATACCAAGCAATGACCGGAGCCAAAAATGCCTAGTCTAGCGGATTTTATGAATCAAAAAACAAATGAGCTGCTCACGCGCGCAACACTGCCTGCGCCTACAGTAGCGCCTAAACCCATCGTAACCCTGGCTCCTGAGAGTGACACTGGCACCAAGGGTGACAACATCACGGCCCTGAGCGCCGTAACGCTAAAAATCCAGAACCCAACCGATCTGGCCTGGGCAGAGCCCATCAACGGCTCGACAACCGGTAGCCCCGGCATCTTTGATCCGGGGTTAGACATACTTGCTTCGCTCGGCAAACTGTATGTCACTCTGCGTCCCGGATCCAACACCTTCGCTGTTTATCAACAGCAGGGCAACGTCGTTTCCGATGCCAGCTACATCAATATCTATCTAGATCCAGTCCAGAGTGCACAGCATTATATTGTTTTACATAAACTCGCTATCAGCTATTTCGGGCGTCCACTGACGCCAGCAGAGGTTCAGGTCGGCACGACCGTGCTTGCACAGACCGGCGGCGACCCGGCGTCATTAGTCGACTACCTGTCCTCTACACCCGAGTTTGTCATGCAGTACCATGGCCTGAGTTGGGACAGCGCCCTGGACCGTGCCTATCAGTCACTTTATGGGCGCAATTCCACGACAGCGGAAAAACAATATTGGTTTGGCCAGGTATCGCAAGGAGTGAAAGCGGGGTCTATTCCCTGGCATCTTGCTAATCAGGCGACTGGGCGCGATGCGTCTGTGCTGGCCGCCAAAACACTGTTTGCAGAGGAGGCCACTAAGCTTCATACAAAACTTATAGATGTCCAGCCTGGAAGTCTGAGCAGCGAGCGTATACTTGCCGAGGCTGAACGCCTACTGCTCAGCAAAGTATTAGACCAACCGAGCCTTACTGCCGCAATAAACAGCCTCGAAGTTATTACATCTTCCAAACCGAATATTATACAGAAGGGCACAGGTGCTCTGGTTGGCACCACTTTGTCCTTAGAATTCGATCGCCCGATCGACTGGCAGCGTTTGGATTTGAACGGTGACGGAAAATATACTATTCGTTTCCCTGGCCAGGGCGGCGAGCTACAGTTAGCAATAGGGGGCACAGGAGGATTCGCTCTTAAAAATACCCCTTTCGACTGGACTGCCAAAGTACCTAGCTTGGGCAGCCATTTTTTGACGATTGAAAACATAGATCGGACAGCCAGTGACGAAAACGCAACTGTTTCTGTTCTGGTAGTCGGCCTGCCTGACATGCAAGATGGCATCATTAGCAACGTACTGTTTGACAACCTAAGAGTGTAAGGTCCCGCTTGATAGCATACCTGTAAGAAGTTACCCTTTGTTCACTGCCCGCGAGGTCATGCGCACCTTGCTGGCTGGGGCTGACGCAGGGAGCCCGAAGGGCGACCGCAGACACCCAGCCAGCGGCGCCGGCGCCGTAGGGGCAACCGAATGTCAAGGAGGGTACTGTCATGCTCGTACGTCTGCACAAAAAGGCACGCACCACCCCTGCCATCCGCGCTTAAGCTGCTTAAGCAGCACGCTCTCTGAGCGCAAGCTTGCGACCCTGTATGGCATTTCCCGCAGCACGGTGCGTAAGTGGAAATACCGCGAGGACGTCTGCGACCGATCCCACCGACCGCACAACCTGCGCACCACACTGACCCCAGCCCAAGAGGCCGTCGTCGTCGAGCTGCGCCGCACCCTGCTGTTGCCCTTGGATGACCTGCTGGTCATCACCCGTGAGTTCATCAACTCAGCAGCCTCCCGCTCGGCCCTGCGGCTTCCTGCGCCGGCACGGGGTGAGCAACCTCAAAGACCTGCGGGCCGAGGAGGATAATCCCAAGCCCACCAAGACCTTCAAGGACTACGAGCCCGGCTTTGTCCACATCGACGTGAAGTACCTGCCGCAGATGCCGGATGAGCCCAAGCGTCGTTACCTCTTCGTGGCCTGTGAGCGGGCTACCCGCTGGGTCTACCTGGAACTCCTGCCCGACAAGTCGGCGCATCAGGCCAAGGGCTTCCTGCAACGACTCATCGATCGGGCCTCTTTCAAGATCAAGAAAGTCCTCACAGACAACGGTAAGGAGTTTACCGACCGCTTCGCGGCCAACGGCGAACGCACCCCCACCGGCAAACACCCCTTCGATCAGGTCTGCCAGGCCCATGGTATCGAACACCGTCTGATCCGTCCCAGACACCCGCAGACCAATGGCATGGTCGAGCGCTTCAACGGGCGTATCAGCGAGGAGTTGGCCACCACCCGCTTTCAGTCCGGTGAACATCTGGAGCAGACCCTACAGCGCTACGCCGCCTTATACAACCAGTCCATACCACAGAAGGCGCTCGGCCATATCACACCTCAAGAGGCCCTCAAAAACTGGTATGCTGAACGACCAGATCTGTTCAAAAAACGTGTTCATAATCAGGCGGGACCTGACAGCTAGCAACTAATGAATCAAACCGGGCCTAGAACGCAAGTGAGCGCTGAACAAATGTAAGCAAAATAATGAGCAGGGTGAGGGCTAAACCGCCCTTTAACACATACCCCGCCAACCTCAGCCAGCGGCGGTCGCGGCTCAGCGCATAGCCCAGCAGGGCGAAGATGACCGTGATCGCACAGGCGACGGCCAGGATGCGCAGGGCGAGCATCAGGCGGCCAGGGGCTGCAGGCGCAGGATGGCGGCGGGGGTACTGGCCTCGTCGGGGAAACTGGCCCACTCCCAGGCCGTGGCGTCGGCCAGCAGGGCGCGCAGGAGTTTGTTGTTGAGGCCGTGGCCGGACTTGTAGGCGGTGAAGGCGGCGAGCAGGGGATGCCCCGCCAGGTAGAGGTCGCCCACGGCATCCAACACCTTGTGCTTGACGAACTCGTCGGCGTATCTGAGGCCCCCCTCGTTGAGCACGCGGTAGTCATCCATCACCACCGCGTTGTCCAGCGTGCCGCCGCGCGCCAGCCCGGCGCTGCGCAAGGATTCCACGTCGCGCATGAAGCCGAAGGTGCGGGCGCGGCTGACCTCCTGCACATACGACTGGCGGGCGAGGTCTATGCTCACGGTCTGGCCCGAGCGGGCGAGCACCGGGTGCTCGAAGTCGATGCGGAAGCTCAGACGAAAGCCCTCGTACGGGGCGAGTTCGGCCCACTTGTCGCCCTCCTCCACCCGCACGGTCTTTTTCACGCGGATGTAGCGGCGGGCGGCGGCCTGCGCCTTAAGCCCTGCGGTCTGGATCAGAAAGACGAAGGGGGCGGCGGAGCCGTCCATGATCGGGACCTCGGGGCCGGTCAAGTCGACATAGACGTTGTCCACGCCGAGGCCGGCGAGCGCCGACATGAGGTGCTCCACGGTGGCGATCTTCACCCCATCGCGCTCGATGGCCGAGCACAACCGGGTGTCGGTCACCCGTTCGGGGTCGACCGGGATATCCACCGGTGGTTCGACGTCCAGCCGCCGGAAGACGATGCCGGTATCGGGTGGGGCCGGCCGCAGGGTCATCTCGACCTTGCAGCCGGTATGCAGCCCCACACCGGTGGCGCGGACGAGGGTCTTCAGCGTGTATTGGGAAATCATATCCCTTATTGTAGTGGCTGGCTCACGACTGCACGCGACGTAGGCGGGGCCGGAACGCAAGCCGCTGTTGGTTTGTCGACGACAGGCCACAGCCGATCGGCTGTTTGCGCCTTTGCTGCGAGGAAAGGCGCGGCCAGGTCGAGCCGCTGGGGATGGGTGGCCCCGTCATCGGGGCCAGCCCTTCCAGCGGGTCGGGTGCGGTCCCTTCGGCGACCGCGACCTCAGCGCAGATAGCCCTCGTGCTCGAGCTTGAGCACCACCTTCTGCACCGCCTCCTCGACGCTATACTGCGAGGTGTCGATGGCGAGCTCGGGCATCTCCGGCACCTCGTAAGGGTCGGACACGCCGGTGAATTCGGGGATCAGCCCGGCGCGGGCCTTGGCGTAGAGGCCCTTGCGGTCGCGCGCCTCGCACACCTCGATGGGGGTGGAGACGTGTACCTCGATGAAGCCGCCCCAGGGCTCGATCATGGCGCGCACGTCGCGGCGGGTGGCGCGGTAGGGGGCGATGGGGGCGCAGATGGCCACCCCGCCGTTCTTGGTGATCTCGCTGGCGACGAAGCCGATGCGGCGGATGTTGATGTCGCGGTGTTCGCGCGAGAAGCCGAGCTCACTGGAGAGGTGCTTGCGCACGATGTCGCCGTCGAGCAGGGTGACGCGGCGGTCGCCCAGCTCCATGAGCTTGACGGCGAGCGCGCGGGCGATGGTGGACTTGCCGGCGCCAGAGAGCCCCGTGAAGAACACGGTGAAGCCCTGCCGGTGGCGCGGCGGGTAGGCGCGGCGCAGCTCCGCCACCACCTCCGGATAGGCATACCACTCGGGTACGCGCAGGTCGTGCATGAGCCGCCGGCGCAGCTCGGCATCGGTCATGTTCAGGCCGCGCACCCCCTCGGGCAGGGCGTCCTCAGTGAGATAGGTGTCCTGGTCCTCGACGTAGAGCAGGCGGGGAAAGGGGACCAGCTCCACCCCCACGGCCTCCCTGAGCCGCGCCTGCTGTCCAGGGTCGAGACCGAGGGCATCGACACCGCGCCGCTGCGAGCCGTTGGCCGCGCTCTCACCGCCGACGACCAGATGGGTGCAGCCGTAGTTGCGCGCGACGACGGCCTTGTAAGCGACCGAGCGGGGGCCCGTGGCACTCGCCAGCAGGGGGCTGACCGCCATCATGGTGGTGGTGGCGGGGAAGCGGGGGAGCATGGCCTGACAGGCGCGCAGCCGGGTGAAGTGCAAAGGGTCGTGCACCGGATCGGCGCCGCCGGCCACGTGGATGAAGAGATTGGCCTCGCGCTCGGCAGCGGCGCGCAGGTAGAACTCGTAGTGCGGGCGGTGCATGGCCTGGGTGGGCATCACCGCCAGCACCCGGCGCCAGCCGCGGCGCGCGAACTGGGCGCGGGTCTCGGCCGGGGTCAAGCGCAGGGTGAGGAAGTCGTGCCGCGGTGGCAGGCTCACGCCCTCGACCCGGCCGGCGAGATAGACCTGGCCTGGGGCCGCCGTGGGCTGGTCGAGCGGCAGCCCGGATTCGGCCGCGAGCTGTGCCTCACGCTCGGGGTCGGCGGGCCAGACCTCGGTTACGTGCAGCAGGGCCGGCATGAAGCCCTCGGCATCGCGCAGGGCCACGGTCTTGCCGGGCTCGATGCCCTGGGCCTGTTTGGCCGGGACGGCGAGCACGTTGGGCCAGGGCCAGTAGCGGCCGTCGCTGAGTTCCAGGCGGGAGAGGACCCGGTCGTAGTCGGCCCGGCCCAGGTAGCCGGTCAGCGGCGCCAGCGCCCCGGTGAGCAACAGCTCCAGGTCGCAGATCTGGCGCCAGTCGAGGTCAATGGAGGGGTAGTCGCGCGCGGCCTGACGGATGGCCTGGGCGCGGTAGGCGTCGACCAGCAGCATGGGCAGCTCGCCGCCGTAGGGGGGGATCAGGTTTTGCATGGGTTTCAGCCCGGGTAGGTTGCGAAAAAGGCGGAGACGAAGTCCTGCAGCCGCGCTTCGGGCAGGGCGTTGATGCCGGCGGCCGCCTTACGGCCGCCGCCCGTCTCGAATTGGCTGCACAGGGTGTCGGCGCCGCTGCGGTTGGCCAAGGGCGCGCGCACACTGACCACGTAATGGCCCCTGGACGAGCGGGTGAGCAGGGCATGGGCCCGCTGGGGGTGGGCCTGTGCCAGTTCGTTGGCGAAGACGCCGGAGACGCGGCGCGCCCAGGCGGCGTCGGGGAGGATGTAGACCGCCCCACCGGCGCGCGCCTCGGTCGGCTGGATGGCGCGTGCCGCGGCCATGTCGGCGGCATAGCCCTCGCGCAGCCGCACGAACTCGGGCGCCGCGTGGATGAAGCCGAAGGGGTCGGTGTAGGTGTGCAGTCGCCGGAAGAGGTCGTCCGGCGGATAATAGAGGTCGTCCACCGTCTCGCCGTAGGCGTTGTAGTTGAGGCACTCGCCCAGCTCGCGCAGGGCCTCGAGCCTGTCCTCGCTCAGACCCAGGGGCGCTGCGGCCCGCCGCGCCGACTCGTGCAGGTTGTCGCCGAAGGCCGCCACCACCGCCCAGGCGCGATGGCGTCCGCCCAGGTAACGGTCCACGATCAGACTGGTGCAGACTAGGGGCTCGGTGTCGATGTGGGCCTCGAACAACGGGTGGACGGGCAGCTCGCCGGGGTTGTGGTGGTCGAACCAGCGCACGCGCACCCCTGCATCCAGCAGGGCCCTGAGCGGTGCGGCGTTCTTCTCCACGGCGATGTCCAGGGCGGTGACGCTGTCGCCCGGTTGTGCATCGATGCGCTTGAGCAGGGCGATGTCGCGTTTGACACCGGTGACGAGCTGGCTCTCCGCCGGCTCCGCCAGGCGTAGCTGGTGCAGGGCGCAGAGCCCGTCGGCGTCACCGTTGAAGGCGTCGAAAAGCATGGTGCACTCCGGGGAAAACAGTAAGCTTGTCGTCAGGGTATATCGGCAGACGCGCGTCGAATGTTCAATCCAATCCGCCTCCCTTCCTGGCTGCCGCTGGCGGTCTACCTCGCCCTGGTCGTCGTCAGCAGCCTGCACCCCTTTGCCGGCTGGGCCTCACCGGCGCAGTGGTCACTGCAGTTTATCACGGCGCCATTGCCGCCCTTCATCACCCGCACCGATCTCACCACCAACTTTCTGGTCTATCTGCCGCTGGGCTACCTGCTGGCCCTGCGCCTGTCCCAGCCCCGGCGGCGGGGACGAGCCGTGTTGCTCACCACCCTGGCCGGCCTGGGCTTGAGCCTCGGCCTGGAGAGCCTGCAACAGCTCATCCCTGGACGCATCGCCTCCAACCTCGACGCCGCCCTCAACACCCTGGGCACCCTCACCGGGGCCCTGCTCACCCTGCACCACGGCCGCCTGCTGCGCGCCAGCCGTCGTGCCTGGCGTTGGCGCCAGGACTGGTTCCGGCCGGGCTGGGCGGTGGATGTGGGGATCGCGCTCGTCTTTGCCTGGGGGTTGGCCCAATTCGCCCTGCTGCCGGTACCCGGCGCCGGCTGGCTGGAGCTGCACCTGCGCCCTTTCGACACCGCCCCCGGCGGCCTGGATCAGCTCAACCTCGCCTGGTTTGCCGCCGTCGCCCTGGAAATGGCGGCGCTGGGGGCGTTCACCGCCTGCCTGCTGCGGCCGGGGCGCTATGTGAGCGCCCTGGTGCTACTGTTCCTGCTCGCCTTCGCCGTCAAGCTGCTGGCGGCCACCTTCCTGCTTAAGCTCAAGGTGGTGGGGGGTGTGCTCTCGCTGGAGACCCTGGCCGCCTTCCTGCTCGCGTTTTGGCTCCTGCTCACGCCCTGGGTGTCGCGGCACCGGCCGCTCGCCGCCTTCGGCCTGCTCACCGCCATCCTGCTGCTGCGCCTCGCGCTGGGTGGCCATCTGCTGCTGCCCAAGGCGAGCCTGCTCAACATCGTCGGGCTGGCGAAGGCGGCCGCGGCGTTTTGGCCCTGGCTTGCGATCCTGACCCTGGTTGTTCTGGGGCTTCTGCCACATGCCCGCCCAAGCAAGGATCTCACGGGAGCTCGGTGACATCCGAGAGGTATGATGGCCCTCAGGATTTACGATAGCCCATCAGACAGCCGCGTGTGACTGCCCATTCTGCCCAACACCCTGCACATCGACCGCCGCTCGTCCCAATGTGGCTGCTGTACCTGGGGTTTGTGGTCTATGGCAGCCTCGTACCCCTCAATTATCAGCCGCGTCCCTTGGACGAGGCCTGGCTGCTCTTCCAGAACATCCGTCTGTTGGACGTCGGTGCCCAAGGGCGGGCGGACTGGATCGCCAACGGTGTCCTCTATCTCCCGCTGGCCTTTCTGACGGCCCAGGTGTTCGGGAGCCGGCACACCCCGCCGCCGCCCCTCGCCCTTGGCGCTGCTTACCTGTTTTGTCTTGCTGTTGCGGTGGGTGTGGAATTCCTGCAACTGCACTTCCCGCCACGGACGGTCTCGCTCAACGACCTCGTCGCCGAAGCCATCGGCGGGCTGTTGGGCGTGAGTCTGGCCGCCGTCTGGGGTGAGCGGTTCCGGCGCTTGCTCACGGCGATGGCCGGTGACCTGGCCCAGCTACCGATCCATCTACTAAAGGCCTATGCCCTCGCCTATCTGGCCTTCAGCCTGTTCCCCTACGACTTCATGGCCTCGTCTGCAGAGTTGGCGGACAAGATGCGCTCTGGGGCCTGGGGTAGCTTCCTCGCTCCCGTCGTCTGGCAGGGGCCAGCGGCGTCCACGCTGGCGAAACTCGCCGGCGAGGGACTCGGCGTGCTGCCACTGGGTTACCTTGCCGCATACCCACGCCGTGGGCGGCGGCGCCACACCGTCCTGGGGGTGCTCGGCATGGGCGCTGCCCTGGGCCTGGTGATCGAGCTGGTGCAGTTCTTCATCGTCTCCGGGGTCAGCCAGGGTGTGTCGGTCCTGACCCGGGCCACAGGATTCGCCGCCGGTGCGTGGTTGGCGCAAGGCGGGGGCGGGTTGAACCCTATGCAGCTGGCAGTTCTCGTGCGGCGCTGGCTTCTGCCCCTGGGCATGCTCTATATGCTCTTGCTGGGCGCGGTCAACGGCTGGTTCGAGCGGCGCTGGCTGGACTGGACCCAGGCCCAGCAGACGCTCGATGGGCTGCGCTTTCTGCCCTTTTACTACCACTACTACACCACCGAGCAAGCCGCGCTGCTGAGCCTGATGGCGGTCGCCCTGATGTATGCCCCCATAGGCCTGGCCACCTGGGCGACCTGGACGGCCCCCGTGCTGGCATTGGTGCTGGGTGCCCTTGTGGCAAGCCTGGTCGAGACGAGCAAGCTGTTCCTGGAGGGTCTGCGTCCGGACCCGACCAACGTCCTCCTGGGGGGGCTCGCGGCCTGGGCTGCCGCCCATCTCGCCAGGCGGCTTGCACGGGCCGTGCAAGCCGAGCGAGCCGCAGACCGCGTTAGTCACAATGAGGCTGAGGACCCACCCACTTTCTCCAAGCCAAACCCGCAGATCCAGCCGTCTGAGAGGCCGGCACCGACGGGGCTCAGTCTACGCAGACCCACCTGGTTGGGGTATGCCCTGATGGCATCGGGGTTGGGTGCCGCCGCCTGGGGGGTGTTGGACTTCCCCGTATTGTCGGTGCTACTGGGTCTGCTGCTCGCCATCTATGCGGCAGCCTTGTGGTATCGCCCACAGGCCATGCTGATCGTCGTGCCGGCCGCCCTGCCCTTGCTCGATCTGGCACCGTGGAGCTGGCGTTTCTTCTTCGACGAATTCGATCTGCTCCTCCTGGTGACCGTGGCGGTCGGCTATGCACGACTGCCACCTCCCTCGCGCCGGTTGCCACGCGATCCCTGGCTGCAAATGGCTGTTGGGCTTTTAGTGCTGACCTACGCGATCGCCACATGGCGTGGGCTCACCCCCTGGCAGCCGCCCGATCTGAACGCCTTCAGTCACTATTACAGCCCCTACAACGCCCTGCGCATCGCCAAGGGTGTGCTATGGGCGCTGCTTTTGTTCGGACTCTACCGGCGTCTGCAAGGTCGTCTGGAGGGGTTGGCGGATCGTTTCGCCTTGGGCATGACACTGGGCCTGGCGGGCACGGTGCTCGTGGTCCTGTGGGAGCGCCTAGCCTTTCCAGGGCTGCTCGATTTCGACGATGCCTACCGCGTCACCGGCCCGTTCGCGCAGATGCACGTGGGCACGGCCGATCTCGAGGCCTATCTGACCATGGCCGTACCCTTTTTGCTCTATCTGACGTTCACCCGCAGCGGCTGGCAGGCCAAGGCGACCGGCGCGCTGCTCCTCCTTGGGGCCACCTATGCCGTGATGGTGAGTTTCGCACGCATCGGTTTTGTCGCCTATGCAGTGGCTGTCGTTCTGAGCCTGCTGGCTCTGATCATTGCCCGTACACGCCGTGGCGGGCGTGGCACTCTCGAGGGCGGGGTTTGGGCCATCAGCATCCTCGCCCTGGCCGCAGTGGTGGCGCTCCCCATCGTCCTGGGGCCATTCGCCCAGCAGCGCCTGGCCCGGGCCGAGGCCGACCTGGACAGGCGGATCGCGCATTGGGAGAAGGTGCTGGCCATGCGCGACCCTGGCTGGACGACCACCTTGTTCGGCATGGGGCTGGGCAGCTACCCGCGCACCCACTACCTGCGCGCGCCGGAGGAACGGGCGGCCAGCTATCAGCTGCTGCATGAGGGCGGAGAAAGCTACCTCAGCCTGACACCCGGGAGCCCGGTCTATATCGAGCAATTCGTGCAGGTGCAGCCCGACACACAATACCGGCTCGACTTGCGTCTACGCGGCCAACAGCTTGCGGTGTTGACGGTTGCGCTGTGCGAGAAGTGGCTGCTCACTTCGGCGCGCTGCGTGTTCAAACGGGTGGGCGCCACAGCCGATGGACAATGGACCGAAGTAAAGGATGTACGCCTCAATTCGGGCGAGCTCGGCGCCACCCCGTGGTATGCCCACCGGCCTGTCAAACTCTCCCTCTACAATGTCGGACCCGGCGTTGTGGATGTCGATCGTATCAATCTGCGCTCGCAACAGGGAGAATCGCTGATTGAAAACAGTGGTTTCGGGCAAGGGCTCGACCACTGGTTCTTCAGCGCCGACGCCGGCCAGCCCTGGGATATCTCCAGCCTGCCGATCTCGGTGCTATTCGAGCTGGGCTGGCTGGGAGTCATCGCCTGGGCTGGATTCTTGGGCCTAGCCATGGTGCACGGTGCCCATGCCCTGTGGCAGGGCCTAACGAAGACCGCCGCCCCTTGGGCGGCGGTGATCGGCTTTATGGTGTTGGGCACGCTGCACGGATTGATCCAGAGCCCACGCATCCTGCTGTTGGGGGTGTTGCTCGCAACAATTGCGGCGATGCGTGTGGGACCAGCCGAGCACCGGACGACCTGACACCCCCTGTGCGGCTAGGACCCCCTGCGATGGCGAAGGTGTGGATCATTGGCAGCCCACCAGACCGGTCCTGAATGTGGCGCCGGTGATGCTGGGAGAGCCGCTGTTAGGGTTCAGGCAGAAATCGTATTGCCCTGGCGAACCCGTAATGGTGTGTATGCTGTAGGTGTAGCTCTGACCGCCCGTGTAGGTGTAGTTGACCTGGTTACCCTGGATGCTCCAGGTCCCGACCTTCTTCGACGGGTCGATACGGTCACTAGGGCCCTTTTTGTAGTCCCATCACTCGCCGCCGATTCGGTGTTGCTCCTGCCAGCGATCACCGTTGCGAGAGGCGCACACCGTATTCCCCGTCACCCAGTTGACCAGGGCGTTTCCTGTCACTCGTGTCTGGATTGTGCATTCGGCTTGGG
The DNA here is from genome assembly GCA_021826065.1 of Pseudomonadota bacterium. GTDB lineage: Bacteria > Pseudomonadota > Gammaproteobacteria > Burkholderiales > Thiobacillaceae > JANWZL01. Next base: position 34,961 of record JAKADY010000014.1, read on the forward strand.
ACAACGATGGCAGTACACAGATCAGCGCCATGCCGACCCACCAGGACTGCTTCATAGTGCCTTTTCCTGTATCGGTCAAAAAAGACTATGGACCGGATCTATCCGTCTACCGTGTAGCTTATATGCAAGCAAGAACCGGGCCAAATCGGGAAATTCTTTTTATTTAAGCTGCAAGTTTGCGCCGATTTGTCGAGGGTGTTTATGTAAATTTTACCGACACCCGTGGGCCAGCTAGTCCTGGTTTCACGCGAGGTCGGGCACGGGCTGCCCACACAAGCCCCCAGACTACAACCAGCTCTGGGCCGGCCATCATGATCGCGCAGACCTTCGGGGTACTCGGCAGCGGATGCGGTATGCGCCGCCACCTCGCAGGGGTGAACACTGCGGGGCGCCAGGTCCAGCCCCTCAATCGCATGGGTTGGGCGTATGAGCCAGCGTCCCGCCTCCGCCAGGGCGCCGGTAAGGTTGCCCCGCGCCTCTGCCCCCAGCAGGGGCCGGCCCGCCAGGATCAGGTTGTGGAGCACCACACGCGGCCATTCCGGCTGACCCTCGCGCAGACGCACGGCGATCCCCTCATCGCGAGCGAGTACGGTGTTGTAAAAAATTTCGACACGACGGGGGACGTTGTTGTGGGGCTGTATGCGCACTGCCGACCCATGGTGGTTGACGAAGAGGTTGTTATACAGCGCCACGTTGCCCTCGCCCTGAAACAGGGCCTCGGTGGGGTTCTGCCAGAACAGGTTGGCGTAGATGAGATAGCGGTCCTCGGTGCCCTCACCACTGAGGGGCCAATGACCGACCAGGACGTTGGGCCGGGCCATGGGACCGGTGCTGCCGCCGGCGGACTTGTCGAACAGGTTGCGGCGGATCACGGTGTCGTGACGTTGTCCCGCCCCGGGCATGCCCTCGGGGCGCGGCCGCTGGTGTTTGATCTGCAGGTTGTAGCCCAGGGTGTCGCGCACCGTGTTGTGTTCGATCAGGCCGGCGACGAAGGGGGCGAAGCCGTCCGAGTTGCCGAAATACATGCCGGTGCCCACGCGCTCGATGCGGTTGCCGCGCACCACCCAGCCGTGGGCCGGCGCCTTGGTGGAGATACCGACGTTCTGCTGGCTGGCGTTGTGGTCGTGGATGTGCAGGTTCTCCAGGGTCACGTAGTGGGCATAACGGGCGTGCCCCTCGGCCTTGACGGCGTCCACCGGTAGGTTCTGGCCATCGAGCTCCAGGTTGCGGATGACGATGTGGCGGACATTGGTGAGGCTCACCGTGTTGGCGCCGCGGCGCGCCAGGAAGCGGGCGCGCGGCCCCTCGGCCGGGCCTTCGATGACGATGGGCGCCTCCGCCGTGCCCTCCAGGCCGTGGAGCGGCAGCCCCCGGGTGTAGTCGCCCGCGGCGAGCAGCAGGCGGTCGCCGGCCTGCAATCGGTTGAGGTAGGCGCGGTAGTCCTCGGGGCCGGCGCGGTATTCGGCCGCCAGGGCGGCGAGCGCGCAAAGCCCCAGGGCGAGCGTGGTCAGTCGTCGCATGTCCCGTCCGCCCGCGGCTTCGCCGTCCGCTCGGCCAGGCAGCGTTGCAGCTTGGCGACCAGGCTCGACACGCTCTGCCGGCCGGTGTCGAGGACGATGTGCGCCGTCTCCAGGTAGAGGGGGTGGCGCACGGCGTAGAGCTCCTGCAGCTTCTTGAGCGGGTCGGCGGTCTGCAGGAGCGGCCGGTTGCGGTCGTGCCGGGTGCGCAGCCACAGCTCGTGCGGCTGGGCGTGCAGATAGACCACCGTGCCGCGCGTCTTCAGGCGCTGCCGGTTGTCCGGGTCGAGCACGGCGCCGCCGCCGGTGGCGAGCACGATGCCCTGGCGTTGCGTCAGCTCTTCGATCATGGCCGCCTCACGGCGGCGGAACCCGGCCTCGCCCTCGATCTCGAAGATGGTGGGGATGGATACGCCGCAGCGGGCGATGATCTCGTGGTCGGAGTCGAGGAAGGTGAGCCCCCGCTCACGGGCCAGCGCACGGCCGACAGTGGTCTTGCCGGCGCCCATGAGGCCGATCAGGAAGATGTTCTCGCTGGACATGGGCGGGATTGTACGAGAGGCCCGCGCTTTAACGGCGGCTCAATCGCGGCGCTGGTGCCGCAGCAGGCGGGCCACCGCGTTCTTGAGCGCCCCCTCGGGCAGCGCTGCCTGCAATTCGGCCCAGGCCGCGAGGGCCGCAGGTGCCATGCCCGCCTTCTCCGCGCGCTCCGGCGCGGCCCAGTCGGCCCGCACCTTGACCATGACCACGCGCACGGGCTCACCGGCGGCGCTCAACGCCGCGGCCAGCGAGCGCGTTTGGCTGCGTAGCCGGGCGGCGGCGGCGCCGTGGGCGCAGAAGACCACGGCGGTGTCGCCCTGCAGGGCGACCAGGCGACAGACGCGGGCCACGCCCGGCGGCACGGCGCGGGCGAAGACCCGGTTGAGCGCGTTGATCCGGCGCGCCTGCGGCAGCAGCACGGCGAGCGGGCGCTCGCCGGCGAGCAGGCTGCGCAACCGCTGGAGGGGCAGGGACGGGTGGGCCATGGCCGGCTTAAGAATCGGGCGACTGTCCCTATGCTAACATTCTCCGCTTGACATCCCGTGCCTGATGGCCGGCGCGGGCCCACCGAGACCAAACAACACCCCCATGCCTTTCAACGTCCTCAAGAAGATCTTCGGCAGCCGCAACGAGCGGCTGCTCAAGCAATACCGCGCCATCGTCACCAAGATCAACGCCCTGGAGCCGGCGTTTGAAAAACTCTCCGACGAGGCGCTGGCGGCCAAGACCGTGGAGTTTCGCGGCCGCCTGGCCAAGGGCGAGACCCTGGACCAGCTCCTGCCCGAGGCCTTTGCCGCCGTGCGCGAGGCCGGCAAGCGGGTACTGGGCATGCGTCATTACGACGTGCAGTTGATCGGTGGCATCGCCCTGCACCAAGGCAAGATCGCCGAGATGCGCACGGGCGAGGGCAAGACCCTGGTGGCCACGCTCGCCGTCTATCTCAATGCGCTCCCCGGCAAGGGGGTGCACGTGGTGACGGTCAACGACTACCTGGCCAACCGCGACGCCGAGTGGATGGGCAAGATCTACCGCTTCCTTGGCATGAGCGTGGGCGTGATCTATTCGCAGCAGCCGCCGGAGGAAAAGCATGCCGCCTATGCCGCCGACATCACCTATGGCACCAACAACGAGTACGGCTTCGACTACCTGCGCGACAACATGGTCTTCCACCCCAGCCAGCGGGTGCAGCGGGGCCTGCACTACGCCATCGTCGACGAGGTGGACTCCATCCTGATCGACGAGGCGCGCACGCCGCTCATCATCTCCGGCCAGGCCGACGACAACGTCGAGCTTTATAAGATCGTCAATCAGATCCCGCCGCGCCTGGAACGGCAGGAACGCGAGTACAAGGAGGGCGAGACCGGGCCCATCGGCGATTACGTTGTCGACGAGAAGGCGCACCAGGTCATGCTCACCGAGCGCGGCCACGAGCGGGTGGAGCAGATGCTCACCGAACTGGGGTTGCTGCCGGAGGGCGGCAGCCTCTACGACGCCACCAACATCCGCCTGATGCACCACGTCTACGCGGCCCTGCGCGCGCACGTGCTATATCACCGCGACCAGCACTACGTGGTGCAGAACAACGAGGTGATCATCGTTGACGAGTTCACCGGGCGACTGATGCATGGGCGGCGCTGGTCCGAGGGGCTGCACCAGGCCGTGGAGGCGAAGGAGGGGGTGCCGATCCAGCGCGAGAACCAGACGCTCGCCTCGATCACCTTCCAAAACTACTTCCGCATGTATGAGAAGCTGGCCGGCATGACCGGCACGGCGGACACCGAGGCCTACGAATTCCAGCAGATCTACGGGCTGGAGACGGTGGTGATCCCCACCAACAAGCCCATGATCCGCAAGGACTACAACGACCTGGTCTACCGCACGGCCAAAGAGAAATGGCGCGCGGTGATCAAGGACATCAAGGACTGCCACCGCCGCGGCCAGCCCGTGCTGGTGGGCACCACCTCCATCGAGGTCAACGAGTTCCTCTCCGGGCTGCTCAGCAAGGAGGGGCTGCCGCACCAGGTGCTGAACGCCAAGCAGCACGCGCGCGAGGCGGAGATCGTCGCCCAGGCGGGCCTGCCCGGGGCGATCACCATCGCCACCAACATGGCCGGCCGCGGCACCGACATCGTCCTGGGCGGCAACATCACCAAACAGGTGGAGGCGATCCGCGCCGACCCCAATCTGTCCGAGGACGACAAACACGCCAAGATCGCACTGCTGCGCGAGGAGTGGCAGCGGCTGCACGACCAGGTGATCGCCGCGGGGGGGTTGCACATCATCGGCACCGAGCGGCACGAGTCGCGGCGGGTGGACAACCAGTTGCGCGGCCGCGCCGGGCGCCAGGGCGACCCCGGCTCCAGCCGCTTCTACCTGTCGTTGGAGGACCCGCTGCTCAGGATCTTCGGCGGCGAGCGCCTGATGGCCATCATGGAGCGGCTCAAGATGCCGGAGGGCGAGGCCATCGAGCACCCCATGGTCAACCGCTCGCTGGAGTCCGCCCAGCGCAAGGTCGAACAGCGCAACTTCGACATCCGCAAACAGCTGCTCGAATACGACGACGTCGCCAACGACCAGCGCAAGGTGATCTACGCCCAGCGCAACGCCCTGCTGGAGGCGACCGACGTCTCCGAGGGCATCGCCGGCATGCGCGAACAGGTCTTAAACGACGTCATCAGCGAATACATCCCGCCCGGCAGCCTCGCCGAGCAGTGGGACATCGCCGGACTCACCCAGCACCTGGCCAACGAGTACCTCCTCGAGCTGCCCATCCAGCAGTGGCTGGACGAGGACCAGAAACTCGACGAACAGGGGCTGCGCCGCCGCATCCTCGAGGCCGCCCATGCCGCCTACGCCGAGAAGGAGAAGCTCGCCGGCGCCGAGAACCTGCGCCACTTCGAGCGCGCCATCCTGCTGCAGAGCCTGGACACCCACTGGCGCGAGCACCTGGCGGCCATGGACCACCTGCGCCAGGGCATCCACCTGCGCGGCTATGCCCAGAAGAACCCCAAGCAGGAATACAAGCGCGAGGCCTTCGAGCTGTTCGAGGCGATGCTGAACGCCATCGCCCGCGAGGTCACCCAGATCACGCTCACCGTTCAGGTGCGCACCGAGGCCGACGTCGAGGCGGTGGAGCCGCAGGCCCCGGCCGTGTCCAACGTGCAATACCACCACGCCGACTTCGACGAGGCGCTCGGCAAGCCCGCCGAGGCGTCCACGGCCGAGCCGCAGCAGCCCATCCACCGCCAGCAGCCCAAGGTGGGCCGCAACGACCCCTGTCCCTGCGGGTCGGGCAAGAAGTACAAGCACTGTCACGGCAAACTGAATTAGGATGGCTGGCTCTGGGGGTTGATACCCTTGCGCGACTGTGTCGCATCGTGGCCTTGACGAGATGTAGCCAACTGGCTACACGTCAGAGTGACCGAGATCCGCAAAACCGAGGTATTCGCCAAGTGGATCGATGGTCTGCGCGATGTCCGGGCCAAGGCCCGTATCTTGGTGCGGATAGAACGTCTGGCGTCTGGTAATCCGGGGGATGCCGAACCGGTGGGCGAGGGGGTGTCGGAGTTGCGCATCGACTATGGCCCCGGTTATCAGGTGTATTACAAACGTCAAGGGCACGCCCTGATCGTCCTGCTTGCGGGTGGCGACAAGCGCACACAGGACAGAGACATCCGGCGTGCCCTGCAGTTGGCGCGCGAACTTGAGGAGTGATCCATGTCCAGGGTAGCAACCACACGCTACGACGTGGCCGACCATCTCAGGACGCCTGAAGAGATGGCCGCCTATTTGGACGCCTGTCTGGAAGAGGCGAACGGCGATGCCGCTTTCATCGCCAAGGCCTTGGGCGACATTGCCCGCGCCAAAGGCATGGCGGATGTCGCCCGTAACGCCGGTCTCTCCAGAGAAAGTCTGTACAAGGCCCTGTCGGGTGAGCGCAGCCCCAGTCTGGCAACGGTGCTCAAGGTCATTCAAGCGCTCGGCTTGCAGCTCCATGCCGAGGCGAAGCAAGCTTGACGCGGCACTGCGACAATGAGTTGGGCCGTGCCGAGGTGCGTCAGCACAAAGGAGGGCGTGACAAGGGCATCGATACCTGACAATATTAGTCAACTTGACCGTTCAGAGCCGATGGGCCATTCGTGCAAATGGAAGCACACCTGACGGCCATGAACGGTTCCCTCACCCCCAGCCCCTCCCCCGCTTGCGGGGGAGGGGAGCGTCGTGAGTCGCTGGCGCGACTTCCACGCTAAATCGGAGTGCCCATATGCCTTATTTCATCTACAAGATCGGACCGCTCAACATCCTGGAAAAGCAAGGGGTGGCCGCGAGCTTCAAAGAGGCCAAGGCCGCGGTTAACGAATTGCGCAAGGGGCTGGACCCCATGAGCGGGGTGACGGTGAAGATGATCTTCGCCGAGAATGAACTGGCGGCCGAGGACATCCTGTCGCAGCCGCGCGAACTGGACCCCAGCCTGGCCGGCGACGACTACTGACACCCCGCCCGGCCCCCTCACGCCTCCCCCCTCACCCAGCACGATGTCCGGCTACAACGAGGAGGCCTACCGACAGGCGCGCAGTAGCGCCATCGCCCTGCCCTGCCCCTTCGAGCGGGCGCTGCTTGCACGCTGCGCGAGCTGTTACAAGGCGCGCAAGCTGCTGCTGGCCGAGCGCGAAGCCATCACCTGCACCGAGGCGGCCGCCAATGCGCTGTGCCAGGACTATCACCGCGCCCTGCACGAAAACGCCCGCTTCGCCCTGCACATGGACCCCAACCAACCCTGGCCCTTCGGCAAGGAGATCCGCGCCCAGTGCGGCGGCGCCCTGGGCCTGCGCGAGGCCCTGGGACGGCCTGACACGGACCCGCCCGACATCGCCCAGTTGATCGCCGAGGGGCTGGCCCGCCACGGCGAGGTGGCGGCCTTCCCCTATTCCGAGATCATGCGCGCGGTGGTGCACTACGAGCCGCGCAAGCGGCGATGACGGGTGAGGGGTGAGGGGCGAGTAGCGGTTGGCGGGCGGCGGGCGCCAGGAGTAGGCTTCCACCCACCCGCCATACACCTCCCGCTGAATGGATACCCTCACCCTGACCCGTCCCGACGACTGGCACCTGCATCTGCGCGACGGCGCCGCGCTCGCCGCCGTGCTGCCGGATACCGCCCGCCGCTTCGCCCGCGCCATCGTCATGCCCAACCTGAAACCCCCCGTGCGCACGGTGGCGGAGGCCGCCGCCTATCGCGCGCGCATCCTGGCCGCCCTGCCGCCGGGGCTGTGTTTCGAGCCGCTGATGACCCTCTACCTCACGGACAACACCCGGCCCGAGGAGATCGCCGCGGCCAGGGCGAGCGGCTTCGTGCACGCCGTCAAGTATTACCCGGCCGGGGCCACGACGAACTCGGACTTCGGCGTCACCGCGGTCGAACGCGCCTATCCCGCCATCGAGGCGATGGAGGCGGTCGGACTGCCGCTGCTGGTGCACGGCGAGGTCACCGACCCGGCGGTGGACGTGTTCGACCGCGAGGCGGTGTTCATCGACCGCGTGCTCGCGCCGCTGCGCGCGCGCTTCCCACGGCTCAAGCTGGTGCTGGAACACGTCACCACCCGCGAGGGCGTGGAATTCGTGCGCAGCGCCGCCGGGCCCACCGCCGGCACCCTCACCGCCCACCACCTGCTCTACGACCGCAATGCCCTTTTTCGCGGCGGCCTGCGCCCGCACTTCTACTGCCTGCCGGTGTTGAAGCGCGAGCGCCATCGCCAGGCCCTCGTCGAGGCGGCCGTGTCGGGCGATCCGCGCTTCTTCCTGGGCACCGACAGCGCCCCCCACGCGCAGGCCGACAAAGAAAGCGCCTGTGGCTGCGCCGGCATCTACACGGCGCACGCCGCCATTGAGCTCTATGCCGAGGTCTTCGAGGCGGCCGATGCGCTCGACCGCCTGGAGGCCTTCGCCAGCTTCCATGGGCCGGACTTCTACGGGCTGCCGCGCAACACGGAGCGCATCACCCTGGTGCGCGAGCCCTGGCCGGTCCCCGCCGCCCTGGATTTCGGCGAGGGGCGGCGCCTGATCCCCCTGCGCGCGGGCGAGACCGTGGCCTGGCGGTTGCGCTCATGGACATGACTTTGAGAAGACGCCCCGAAATAAGCCATGTTTGTTTCCCTCACCCCCAACCCCTCTCCCGGGGGGAGAGGGGAGCTTCAAGAGTCGCTCAAGCGACTTTCACGCGAAGGGCTGCCGTCGCCTTCAAGTCCTGCCGTCCGTCTGCCGTAATGCACAACGTCAGTTGTGCGAACCGGCGGAGGGAGGATGCAGAAGGACAGCCCCTATTTCAAATACGTGGTGGAGCTGCTCAAGGTCATGCTGGAGAAAGGCGGCTCCGACCTGTTCATCACCGTGGGCGCGCCGCCCGCCATCAAGCTGCACGGCGAGATGACGCCCTTCGGCGGCAAGCCGGTGACCCGCGAGCAGGCCGAGGAGATCGTCGCCGCGGTGATGAACGAGAAGCAGCGCGCGGAGTTCCGCGAGACCAAGGAGTGCAATTTCGCCCTGTCGCTCGACGGCATCGGCCGCTTCCGCGTCAACGCCTATGTCCAGCGCGGCTCCCACGGCCTGGTGGCGCGGGTGATCAACACCGTCATCCCCACACTGGACGCGCTCAAGCTCCCGGCCGTGCTCAAGGAGATCGTTATGGAGAAGCGCGGCCTCGTGCTGATGGTCGGCGCCACCGGCTCGGGCAAGTCCACCAGCCTCGCCGCCATGCTCGACCACCGCAACGAAAACTCGCGCGGCCATATCATCACCATCGAAGACCCGGTGGAGTTCGTGCACCAGCACAAGAAGTGCCTGGTCATGCAGCGCGAGGTGGGGGTGGACACCGACAACTGGCACGCGGCGCTGAAGAACACCCTGCGCCAGGCCCCGGACGTGATCCTGATCGGCGAGATCCGCGACCGCGACACCATGGACTACGCCATCGCCTTCGCCGAGACCGGCCACCTGTGCCTCGCCACCCTGCACGCCAACAACGCCAACCAGGCCCTGGACCGCATCATCAACTTCTTCCCGGTGGAGCGGCGGCAACAGATCCTCATGGACCTCTCGCTCAACCTGAAGGCCATCGTCTCGCAGCGCCTGATCCCCTCGACCCAGGGCGGACGCGTCCCGGCGGTGGAGATTCTGCTCAACACCCCGCGTGTGGCCGACCTGATCCTCAAGGGGGAGGTGCACGAGATCAAGGAGGCGATGGCCAAGTCCAAGGACCTCGGCATGCGCACCTTCGACCAGGCCCTCTACGACCTCTGCGTGGCCGGCCTGGCCGAGCCGCAGACCGTGCTGCGCTATGCCGACTCCTACAACGAGCTGCGCCTGATGCTCAAGAACATGGTCCGGCGCGGCCCCATCGACGCGGACGACGGCGGCGGTCTCACCCTGGCCTGAACCACCCTGCAGGCCCTTGCCAGACACCGGCGGCGCTTGCCCTGCGCCGCCACCGCCCCTATATTGATCGAGGGAGTCGGCCAGACAGCCGCTGCGCGTCATGCGCAGAGGAAAGTCCGGGCTCCACAGGGCAGGGTGCCAGGTAACGCCTGGGCGCAGCAAGGCCGCAAGGCCCCAAGGCGACGGAAAGTGCAACAGAAACATACCGCCGATGGCCCGGACCTTGCCGCCGTAAGGCGGCAAGGTCCTCCTTTCGGAGGGTGGGGCTCAGGCCTTGCCCAAGAAAGGTCGGGTCGCGCGCATCAGCGCGCGGCCAGTCCCCGTTGGGGGCGGGCTCAGGCAAGGGTGAAATCGTGCGGTAAGAGCGCACGGCCGCACCGGCAACGGCTGCGGCGGGCAAACCCCACCCGGAGCAAGGCCAAATAGGCAGGCGCGTCCTCGTGACATAGGCGGCCCGTCGAAGCCTGCGGGTAGGCTGCACGAGGCGGCGGGCGACCGCCGTCCCAGATGAATGGCTGTCCACGACAGAACCCGGCTTACCGGCCGGCTCCCGTTTCTGAGGACTGAAGACAGAGGACTAAGGACTGTCGGCTTGCGCGCCGCCTTGCGGCGCGGGGATGCACCACTCTGTCGTCAGAGGACGGAGGACAGAAGACTGTTTGCCGGCGCTCGACGCCGGCAGGATGGGCAGACCACGCCTGAGCCACACCTCCATCCGCAATCCCAGCACCGACGTCGCCAACCCTGGGTCTCACCCCTGCGGACCACCAGCCCAGGACGGCATACCTAACAATCCACTTTAACTTTCCCTCGTAGTCGATTCATTGTGCGCGGCTATGGCCATGACGGCCTGGCTGCGCTAAGTCATTGTTCGCACATAAAAAACCTGTAATTCCCCCTTGACGGGTGTGGAAGCCGACCACTATAGTGGGGCGAAGTGGTGGAGAGTGGAGGAAAGTGCAGCGGAGTGGTGCGACTCGGCTGCCGCGACGACGATGTTCCGTGGGTTCACGCCCCTGAGCCTGGATGGCAAAGGCCGCCTGGCCATCCCGAGCCGTTACCGCGATGCGCTCATGCAGCGCTGCGGCGGGCGCGTCGTCCTCACCCTCGACCCCGGCCGCTGCATGCTGCTCTATCCGGCCACCGAATGGGAGCCGATCGAACGCAAGATCCTGGACTTGTCGAGCTTCCATCCCTTGAGCCGGCAGCTCAAGCTGATCCTGGTCGGCTCCGCCACCGAGCTGGAGCTCGACGGCAGCGGCCGCATCCTGGTGCCGGCACCGCTGCGCGAGAAGGCGCGCGTGGACAAGGACGTGGTGCTGGTGGGGCAGGGCAACAAGTTTGAGATCTGGAACGAGGCGGCCTGGCAGGCCGAATACGACGCGGCGACCAACTTCACCGCCGCCCTGGAGGAGGCCCGGCAGCGTGGGGACCTGCCCGATGAGCTCAAGGATTTCGCCCTGTGACGGACCTGCATCGGCCCGTGCTGCTGGAGGAGACCCTGGCAGCGCTGGCCATACGCCCGGATGGCGTGTACATCGACGCCACCTTCGGCCGCGGCGGCCACAGCCGCGCCATCCTCGCCCGGCTGGGCCCGTCTGGTCGGCTGCTGGCGCTCGACCGCGACCCGGAGGCGGTCGCCTTCGGGCGGACCTGGGACGACCCGCGCTTCGCCATCGCCCATGCCGCCTTCAGCGCGCTTACCGAGACGGCGCAGGCGCATGGGATCGCGGCGGCCGACGGGGTGTTGTTCGACCTGGGGGTGTCCAGCCCGCAGCTCGACACGCCGGCGCGGGGCTTCAGCTTTCGCCAGGATGCGCCGCTGGACATGCGCATGGACGTGAGCCGCGGCATGAGCGCGGCGCAATGGCTGGCGAGCGCCGATGAAGCGGAGATCGCCCGCGTGGTCCGGGAATATGGCGAGGAGCGGTTTGCTAAGCCGATTGCAAGGGCGATTGTCGCGGCGCGCGCGCGTGAGCCCATCCGCACCACGGGCCAGCTCGCACGACTGTGCGCCCAGGCCGTCCGCAGCCGCGAGCCCGGCCAGGACCCCGCCACGCGCACCTTCCAGGCGATTCGGATTCACGTTAACCAGGAGCTTGAGGAACTGGCTCTCGCGCTGCCCCAGGCGCTGGCGCTCCTGCGCCCCAAGGGGAGGCTGGCGGTGATCAGCTTCCATTCGCTCGAGGACCGTCTGGTGAAGCGCTTCCTGCGCGCGGAGGAAAAGGGCCCGGAGGTCCCGCCCGAGATCCCGCTCCGGCAGGACGCCCTGCCCGCCGGCCGCCTGCGCATCCTGGGCAAGCCCATCCGCGCGACCGCCGCGGAGGTCGCTGCCAACCCGCGCGCGCGCAGTGCCGTGCTGCGCGTGGCCGAGCGGCTGGAGGCGGCTGCTGGCACACCGAGAGCCCCCATAGACAGCCCCGGGAGGGCTGGCACGTGAGGCACAAGATCAACGCCGCCCTGGCGCTCGTCCTGCTCGCCTGTGCCATTGCCGTAATCTCGGCACGCCACCAGGCGCGCACCCTGTTCGTCGAGCTGCAGGCGGCGCAACGCGAGGCGCGCGAGCTGGACATCGAGTGGGGGCGGCTGCTGCTGGAACAGAGCACCTGGGCGATGCACAGCCGCATCGAGGTGGTGGCGCATCACCAGTTGCACATGGCCGCGCCGGACGCCACCCGCATCCATCTCATCGCACCGGCGGAGGGTCGGCAGCCATGAAGTCGCTGCGCCATGCCAACCGCCACGCCAATCCCCTGCTGCGGCTGGATCTGCAGCGTTGGCGCATGCGCCTGGTGATGAGCCTGATCTTCGGCGGCTTCGCCGCGCTGGCCGGGCGTGCCGCCTATCTGCAGATCTGGCAGAACGAGTTTCTCAACCTGCAGGGTGACAAGCGCATCAACCGGGTGGTCCCCATCCCCGCCCACCGCGGCATGATCCTCGACCGCCGCGGCGAGCCGCTGGCGATCAGCACGCCGGTCGAGTCGGTCTGGGTCAATCCGCGCGAGGCCGAGGCCAGCCCCGAGCAGATCGCGGCCCTGGCCGCCCTGCTGCAGGAGGACGCCGACGCCCTCGCCCGGATCTTCGCCGCCCGCGACAAGACATTTGTCTATCTCAAGCGCCAGATCCCGCCCGATCTGGCCAAGCGCTGCTTGGAGCTCAATATCAAGGGCGTTTACGCACAACCCGAGTTTCGCCGCTTCTACCCGGCCGGCGACGTGATCGCCCAGGTGGTTGGGATGACCAACATCGAGGACCGCGGCATCGAGGGGCTGGAGGTGCTCTACAACACCTGGCTCGCCGGCGAGCCGGGTCTCAAACGGGTCATCCGCGACCGCAAGGGCAACGTCGTGGAGGAGCTGGAGCTGCTGCGGCTACCCAAGCCGGGCAACCACCTGACCCTGTCGCTCAATCTGCAGATCCAGTATCTGGCCTACCGCGAGCTCGCCACCGCGGTGGAGCGGCACCAGGCGCGCGCCGGCTCGGTGGTGGTCCTGGACAGCCGCACCGGCGAGATCCTGGCCATGGCCACCGTGCCCTCCTTCAACCCCAACAACCGCGCGACCTACAGCGCGGATCGGGCGCGCAACCGTCCCGCCACCGACGCCTTCGAACCCGGCTCCACCATCAAGCCCTTCCTGATGGCGGCGGCGCTGGATGCCGGCCTCATCACGCCGGAGACGCGCATCGACACCGGACCCGGCTATTACTACGTGGGCGACAAACGGATCACCGACGTGCACCCCAAGGGGGTGCTCTCCGTCACCGAGTCCCTGCAGGTCTCCAGCAACGTCGCCGCCGCCCGCATCGCCATGGATTTGCGCTCCGAGGACTATTGGCAGTTGCTCAGCCAGGCCGGCTTCGGGCGCGCCCCCGGCGCCGGGCTGCCCGGCGAGGTGAGCGGCCGGCTGCGCGCCTGGCGCACCTGGCGGCCGATCGAGAAGGCCACCATGGGTTTCGGGCACGGCATGTCGGTCTCGCTGCTGCAGCTCGCGCGCGCCTACACCGCCTTTGCCAACGACGGGGTGATGCCGCCGCTCACTGTGCTGAAACTGCGCGAGCAGCCGGTCGGGCAGCGGGTGATGTCGGCCAAGACGGCGCGGATGGTGCGCGCGATGCTTGAGGCCGTGACGCAGGACGGCGGCACTGCCCCGCAGGCGCGGGTGATGGGCTACCGCGTGGCCGGCAAGACCGGCACCGCCCACAAGCTGGTCGGCGGCAGTTACGCCCCCAACAAGTACATCGCCTCCTTCGTGGGGCTCGCACCGGTCTCAGACCCGCGCCTGGTGGTGGCGGTGATGATCGACGAACCCTCGGGGCGGCAATACTACGGCGGCCTGGTCGCCGCGCCGGTCTTCTCCAAGGTCATGGCGGGGGCACTGCGGCTGATGGCCGTGCCGCCCGACGCGCCCATGGACGCGGTCACCGCCCCCAACAGCAAGGCGCCCGTGATCGGGGAGGATGTATGACCACCCCCGCCCAACTCGCCTTGAAGGCCACGGCGCTGGCCGCGCGGCTGCGCACCCTGTGCCCGGCCGCCGCAGACCTGAGCGCCGACAGTCGCTTGATCCGCCCCGGTGACGTCTTCCTCGCCTTCCCCGGTCATGTCCACGACGGCCGCCATTACATCGCCCAGGCGATCCAGGCCGGGGCGGCGGCCGTGGTGTGGGAGGCGGACGGCTTCGAATGGCCCGCCGGCCTGAGCGTGCCCAACCTGCCGGTGCCGGGGCTGCGCGCCCTGGCGGCGGCGCTGGCCGCGCATTGGTATGGCGACGCGAGCGCGGCCCTCTGGATGACGGGCGTGACCGGCACCAACGGCAAGACCTCCATCGCCCATTGGCTGGGCCAGAGCCTGGACGCCTACGGCCGCCGCTGCGCCGTCCTCGGCACCCTGGGCAACGGACTGGTGGGGGCGCTTGCCCCCAGCAGCCACACCACGCCGGACTGCGTGAGCCTGCAGCGACTGCTCGCGGGCTACCGCGCGGCGGGTGCACAGGCGGCGGTGATGGAGGTCTCCTCGCACGGCCTGGATCAGGGCCGCGTCGCGGGTGTGCACTTCGACGTGGCCATCCTCTCCAACCTGTCGCGCGACCACCTGGACTATCACGGCGACATGGCGTCCTACGCCCAGGCCAAGGCGAAGCTGTTCGGCTGGCCGGGCCTGAAATGGGCGGTGCTCAATCTGGACGACGACTTCGGCGCCGCGCTGCACGCGCAGCTCGCGGGCACGCCGGTCGAGCGCCTGGGCTATGGCCTCAAGCGCGGCGACATCCGCGCCAGCGCGCTTGAGCTGACCGCCCAAGGGTTGCGCATGTCGGTGGTCACCCCCTGGGGATCGGGTGAGGTCGAGAGCCCGCTCCTGGGCGAATTCAACGCCTACAACCTGCTCGCCGTGCTGGGTGGGCTGCTCGCCAGCGGCGTGGGTCTCGACCAGGCCCTGGCGCAGCTGGCGCAGCTCGCGCCCGTGGCCGGTCGCCTGCAGACCCTGCGCGCCGACGGCGCCGGGCCCACGGTGGTGGTGGACTACGCGCACACCCCGGATGCGCTGGAGAAGACCTTGAAGACCCTGCGCCCGCTCGCCACCGGGCGGCTGTGGTGCGTGTTCGGCGCCGGCGGCGGCCGCGACCGCGGCAAGCGCCCGCTCATGGGCGCCTGCGCCGCGGCGCTGGCCGACCGCGTGATCGTCACCTCGGACAACCCGCGCTTTGAGAACCCCGCCGCGATCATCGCCGACATCCTCGCCGGCATGCCCCCTGCTCAAACCGCAATCGCCGATCGCGCCGAGGCGATCCGCACCGCGGTGAGTGAGGCGGGGCCCGGCGACGTGGTCTTGATCGCCGGCAAGGGCCACGAGGACTATCAGGAGATCCACGGCGTGCGCCACCCCTTCTCCGATGTCGAGGTGGCCCGCGCGGCGCTGGCCTCACGGGGACAGAGGACGGAAGACAGCGGACAGTCGGCGGGCACCGGCGCGGACGCGCCGGCGGAGGCGGAAGGGACACAGGCCATCATGCACAATTCCGGTAAAGACCTGGGCGCTGCCCGATCATTGTTCCAGTTGGCCGAGGTCGCCCAGGCCATTGGCGCGCAGGCGGTGGGGGACGATGTGGGTTTCGAGCGGGTGGAGACCGACACCCGTCGGCTCGCCCCCGGCTGTCTGTTCGTCGCCCTCAAGGGCGAGCGCTACGACGGCCACGCCTTCATCGATGAGGCCATGGCCAAGGGTGCGGCGGCGGTGATGATCGATGCCGCGCACGCCTCACCCCTTCCCCCTCACCCCTCACTGATCGTCGAGGACACGCGCCTGGCGTTAGGAAGGCTCGCTTGCTGGCACCGCGGCCGCATGCCGGCGCGCATCCTGGCCGTGACCGGCAGCAACGGCAAGACCACGGTCAAGGAGATGACCGCCGCCATCCTCCGCGCCGCGGCGGGCGAGGCCGCGGTGCTCGCCACCGAGGGCAATCTCAACAACGACATCGGCGTGCCGCTCACCCTGCTCAGGCTGACCCCCGCCCACCGCTATGGCGTGATCGAGATGGGCATGAATCATGCCGGCGAGCTCGCCTACCTCACCCGCCTGGCCCGGCCGGATGTGGCGCTGGTCAACAACGCCCAGCGCGCGCACCTTCAGGGGCTCACCACCGTGGACGCGGTGGCCCGCGCCAAGGGGGAGATCTACGAGGGCCTCGCGGCCGAGGGCATCGCGCTCGTCAACGGCGACGACCCGCATGCCGACCTTTGGCTCGAACTCAATGCCGGCCGCCGCATCCTGCGCTTCGGCTTGGGACCCGAAGCGGATGTGCGCGCAGAGTATGAACTCCTGCCCGAGGGCGCCCGGTTGCACCTGCACACCCCGCAGGGGCTGATCGACACCCAGCTCGCCGTGCCCGGCCTGCACAACGTGCGCAATGCGGCGGCGGCAGCGGCCGCCGCCCTCGCCCTGGGCGCCACCCCGGCCAGCATCGCGCAGGGACTGGCCGCCTACCGCGGGGTGAAGGGGCGGCTGCAGGTCCACCCCTGCATCCTCGGCGCGCGCTTGATCGACGACACCTACAACGCCAACCCGGACTCGGTGGGGGCCGCCATCCAGGTGTTGGCCGCCCTGCCGGGCCGACGCATCCTGGTCTTGGGCGACATGGGCGAGCTGGGGGCGGGGGCGGCCGAGCTGCACCGCGAGATCGGCCGACAGGCCAAGGCCGCCGGCATCGACCGCCTGCTCGCCCTGGGCGAGCTCAGTGTGAACGCCGTGCAGGGCTTCGGCCCCGGCGCCATGCATTTCGAGCGCATCGAGGAGCTGCTGGCCGAGATCGAGAACGCCCTCGCGCCCGAGGTGACGGTGCTGGTCAAAGGCTCGCGCTTCATGCGCATGGAGCGCGTGGTGCAAAGCTTCAAGGAGGAACACCTGTGCTCCTGATGCTCGCCCAGTGGCTCGGCCACGACATCCGCGCCTTCAACGTCTTCCAGTACATCACCCTGCGATCGGTGCTGGCGGCGCTCACCGCGCTGATGATCTCCTTCGTCATCGGGCCCTGGATGATCCGGCGGCTCACCCAGCTCAAGATCGGCCAGGCGGTGCGCGACGACGGGCCGCAGACGCATCTGGCCAAGGCCGGCACCCCCACCATGGGTGGCGCGCTGATCCTCATCGCCATGGCGGTGGCCACCCTGCTGTGGGCCGACCTGCGCAACACCTACATCTGGGTGGCCCTGTTCACCCTGGCCGGCTTCGGCGTCATCGGCTGGGTGGACGACTGGCGCAAGGTGGTGGAGAAGAACCCGCGCGGGCTGCCGGCGCGCTGGAAGTACTTCTGGCAGTCGGTGGTCGCGCTCCTGGTGGCGGCCTATCTGGTCTACTCCGCCCACCTGCCGGCGCAGACCGAGCTGATCGTGCCCTTCTTCAAGCAGATCGTCATGCCGCTCGGCGTGGTGGGCTTCATCCTGCTCGCCTACTTCGTCATCGTCGGCACCAGTAACGCGGTCAACCTCACCGACGGGGCGGACGGGCTGGCCATCCTGCCCACGGTCATGGTGGCGGGCGCCCTGGGCATCTTCGCCTATGTCGCCGGCCATGCGGTGTTCGCCAAATATCTGGGCCTGCCGCACATCCCCGGGGCGGGGGAATTGACCATCTTCTGCGCCGCACTGGTGGGGGCGGGGCTCGCCTTCCTCTGGTTCAACGCCTATCCGGCCGAGGTCTTCATGGGCGACGTGGGGGCGCTCGCCCTGGGGGCGGCGCTGGGCGTGGTGGCGGTGATCGTGCGGCAGGAGATCGTGCTGTTCATCATGGGCGGGGTCTTCGTCCTGGAGACGGTCTCGGTCATGCTCCAGGTCGGCTCCTACAAGCTCAGGCGCAAGCGCATCTTCCTCATGGCGCCGCTGCACCACCACTACGAGCTCAAGGGCTGGAAGGAGACCCAGGTGGTGGTGCGCTTCTGGATCATCAGCATCGTCCTGGTGCTGATCGGCCTGTCCACGCTCAAGTTGCGGTGAGGCGTGAGGGGTGAGGCGTGAAAGGGGTTAGGGTGGATTACGCAGGGCGCAAGGCCTTGGTCGTGGGGCTCGGCGACACCGGCCTATCCTGCGTGCGATGGCTGCTCGCGCACGGGGCGCAGGTGCGGGCGGTGGACACGCGCGCCACGGCGCCGCATGCCGAACGCCTGCGCGCCGAGTATCCGGAGCTCGCCATCGGCCTGGGCATGCTCAATGCGGCCGACTTCGACTGGGCCGAGATGATCGTGGTGAGCCCTGGTGTGGCGGTGGCCACGCCCGAGATCGCGCGGGCTGCCGCCGCCGGCAAGGACGTGGTCGGCGACATCGAGCTCTTCGCCCGCGCCCTGCCGGAGATGGGTTATGCGCCGCAGGTGCTGGCCATCACCGGCAGCAACGGAAAGAGCACGGTCACCGCGCTTACCGGACACCTCTGCCGCACGGCCGGCCGGCACACGGCGGTGGCCGGCAACATCGGCCAGCCGGTGCTGGACGCCCTGGCGCAAGTGGAGGACGCCGTTTCCTGGCCCGAGGTCTGGGTGCTGGAACTGTCCAGCTTCCAGCTCGAGACCACGGCGAGCCTCGCCCCCGATGCCGCGACGGTCCTCAACCTGAGCGAGGATCACATGGACCGCTACGCCAGCATGGCGGACTACGCCGCGGCCAAGGCGCGCATCTTCGGGCCTCTCGTCCCACACGCGGCGCCGCAGCCTAAGCGCACACAGGTGCTCAACCGCGACGACCCGCTGGTGATGAAGATGGTGCGTCCGGGCTGGCGGCTGTGGACCTTCGGACTGAGCACCGGCTTTCAGCCGGGCGAGTGGGGTCTCACCGAGCGCGGCCACGAGCGTTGGCTGGCCGAAGGCACCACGCCGTTGCTGCCGGTCGAACACCTGCCCATCGCCGGGCTGCACAACGCCGCTAATGCGCTGGCCGCCCTGGCCCTCGCCCGCGCCATCGACCTACCCTATGCCCCCCTGCTGGAGGGGCTGGCGACCTTCCAGGGGCTGCCCCACCGCGTCGAAAAGGTGGCCGAGATCGACGGGGTGACCTGGTACGACGACTCCAAGGGGACCAACGTCGGCGCCACGGTGGCGGCGCTCAATGGTCTGACACAACCGGTGGTGCTGATCGCCGGCGGTGATGGCAAGGGCCAGGACTTCAACCCCCTGCGCGAGGCGGTCGCGCGCACCCGCTGCGTGATCCTGATCGGCCGCGATGCGCCACGCATCGAGGCGGCCATCGCCGGCGCCGCGCGCTGCCTGCACGCCGAAAGCCTGGAGGCGGCGGTGCAGCTCGCCCGGCAGGAGGCGCAGCCAGGCGACGCGGTGCTGCTGTCCCCGGCCTGCGCCAGCTTCGACATGTTCCGCAACTACGTGCACCGCGCCGAGGTCTTCGTCGCCGCCGTGCGCGCCCTGCAGCCCTGCTCACCCCCCGGATCGGGTCCGGGGCAGGCGCTCACCCCTCACCCCTCGCCGCGAGGAGGACGGGATGTTTCATAACGCCGCCGCCCAGCGCTCCGCCCTGGCCCCCTATGACTGGGGCCTGCTGTGGGTCGCCCTGAGCCTGCTGGGCATCGGCCTGGTCATGGTCTATTCGGCCTCGGTGGCCATCGCCGAGGCAGCGAGCGGCAATCCCAGCCAGTACCTCACCCGCCACGCCATGTACCTGGTGCTGGGGCTGGCCCTGGGCTACGCGGCGGTCCTACTGCCCACCCGGCTTTGGCAGCGGCTCGCCCCCGCCCTGTTCGTCTTGGGCGTGCTCCTTCTGGTGCTGGTCCTGATCCCCGGCATCGGCCACGAGGTCAAGGGCGCGCGCCGCTGGATCCCGCTCGGGCCGCTGGGCAACCTGCAACCCTCCGAATTCGTCAAGCTCGCCGTCGTCCTCTATGCCGCCGACTACACGGTGCGCAAGGCGGGCCTGATGGACAGCCTGCGCAAGGGCTTCATGCCCATGTTTGCGGTCATGCTCACCGTGGGCACGCTGCTGCTGCTGGAGCCCGACTTCGGCGCCTTCGCCGTGATCGTCACCATCGCCCTGGGCATCCTGTTCCTCGGTGGCCTCAACTGGCGGCTCTTCGTCGGCCTCATCCTGCTCCTGGCGGTGGGCTTCGTGCTGCTGATCTATCTGTCCCCCTACCGCATGGCGCGTCTGGCCGGCTACCTCAACCCCTGGGACGACCCGCTCGGCAAGGGCTATCAGCTCACCCACGCCCTCATCGCCTTCGGCCGCGGCGAGCTCACCGGCGTGGGCCTGGGCGACAGCGTCGAGAAGCTGCACTACCTGCCCGAGGCGCACAACGACTTCCTGCTCGCGGTGATCGGCGAGGAGCTGGGCCTGATCGGCGTGCTACTCGTCATCGCCCTGTTCGCCTGGCTCACCTGGCGCGCCTTCTCCATCGGCTGGCAGGCGGCCCTGATGGAGCGCAATTTCTCCGCCCTGGTGGCGCAGGGCATCGGTGTGTGGATGGGGGTGCAGGGCTTCATCAACATGGGGGTGAACATGGGCCTGCTGCCCACCAAGGGCCTGACCCTGCCCCTCATGAGCTACGGCGGCTCGGGGATCGTCGCTAACTGCATCGCCCTGGGCATCCTCATGCGCATCGACTTTGAAAACAGGTGCCTGATGCGGGGAAAGAAGGCGTGATGCTTGGGATTGGCACTAATGCGTGGGTGGGCCGGTTTCAGGCACCTGTTTCGGCGCAGGCTAACGTCCGCGCAGCGGAGGTTAAGCCCGCGACAGCGGGCGGCCGCAGCCAAAACCGGTGCCTGATGCGGGGAAAGAAGGCGTGATGCTTGGGATTGGCACTAATGCGTGGGTGGGCCGGTTTCAGGCACCTGTTTCGGCGCAGGCTAACGTCCGCGCAGCGGAGGTTAAGCCCGCGCCAGCGGGCGGCCGCAGCCACAACAGGTGCCTGATGCGGGGAAAGAGGGCGTGATGGCTGGAGTAGGCGCTAGGACGCGGGTGGGCACTTTGCGGGGGAAGCGGGCATGAACCGCACCGTGCTGATCATGGCCGGCGGCACCGGTGGCCACGTGTACCCCGCCCTTGCGGTGGCCGAGCGGCTGCGCGACGAGGGCTGGCGTGTGGTCTGGCTGGGCACGCGCACCGGGCTGGAGGCGCGCCTGGCGCCGGCGCGAGGCTTCGATGTGGAGTGGCTCGCCTTTGGCGGGGTGCGGGGGAAGGGCCCGCTGCGTCTGGTCCTGCTGCCGTTCAGGCTGCTCGTCGCCTTCTTTCAGTCGGCACGGGCGATCTTTCGGGTGCGCCCCAACGCCGCCCTCGGCCTCGGGGGCTATGCCGCCTTTCCAGGCGGGATGATGGCCGCCCTGTTCAACCGGCCGCTCGCCATCCACGAGCAGAACGCCGTGGCGGGGCTCAGCAATCGCGTGCTCGCCTGCCTGGCCGACCGCGTGCTGCTGGGGCTGCCGGCCGCCTTCACGCACGGCAAGGACCGCCCCATCCCCTGCGGCAAGGTCGCTGCGGTCTGGGTCGGCAACCCGGTGCGGCCGGAGATCGCCGCTCTGCCGGCGCCCGAGCAGCGCTATGGCGAGCGCGACGGCCCCCTGCATCTGCTGGTGGTGGGCGGCAGCCTGGGCGCCCAGGCCCTGAACGAGCTGGTCCCGCGGGCACTGGCCCTGCTACCGCCCGGTGAGCGCCCCGTCGTGCGCCACCAGGGCGGCCGCGACAAGCTCACCGCTTTGCAGTCGGAATATGCCGCCGCCGGGGTGGAGGCCGAGTGTCTGGCGTTCATCGCCGACATGGCCGCGGCCTATGCCTGGGCCGACCTCGTCATCTGCCGGGCGGGGGCCTCGACCGTGGCCGAGATCGCCGCCGCCGGGGTGGCCGCCTTGTTCGTGCCCTATCCCTACGCGGTGGACGATCACCAGACGGAGAACGCCCGTTTCCTGGCCGATGCCGGCGCCGCCTGGCTCATGCAGCAACGCGACCTCACGCCGCAAGCGCTGGCCGACTGGCTCGCGGCGCGCAACCGCACCGAGTTGCTGGAACGCGCCGGGCGCGCGCGTAGCATGGCCAAGCCGGACGCCGCGGAACGGGTGGCGGCGGTGGTCAAGGAGTTGGCGGGATGAAGCACAAGGTCCGTCACATTCACTTCGTCGGCATAGGCGGGGCGCCCCGAGCAGGGAGCAGTGCCTGTCGCCGCGAGGCGGTAGGTGCGACCGGCCGCGAGGGGCGCCGAGCCGCCGGGCCGCAAGCACGTTCAGGAGGCCGCCTGTGAAGCACAAGGTGCGGCACATCCACTTTGTCGGTGTAGGCGGGGCGCCCCGAGCAGGGAGCAGTGCCTGCCGCCGCGAGGCGGTAGGTGCGACCGGCCGCGAGGGGCGCCGAGCCGCCGGGCCGCAAGCACGATCAGGAGGCCGCCTGTGAAGCACAAGGTGCGGCACATCCACTTTGTCGGTGTAGGCGGGGCGCCCCGAGCAGG
>JAKADY010000072.1 GCA_021826065.1 Pseudomonadota bacterium
GGCAGCAGGCTGCGGGCGTCGTCCTGCCCCCAGGTCGACAGCCGACCGATCAGCAGCCGCGAATACAGACCGTAGGCTTCGACCAGCCACGAGGCCTCGATGCCGATCAACGCATGCACCCGGCCGATGTGCCGCGCCACATGCGCCGCCGCGGCGCTTTGCCCGGCAAACAGGCTGCGCAGATGGCGCTCCTGGTTGCGACGCAGCTGGGCGAATTCGGCGGGCGACAACAGCCCGAGCACGCGCGAAAAGCGCGGTTGCTGCAGCAGCGCATCGTAGAACTGCGCCACGAAGCTCTCGGCCACCGCCTGCAACTCGGGCTGCGCCGCGCGCAGCACCGCCTGCAGCTGGTGCTGCTCCTCCGCCGAGGCCTTGGGGCCTTGGGACATATTCAATTTCTCATACACGGGCGAGATGCTATTGACTCACCCCAAGGTGGGGCAAGCCAGGCGTGACGATCGCTTGATCTGCGGCAAACAGACCACAAACCGCACCGCCACGCGACCAGCGCGATTCAAGTTTGGCCGCCCGGTGCCGTTACTTGACTCGCAAGACGAACCATCGCGAGGCCCACCTTGAAATTCCTGGTTGTTGACGACTTTCCCACCATGCGCCGCATCGTGCGCGGGCTGCTGATGCAGACCGGCTATGTCAGCGGCACCATCGACGAGGCGGAAAACGGCGAGGAGGCCTGGCGCAGGCTACAGGCCGGTGGCATCGAGTTCGTCGTCACCGACTGGAACATGCCGGTGATGCAGGGCATCGACCTGCTCAAGCTCATCCGCGCCAGTGACAACCCGGCCATTCGCAGCCTGCCGGTGCTCATGGTCACGGCCGAGGCGAAGAAGGAGAACATCGTCGCCGCGGCGCAGGCCGGGGTCAACGGGTACATCGTCAAGCCCTTCACCGCGCAAACGCTGAAGGAAAAGCTCGACGCCATCATGGCCCGCCTCAACGCCGCCGCGGGGGCCGCGTCATGACGTCAGTGCCCCAGCCGCAGGCGACAGGTGCCGAGGTCGCCGACCAGGCCACCGTGGCCGCGTGGCACAGCCTGACCGAGGCCGACGCCCTGCTGCACGAAGGCGTGCGCCGCATCATGGCCGCCTCCAGCGATCTGCCCGAGGCCAGCCATCCGCTCGAAGAGGCGCTGCGCCTGACCGAGACCCAGGCCATGTCCACCCTGGAAGCGGTGGAGAACGGCTTTGCCGAAGTCGCTGCCATCCGCGCCACCCACCATGCCTTCATCGACGATCGGCTCGACCGCATCGAGCAGCAGTTCCACATCATCCTCGCCAGTCAGCAAGGCCAGGACCTGGCCGGGCAGCGCCTGAAGAAGACCATCCATCTGCTGCAGGCGGTGGAGCAGCGCATCCGCGCCGCCGTCAGCCAACTCGACCAGCGTCTGCCCAGCCCGGACACCGCCGCTGCGACCCAGGCCAGCGACACCGCCCCGCTCAACGGTGTGCCCAGTTACGCCGGACCGACCTTCGCCCAGGACGACGTCGACGCCCTGCTGCGCGACCTCGGCATCTGACCCCCTCGCCCGCGATCATGGACAACGACATCCTGCTTGAATTTCTCGCCGAGTCGCGCGAGCTGCTGAGCCAGGCCCAGGATCACCTGCTGCGTCTGGAGTCGCAGCCCGACGACCCGGACGTGCTCAGCGCCATCTTCCGCGCCTTCCATACGCTCAAGGGCGGTGCCGGGTTTCTCGAGGCGCAGCACATGGTGGACTGGTGCCACCATCTCGAAGACCTGTTCGACAAGATGCGCGGCGGCAAACTGCGCGCCACGGCGCCCATGATCGATGCCATCCTGCGCGCGACCGACGTCATCGGTGCCATGCTCGACGACATGGCCCGCGGCGAAAACCCCATGCCCGGCCCGGCCGATCTGGGCCAGACCATCCAGGCCTATGCCCGCGGCGATGTGCCACCCGCAGCGATCGCCCCAACCGCCCCCCCTGCCCCTGCCGTCGTCGCTCCTGCACCCGCAGCCAAGCCCGCCCCCGTTGCCGAAGGCCTGTGGGTGACGCAAGCGCCCCGTGAGGACGGCGGCACCGGCGCCTACGCCGAGCGCCGCGGCCCCCAGCCCGGCGCCGACAGCGACAGCATCACCCAAGACGAGTTCGAGCAGGTGCTCGACAGCCTCTACGGCGCCGGCGGCGCCCCCGGTACCACACCCGCAGCGAGCACCGCTGCACCCCAGGCCGCCCCGCCCGCGGCAGCGGACGAGATCACGCAAGACGAGTTCGAGCGTGTGCTCGACCAGCTCCACGGCCCCGGCCAGGCTCCCGGCATGGCGAACCCGGCGGCCCATCCCAAGGCCGAGGCCACCGCACCGGCAGCACGCGGCGGCAACACGGCCGGGCACGGCGCGCCACAAGAAGAAACCTCCATCCGCGTCGATTCCAGCCGCCTGGACCAGGCCATGAATCAGGTCGGCGAGCTGGTGCTGCTGCGCAACCGCCTGGCGGCGGCCGTGGCCCGCATGGCCGAGGAGGACGAAACCCTCACCCGCCTGGCGCGCGAAACCGATCTGGCCGTCAACGACCTGCAAAGCACGGTCATGCGTTTGCGCATGCAGCCCTGCAAACGCCTGTTCCAGAGCCTGCCGCGGGTGGTGCGCGACGCCTCGCGCAGCCTGGGCAAGAAGG
>JAKADY010000059.1 GCA_021826065.1 Pseudomonadota bacterium
TAGCAGCTCGATGATGCAAGAGATTCTGCCTCCGGTCGTCCTCTCCCAGAGGGTGAACACGCTACGCGCCCGCCTTCGGTCTTGTACGCCCGTCTGGCTGTGTTGCTCCTCCTTGCAGGCAGCCCACCCTGCGGCGTCGTCGCGCCTTGCCAGCCGGTCGTACAAGCCCGCTTTCGGACGCGTTCAACTGCGGTTTTTAGGATAATGTTCATGTCGGGTACGAGGGCCCGTCCGCTCAGGCGACGGCGCTGATCTCGGCCCAGCGCTTAGCCAGGCGCTTGACCGACGTGGGCTCGACGGTGCGCACCTCCTGGGCGAACAGGGCGATGCGCAGCTCTTCCAGCTGCCAGCGGAAGTCCTGCAGGGCGGGGTCGTCGGGGCGGCGCGCACAGGCGGCACGCCAGTCGGCAAGCAGGGGGACGAGCTCGGCCATGGCCTGGGCGTCGCGCGCGGGGCTGCGCGAGAGTTTCTCCAGGCGCAGGCGCATGGCCTTGAGGTAGGCGGGCAGCCGGTTGAGGCGCGCGGGCGGGGTGTGGGCGAGGAAGCCGGGCGGCAGCAGCGCATCGAGCTGCGTCTGCATGTCAGCTACTGCGTCCCTCCAGGCCGCCGGGGCGCGGGCCAGGGATTCGCGCAAGGCGCGGCCCTGGTCGATGCAGGTGGCCGCCAGTTCGGCCAGGCGGTTGACCGAGTCGGCCAGACGGGGGCCCAGGGCCTGCGCCGTGGCGGCGAAGTCGGCGGCGGTGCGCACATCGGCGGCATCGCGCGGTGCGAGTGCAACGCGGCATGCGGCCTGCAGCAGGTCGCGGATGAGCCCCGCGCACGTCTCGCCGGGATGGAGCAGGCCCCATTGCAGGCAGGCCGTCTTGAGCCGGGCAGCCAGGTCGCGTTCGGTCTGGCGCAGGCGTTCGCGCTGGCTGAGCCACAGCAGCCGACACACCCCCTGGCGGTGCGCGGCACGGGTGGCGGCCGAGGATTCGAACAGGCGCAGGTGCACCGAGCCGTCGGCCTCCAGCGTCAAGGCGGGATAGGCCGGCAGCGCCCGTCGACCCGAGGCGATGGACACCTGCTCGGGCAGGTCGCCAAAGTCCCAGTCCGTGATCGGACCGCGCGCCCAGCCGGCGGCCGACTGCTGCACCGCCTGGCGGGCCGCCTGGGTGAGCCGTGCGCGCAGCGCCGCGAGGTCGCGCCCCTCGCCGAGCACATTGCCCTGGTCGTCCAGTACGCGAATGTTCAGGCTGAGATGCGGCGGCAGCGCCTCCGGCCGCCAGGCCTCGCGCGGCACCTCGACCCCTGTGGCGCGTTTGAGGAAGGCGGCGAGGCTGTCGGTCAGGGCCGGCGGCACTTCCGTGCGGGCCAGCGGCGCGAGGGCCTCGGCGGCGGCGTGCGCATACTGGGGCACCGGCACGAAATTGCGGCGCAGTGACTGCGGCAGGCTCTTGAGCAGGGCGGCGATCTTCTCCGTGAGCAGCCCGGGCACCAGCCAGTCGCAGGCGGTGGCCGGGATCTGGTTCAAGGCCGCCACCGGCAACAGCAGGGTCACGCCGTCATCGTCGGCGCCCGGCTCGAAGCGGTAGGCAAGCGCGCAGCGTACTCCGCCCAGGCGGATCTCGGCGGGAAACTCGGCCTGCGTGCGCGCCTGCCCGGCGAGCAGGCGTTCGCGGTCGAGGTAGAGCAGACGAGGGTTGGCCGTCTCGGCCTGGCGGCGCCAGCGCTCGAAGTCGGTACCGTTGTGGATGCCGGGCGGGACGAGGGCGTCGAAGTGTTCGTAGAGGGCCTGTGGGTCCGGTTCGAGTCTGGGGTCGCGGGCGCGCTCGGCCAGCTCGCGCATCTCCTCCAGCAGACGCCGGTTGTGCAGGAAGAAGGGCGCGCGGCAGTCCCATTCGCCCTCGACCAGGGCATGGCGGATGAAGATCTCCCGGCTCAGGGCAGGGTCGATCGGACCGTAGTGCACCTTACGGCCGCTGACCACCGGCAGGCCGTAGAGGGTGGCGCGCAGGGTGGCGGCGACATGGGCGGGGCGCCTCTCCCAGTGCGGGTCGCTGTAGCTCAGTTTGAGCAGGTGGCGCCCGGCCTGCTCGACCCAGCCGGGCTCCACCCGCGCCACCAGGCGGGCTGTGATGCGCCGGGTCTCGACGATCTCGGCGGCCATCACCCATTTCGGCTTGCCGCGCAGACCAGAAGAGGGATGCAGGGCGAACTTCATGCCGCGGGCGCCCAGATAGTCGCCCGCCTCGGTGAGCATGCCGACATTGCCGAGCAGACCGGTGAGCAGGGCCTGATGCATCGCCGCGAAACGGCCTGCAGCGGACGCCGGGCCACTCGCCGCCGCGGAACCGGCGGGGTTCGGGGGTGTCGGCGCGTCGATGGGGGCCAGCTCGCCGACCTTCCAGCCCATCTCCTTGACCAGGTTGGCGAGCTGCCCGTGCACGTCGCGCCACTCGCGTACGCGCAGGGGCGACAGGAACTCGGCCTGCAGGGCCTCGCGGAACTTGCGCGCCGACTTGCGGTGCGCGTCGAGGTCATTGATGTGCTGCCAAAGCCTAAGGATGGCGACGAAGTCGGAGTGGGGGTCGGCGAAGCGGCGGTGTTTTTCGTCCGCCGCGGCCTGCTGGTCCAAGGGTCGCTCGCGCGGGTCCTGCACCGCGAGAAAGGCGGAGATGACCAGCACCTCGGCCAGACAGCCGCGCTCACGGGCGGCGATCAGCATGCGGCCGATGCGCGGGTCCACCGGCAGCCGCGCCAGTTCCCGGCCGGTCGGGGTCAGCCGCCCGTCCTCGCCGAGCGCCCCCAGCTCCGCGAGCAGGGTCAGCCCGTCGCGCACCCGCTTGGGCTCAGGCGGGTCGGGAAAGGGGAAGGTCTCGATGTCGGGCAGCCCCAGCGCCTGCATGCGCAGGATCACGCCGGCGAGCGACGAGCGCAGCAGCTCCGGGGTGGTGTGCGGGGGTCGTGCGGCGAAGTCCTGCTCGTCATAGAGCCGGATGGCGATCCCGGCCGCCACCCGCCCGCAGCGCCCGGCGCGCTGGTTGGCGGCGGCTTGGGAGATGCGTTCGATCTTGAGCTGCTCGATCTTGTTGCGCAGCGAATAGCGCTTGACCCGCGCCAGCCCGGTGTCCACCACATAGCGGATGCCCGGCACGGTGAGCGAGGTCTCCGCCACGTTGGTCGCCAGCACGATGCGCCGGCCGCTGTGCGGGGTGAAGACACGCTGCTGTTCGGCGACCGACTGCCGCGCGTAGAGCGGCAGGATCTCGGTGGCCGGGGGATGGTGCTTGCGCAGCGCCTCCTGCGCCTCGCGGATCTCGCGCTCGCCGGGCAGGAAGACCAGGATGTCGCCCGGCCCCTCGGCGGCGAGCTCATCCACCGCCGCGACGATGCCGGTGATCAGGTCGGCATCGCTCTCCTCCGTCGCCTGACGACGCGGCGATCGTCTCGCCCCATCCCCCTCGAGGGGGGCGGGCTGGGGTGGGGGTGAAGTCGTGGCAAGCAGCGGCCGGTAGCGGATCTCCACCGGATAGGTGCGGCCGGAGACCTGCACGATGGGTGCGCCGCCGAACCAGGTGGCGAAGCGCTCCGCCTCCAGGGTGGCGGAGGACAGGATCAGCTTGAGCTCGGGCCGCCGCGGCAGCAGCTGCTTGAGATAGCCCAACAGGAAGTCGATGTTGAGGCTGCGCTCGTGGGCCTCGTCGAGGATGATCGTGTCGTAGGCGCGAAACTCAGGGTCGGACTGGGTCTCGGCGAGCAGGATGCCGTCGGTCATCACCTTGATGCGGCTCGCGGGTCCCACGTGGTCGCTGAAGCGCACCTGCCAGCCGACGAAGCCGCCGAGCCGAGTGCCGGTCTCCTGCGCCAGGCGCTCGGCCACGCTGCGTGCGGCGATGCGGCGCGGCTGCGTCATGCCGATCAGTCCCTGGCGACCGCGCCCACACGCCCAGGCGATCTTGGGCAACTGGGTGGTCTTGCCCGAGCCGGTCTCGCCGCAGACGATGACCACTGGGTGCGCCGCCAGGGCCGCGGCGATGGCCTCCCGCTGGGCGGAGACCGGCAGCTCCGGCGGGAACTCGATGCGCGGTGCGGGGGTTTCGATGGACAGGGGCGCGGCTGCGGACATGGCGGGGCATGATACCAGCGACGCCGGCCCGGCCTCGCCTAGGCTACACTTGCGCGCATGCCGCCACCGCCGCACCCGACTGACCCGGCAACCTCATTGCGTCGCTCCGGCGCAGGCCGTAGCCCAGACACACGGCTGGATTCCGGCCTTCGCCGGAATGACGGCGGTGCGGTATGTGATTGCCGGATCCATCGCCCAGCCGCCAGCCTGGTTCGCCTGCTCGTCGGTCTGTGGCTTGCCATCGGCTTGACGGCTGCGCTGGCCGAGTCGGTGAGCGTCGGCGATCTGCGCCTGGACTATGGCGATGCCTGGCAGCGGGCGAGCGCCGAGGAAGAGGCCCAGGCTGAGAGCGTCATACTCCGGCAGGCCGAGTCGAGCGGCCCGGTGACCGTCACCATCCCCAAGCATCAGTCCCGCCTGCGCGTGCCGGAGGCGCGTTTCTATCAGCAACTGGAGACGGTCTGGCGTGCCGGCGCGGGCGAGGCTTTGCGCCTGGACTGGCTGGAGGCCGGCGGCCGACGCTGGCGCGTGGCGCGTCGGCCGAGCCTGGAGGCCCCGGATCGGGCGGTGTTCCACCTGGTCACCGTCGCGGATGGCCTCGCCCAGCATCTCCTGGTCGCCGTGCCGGCCAGGATGGACGCACTGCCCGCCACCGTCCATGCCCTCCTGTCGGGCAAGGCGCCCCCCACGCCGGCCTCCGCGGCCGCCATGACCCCCCCGGCGGCCGAAAACGGCCCCACGGCCGAGGATACGCCGGGTCCAGCACAGGGTTGGCAGCTCAGGCACAGCCTGCAGGTCCTGCCGGCCGACGCCGAGTTCGATGCCCTGATACGGCAGGAACGCCAGCGTCTGCGCCCCGATGGCGGCATCACCGGGATGGGGATCGAGGCCCAAGCCCATGGCCTCACCGCCTTCCTGTCCGGTTTCGTCCAGACCGCGGGTACGGGCGGTCGCCAGCGTCGGCAGGACTTCAGCCATGCCTGGGACATCGCCTGGGAACCACCCGCGAACGAGTTGCCGTCGGGGGCACCGTTGCAACTGCGCCCCAGCCGTCTGCCCCCCGGCGTCGGCTTGCGGGTGCGTCTACGCCATTACTGCGGCTCGGCCGAGGAAATGTCGCGGCTGGAGCAACGCCTACAGCAAGCCGTCACCCATGACCACGAGGCGGCGACGAGCCGCGGCTGCAGCGTGCTGACGGCGGGCAGGGCCCTGGCCGAGATCATCGGCTCGGCGTCCGTGCAGCGCCCGGTGATTTTCAGCATCGAGGCGCCGCCGACGGACCGGCGGCAACACCTGCTCGTGCTTAGCGTGCAGCCCTTCGTGGTCGGCGAGGCCAGCGGCGCGGCCCTGCTCGGAGCGGCGGCGGTGCACTATCTCTACCGCCCGGCCGGTCAGCGCTGAAGACCCTGGGTGTCGGCTCGCGCCGCCCTCACACGAGCTGAGATCGCACCTTACCGTGAAAGTCGCGCGAGCGACTCGTGACGCCCCCTTCCCAGCGAGCGGGGGAGGGACTGCCCCGGAAGGGGCTAGTCCGGGGGCTGGGGGTGAGGGAACTGTTGATGGCCGGCACAAGCGCGCTCGATCAGTGGGGGCGGCCTGTCGGCTGAAACGGTTAGCCGAGCATGCCCAGGATGATGCGCTCCACCGCGGCGTCGGGGTCCAGGCCCCGCGCCATCAGGGCCTCGATCTGGCGCTCGTCCACGCTACCGATCGCCGCCTCGTGGGTGACCTTGGCCTGCGGGTGGCTGACCCGCACCTCGGGCACCGCCGAGGCCAGCGCGTTGCCGCGCACGATCTCCAGGCAGTCCACGTGGCCGCGCGCGCCCGCGGCTTTGCCGTAGGTGGCGCCGACAATGTGGGCGCGCGCCGCGTCCTCCACCGCCACCCGCGTCTTGATGAGCCCACGGGCCCCCTCGTCGTTCAGGTGGATCCGCTCGCAGATGTCGATCGTGTCGGTCGCATGGCCGTAGACCTTGCTGGTGAGCTCGGCGCTGGCCGCACGGCCCACCTCCACCGCGTAGTCGATGGCGAGCCTGCCCACCCGGCCCTGAGTGAGGCCGAAATCGGCCCGATAGTGCGCCGCCTCACCCACCTTGACGCGGGCCTTGGGCAGCACCTCGATGCCGCCGGATGCGCCGTGGTAGTGCACCTCCTGGTAGGCGAGGCGCGCGCCGGCCTCCAGCGTGATGCGCGCGTCCATGGCGTGGCGGGCCGCCTCTGGCCGCATGAACAGGCAATGCGACCAGAAGGTGGCGGCGGCGCCCGCCTCCAGGGTGAGTTCCAGGTCGACGTTCTGCACCCCGAAGCGCTCGAACAGCCCAAAGCACAGGTGTACTGGTTGCAGGATGCGAAAGCCCGCCTGCACCCTCACCCGGGCATGCACGCCCTGCTCGTCGGCATGGGCCTCGATCGCCACCCCCGGGATGGACTGCTGGCTCAGCAGCCGGTGGCCGTAGGCCACCATGTGGGCGGTGTCCGGGGCGAGGATCACGCCGGGGTCCTCGCCGAGGGTGCGAAAGGCCTCGTAGAGGGTGGCAAGCTCAGTCATGGCAGGTCTCCCCATCACAGCGCCGGCAGCGGCGGGCCTTGAAGTTCTCGATCACGGTGGCCGGCTCCCCGGTACAGACGACGCGCCCGCCGCAGAGCTGGCTCGCGCGGTTGGCCCCGGCGGCGAGCTGTTCCTGGTGGGTGATGAGCAGCACCGCCCCCTGCCTTCTGAGGGCCCGGATGACGGCCTCGATCTCCGCCTGCGAGAGGAAGTCGATGCCCGCCGTGGGTTCGTCCAGGATGGCCAGCCGCGGCGCGAGGGCCAGCACCCCGGCCAGTTCGATGCGCTTGCGCTCACCGCCGGAGAGGGTCTTGTCCAGGGGGCGGGCCAGGTAATCCGACGGCGCAAGACCCACCGCGCGCAGGCAGTCGGCAGGGTCCGCCCTGCCGCCCAGGGCCAGATAATCCGCCACCCTCAGTCCCTCGAAGCGCGCGGGCTCCTGCCAGGCCAGGGCGATGCCGCGCCGGGCCCGCTCGTGCATGGGCAGCTCGGTGATGTCCTCGCCGGCGAAGCGGATGTGCCCACGCTGCGGCCGGTAGCCGGCGCAGCCCATCAGGGCATAGGCCAGACTGGACTTGCCGGCGCCGTTGGCGCCGAGCAGGGCGTGCAGCTCGCCTTGGCGCACCGTCAGATCGATGCCATCCAGGATGGGATGACCCGCCAGGCTGAGGCTGAGGTCGAAGACCTCGAGCAGGGGGCCCGCCTGTCCACTCATAGGGATCTCAGACGTTCTTGGACAAACATGCCGGTCAGCGCTGCAGGTAGCGCCGGTCGTCGAAGGTGGCTACCCATTGCGGCCGGTAGACCACCAGCAGGGTCATCACCATGCCGGTGACGAAGGCCTCGCTCCAGGCCATGAGCAGGTAGTAGGGCAGGTACTCGCGCAGCAGATAGTCCAGGGTGTACACCCCCAGGGCCGCCGCCAGGCCCGTGGAGGCCAGGCCCACGGCGCTGATGGCGAGCGCTGCGCCGAAGAAGGCATTGGCGAAGATGTAGACGAAGAGGTGATTGGGCAGCCGCCGGTCGATCAGGCGGAAGAGCAGCCAGCTCACCGTCACGGGCACCACGCCGGTGATGAGCAGGTTGGCGGGGAAGGCCATGAGCTCACCGTCCCACACGGCGAGTGCAGCGGTGACCAGGGCCAGGGCCAGCAGGGCGAAGGCGGGGCGGAACATCAGGGTGAGCGCGGTGGCGCCCACGAGGTGGAAGCTCAGGCCCGGCTTGATCCCGGTGCGGATCAGCCACAGGACCAGGATCGCCACGCTGGCGCCGAGGAAGACGTTGAGGTTGTCGCGGTCGGCGAGCATGCGCCAGTGGCAGTGGCGCACGTGCCAGAGCGCACCCGCTGCCAGTGCGAACCAGAGGGCTGCGGCCAAAAGCGGGGGTATGTGGTCGGATACGAGGTTCATCGTCTCGGTTATACTGCGGTATTTGATCAGAAAACGCTAATTTACCGCGTATGCGCCTTGCCCTGTTCGACC
Source organism: Pseudomonadota bacterium (assembly GCA_021826065.1). Lineage (GTDB taxonomy): Bacteria > Pseudomonadota > Gammaproteobacteria > Burkholderiales > Thiobacillaceae > JANWZL01. The sequence goes on from JAKADY010000059.1 coordinate 8,138, forward strand.
TGGACAACACCCTGCTGGCCGGCGACTCCGACTTCGAATGGGCCCAGTTCCTGATCGAGAAGGGGGTCCTCGACCGCGAGGTCTACGAGGCGCGCAACCAGGCCTTTTATGAACAGTACAAGGCGGGCACCCTGGACATCCACGAGTTTCTCGATTTTCAGTTGAAGCCCCTGTCGCGGCACCCGCGCCGGCAGCTTGAGGCCTGGCACGCCGAATTCATGCGCAGCCGCATCCTGCCCATGGTGGCGCCGGGCGCGCCGGCCCTGCTGGCGCGGCACGCCGACGCCACCCGCGTCATCATCACCGCCACCAACCGCTTCGTCACCGCGCCCATCGCCCGGCACCTGGGGGTGGAGCACCTGATCGCCACCGAGCCGGAGGAAAACGGCGGCGAGTTCACCGGCCGGGTCGTCGGCACGCCCTCCTTTCGCGAGGGCAAGGTGCAGCGCCTCGAGCAGTGGCTCAGCGCGCGTGGCCTTAGCTGGGACGATGTCGCCGAGAGTTGGTTCTATTCCGATTCGCTCAACGATCTGCCCCTGCTCGAACGGGTGACGCATCCGGTTGCGGTGGACCCGGACGAGACCCTGCGCGCACATGCCCTGGCGCGGGGCTGGCCGGTGATCAGCCTGCGTCAGACGGGCGCCGGGGAGCGTTAGCGTGAAAGCCGCGCAGCGACTCTCGAAGCTCCCCTCTCCCGCAGGCAGGAGAAGTGCTGGGGGTGAGGGAACGGACATGGCGACATTCATGCGCCTGGGTGACTGTGGCCATGTCCGTTAGCGTGCAGACCCTGCCGCACGAGCGCGAACTGCGCAGCCGCATCCGGCTGCTCACCGTACTGCTGGGCAAGGTGCTCAAGGCGCAGCTCGAGCCTCATGTCTATGCGACCCTCAACGAGCTCATGCGCGGCTTTGCCGCCCGCTACGCCCAGCAGGACGCACCGCGGCCCGAGCGCCTGATCCGGCTGATCGAGGGGCTGGCACCGGCCGAGCTCAACCAGATCATCCGCGCCTTCAGCATCTATTTCAGCCTGCTGTCGGTGGCGGAGGAGGTCTGGGGGCTGAAGGAGCGCCAGCGCGCGGTGCAGCGGGCCGGCCACATGTGGCGCGGCTCCTTCCACGACGTGCTGCTGGGGCTCAAGGAACAGGGGGTGGCGGCGCAGGCGCTCGCCGGGCTGCTCGGCGAGCTGACCTACATGCCGGTCATCACCGCCCATCCCTCGGAGGCGAAGCGGCGCACCATCAAGCGGGCGCTACAGGGCATCTTCCAGACCCTGCAGGCCTTGGACGACCCGCGGCTGCGCGGCTTCCACCGCGAGGAGGTCCGGCAACGGCTCGCCAACCAGATCCAGGTGTTGTGGAAGACCGACGAGGTGCGCGCCCAGCGCGTCGAGGTACGCGACGAGGTCGCCAGTGGGCTTAGCTACTTCCCCAGCTCGCTCTTCCAGGCGGTGGTGCGCGTCTATCGCAACTTCGGCCAGGCCCTGGCCGACGTCTATGGCGAGGCGGCGGCGGGCTTGCAGGTGCCCACCTTCCTGTGCTTCGGCTCCTGGATCGGTGGCGACCGCGACGGCCATCCCCTGGTCACTGCCGAGGTCACCGAGCTGACCTGGTGGCTGCAGGCGCGCACGGCGTTGATCGAATACCTACGCCGCGTCGACCTGCTGATGGACGAGCTGACCTATTCCCAGCGCCTGTGTGAGCCCTCCGCCGCCTTCATGGCCAGTCTCGCCGCCGACGAACCCCTGGCCGCGCGCTGCTTCGACGGCCAGGTCGATCGTTACCGGCAGGAACCCTATCGCCGCAAGCTGGCCTTCATGCGCTGGCGGCTGCGGCGCAACCTGGCACGGGTCCAGCACGCCATCGACGGCACCGGCGCAGCGGTGCCGGAGGGCGAGGGCTATGCCGACGCCGAGACCTTCCTCGCCGATCTGCGGCTGATCTACGACTCGCTGGTCGGTCATGGCGACCGCGCGGTCGCGGATGACCAGCTCACGGACCTCATCCGTCTGGTGCAGACCTTCGGCTTCCACCTGCTGCGGCTCGACGTGCGCCAGGAGTCGAGCCGCCACAGCCAGGCCTGCGCCGAGATCCTGCGCGCCGCCAAAGGGATAGCCTATGACGCCCTGGACGAAAGACAGCGCCTGGCCCTGCTCTGCGCCGCCATCGTCGATCCCGACGCCGCTCGCTTCGACCCGGCCGGCCTCTCCGAGGAGACCCGGGAATGCCTGCGCGTCTTCGAACTGATCGCGCGCATGCGCCGCGAGCTGGGTCCGGCCTGCTTCGGCCGCTATGTCATCTCCATGACCCACAGCGCGAGCCACGTCCTGGAGGTGATGTTCCTAGCCTCGCTCGCCGGGCTGGTCGGTCGGAACGACGACGTCTGGCACTGCCACATCGGGGTGAGCCCGCTGTTCGAGACCATCGACGACCTCGACCGGATCGAACAAGTGTTGGGTGAACTCTTCGATTTGCCCGACTACCGGGCGATGCTTGCGGCCTTCGGCGAGGGGCAGGAGGTCATGCTGGGCTATTCCGACTCCTGCAAGGACGGCGGCATCCTCGCCTCGGCCTGGAAGCTCTACGAGGCGCAGAAAAAGGTCCTGGCGCTGTCGCAGGCGCGCGGCATCCCCTGCCGGCTCTTCCACGGCCGTGGCGGCACCGTGGGCCGCGGGGGCGGCCCCACGCACGACGCCATCCTGGCGCAACCGCCGGGCACCGTGCACGGCCAGATCAAGTTCACCGAACAGGGCGAGGTGTTGTTCTACAAGTACAACAATGCCGAGACGGCGGTCTACGAGCTCACCATGGGCGCCTCGGCCCTGCTCAAGGCGAGCGCCCACATGTTACGCCCGGTGGCCGAGGACCGCCGCGATTACCTGGGCATCATGGACGAGGTCGCCCGCCTGGGCGAGGCCCACTACCGGGGACTCACCGAGGCCACGGCCGGCTTCCTCGACTACTTCTACGAGGCTACGCCCATCCGCGAGATCGCCCTGCTCAACATCGGCTCACGTCCCTCGCACCGCAAGAAGCAGGACCGTTCCCTCAAATCGGTGCGGGCCATCGGCTGGGTGTTCGCCTGGGCGCAGTCGCGCCACACGCTGCCGGCCTGGTATGGCATCGGTGCGGCGCTCGCCGTCTGGCGTGCGACCGACCCCACCCGCCTGGCGCGGCTGCAGCGCATGTACCAGGACTGGCCCTTCTTCCGCACCCTGCTATCCAACGCGCAGATGGCCCTGGCCAAGGCGGACATGGGCATCGCCGCGGAATACGCCGCCCTGTGCGAGGATGCGCGGTTGGGGCGGGAGATCCATGCCGTCATCGCCGAGGAATACCGCAGGACTTGCCGGCAGATCCTCGAGGTCGCCGGCATCGGGCGGCTCATCGAGGAAAACCCCGACCTCGCCGCTTCGCTCGCCCGCCGCCGCCCCTATCTGGACCCGCTCAACTACATCCAGGTGGGCCTGCTGCGACGCCTGCGCGCCGAACCTGGCAGCGAGGACGCGCCCAGCCCCTGGCTGGAGCCGCTGCTGCGCTCCATCAACGCGGTGGCGGCCGGGTTGCGCAATACCGGATGACCGGACTGAAGACAGAGGACTGAAGCTTGCGCGCGCTTTGCGCGCGTTCACAGTCCTCAGCCCTCAGTCCTCAGCCCTCAGTCCTCTGTCCTCTGACCCCCCGCAGATGCCGCGCCGCCAATACCACCAGGGTCACGGCGGTAAGTGGCAGGAAGAAGAAGGCCATCACGTCGCTGTACGTCGCCAGCGCGCTGTGGCGCGTGGACAGCAGGATCAGATAGGCGGTGTAGGCGAGGTAGTAGGCGAGGAACAGCCCGCCCTCCCAGCGCGCGATCAGGTTGCCGGTGAAGAAGATGGGCAGACAGGCGACCGCCACGGCCACCATGACCGGCAGGTCGAAGGCGAGCAGGGCGGGGGAGACGGTGAGGCTCGCCGGGGCGACGGCAGCGGAGACCCCCAGCACGCCGAGGATGTTGAAGATATTGCTGCCCACCACGTTGCCCACGGCGATGTCGCGTTCGCCGCGGATGGCAGCCATGATGGAGGTGGCGACCTCGGGCAGCGAGGTGCCGGCGGCAATGAGGGTGAGACCGATGATGAGCTCGCTAGATCGG
>JAKADY010000015.1 GCA_021826065.1 Pseudomonadota bacterium
TTGGTGTCTCAGAGGGGCGACGGGCTGTGCAGACCCTCGCTGAACCCGACCACGAGCGGGGCTGTGGATTTGTGGACAATGCGCCTGCGGCGCACCGGGGCGCTTGCCGTGGAAAACGCTGCGCGTTTCCCACCGCGCGCCCCTTTGACCACAAGCTCCACAGCCCTCGATCGATATTGTCATTGATCATGGAGATCAACATACAAGGGGCGCTTTGAGAGTCGCTCGCGCGGCTTTCAAGGTAACGGCAGGGCCGGTCTGTCTGTGGCACCGGCCAGGCAGCGGCCTGAATTCCTGATTCCTGACCCCCGAATCAGCACTGCTCCCAGGGCAGCCCCTCGAAGCGCCAGCCATTCTTCGTGGAGCGGCGGTGGTGTTCGTCCAGCTCGCCCTCGAAGCCGTAGAGGACGTTGTAGACCTCGGTGAAGCCGTGTTTCTCCAGGAACTCGCCGGCCTCGCGCGAGCGGTTGCCGGAGCGGCAGATCAGGACCACCGGCCGGTTGTGCGAGGCGGCCATACGTACCTGGCCGAGGAAGTGGGGGTTGAGGTCCCAGTTGATGCCCTCGTACCAGGGGATGAGGATGGCCCCGACCGGGTGGCCGACGAAGAGGAATTCGAACTCCGAGCGGCAGTCGATGAAGACCGCGTCGGGGTGTGACTGGAGGAAGTCGTAGGCCTCCTTGGGGGTCAGGTGCCGCATGTCAGTACGCGCCAGGCCGCCCCAAGCGTACTGACCGCCGCCTCGGGGTGTGACGAACGCAGTGAGTCGGGGGTTGTTTCATCCCGGGCACTCCTGCAGGGTCAGATCGCCGGGCCGGGCCGCGGCTCGGGCGGCGGGCCGAAGACGGCGGTCATATCGAGGGCGAGCCCGCCGCAGTACGGCAGGCTACAGGTGTCGCCGGGTCCGTAGACATCCGGCTTGCCATAGCGGCCGGCGTCGAGCCGGTAGCACTCCAGGGTCGCGGCCTCGGGGTCGGCGATGCCGTAATGGGCCACCCCCACCCGCTCGTAGAGGTCGCGTTTGACGAGCCGGTCGCGCCGCGCCGTGGCGGGCGACAACACCTCAATCACCAGCTCGGGCGGACCGTCGACATAGCGGCCGTTGGCGAGCCGGGCCGGGTCGCACACCAGCACCACGTCGGGCTGCACCACGGTGCTGGGGCCCAACACCACGTCCACCGGGGCGACGAAGACGCGGCAGGGGCAATGGAAACCCAGCCTGTCCTTGTCGTTGAGCTGGTTGTAGAGCTGAGCACCGATGCTGATGGCGATGCCCTGGTGCGCCAGCACCGGCGCCGGCGCCATGAGCCAGACCTCGCCGTCGATCAGCTCGTAGCGGCGCTCGTCGTTCCAGCCCATGTAGTCCTCTACGGTGTAGCGCGGTGGATCGCTGAGCGGTCGGGACATGTCGGTCGTGCCTCCTGTCGGCATTATGCGCTTCGGCCGGGCCTTGTCCAAGCCCGCGCAGGCCGGCGGGCCAGGCCGCGCCGTAGTCGGTGTTATCATAAAAGATTGCACAGACCCCGTCCGCCATGCCCGACCGTATCGCCGAACTCAAAGCCCTGGCCGAGCGCCGCATCCTGATCCTGGACGGGGCCATGGGCACCATGATCCAGCGGCTGGGGCTGGCGGAAGACGACTATCGCGGGGCGCGCTTCGCCGACTGGCCGCGCGACCTCAAGGGCAACAACGACCTGCTCACCCTCACCCGCCCGGAGGCGATCCGCGACATCCATGCGCAATACCTGGCGGCAGGGGCGGACATCCTGGAGACCAACACCTTCAACGCCAACGCCATCTCCATGGCCGACTACGGCATGGAGGCGCTGGTCTACGAGCTCAACTACGCCGGGGCGCGCCTGGCGCGGGCCGTGGCCGATGAATACACGGCCGCCACGCCGGACAAGCCGCGCTTCGTGGCGGGCGTGCTGGGGCCGACCTCCCGGACGCTGTCCATCTCGCCGGACGTCAACGACCCGGGCTATCGCAACGTCACCTGGGAGGAACTCACCGCCACCTATTACGAGGCGACCCGCGGGCTGGTGGAGGGCGGGGCCGACCTGCTCCTGATCGAGACGGTGTTCGACACCCTCAACGCCAAGGCGGCGGTGTTCGCCATCCAGCAGTATTTCGAAGACACGGGCAAGCGGCGGCCGATCATGATCTCCGGCACCATCACCGACGCCTCAGGGCGCACCCTATCGGGGCAGACGGCGGAGGCGTTCTGGAACTCGCTGCGGCATGCCACCCCCTTTTCCTTCGGCTTCAACTGCGCCCTGGGGGCCAGGGAGCTGCGACCGCACGTGGAGGAGATCGCGCTGAAGGCCGACACCCTGGTCTCCGCCCACCCCAACGCGGGCCTGCCCAATGCCTTCGGCGAGTACGACGAGTCCCCCGAGGCGATGGCCGCCGAGATCGGCCAGTGGGCGCGTGCGGGCCTGCTCAACATCGTCGGCGGCTGCTGCGGCACCACCCCGGCGCACATCGCCGCCATCGCCGCTTCTGTTGCCGACTGCGCGCCGCGCCGCGTGCCGAAGATCGAGCCGGCACTGCGTCTGGCCGGCCTGGAGGCGTTCAACGTCGGGCGCGACAGCCTGTTCGTCAACGTCGGCGAGCGCACCAACGTCACCGGCTCGGCCCGCTTCAAACGCCTGATCCTGGAGGAGCGGTACGACGAGGCCCTGGAGGTGGCGCGCCAACAGGTCGAGGCCGGCGCGCAGATGATCGACGTCAACATGGACGAGGCCATGCTCGACGGCGAGGCGGCCATGAGCCGCTTCCTCAAGCTCCTGGCGAGCGAGCCGGACATCGCCCGCGTGCCGATCATGATCGACTCGTCGAAGTGGTCCATCATCGAGGCGGGCCTCAAATGCGTGCAGGGCAAGCCGGTGATCAATTCCATCTCGCTCAAGGAGGGCGAGGCGGACTTCAAGGCCAAGGCACGGCTCGCCCGCCGCTACGGCGCGGCGGTGATCGTCATGGCCTTCGACGAGGCCGGCCAGGCCGACACCTATCAGCGCAAGATCGAGATCTGCGCGCGCGCCTACAAGATCCTCACCGAGGAGGTCGGCTTCCCGGCCGAGGACATCATCTTCGACCCCAACATCTTCGCCGTGGCCACGGGGATCGAGGCGCATGCCAACTACGCCGTCGACTTCATCGAGGCCACCCGCTGGATCCGCCAGAACCTGCCGCACGCGCATGTCTCCGGCGGGGTGTCCAACGTCTCCTTCTCCTTCCGCGGCAACGAGCCGGTGCGCGAGGCCATCCACACCGTCTTCCTCTACCACGCCATCCGCGCCGGCCTCAGCATGGGCATCGTCAACGCCGGCCAGCTCGGGGTGTACGAGGAGATCCCGGCCGAGCTCAGGGAGCGGGTGGAGGACGTGCTGCTCAACCGCCGCCCGGACGCCACCGAGCGGCTGGTGGAGTATGCCGAGACGGTCAAGGGGGCGGCGCGGGAGGCGGTGGAGGACCTGGCCTGGCGCGCGCTACCGGTGGAAGAGCGGTTGACTCACGCCCTGGTCAAGGGGATCACCCAATACATCGTCGAGGACACCGAGGAGGCCCGGCAGAAGCTGGGCCAGCCGATCCGGGTGATCGAGGGGCCGCTCATGGACGGCATGAACGTGGTGGGCGACCTGTTCGGCGCCGGCAAGATGTTCCTGCCCCAGGTGGTGAAGAGCGCGCGGGTGATGAAACAGGCGGTGGCCTATCTGGTGCCCTTCATCGAGGCGGAGAAGGCCGCCGGCGGCGAGACGGCCCAGGCCAAGGGCAAGATCGTGCTGGCCACGGTCAAGGGCGACGTGCACGACATCGGCAAGAACATCGTCGGCGTGGTCCTGGGTTGCAACAACTACGAGATCGTCGATCTGGGGGTGATGGTCCCGGCGCAGAAGATCCTCGACACGGCACGCGAGGTCAACGCCGACATCATCGGCCTGTCGGGGCTCATCACCCCCTCGCTCGAAGAGATGGCGCATGTGGCCCGCGAGATGCAGCGCCAGGGCTTCACACAGCCCTTGCTGATCGGCGGCGCCACCACCAGTCTCGCCCACACCGCTGTCAAGATCGACCCCAACTACGACGGGCCGGTCGTCTATGTGAAAGACGCCTCGCGCGCCGTGGGGGTGTGCGCCAGCCTGCTCTCTGCGGACCAGCGTGACGCCTATGTCGCCAAGGTCAAGGCCGACTACGCCGCCACGCGCGAGCGTCACCTCGCACAGAAGGCGGAGGGGCGCCGCGTCAGCCTCGCCGAGGCGCGCGCCAACAAGTTCAAAACGCAATGGCGCCCCTCCCCCGCGAGCGGGGGAGGGGATGGGGGAGAGGGCTACACCCCGCCCGTGCCGCGCCGCCTGGGCGTGCAGGTCTTCCGCCCCTGGGAGCTCGAGGAGCTCACCCGCTACATCGACTGGACCCCCTTCTTCCAGGCCTGGGAACTGCACGGGCGTTACCCCAAGATCCTGGACGACGCCGTGGTGGGGGCCGAGGCGCGCAAGCTGTTCGCCGACGCCCAAGCCATGTTGCGGCGCATGATCGCCGAGCGCTGGGTGGAGGCGCGTGCCGTCATGGGTCTATTCCCGGCCAACACGGTGGGCGACGACGACATCGCCATCTATGCCGACGAGGGGCGTGAGCAGGTGCTCATGACCTGGCACAACCTGCGCCAGCAGATGGCCAAGCCTGCGGGACAGCCCAACTGGTGCCTGGCCGACTTCGTCGCGCCCAAAGAGACGGGGGTCAGGGACTACATCGGCGCCTTCGTGGTCACCGCCGGCATCGGCGAGGACGAGCGGGTGCGAGCCTTCGAGCGCGCGCACGACGACTATGCCGCCATCCTGCTCAAGGCCCTGTGCGACCGGCTCGCCGAGGCCCTGGCCGAACGGCTGCACGAGCGGGTGCGCAAGGAGTTTTGGGGCTATGCCGCCGACGAACAGCTCAGCAACGAACAGCTCATCGACGAGCAGTACCGCGGCATCCGTCCCGCCCCCGGCTACCCGGCCTGCCCGGAGCACACCGAGAAGGGGCCGCTCTTCGAGTTGTTGGATGCGCCGGCGGCGATCGGGGTGAGCCTCACCGAGAGCTACGCCATGCTGCCGATGGCCTCGGTCTCGGGTTTCTACCTCTCGCACCCGCAGTCACGCTACTTCGCCGTGGGCAAGATCGAACGCGACCAGGTCGAGGACTATGCCCGCCGCAAGGGCTGGGACCTCGCCACCGCCGAGCGGTGGCTGGCGCCCAATCTGGCATACGCCCCCTAACGGGCATGACTTTGAGCAGACGCCCCAGAGAAAGTCATGCCCGTTTCCCTCACCCCCCGCTCCTCTCCCGCCCGCGGGAGAGGGCGCTTCGAGACTCGCTTCGCGACTTTCACGCTAAACCACCGGCCGGGGGGCAAAGGCGGGGGTGTCTGCCGCTCAGGCCGCCATGCGCTCGGGGGCCGCGGGCGCCGAGAGTTCCTCGCGCATCGCCTTGAGCCGTGCCACGCGCTCACCCATCTTGGCCAGGTTGGCGGCGACCCGGTCGGCCAGGGTCTCCTGTTCCCTGAGCTGCCAGAAGGCGGTCTCCACCAGGTGCGGGATCAGGCTCGCACGTTGTGCGGCGGCCGGTCCGGCCAGATGGCATAGGGTCTTGAGTTCCTGATCGGCGGCGCGGCTCAGCTCATCGAGCCGATGGATGGCGGCCGCGTCCATCATGTACATGAGCGAGCCCAGGCTGTGTTTGGGCCGGTTGGTGTCCACCGAGCGCCAGACCTCCATGGCCGACTCCAGGTTGGTGATGAGGGCATCAAGGTGGCGGATTGCCTCGGTCCGCACAGCAGGGTCTGCGTGGCGCAGCGAGGCATAGGCAAATTCGACGAGTTCCATCTGCTATCCTCCATGACCAAACACGGACATCGCGGTTTGGACCCCGCGCGGGTGGGGGAACCGCACCGCTTACAGAGTTATTTTAGTCGATGAAATCTGTCAAGTATTCCGCCAGCCTGCCGGAGCCCTTCGCATCGACCACGGCCTTGCAACAGGCCTATGCCGAGGGGCTCACCCGCCTACTGGCAGGCGATGTCGGCCTGGGCGGCTATATCCTGGCGCTCGCCAACACGGCCCAGGATGCGACCCTGTGGCAGCTGCTCGAACGCCGGCTGGAGGAGCGTCACTACCACCTCGCCGCCCTGGTGACCACCCGCTTGCGCCAGGGGCGCCCGATCGGCGTGCCGGACGACGATCTGATGGTCTTCCTAAAGCTGGTGGCGATCGGATTCGGCGACGGGCTGCGCGTGCACACTCGCCGGGTCGGCCCCTGGGAGGTCAGCTTCAACCCCCTGCGCGCCCTGCGCCCGCCGCGCGCGAGCCGGGTGCGTGTCGAGGGGCTGTCGCGGCCGTTCGACCCGGATGGCTTCCATTTCAACCGACCGGCCCTCGAGCGCGAGGTGCTGTGGTCGGGGACCTTGCTGGGTCGTCCGGCCCGGCTGCTGTACAACAAATTCCCCTTCGTCGAGCTGCACGGGCTACTGGTGCCGGAACCGGAGCAGTCGTGGCCGCAGTGGTTGACCGAGCAATGGCACGACTGGGCCTGGGCCCTGGCGGCCGCCGCCGGCGAGGCGCTGCCCGGTTTCGGCCTGGCCTACAACAGCCTCGGGGCGCATGCCTCGGTAAACCATCTGCACTTCCAGACCTTCGTGCGCACGGACCCCCTGCCGCTCGCGCTGCCGCACTGGCGGCACAATCGCGGTGAAACCGCCTATCCCACGGCCTGTCTCACCTTCGGCGACCCCGGCCAGGCCTGGCAGGCCATCGCATCCCTGCACACTCAGGGCACGCCCTACAACCTGATCTACACAGCCGGTCGTCTCTATCTCCTGCCGCGACGCCCTCAGGGCAGCCATCCCCAGGCGGAATGGGCCTCCGGCCACGCCTGGTACGAGATGGCCGGCGGTGTGGTACTGTTCAACCGGGCCGACTATGAGGGCCTGGACGCCGAGGCCATCGCGGTCGAACTGCAACGGGTGGGTCAGGTCTAGCCGAGAACCCCTCTGCCCGATCGCCCCGGCGCCGTGATCGCCCTGCCTCGCCTCGATCCCCGCATCGTCCTCTATCTGCGGCGCGCGCTGCACTATGCCGCCTATGCCGTGGCGGCGGTCCTCATCGTGCTTTCGGCGGTGGCGCTGGCGCTGCGCCTGTGGATCATGCCGCAGATCGACCGCCACCGCCCTGCCATCGAGCGGCTCGCCAGCGAGGCCACTGGTGTCGCGGTGAGCATCGGTGTGATCCAGGCCGACTGGCGCGGCCTCAACCCGCGCCTGCGTATGGAGGCTGTGCGTTTCGGTGAGCCGGGTGCCCTGCCCGCCCTGACCCTGCCCAGTGTCGAGACGACCCTGTCCTGGACCTCGCTGCTGCTGGCCGAACCGCGCCTGGTCCACCTCCGGTTGCAACGCCCGCACCTGGTCATCCATCGCGACCGGCATGGCGTGATCCGCGTGGCCGGCATCGCGGTCAACACGCCTGGTGCCACCAGCCCCTTCCCGGACTGGCTGCTGCGACAGCGCAAGCTGAGTGTGCACCAGGCCACCGTGGTCTGGCAGGACGACATGCTGGGCGCACCACCGCTCACCCTGAGCGAACTCAATCTGGCGATGACCAACCGGCTCGGCCGCCACCGCCTGGGCCTCACCGCCCGCCCGCCCGATGCCGTGGCACGCTGGATCGACGTGCGCGCCGATTTCAGGGGCCGCAGCATCGACCGGTTGGAGGATTTCTCCGGCCAGCTCTACCTCGAGGCCGACGGGGCCGAGGCCGGGGCGCTGCGCACCTGGGCGCCCTGGGCCCAGGCCTCGGTGCGCAGCGGCACGGGGGCCCTGCGCTTTTGGCTCGACTTCTCGCGCCGCCAGGTCGACGGCGTGGTCGGCGACGTGCGTCTGCGTCAGGTCCGTCTGGGCCCTAGCGAGGACCTGCCGGAGATTGGCTTCGAACGCATCGACGGCCGCCTGGGTTGGCGGCGTACCTCCAGCGGACAGGACTATTTCGTCGAACGCTTGAGCTTCGTCTCCCCACGCGGGCGGCGCGCCGCGCCCGCCAGCCTGAAGGTGAAGGTCGCCAACCGCCCCGATGGGGGCCTGGGGGAATTACAGGTGGAGACCGAGGCACTGCAGCTGGAGGCCCTGACCGCGCTGATCGGCGCCGTGCCCATCCCCCGCCAGGCGCACGACCTCATCGAGGCGCACGAGCCGCGCGGCCTGGTCGAGCGGCTGCGCCTGCAGTGGAGCGGCCCGCAGCGCTACGATGTGCAGGCGAGCCTGCGCGACGTGGGCTTTCGCGCCGCGGGCGGCATCCCCGGTCTCACCGGGTTGTCGGGCACCGTCAGCGCGACGGAGCGCGGCGGTGAGGCCCGGCTCGATGCCCGCGGCTTCGGCGTACAGGACGCGACCCTGTTCCGCCACCCGCTCGCCTTCGACAGCGTGCAGTCGCGTCTGAACTGGACGCGCCGGCCGGACGGCGGTGTGCAGATCGAGCTCGACGACGTGCGCCTTGACAACCCGGACCTGGCGGCGACGGCGAGCGGCAGGATCGTGCTGGCGCCCGGCAAATCGCCCGAGCTGGACCTCAACGCCCATCTCACGCGGGGGTTGGGCAACGCGGTCTGGCGCTATCTGCCACTGGCGGTCTCCGACGACGCCTATGACTGGCTGCGCCGCGGCATACGCGCGGGCCTGTCCGATGAGACCCGCCTGATCCTGCGCGGACCGATCGACCGCTTCCCCTTCCACGAAGGGGGCGGCCAGTTCCGGGTGGACGTGCGGGTGCGCGACGCCGTCATCGAGGTGGCGCCGGGTTGGCCGCGCTTCACCGGCGTCAACGGCCGGGTGGTCTTCCGCGACACGGCCATGGAGATCCAGGTCGACCGCGCCCAGGTCGAGGGCATCGCGGGGATCGAGCTCTACGGCATCCGCGGGCTGACGCCGGACCTGCACTTCACCCAGGATGAGATCCTGCACATCGAGGGGCGCGCGCGCGGCCCCACCGCCGCCTTTCTTGACTACATCCGCGCCAGCCCGGTCAACGACTATACGGACCGTTTCATCGAACCCATGCGCGCGGAGGGGCGCGGCGAGCTGGCCTTGCGCCTGAACCTGCCCCTGCGCCGCATCGATGCGAGCACGGTGTCGGGCGTCTACCGCATCGCCAACAACCGGCTCGCCCCCGGCCACGGCATGCCCGTCCTCGAACACCTGGAGGGCGACCTGGCCTTCACCCACCGCGACATCAGCGCCAAAGGCCTGAACGCGGCGCTCTTCGGCCAGCCCGCCTTACTGTCCCTGCAAAGCGGCGCCGGCGGGCGCCTGAGCCTGCAGGTCGACGGCCGCATCGAACCGGCCAGCCTGGCCGTCTGGGTGCCCGATTCGCTGCGCCGCCGCCTGCAGGGGGCCACCCGCTACCGCGCCGAGATCGGCCTACGCGAGCCGCGGACCGAGCTGCGCGTCGAGAGCGATCTGAAGGGGCTCGCCATCGACCTGCCGGAGCCCCTCGGCAAGTCGGCGGAGCAGGCACAAAACTTCCGGTTGAGCCACAGCAGCGCGGGGCCGGATCAGACCACGCTACAGCTGCGCTACGGCGAGGTGTTGTCCCTCCACGCGGTGATGGGCAAGCCCGGCAGCCCGCCCAGCGTGTCGGCGCTGGTCGGCCAGGGCGAGGCGCGACCGCCGCGCAACCCCGGCCTCAGCCTGGAGATCGCCCAGGCGCGGCTGGATCTCGACCCCTGGCTGGGCCTGCTCGGCGGGCAGGGCGACAGCACCCTACCGCTCTCCAGCCTCACCCTCACGGCCGGTGAGCTCATCGTCCACGACCGCTTGTTCACCGGCACCCAGGTCAGCGCCCGCTTGAGCGGCGAGGCGGGCTGGCAGCTACAGATCTCGGGCCGCGAGGTGCAGGGCGAGCTGCAGTGGCAGAGCGGGCAGCCACATCCCAGCCTCAAGGCACGCCTCCGCCGCCTCGCCGTCCCGGAGGCGGCCCCCGGCCCCCGCCCCGCACGCCGGCCGGCCCAAAAGATCGAGATCGAGGCCGATGTGCGGGCCGAGAGCTTCCTGGTGCAAGGCCGCGACGTCGGCCGGCTCGAGTTGAGCGCCCGCCCCGAGGCGCGTGGCCTGCGCCTGCAGACGCTGCGCATCGTCAACCCCGACGGCCGACTGGAGGCGAGTGGGCTCTTGTCCAACCAACCCCGTCGCGACTCCGTCGTCGACGTCCGGCTCGACAGCGGCAATCTCAACGGCCTGCTGAGCCGTCTGGGATATCCCGGTAACGTGCGGCGCGGCGAGCTTGCGTTGACCGGCCGCGTCGGCTGGCCGGGCGGTCCCACCGAATTCAGCCTCGACAGGCTCAGCGGCGACCTCGACCTCCGGCTCAGGAACGGCCAGTTCCTCAAGCTCGACCCCGGCGCCGGGCGGCTGTTGGGGGTGCTGAGCCTGCAGGCCCTGCCCAGGCGGATCAACCTCGACTTCCGCGACATCTTCAGCGAGGGCTTCGCCTTCGACGAGATCATCGCCCCGGTGCACTTGGAGCGCGGGGTGGCTCAGGTGGAGGACCTCAGGATGCGCGGACCGGCCGCCAGCGTCAGCATCCGCGGCGAGGTCGATCTCACGCGTGAGACCCAGGACCTGCGCGTGGCCGTGCAGCCGCGCCTGGAAGACACGCTGGCGGCGGGGGCGATGCTGATCAACCCGGCGGTCGGGGTCGGGGCGCTGGTCGCCAGCAAGGTCCTGAAAGACCCCATCAGCCGCGCCGCCACCTTCGAATACCGCGTGCGCGGCAGCTGGACGGAGCCCGAGGTGAGCCGCATCCCCCGCGCGCGATCCGCCGACGAGGCGGGCACGGCGAGCCCGCCCTGACCCCTCGCCTGCGCAGCCGGCCACAAACGCGAGGTCCTATCGCGCCGGCGCACGTTTTGCCTTGCCGCAGCGGGCCTGGATTGTGTAATTTCAACCTTTCCCGAACAACACCGAGCCGAGACACTCTGCCCGTGAGCCCAAAGCCCTCCTCCAGCTTCGCCAAGACCCGCAGCCGCAGCGCCCCCAAACCGCAGCCGGAATCCTACGGCGTGGTGCGCATGGCCGCCATCCAGATGGCATCCGGGCCGAACGTCGCGGCCAACCTGGCGGAGGCCGAGCGGCTGATCGGCATGGCCGCCGACGCCGGGGCCAAGCTGATCGCCCTGCCCGAATATTTCGCCATCATGGGGCTCAAGGACACCGACAAGGTCACGGTGCGCGAACAACCGGGCAAGGGGCCGATCCAGGCCTTCCTCGCCGCCCAGGCCAAGCGGCACGGTGTGTGGCTGGTGGGCGGTTCTGTGCCGCTCGACTGCGGCCAGCCGAAAAAGGTCTACAACAGCTGCCTGGTCTACAACGACAAGGGCCGGCTCGTCGCCCGCTACGACAAGATCCACCTCTTCGGCCTGTCGCTCGGCAACGAGCAGTACCGGGAAGAGGCCACCATCATGCCCGGCAACCGCGTCGTGGTGGTGGAGACCCCCTTCGGCCGCATGGGGCTGTCGATCTGCTACGACCTGCGCTTCCCGGAGCTCTACCGGGCGATGGGCGTGGTCGACTTCATTTTGGTGCCCTCGGCCTTCACCGCCACGACGGGCAAGGCCCATTTCGAGACCCTGATCCGCGCCCGTGCGATCGAGAACCTGGCCTATGTGATCGCCCCCGCCCAGGGCGGCTATCACCTCTCCGGCCGGGAGACCCACGGCGACACCATGATCGTCGATCCCTGGGGCAACGTGCTCGACCGGCTGCCGCGCGGCTCCGGCGTGGTCACCGCCGGGATCAACCGCAGCTACCAGGAGAGCCTGCGCGCAAGCCTCCCGGCCCTCAAACACCGCACCCTGAACTGCGGCAACGAGGGCGCGGTCGAAGTCGTCAAAGCCAACTAACCCCCAATTGATCATGACCGATACCGCCGCCCTGTTCGCCACCGCCCAGTCCACCCTGCTCGCCCCCAACGACCTGGACACCCATGAGGTCGAGTCGGTCTTCGGCCTGCTCGCCGCCCACCGGCTGGACGACGCCGACCTCTACTTCCAGTACACCCGCTCCGAGGCCTGGAGCCTTGAGGAGGGGCAGGTCAAGTCGGGCAGCTTCAACATCGACCAGGGGGTGGGGGTGCGCGCGGTGGTGGGGGACAAGACGGCCTTCGCCTATTCCGACGACATCTCGCTGCCGGCCATCCGCCAGGCGGCGCTCACCGCCCGCTCCATCGCCCTGACCGGCGGCGAGGCGCGGGTGCAGGCGGGGGTTCCGGTGCAGGGCCGTAGCCTCTACGCCCCGCTCGACCCGCTCGCCTCGCTCACCGAGGCCGAGAAGGTGGCGCTGTTGCACCGTCTGGAGGACTACGCCCGCGCCCTCGACCCGCGCGTGATCCAGGTCATGGCGAGCCTCGCCGGCGAGTACGAGGTCATCTTCGTCGCCCGCCTGGACGGGCGGCTGGCCGCCGATGTGCGGCCCTTGGTCCGGGTGTCATTGCAGGTGATCGTCGAGCAGGACGGCCGCCGCGAACAGGGCACGGCCGGTGGCGGCGGCCGTTTCGACTATGCCTATTTCACCGACGACGTGCTGCGCGACTACGCCGAACGCGCGGTGAAGCAGGCGCTCACCAATCTGGAGGCGCGGCCCGCTCCGGCCGGCACCATGACCGTGGTCCTGGGCGCCGGCTGGCCCGGCATCCTGCTGCACGAGGCGATCGGCCACGGCCTGGAGGGCGACTTCAACCGCAAGGGCTCCTCCGCCTTCTCCGGCCGCATCGGCGAGCGGGTGGCCGCCCCCGGGGTGACGGTGGTCGACGACGGCACCCTGCCGCTCAAGCGCGGGTCGCTCAACATCGACGACGAGGGCACGCCCACCCAGTGCACCGTGTTGATCGAAGACGGCATCCTCAAGGGCTATATGCAGGACAGCCTCAACGCGCGCCTCATGGGCATGGCGCCCACCGGCAACGCCCGGCGCGAGTCCTTCGCCCACCTGCCCATGCCGCGCATGACCAACACCTACATGCATGCCGGCACGCATGACCCGCAGGAGATCATCGCCTCGGTCAAGCACGGCCTGTATGCGGTCAACTTCGGCGGCGGCCAGGTCGACATCACCAGCGGCAAATTCGTCTTCTCCGCGGCCGAGGCCTACATGATCGAGGACGGCCGCATCACCTATCCGGTCAAGGGGGCCACCCTGATCGGCAACGGCCCCGACGTGCTCACCCGCGTGTCCATGATCGGCAACGACCTACAGCTCGACCCCGGCGTGGGCACCTGCGGCAAGGACGGCCAGAGCGTGCCGGTCGGTGTGGGCCAGCCCACCCTGCGTGTCGACGGCCTCACGGTGGGCGGCACGCACTGAGCGTAACGGCGCGCGGGCCGCCGCAGGTGCTGGTCGCAACCGGCCACGCCCGACATCACCCGGATCGTTCGGCCACAGGCACGGCCGCCCGGGCCCCGTCCGACGGGAAGAGCCGCGGCACCCAGGCCAGATAGGCGAGCATGCCCAGCAGCTCCACCAGCGACTGCAGGACGATCACCACGGCGGCGGCCTCCCAGCCCGCCGGCAGGGTCAGGGCGAAGGGCAGCACGACGAAGGAGTTGCGCGTGCCCAGGGAGTAGGCCAGGGTGCGCCCCTGGGCCGCAGGCAGCCGCGCCACGCGCGCGGTGGCCCAGGCCATACCCAGGGCGGCGAGCAGAAAACCGACGAACACCGGCAGCACCACGGGCGTGAGATGCAGGGCGCCCATCACCGCGCCGACCTGGGCGGCGGCGATGAGGAAGACCACAACGGCGAGCAGCGGCACCGGCCACCAGGCCAGGCGCTCACGCCAGGCGGTCCGCGCGGGCCGGGCCTCGACCCAGCGCTCGGTCAGCGCCGCCAGGGCGAGCGGCAGGCCGACGATGAACAGGGTCGGCCAGACCTGTTCCAGTCCCAGGTTGCCGGCCAGCTCGGCGCGCGCCATGAGCCAGAGATAGAGCGGCAGGAGGAGCAACTGCAGGAACAGGTTGGCGGGTGTGACGGCGATGGCGCGTGGCACGTCGCCCCGCCCCAGCTGGCTGAAGGTGATGAACCAGTCCGTGCAGGGCACCAGCAGGACCAGCAGCACGCCCAGACGCAGCACCGGGTCGTGGGGCAGGAACTGGACGAGGCCCCACACCAGCAGAGGCAGCAAGATGAAATTCCCCGTCAGCACGGCGGCGACGAAGCGATGGTCGCGAAAGGCCTCGGCCAGGTGCAGCAGAGGCACCTGCACGAAGGTGACATAGAGCAAGGTCACCAGGGCCGGCCAAAGCAGTTTGGCAAACGCCGGGCCGGCCGCCGGGACGGCTGAGCCGATCGCCAGCCCCAGCCCGATCGCCACCAGGTAGATCCAGACCTGATGGCGTTCCAGGGTCAGTCTGTCCATGGCTGGGCTTCAGGCCCGGTCGCCTCGCTCCCGGAACGTCGGCGCTGCGGCGCACGCCAGGCAACCCGTCCTCACGCGGGTCAGTGCACCTGCAGGAAGGGATAGCGCTGGCGCAGGGCGCGATCGAGCAGCGCCACACCGGCCTCGGCGCCCAGGGTCTCGCAGGCGACGATCCAGTCGGGGTCGGCGAAGTCCGTGCGGAGGGCACCGCCGCGGGCCTGGACCAGGTCGATCAGGTGGTCGGCAACGGCCCGTTCCGCCGCCTGGCTGTCCACGCGCCCCATGAGGCCGCGCCGCTCGACGCGCACGAAGAAACGCCCCGTACCCATCCGCGCAGCGAACGGGGTAACCGCTTCTTTCAAGCGTTCGACGAAATCCTCGGCGTGGAAGGCAAAGATTCGCTCCACCGGCAGCAGCCGTGCCAGATGCTGCGTCCACGCCTCTCCCACCTGCTGGGCCGTGGCAACGGCCTCGAGCAGGGTCAAGGGGTCCGCGACATGGCCGTAACAGACGTATTTGAAGTCGGTGGCGTGAAACTCGCCCAGGCGCTTGAGCCCGTCCAGCACGGCCTTCTCATGGCCCGGCCCCGCCCGCACGGTGACGATGACATTCCAGTCCATCAGCCTTCCTCTCCGGATGCTGCATCACAGAGGACTCCAACCTCGCCCCAAAGCCAACCGGCGACGAGTTGTTGTCCTCTGTCTTCAGACTAGCTGCAAACCAGCTGGATGTCGAAGTTGAGCAGGCGCATCTCGTTGATCGTGCCGAGCAGGCCGTTCACCGCATCGCGCAGGGCGTTGGCAGGGAAAAAGTACTGACCGGTCAGCATCTCCGCCGGGCACTTGAGATTGGCCACCCACAGCTCACGCCCGCCGGTCGGAAAGACCCGCCTGATCTTAGGCAGGGCGTCGATCACATTGCCGGGCAGGCTCACCACGTTGGCATAGGTCCACTGCGCGCTGGCGCTGAGCTGTTGCGCGGCAAGCCGGGGCAGGTCGTTCACCGGCGTCGGCACGTACCAGCCGGCCAGATAGGGATTGGTGACTGGGGCTGCGGCAGGGACGGGCGGCGCGGGCTCCGCCACCGGGATGGGCGGCGTGGCAGGCATACCGCTGGGTGGGCCCTCCGCCGCGACGGGCGTCGCAACGGGTGGCACAGGCGGGGCAGGCTCGGCACCCGCCGTCTCGGGCTTGATCGCAGTCGGTGTCTGGGAGGCCGCTTTCGGCGCGACGACCCGCTTGGTCTTGGTCGTCTTGGTTTGTCGTTCGGCGCTAGGCTTCCGCGGCGAGGACTGCGGCGCGGCGTGACCGGGCAGGACGAGACACAGGGCCATCGCCAGCATGAGGTAGCGCAGCACGGGCCGATCAGGGCGCAGGGGTGGGGTATTGGTCCGGTGTGCGTTCATGTCGGGGGTGAGTGGGCTGGGCAGCGCCAGATTACACCAGGATGACAGGGTCAAGAAACTTGCCTGTCATCACGCCCGGCCGACTGCCGCCACCCGCATAAGGGCGGAAACTCCTCGGTCAACTGCACACCAACTGGATGTCGAACTTGAGCAGCTGGCTGTCGTTGAGCTTGTTGAACAGGCCGTTGATCCCTTCGCGCATGGCATTGGCGGGGATGAAGTACTGCCCCGTGATCATCTCGGCCGGGCACTTGAGGTTGGCCACCACGAGGTCGCGACCGCCGGTCGGGTGCACGGTCTTGATGCTGGGCAGGGCATCGGCGACCTTGGCCGGGATCGAGGTCACCGCATCGCTCACGTAGCGCGCGTTGTCGTTGAGCTGTCCGACCGCCATGGCAGGCAGGGCAGCGACCGGCACGGGCCTGTACCAGCCGGCCAGGTAGGGGTTCTGCGGCGCGGCCGCTGGCACTGCTGCCGGGACCGGAACGGCGACAGCGGCCACCGCCGGGGCCTGCACAACGGCGACCGGCGCGGCCATGGCTGCGGCTGTCGGCGGCACGCCCGGCCCTCGCTCAGCGGGTGTCGCCACCGTAGTCACAGGGCTTGGTTGCATCGCTGCCGCGGCCGCCCTGGGCACGGTGGGGGCGGGCGTAACGGCGGCCACCTGGGCGGCGGCCGGGGCAGGCCTCGTCTTGGCCTGAACCATAGACTTCTGGCTCGCGGCCGACCGGGGCTTGCCTGTCGGACTGGCGGCCAGGACAGGTACGGCAAGTGCCATGGAAAGCAGTGCCGCCAGGAGGCGTGTCGTTGTCGGGACGGGCTTGTGCAGTAGTTTCATCGATCTGTCTCCTCGTTGGGGGTGTCGGCCCGGAACAAGCAGGGCCAGGCAAAACTCCGGTCGCGGCAGGACGCGCCCGATCCCTGGAGTCCGTCCGCCAGCGTTGGGCAGACGACACAATTTATATTTATAGACACTTGGATCCGAATAATCCAGGCAAGTTGCAAACCATGCCCACACGCCCCGGCAGGCAAAACAGCAGGCGCCCCGGCCAGGGTCGGTGTCTATTTAACGACCGCACCGAAGACCTTCTTCAACAGCTCGCTGGTGCGGGCGAGCGGCTCTTTGCGGATGCGGCGCTCCTCTTCGGCGATCATCTTGAACAGGCCGTCCATGGCCTTGTCCGTGACATGGCCGTCCAGGTCGGTGGCCTGGCCGCCCATCAGCTGGGCGTAGGGACCGGCACGCTGCATGAGCCGTTTGTAGGCCGCGGTCACGCCGGCCTGCTCCGTGGCCTGGCGGACGATGGGCAGGAAGCGCTCGCGGATCTGGCCCGCGCTGCTCTTGCGGAAATACTGTGTTGCGGCATCTTCCGGCCCCTGCAGGATGCCGCGGGCGTCCTCCAGGGTCATCTTGGCGAGGCTGTCGCCCAGGATCGCTGCCGCCTCGGGGACGGCCTTCTCCGCGGCCTGGTTCAGGGTGGCGACGAATTCATCGGCCAGCTTGTCTTGCTTGAGGCTGCGCAGCAGCCGCTCCACCTTCTGCAGGTCCTCCGGCATGGGGATGCGAACGCTGGGGTTGTTGAGATAGCCCCCCGGCCTGCCGAGCTGGGCGATGGCCTGCCGGCTGCCCTGGGCCAGGGCCTCCTTGAGCCCACGCACGATCTCCTCGTCGCTCAAGGCCGCGGCGGTGGCGGTCCCACTCGGCGTGGCCATCAGCGACTCGGCCCGCTTGCGCAGCTGATCGAGCCAGTCCGCCTGTGCGCTCATACTGAGCGACACGAGAAGACAACACAGAATGGACGCGAATCGCATACAGGCCCTCACCCGGCACCATGCCCGGACATGGCCGTCACGATAATCCTTACCCCGCGTGATGTCTATGAGGCAGATCACACCCGGTCTCGTCGGCTTGCCCGTGGCTGCGTTATAGTGAGCCGCCTATCCCGACTTCACCCGACTTGGAGAGCCTGATGCGAGAGAAACTGATCCCCATCCTCGTCCTGGCGACCGTGCTCTTCGGTGGCTGCGAGTCGCATCCACCCCGGCATGGCGAGGTGGTGGTGCGCGACCGCGACACCAGCGTGCGCATCGTCTTCAGTGACCGCGACCGTGTGATCATCCGCGAATGGTATGAGGAGCGGCGTCGCGCGCTGCCGCCCGGACTGGCCAAGAAGGGCATGGTGCCACCCGGACACGCCAAGCGCTGGGGCCCGCGCGACACCCTGCCGCCGGGGTTGGCCTGGCGAGAGCTGCCGCCCGAGCTGGAGCGCCGTCTCTCCCGCCTGCCCGAGGCTTATGTCCGCGTCATCGTCGGCAGCGACATCGTGTTGCTGGACCGCCGCACACGCGTCATCCTGGACATCCTCTACGACATCGCCCTGGACTGAGGCGACGACCGCAAGACCGCGCCTACACGTGCCCGCTGATGGCCACCACGCCCGAGACCCCCATCGCCGACAGCGCCCCGGAACTCGACGTCTCCATCGTCATCCCCATCTACAACGAGTATGACAACCTGCCCGACCTGGTCGAGCAGGTGGCACAGGCCATGCAGACGACGGGCGTCAACTGGGAGCTGATCTGTGTGGACGACGGCTCACGCGACGGTTCCGACCGTCTGCTCGCCGAGCTGGCACAGGATCGGCCCTGGCTGCGGCCCCTTTTCCTGAACCGCAACTATGGGCAATCCACGGCGATGCAGGCGGGTTTCGACGCGGCGCGCGGCGCGACCCTGGTCACCCTGGACGGCGATCTGCAGAACGACCCGGCCGACATCCCGCGCCTGCTCAAAGAGCTGGAGGCCCACCCGGAGATCGACATCCTCTCGGGCTGGCGCAAGGACCGCCAGGACAAGACCCTGTCGCGCAAGATCCCCTCGCACATCGCCAACTGGCTGATCTCGCGGGTCACCGGCGTCAAGCTGCACGACTACGGCTGCTCGCTCAAGCTCTACCGCCGCGAGGCCCTGCGCCACGTCAAGATCTACGGCGAGCTGCACCGTTTCATCCCGGCCCTGGCCGGGCAGTTCGGCGCACGGGTGATGGAGCTGCCGGTGAACCACCGGGCGCGCACCCGCGGGCAGTCGAAGTATGGCATCGACCGCACCGTGCGCGTGCTGCTCGACCTGCTGTGGGTGAAGTTCCTGTTGCGTTTCCTGCACCGGCCCATGCACGCCTTCGGCGGCACCGGCGCGGCCATGCTGCTCGTGGGTTTCCTGATCCTGCTCGTCCTCAGCTTCGAAAAACTGGTCCTGGGTGAGAACATCGGCGGCCGCCCGCTGCTGCTGCTCGGCGTCATGCTCACGCTGATGGGGGTCCAGTTCCTCGGCCTGGGCGTGATCGGCGAGATGCTCACGCGCATCTACCACGAGCCCGGCGGCGGCAAGCAATACGTGCTGCGCGAGGCGCCACGCCCCCGCCGGCAGGGCTGAGTCGGCCGGTTTGGATCACCTGTCATCGCAGGCCACCGGTCGCAACCGCATGCCTCAGGTCCATCATCTCTCCTCTCTCGCCTCTCGTCTCTCCCCGGACTGGCGCCTCCTCCCCCTCCTCCTGCTGCCCTTTCTCGGGCTGTGGGCGGCCCCGCTGACCGACCTCGACGAGGGGGCCTTCACCGCCTCCACCCTGGAGATGTTCCTGCGCGGCGACTTCCTCTCCAGCTATCTCATGGGCGAGCCGCGCCATGACAAGCCCATCCTGATCTATTGGCTGCAGGCGGCCTCGGTCACCG
Organism: Pseudomonadota bacterium; assembly: GCA_021826065.1. GTDB lineage: Bacteria > Pseudomonadota > Gammaproteobacteria > Burkholderiales > Thiobacillaceae > JANWZL01. Next base: position 19,567 of record JAKADY010000015.1, read on the forward strand.
TCTTCGGCTTCACCGAGTGGGGCTGGCGCTTTCCCTCGGCGCTCGCCGCCGCCGCCTGGATAGCGCTGACCCATGCCTTCGTCGCCCGTGTGGCGGACCGCGAGGCGGCGCTGACCGCCGCCCTGGTGATCGCCACCGCGGCGGGGCTCACCCTCATCCAGCGCGCCGCCACGGCCGATGCCCTGCTTAACCTGTGGCTCGCCGCCGCCGGCTATGCCGCCTGGCTCTGGCTTAAGGAGGCGCGTCCGCTCTGGCGCTACGCGAGCCATGCCGCCATGGCCCTGGGCTTCCTCACCAAGGGGCCGATCGCCGTCCTTGTGCCAGCGGGCGCGGTGCTGCTGTGGTGCTTGAGCCGCCGCGAGCTGAATCGCTTCTGGCGCTGGGCCCTGGCCCCTGGGCCGGTCGCCCTGTTTCTCGCCATCGCCGCGCCCTGGTTCGTCGTCCAGACCTGGCTGGAGGGCCCAGGCTTCCTCACCGGCTTCTTCCTCAAGCACAACGTCGGCCGCTTCGGTGGCGCCATGGAGGGCCATGGCGGCGGCATGCTCTACTATCTGCCGGTCGTGCTGCTGTCGCTGCTGCCGCACACGGGCCTGCTGCTCGCCGCCCTCTGGCGTATCCGTGCGGCCTGGCAGGACCCCTTGCAGCGCTATGGGCTGCTCTGGTTCGGCCTGGTCTTACTGCTCTTCTCGCTGTCCAGCACCAAGCTGCCGCACTACGTCTATTACGGCTATGGCGGACTCACCCTCGTCCTCGCGCTGCAGGGCGCGGCCTCGGGCAACCGCTGGCTGCTGCTGGCCCCTGGCGCGCTGTTCTTCGCCCTGCTGCTCCTGCTGCCCGAGATCCTCGCCGGCCAGCTGCCGCGTCTGAAACCCGACGACCGTCTGCTGGCGGCGGGGTTGGAGGTGGTCTTCACGCCTGCCTACTGGCTGTGGTTCGGCGGCGCCCTGGGCCTGAGCCTGGCGCTCATCGCCCTGCCGCGCGCGCATCTGCGCCTGGGCCTTTATGCCCAGGGCGTGATCGCCGCCCTGGGGCTCGCGCTGATCCTCATCCCCGCCGCCGGCGAGCTGCAACAGGGCCCCATCCGTCAGGCCGGCAGACTGGCGGCCGGCCTCGACGGACCGTTGGTTATGTACGGCGTGAACGTGCCCAGCTTCCAGACCTATGCCGGCCGCCGCGTGGAGCGGCGCGCACCGCGCTCGGGCGACCTGGTGCTCACCCGAGAGAGCCAGCTCGTCAAGCTCCCCGCGGCCGAGGTGCTCTACCGCGAGCGCAGCTACGTGCTTGTGCGCGTGAGGGGTGAGGCGTGAGGCGTGAGGGGGTATCCAGTACGCGGGCGGCCGGCGGGCTGATCCTCGCCCTGGTGCTCCTCACCGCCTGGCGCATCTTCGCGGTCTGGCACCGCGAGCTCGAGCTGTATGCCGACGAGGCGCAATACTGGAGCTGGTCCCTCGTCCCTGACTGGGGCTATTACTCCAAGCCGCCCATGGTGGCCTGGCTCATCCACGTGAGCACGCGGCTCTTCGGCGACTCGGAACTGGGGGTGCGCGCCGCCACCTTTGTGCTCTGGCCGATGACTGCGATGGTGGTCTGGTTGCTCACCCGCCGCCTGTTCGCGGGCGAGCCTTGGGCCGAGCGCGCCGCCTTCTGGTCGGCCCTGGCCTTTGCCACGCTGCCCATGACCGCGCTGGGCGGCGTGCTGATCACCACCGATGGCCCCCTGCTCTTCTTCTGGGCGCTCACCCTCTATTTCCTCGCCGGGGCGCTCGAGCACGACCGCTGGGGCGATTGGCTGGCGGCGGGTGTCGCGGCCGGCCTGGGGCTCATGTCCAAGTACAGCATGGTCTTCCTCGCCCCCGCCTTCCTGCTCCTGGTCCTGACCATACCCGCCTACCGGCGCCTGCTCACCTCGCCCAAGCCCTACGCCGCCGCCGCGCTCGCCCTCATCCTACTCGCCCCCAACCTGGTCTGGAACGCCCGGCATGACTTCGTCAGCTTCCACCACACGGCGGAGATCTCGCAGCTCGACCGCGCATTCATCCACCCCGACGCCCTGCTGGCCTTCGCCGGGGCCCAGTTCGGCGTCTTCGGCCCCCTCCTGGCCCTGGGCCTCGTCCTGATCGCCTTCAAGCCACGCCGGTGGCGGCAGGATGCGCGGCTCGCCTTCCTTGCCGCCTTCAGCCTGGTGCCGCTGGCCGCCTTTCCGCCTTGTCGCTGCTGTCGCGCGCCTTTGCCAACTGGGCGGCCTTCGCCTATGTGTCCGGCAGCGTGCTGGTGGTGGCGACCTGGGTCGCCGCCGACAAGCGGCGCTGGCTCGCCTGGGCGATCGGCGTGAACCTGGCCCTGGGCGCCCTGCTCTACCACTACCACGACCTCGCACACGCCCTGGGCCTACAGCCCACGCGCAAGACCGACCCCTATGCCCGCGTCACCGGCTACCGCGCCTTGGGGCAGGCGGTCAAGCGTCTGCTCGCAGCGCACCCCGACGCCCGCCTCATGGGCGACGATCGCAAGACCTTCGCCAGCCTGCTCTACTACGCCCGCCCCTTAAGCCGCGAGGCCGTCTATCTCAACCCCGCGCGCCACATCGACGACCACTACGCCTTGACCGCCGATGTCGCCCAGCGCCCGCAGGGGCGCTTCATCCTGGTCACCCGTAAGCGCAGCCGCGAGGAGCTGGAACGCTGGTTTGCCGAGGTACGTCCCCTGGAGCACCTGCATGTGCGCACGCACCCGGATGCCGCCCTCGACTACCAGGCCTGGTGGGTGCGTGACTTCCTGGGCTACCTTGCCTCTCCCGAGGCACCGGCGGCGCTAGAATGACGGTTTCATCGAACTGGAGGTCTTACCGTGCACAGACGAGCCCTGATCGCCGCTATCGCCCTGACCCTGGCCCTCGCCGCCTGCGGCAAGAAAGAGGAAGCGCCTCCTCCCGAGGCCAAGGCACCGGCCTCTGAGACCCCGGCAGCCCCGCCGCCGGCGGCGCCGGCCGCGGAGACAGCCGCCAACCCACTGGTGGCGGCGGGTGAGGCCAAATTCCGGACCGTCTGCGCCGTCTGTCATGGCCAAAGGGCCGAGGGCATGGGCAACTACCCCCGGCTGGCCGGCCTGACCAGCGATGAGATCCGGTCTAAGCTGCTCGACTATCGCGCCGGCAAGCAGATGGGCCCGCTCACCGCCATCATGGCGGCCACCGCCAAGGACCTGAGCGACGAGGACATCGAGGCCCTGGCCGCCTACATCCCCACGATAGGACGCTGACTGCGACCCGGTCTGCCGGTCATGGGGCCGGGCTCGCGCCAGGCCGGTCCGCGATGACCGGATCGAGCCAAGCGGTGTCTCGAAACGGCAGGGTATGGGCCAGGAGCCAGTCGGCCGGTGTGGGCAGGGGCAGCGATGGCGTCAGCGCGAGACCCCGGTTTTCCACCCCCGCCGTGACGATGGGACCGCCCAACGGGTCCCAGGGCGTGTAGACGTTGATCCAGCGGCCCACCCCCAGGCGCGCGGGAGGGTGCAGCACATCCGCCAAGGACGCCAGGGGCAGACCCGGATGAAACTGGCCCAGCCAGCGCAGGAGCGGCGGGCGCGCCAGGGGGGAGGCCAGGCTGATGAAGACCTCGACCGGTGAGCGACCCTCCCCTTCCGCCAGGGCGAGATAGGCGATCACCGAGCCGAGGGAGTGGGTGAGCAGCCACACCGGGCGGCCTTGCGCCTGAGCGGCGGCGAGCTCGGCCTTCAGCTCGCGGACGGCGGCGCGTAGCCCGGCGGCATCGGTGGGCACCCCGCTCCAGGCGATGCGGCGCGTATCGGCCCCCAGACTGCGGGCGAGGGCCAAGGCCAGCGGCGAGCGCAGGAGATAGCCGTCCTCCCAGGCAGCGGCTGGCTGCGCCGCAGGACCGAGGGCTGGGGCGAGCAGGCGGTAGGGATTCACCCCCTCCACCACCAGCATGAGCGGCGCGGCCTGCGCGGCCACCACACAGATCAGGCCCAACGCCGGCAGCAGTCGCCGCCAGGGCGACACGGGGCAACGCCTCCGCATCAAGCCGTGCCCCAGGCGGCGAACAGCGGGTCGCTAAAGTCGCGCTCGCCGCTGTACGGGTCGTCCTCCGGACGCTTGAGTCCCCGCAGGGTCTCGCTGTGCAGCTCGGTAAAGCCGGCAAGGTGTAGTAACCACAGAACCAGCCCAAGACGCTCGAAGGGATGCAGCTCGGCCCACACACGGATCGCCTTGGGGGGAAACCAGCGGTCGGAGAAGGTCAGCACGAACCGCCCGCCAGGTCTGAGCACACGGCGGACCTCGGCCAAGACCGCCTGCGGGCGGGTGAGGTATTCCACCGAGGCGGTACAGATCACCAAATCGAAGGTGCCGGTGGCAAAAGGCAGGCGGGGGTCGCGGTTGAGGTCGTGGACGATGCGCTCGGCGAGGCGGGGATTGGCCGCCAGCTCGTCGGCATTCATGCCCAGGCCGCACACCGCAACGTCGCCGGGCGCCTCGGGCAGGTGGCTCACCCAGCTCGACATCAGGTCCAATACCTGCATACCCGGCTCGAGTAAGCGGCCGTAGAGCCGGGCGATCTCGGCACGGCAGGCGGCGTCGAGGTGGTGCACCAGCCGGGGTTGCGCATAGAAAAGGGCATCTTCGCCCTCGTCCTGGCGGCTCAGCGCGCCTTCGGGCAAATAACACGCCTCGGGCTGCGCAGGCCACGCCTGCATGCCCGGCCCCTCGAAGAGTTGCACGAAACGGGTGCGCGCCGCTGTGGCGTCGCACCGGCGCAGCCGCAGTTCCGGGCGGTATCCGGCGAGCGGGTGGTTGGGCTCGATGACGAAACCCTCCGACCGGATTTCCAGCAGACGACTGGGCCGCAGATCGCGTGCGCCAACCCCCAGGCCCTCGAAGGCAAGCCTTGGGTAGAAGCGCCCCGGTACCGGTGGGACACGCAGACGCCAGGACGCAGCCGGCAACTCGACCCGCGCCTCGCCGCGAGGCTGAAGCCAGCGCTCCGCATCGAGCTGGACCGCGTCGAGCTGGTCCAGCTGCCGACCTGCCTGGATCAGCGCCCCGTCGGCCTGCAGCGCGGCCTCGGGCATGACCAGCCGGTCGTGATGTGAACCCACACCATCGGCCCAGGTGATGCTCGCTTCGATAGCCGTCATGGTCCTCCCGAGTGAGCGGCGCGCACCACCGCGGTGCGCCTTGCACCATGCCAAAGCGTAACCCAGCCAGGCAGGGGTAGACAAATCCTTTTGAAATCAAGGCAATGGTGGCTGGCACATGGATTGCTAGTGGTCTGGTGGACACGCATGCAGGTGGTGCTATGCGGTCAGGGACAACGGCGTCCGGCGGTTGATACCGCGCGGGCGCCGTTTTTTTGGAGTGTCAGGCATGAGCAAACCCAGACTTGTGGTGGTGGGCAACGGCATGGCGGGGATGCGCACCGTGGAGGAGCTGCTCAAGCTCGCCCCCGATCTCTACGACATCACCGTCTTCGGCGAGGAACCCCACCCTAATTACAACCGCATCCTGCTCTCCCCGGTGCTGGCCGGAGAGCAGACCCTCGAGGGCATCGTCCTCAACCCGCGCGAGTGGTACGCAGAGCACGGGATCACGCTGCACACCGGCAGCCCGGTGGTGAGACTCGACCGCACCCGCCGCAAGGTGGAAACGGCCGACGGCCGCAGTGCCGATTATGACCGCCTGCTCATCGCCACCGGCTCACGCCCCTTCATGCTGCCCGTGCCAGGGGCGGACCTGCCCGGGGTCATCGGTTTCCGTGACATCGCCGATGTCCAGACCATGATCGAGGCGGCCAGCCGCTACCGGCAGGCGGTGGTCATCGGCGGGGGGCTACTCGGGCTGGAGGCGGCCAACGGCCTAAAGGCGCGCGGCATGACGGTGACCGTGGTGCACATCGCCCCTTGGCTCATGGAGCGCCAGCTCGACGCCACCGCCGCGCGGCTGCTGCAACAAACCCTGGAGGTGCGCGGTCTGCGCTTCCTGCTCGAACGCCAGACCGCCGAGCTCATCGCCGGCGAGTCCGGCCGGGTGTGCGCCGTGCGCTTCAAGGACGGCGAGAGCATCCCCGCCGACCTGGTGGTGATGGCGGTGGGCATACGCCCCAACACCGCCCTGGCCGAGGCGGCCGGGCTGCATTGCAACCGCGGCATCGTTGTCAACGACACCCTGCAGAGTGTCACCGACCCGCGCGTCTATGCGGTGGGCGAGTGCGTCAACCATCGCGGCGTCGCCTACGGCCTGGTCGCCCCGCTATTTGAGCAGGCCAAGGTCTGCGCCAACCACCTCGCCCGCTACGGCATCGCCCGCTATACAGGCTCGATGACCGCGACCAAGCTCAAGGTCACCGGCATCGATCTGTATTCCGCCGGCAACTTCACGGGCGGCGCGGGTTGCGAGGAGATCGTCTTCCAGGACGCCGGGCGTGGCACGTACAAGAAGCTGGTGCTCAAGGACAACCGGCTGGTGGGCAGCGTGCTCTATGGCGACACCCTGGATGGCGCCTGGTACTTCGAGCTGATGCGCGACGGCACGGATGTCGCCGCCTTCCGCGACCGGCTCATGTTCGGCCGTCAGCACCTGGGCGATTCCGGGCATGGCGATGCCCAGGCGCGCGTGCAGCAACTGCCCGACACGGCCGAGATCTGCGGCTGCAACGGGGTGTGCAAGGGGCAGATCGTCGCCGCCATCCGCGACAAGAAGCTCTTCACCCTGGACGAGGTGCGTGCCCACACCAAGGCCTCGTCCTCGTGCGGCTCCTGCACCGGGCTGGTGGAGGCCCTATTGGCCGCCACCGCAGGCGGCGACTACTCCACGGCGCCGTCGAAGAAGCCGCTGTGTCCCTGCACCGAGCACACCCACGACGAGGTGCGCGCCGCCATCCTCGCCCAGGGTCTGAAATCCATCCCCGAGACCATGCGCGCGCTCAACTGGAAGACGCCCGATGGCTGTCCCAAGTGCCGACCGGCGCTGAACTACTACCTGTTGTGCGCATGGCCCGGCGAGTACGTCGATGACGCCCAGTCGCGCTTCATCAACGAACGCGCCCACGGCAACATCCAGAGGGACGGCAGCTTCTCGGTGGTGCCGCGCATGTGGGGGGGGCTCACCAACCCCAAGGAACTCAGGGCGATCGCCGACGTCGCCGAGAAGTACAACGCCGCCGAGGTGAAAATCACCGGCGGGCAGCGCATCGACCTGTTCGGCATCCGCAAGGAGGACCTCCCCGCCGTCTGGCGCGATCTCGCCGCTGCCGGTTTCGTCTCGGGGCACGCCTACGGCAAGGCCTTGCGCACGGTCAAGACCTGTGTCGGTCGCCGCTGGTGCCGCTTCGGCACCCAGGACTCCACCGGCCTGGGTGTGAAGCTGGAGCAGGCGACCTGGGGCTCATGGATGCCGCACAAGTTCAAGATGGCCGTCTCCGGCTGCCCGCGCAACTGCGCTGAGGCCACCATCAAGGACTTCGGCGTGGTCTGTGTGGACTCCGGCTATGAGTTGCACGTGGGTGGCAACGGCGGCATCAAGGTGCGGGTGACCGACCTACTCTGCCACGTCAAGACCGAGGCGGAGGTGATCGAGTACGCCAGCGCCTTCATCCAGCTCTACCGTGAGGAGGCGCACTACCTGGAGCGCACCGCCCCCTGGGTGGAACGGGTGGGGCTTGCCCATATCAAGGCCCGTGTGGTGGAGGATGCCGACAACCGCCGGCGGCTCGCCGAACGCTTCCGCCTGGCCCAGGCCAGCGCCCAGGTCGATCCCTGGAGCGCCCGCGCCGCGGGCGCCGCGCCACACGAATACGTACCGCTGGCCGTGCTGACCTGACTTGAGGAGACACCATGAACGCGCTACACGATGGCTGGATCGAGATCGGCCACATCGACGACATCCCGCGCCAGGGCGCGCGGGTGGTCGCCGCCCCCGGCGGCAACATCGCCGTCTTCCGCACCGTGGACGACGCCGTCTTCGCCCTGGCCGACCGTTGTCCGCACAAGGGCGGGCCGCTGTCGCAAGGCATCGTGCACGGCCACCAGGTGGCCTGCCCGCTGCACGATTGGCGCATCCGCCTGGACACAGGTCAGGCGGTGGCCCCGGACGAGGGCTGCGCCGCCCGCTATCCCGTCGAGGTCGTCGCTGGCCTGGTGCGGCTGCGGTTGCTGCCGGACAGCGGCTGTCCCAACGCCTGAGCCGCCAGTATGGACAACGTGCGCACCACCTGCCCCTATTGTGGTGTGGGCTGCGGCGTTCTGGTCAGTCGCACGCCCAGCGGCTACAGTCTACGGGGTGACCCGGACCACCCGGCCAACCGCGGACGCCTCTGTTCCAAGGGGGCGGCGCTCGGCGAGACCCTGGGCTTGGAGACCCGCCTGCTACACCCGCAGATCGCGGGCCGCCGCGTCGATTGGGACACCGCGCTCGATACCGTGGCACAGCGCTTCCGCGCCATCATCGCCGAGCACGGGCCGCAGGCCGTGGCCTTCTACGTCTCCGGCCAGCTCCTGACCGAGGACTATTACGTCGCCAACAAACTGGCCAAGGGTTTCATCGGCACCGCCAACATCGACACCAACTCGCGCCTGTGCATGGCCTCGGCGGTGGCCGGCCACAAGCGCGCCTTCGGCGAGGACGTGGTGCCGGCCTGCTACGAGGACATCGAGCTGGCCGACCTGGTGGTGCTCGTGGGGTCCAATGCCGCCTGGACCCACCCGGTGCTCCACCAGCGCCTCAGCGCCGCCAAGGCGGCCCGCCCCGAGCTCAAGGTGGTGGTCATCGACCCGCGCCGCACCGCCACGGCGGAACTGGCCGACCTGCACCTGCCGCTCGCCCCGGGCACCGATGCCTGGCTGTTCAACGGCCTGCTCGCCCACCTGCGGCGCGAGGGCGGTATCGACTGGGCCTATCTGGAGGCCCATGTCGAGGGCTTCGCCGCCGCCTTCAGCGCCAGCGAAGGGTTGGACGCCGCCCGCGTCGCCAATGCCTGCGGGTTATCCGAGGCCGACGTGACCACCTTCTATCGCTGGTTCGCCACCACGCCGCGCAGCGTCACCCTGTTCTCACAGGGCATCAACCAGTCCTCCTCCGGGGTGGACAAGGTCAACGCCATCCTCAACGTGCACCTGGCCAGCGGCCGCATCGGCCGGCCCGGCGCCGGCCCCTTCTCGCTCACCGGCCAGCCCAATGCGATGGGCGGGCGCGAGGTCGGCGCCCTGGCCAACCAGCTCGCCGCGCACATGGACTTCACCCCCGAGGCGGTCGCCCGGCTGCGCCGTTTCTGGCAGGCGCCGCGGCTGGCCGAAGGCCCGGGGCTGAAGGCCGTGGACCTCTTCGACGCGGTGCGCCGGGGCGAGGTCCGCGCCCTCTGGGTGATGGCCACCAACCCGGCGGTCAGCCTGCCGGAGGCGGATCGCGTCGTGCAGGCCCTGAAGAGCTGCGAATTCCTGGTCGTGTCCGACGTCACCGCCCGCACCGACACCGCCCGCCACGCCCACGTCCTGCTGCCGGCCGCCGCCTGGGGCGAGAAGGACGGTACGGTAACCAACTCGGGGCGGCGCATCTCGCGGCAGCGGGCCTTCCTGCCCTTGCCCGGTGAGGCCCGCCCCGACTGGTGGATCGTCTGCGAGGTGGCGCGGCGCCTGGGCTTTGCCGAGGCCTTCGCCTACCGCGGTCCGGCCGACATCTTCCGCGAGCACGCACGGCTCACCGCCTTTGAGAACGGCGGCACCCGCCGGCTCGACCTCGGGGCGCTCGCCGACCTCGACGCGACCGGCTATGACCGGCTCGAACCGGTGCAGTGGCCGTTGTGTGGTCCGGCCACGGGCGAGGCGCGCCTGTTCGGCGCCGGCGGCTTCCCCACCCCGAGCGGCAAGGCGCGCATGCTGCCCATCACGCCGCGCCCGCCGGCCCACCAGCCGGATGCGGCGCGGCCCCTGTGGCTCAACACCGGCCGCATCCGCGACCAGTGGCACACCATGACCCGCACCGGCCTCTCCGCCCGTCTGTTCGCCCATGTCGAGGAGCCCTTCGTCGCCCTGCACCCGCAGGACCTGCGCGCCCGCGGGCTCGCCGCCGGCGGCCTCGCCCGTGTGACCAACGCCAACGGCACGGTGCTGGTGCGCGTGGTGGAAGACACCGGTCTGCGGCCTGGTTCCGTCTTCGTGCCCATGCACTGGAACGCCCGCTTCGCCGCTCTGGCGCGCGTCGGCGCCTTGGTGACGGCGGTCACCGACCCCATCTCCGGGCAGCCCGAGTTCAAACAGGTGCCGGTCGAGGTCACCCCCTACCCGGCTGCCTGGCACGGCTTCCTGCTCACCCGTGCCGAGCCGCAAGAGATCGACGCCGCCTACTGGAGCGCGATCCGCCGGGAGGCCTGCTGGCGCATCGAGCTGGCGGGCGAAGACATCGGCGGACCGAACGACGCCCAGATCGCGCGCTGGCTGGGCGCGCGAGGCGAGCTTCTGGAACTGCGCGACGCCGCCGCCGGCCGCTACCGCGCCGCCCGAATCTGCGAAGGCCGCCTGGAGGCGGTGTTTTTCCTGGAGTCCTCAGCTTCGGCCCTGCCGCCGCGCGCCTGGCTGGAATCGCTGTTCGCCCAGGAGACGCTCGGCGACGCCGAGCGCGCCAGCGTGTTGCTCGGTCGCGCCGGCCGCATGACGGACCACGGCCGCATCGTCTGCGCCTGTCATGGCGTCGGTGAACGCAGTCTCGTCGCCGCCATCGCCGCGGGGGCAGCCAGCGTCGAGGCGCTGGGCGCGCGGCTCAAGGCCGGCACCGGCTGCGGCGCCTGTGTGCCGGAGCTGCGCGCCCTGCTCGCCCGCACCTGCCAGGTCGAGACGACCCCGGCCTGATGCTGGCATGCGTTTTGCTTTTTTGGGTTCGCCATGCCGCGAAGCAAAGACCCATCCACCGCCCCCGAGCCCCTGCGGGTGATGATCGTCGACAGCGACCCTGAGCGCAGCCGCAACCTGCGCGGCGCCCTGACCCTGGCCGGCTATCGCGTGGTGGCGGAACTGCGCGAATCCATCGCCCTGCCCGATGCCGTGCAGGGCCTCAAGCCGCACATCGTCATCGTCGCCGCCGACTCGCCCGACCGCGACACCCTGGAACACATCAGCCTGACCACGCGCAACGCGCCGCGGCCGGTGGTCATGTTCACCCAGGACGGGGGAGCCGAGACCATCCGCGCGGCGGTCAAGGCTGGGGTGTCCGCCTACGTGGTCGATGGGCTGAGCCCGGAGCGCATCCGCCCCATCCTCGAGGTCGCCTGTGCCCGCTTCGAGGCGCACCAAGCCCTGGCCGAGCGCCTCGCCGAGACCGAGCGGAAACTCGCCGAACGCAAGGCGGTGGAGCGTGCCAAGGGGCTGCTCATGCAGCGGCGCGGCCTGAGCGAGGACGAGGCCTACCGCGAGCTGCGCCGCCTGGCCATGCAGACCGGCAAGCGCTTAGGCGAGGTGGCCGAAACCCTGCTTGCCGCCGCGCACCTGCTCTAAGCCCTCAAGGGGTGCATCCCGCACCAAGGGCGTGCGTACCGACCGCACCTCCCCGCCGCCAAGCAATGCCCAACCCTCACCAAGCCCATGAATCGAAAAGACTTCTTCCGCCATTACAGGGGTTGGCACGCATCCTGCTTGGTTTCGAATGAAACCCGTCTACGCTCGGGGTTCTCAGCAGCTTCGGCACCAGAGTCGGTGCGTTTGGACAACGGCGTCCTACCCCGCGGCCCTGCCGCCTCGGTCGGACGCCATTTTTTTTGGAGTCGAGCCATGTCGAAGGATATTCAGAGTCCCACCGCCAACCCCGCGTCGAGCGAGGCCTTGAACCCTGGCCGTCGCGAGTTCCTCCGCGCGAGCACGGCACTGTCCGCCGCCGCCCTGATGAGCCTGGTGCCCCCCGGCGTGCGCAACGCCGCCTGGGCCTCAGGTAGCGACGCCCCGGAAAAACCTGAGGTTAAGATCGGTTTCATCCCGCTCACCGACTGCGCCAGCGTGGTGATCGCCGCTGAAAAGGGCTTCGACAAGAAATACGGCATCAAGATCGTGCCCTCCAAGGAGGCCTCCTGGGCCGGGGTGCGCGACAAACTGGTCAACGGCGAGCTGGACGCCGCGCACGTGCTCTATGGCCTGATCTACGGCCTGCAGCTCGGGGTGGCGGGTCCCAGGAAGGACATGGCCGTGTTGATGACGCTGAACCACAACGGCCAGGCCATCACCATGAACAACCAGCTGCGCGCCAAGGGGGTCACCGATGGCGAGGGGCTGGCCAGGCTGGTCAAGGCCGAGCCCAAGGAATGGACCTTCGCCCAGACCTTCCCCACCGGCACGCACGCCATGTGGCTGTACTACTGGATGGCCACCTACGGCATCCACCCGTTCAACGACGTCAAGGTGATCACCGTGCCGCCGCCGCAAATGGTGGCCAACATGCGGGTGGACAAGATGGACGGTTACTGCGTGGGCGAGCCCTGGAACGCGCGCGCCGTGCACGACAAGATCGGCTTCAGCGCGCTGACCACCCAGGACATCTGGGTCGATCACCCGGAAAAGGTACTCGGCACGACCCTGGAGTTCGTGCAGAAATACCCCAACACCTGCCGCGCGATGATCGCCGCCATCCTCGACGCCTCGAAGTACATCGACACCATGGCCAACCGTTCCGAGGTGGCGCGCATCATCTCCGGCAAGGCCTATGTCAACACCGAGTTCAGCGTCATCGAAGGCCGCATGCTCGGGCGGTATGACAACGGCCTCGGCCGTACCTGGCAGGACAAGAACTACATGAAGTTCTACAACGACGGCATGGTCAACTACCCCTACCTGTCCGACGGCATGTGGTTCCTCACCCAGCACAAGCGTTGGGGGCTGCTCAAGGACCACCCCGATTACCTGGCGGTCGCCCGCGCGGTCAACCAAATCGAGCTCTACAAACAGGCCGCGGCCATGACCAAGACACCGCTGCCCAAGTCCGACCTGCGCACCTCCCGACTCATCGACGGCACCGTCTGGGACGGCAGGAACCCGCGCGCCTATGCCGACGGCTTCAAGATCAAGGTCTAACGGGCATGACATTGATGAGGCACCCCAGCGCATGAAAGTCATGTCCTTTCCCTCACCCCCAGCCCCTCTCCCAAAGGGAGAGGGGAGCGTCGTGAGTCGCTAGCGCGACTTTCACACTAAATTCAGGAGCATCTCATGAACGCAGTCAGCCTCGACGATCGCCGTCTGCAGGCGATCATGACCTCCCTCGACACCGAGCCCCTGCCGGCGGCCAGCACCCCACCCACCGCCGCCCGGCCGCGCCCCACTCCCTGGCTGCAGACCGAACGCGGTCAGGCCTTCACGGCGGCCTTGGGACGCTGGTTCCGCGCGGCGATTCCGCCCGCCTTCGGCCTCGGCCTGTTCGTCCTGGTCTGGCAGCTGATCTCGGTGAGCAGCAGCGAACCGGGGCTGCCCGGCCCGGCCAAGACCTGGGCGGCGGCACAGGCGCTGTTCGCCGATCCCTTCTACGACAACGGCCCCAACGACCAGGGCATTGGCTGGAACATCCTGCACTCGCTCGCGCGGGTGGGCACCGGCTTTGGCCTCGCCGCCCTGGTGGGCATCCCGCTGGGCTTCATGATCGGCCGCTTCGCCTTCCTCTCCGGCATGGTCGCGCCCATCATCAGCCTGCTCAGGCCGGTCTCGCCGCTCGCCTGGCTGCCCATCGGCCTGTACGTGTTCAAGGAGACCGAGCCGGCCAGCATCTGGGTGATCTTCATCTCCAGCATCTGGCCCATCATCCTCAACACCGCCGCCGGGGTCACGCGCGTGCCGAAGGACTATCTGAACGTGGCGCGCGTGCTGGCACTCTCGGAATGGAAGGTGTTCACCCGCATCCTCTTCCCGGCGGTGCTGCCCTATCTGATGACCGGCATCCGGCTGTCCATCGGGGTGGCCTGGCTGGTGATCGTCGCCGCCGAGATGCTCACCGGCGGCAGCGGCCTGGGCTTCTGGGTGTGGGACGAGTGGAACAACTTGAACGTCGAGCACATCCTGATCGCCATCTTCATCGTCGGCTTCACTGGGCTGCTGCTGGAGCAGGGCCTGCTGTGGCTGGCCAAGCGCTTCGAATACGCCTGAACGCCACTCACCGTCATCGCCCTGTCGCTCGCCGCCATCCGCCATCCCAAGGAGTCAAGCCCATGCACCCCTATCTGCACATCGAAAAGGCCTCCATGGTGTTCGACACCAAGAAGGGCCGGTTCCACGCCCTGCGCGACATCAACCTCAAGGTCGAGCAGGGCGAGTTCATCGCCCTGATCGGCCACTCCGGCTGTGGCAAGTCCACCCTGCTTAACCTGGTGGCAGGTCTGATCGAGCCCACGAGCGGCGTGCTCCTGCTCAACGAGCGTGAGATCCGCGGGCCCGGCCCAGACCGCGCCATGGTCTTCCAAAACCATTCCCTGCTGCCCTGGATGACCTGTTACGGCAACGTCTACCTGGCGGTCGAGCGGGTGTTCGGCGCCAAGGAGACCCGCAAACAGCTCAAGGCCCGCACCGAGGCCGCGCTGGAGTTGGTGCACCTCACCCATGCCATGCACAAGTACCCGCACGAGATCTCCGGCGGCATGAAGCAGCGCGTGGGCATCGCCCGCGCGCTGGCGATGCAGCCGAAACTCCTGCTCATGGACGAGCCCTTCGGCGCCCTGGATGCCCTGACCCGCGCCAGCCTGCAGGACGAATTGATGCGCATCGTCCAGGAGACCCGCGCCACCACCCTGATGGTGACCCACGACGTGGACGAGGCGGTCCTGCTCGCCGACCGCATCGTCATGATGACCAATGGCCCCGCAGCCACCATAGGCGAGGTCCTGAACGTCGACCTGCCGCGACCGCGTGACCGTCTGGCCCTGGCCGAAGACCGCCACTACCATCACCTGCGCCACGAGGTGCTGGAATTCCTCTACCAGAAACAATTGAGAAAGGCCGCCTGAGCATGCGCGAACCGCACCGGGTGCGGGTGGGTTACATCCCCCTGACCGACTGTGCACCGGTGGTGATGGCCGCCCTCAAGGGCCATGACCGGCGCCACGGCATCCACATCGAGCTCACGCGCGCCCCCTCCTGGGCCGCCATCCGCGATGGGCTGATCACCGGTGCGCTCGACGCCGCCCATGCCCTCTATGGGCTCGTCTATGGCGTGGAGATGGGTATCGGCACCTCCCCGCAGGCCATGGCGGTGCTGATGACGCTCAACCGCAACGGCCAGGCCATCACCCTGACGCGGCGGCTGTTCGAACGCGGCGTCACCGACGGCACTTCCTTCGCCCGCCTGATCCGTGCCGATCCCCGCCGCTACACCTTCGCCCAGACCTTCCCCACCGGCACGCACGCGCTGTGGCTCTACTATTGGCTGGCAAGCCACGGCGTCCACCCCTTCCGCGACATCGGCAACCTGACCGTGTCACCGCCGCAGATGGTGGCCCACCTGGCCAGCGGCAGCATCGACGGCTACTGCGCCGGCGAGCCCTGGAACGCGCACGCCGTCGAGCGCGGGACGGGTTTTACGGTGGCAACCAGTCAGGGCATCTGGCCGGAACACCCGGAGAAGGTGCTCGCCTGCGCTGAGCCCTTCGTCAGCGCCCAGCCGGCGGTCGCCTGCGCCCTGATCAGGGCGGTGCTGGAGGCCTGTCGTGATCTGGATACCGAGCAGGGGCGCAGGGAGGCGGCACAGGCCCTGTCCGGGCCGGACTACCTCGACGTGCCGGCGATGGTCCTGGAGGACCGATTGCAGGGTCGCTATGTGGACGGTCTGGGTGGCGCCTGGGTGGACGCCCACCCTGTACGCTTCCATGACCACGGGCAGGTGAACTACCCCTGGCTCTCCGACGGCATGTGGTTTCTGACCCAATTCAAACGCTGGGGTCTGCTGGCCTCACACCCGGACTATGTGAGCGTCGCCCGCCGGGTCAACCGGATCGCCCTCTACCGCGAGGCGGCTGCTGAGCTGGGCATCCCCACCCCGGAGGCGGAGATGCGCAGCGCCGTGCTGATGGATGGCCGGGTCTGGGATGGCAGCGCCCCACAGGCCTATGCCGAGGGTTTCGCCATCCAAGGCATGATGTGGTCGGACGCCGCTTGAAGCGCCGCCGTCACGGACCCAGGCCAGGTCGCGCAGGACCCGAACCGCCTTACTTCGCCGAGACGCCGAGCGCCTTGATGGTCTCCATGTTGAGGAAACCGTCCGCCGGCAGACCCTTGGCCTTCTGATAGTCGAGCACGGCGGCCATGGTCGCGGCATCGGTCTGGCCGTTGATCGGACCATTGTAGAAACCGGCGCTGGCCAGCGCCCGCTGGATCTCGCCGATCTTCTCTGGGGTGGCGTTGACGTCGCACAGCACCTCGGTCCAGTACACCGCGACCGGACAGACCATGACCTCCTGCGACACGTCGGCATATTCGGCCGGGACGGGCACCCGCACCTCGCGCGCCGGCTCGACCAGCTTCACCACCTCGCGCTCCGCGTATTCGGCCGGAATGGGGATGCGTTTCTCCTTGGCCGGCTCGACCATCACCATCACCTCGCGCTCGTAGTCCACCGGCACGGTCTTGGTCACCGTCGTGGCCGGCTTGACCATCTTGCGCACCTCGACCTCGGCATATTCGGCCGGGATCTCGACCACACGGGTGGTGGCCGGCTTTTTCAACACACGCTTCTTGATGGTCTCGTATTCCGCCGGGACGTCCTCGTAGCGGACGGTAGCCGGGGTCTTAAGCACCTGGCGGGTGACGGTCTCGTACACGGCGGGGACCTCGACCAGACACATGATCTGGCCGGTGGCCTCGTCCACCCGCTGGATGGCGGTCTCGGTGCCGGGCTTCCACATGGTGTAGGCCTCGCGCACGAGCTTCTTCTCGGTGATGGTCTCATAGACTGGCGGCACCTCGATGGCGCGCTTGGAGGGCGGTTTGACCATCACGCGCTCCTCGACCTCCTCGTACTCGGCCGGCACCTCCTCGATGCGGGTGCTCGCCTCCTTGACCAGCACGCGCTCCTTCACCGTCTCGTAGACCGGCGGGATGACCTCCTGCACCTCCTCGCTGGTCACCCGCACCTTTTGCGCCTTGTAGACCGGCGGGATGATCTCGATCTTCTCGCTCGCCTCCTTGACCAGCACCCGCTCCTTCACGGTCTCATACTTGGCCGGGATGGTCTCGATGCGCTCGCTCGCCTCCTTGACCAGCTTGCGCACGGTCTCGGTGCGGAAGGTGGCGGGGCGTACGACCTTGGCGTAGCACTGGCCGGGACGCGCGCCGGTGGGCAGGTCGCCGACGATGGCCCCCGGCGGCAGCGCGCAGGGGTCCGGCTTGGCCACCGGTTGCGTGGGGGCGACCGGGGCGGCCGGCTTCGGTTTCTCGACCACGGGGGCGGGCCTGTCCTCCGGGCAGGGCGGGTCCAGGAGCTGGCGGCCCGGGCAGCCGATGGTCTTGTACAAATCCTTGCCGGTGGTCACACCGGCCGGGCTGGCGATGTTGGAGGGGTCGTAGAAGCGCCCGGTCTGGGCCTGGGACAGGCCGGCCGCGGCGAGGGCGAGGCTGAGCGAACTCAGCATCAGGAGGGATTTGCGCATGACGTTTTCCTTTCTTGACGTTGGAAGAGGGAGAGCGGATAGATCATTCAGGCATCGTTGGGATTGTAGCCTCGGGGCATGACTGATCATGCGGTCAGGGACTGCATGAACAGGGCATCGACCTTTCTTATCACAATAGCCCCCTGCCGGTATTCCAGCAAACCGGCGTCGGCCCAGGCGCGCAGCTGCTTGTTCACGCTCTCGCGCGAGGCCCCCACCAGGTTGCCCAGCTCCTCCTGGGACAGTCGCAGGCCGATCTCCACGCCGTTCGGGGCGGGCTTGCCATGCCGCTGCCCAAGGTCCAGCAGCAAACGCGCGAGCCGCGACGGCAGGTGATAGAAGCTCAGGTTCTCGACCAGGTTGTTGGTGGTGCGCAGACGCTGGCTTAGCGCGGCGAGCAGCTTGAGGGCCACATCGGCATGCCGCTTGAGGAACTGGACGAAGTCCTGCCGCCCGATCTGCATCAGGCGGCAGTCCTCCAGACTGGTCACCGTCGCGCTGCGGGGCAGGCCATCGAGCAGTGACATCTCGCCGAACACATCCCCCGCCCCCATGAGGCTCAGGATCGCCTCCTTGCCGTCGGCCGAGAGCAGGCTGACCTTGACCTTGCCGGAGAGCAGGACATAGAGGCTGTCACCGGCCTCCCCGGCATGGAACACGACACGGCGCGCCGGTACCTCGACCAGGCGGGCACCGCGCAACAGCTCGTCGATCTCGGCCTCGGTCATCGCCGCGAAGACCAGACTGCGCTCACGCAAGGCGGCGAGGTCACAGATCGGTGCCATCGCTCCCGTGTGAGCGCCCTTGCCTGCAGGGTTGGGGGCTGATAATAGTGTGTCCATGCCTCGCTCCGGGCTGCTGGCCTGGCTCATCGTATGGGATTGCCTTTTGGTTATGGTCCGTTCATTCTAGAACGCCACGGTTTCCATGCAGTGAACCAGCTCACAGGGTCCGCCCCGAGCGACCCCCTATCCGCAAGAGGAGGCGAGAATGAAACTGCTCTATCTGCTGCACGTGTTGGCCACCGTGGTCTGGGTCGGCGGCATGTTCTTTGCCTATCTGTGCCTGCGCCCGGTTGCCGCGGCCCAGCTCGAACCGCCGCAACGCCTGCGGCTCTGGCA
This sequence comes from Pseudomonadota bacterium, assembly GCA_021826065.1. Lineage (GTDB taxonomy): Bacteria > Pseudomonadota > Gammaproteobacteria > Burkholderiales > Thiobacillaceae > JANWZL01. Next base: position 38,297 of record JAKADY010000015.1, read on the forward strand.
TGGGGTCTTCGCGCGCTTCTTCCCCTGGGTCTGGGCCGCGGTGATCCTGCTCATCGCCAGCGGCCACGGCATCATCGGGCAGATGGGCGGGCTGGGCGGGCTACCCGTGCACATCCACGTCATGCTGGGCATCGGCTACCTGATGGCGGCCATCTTCGTCTATCTCTATTTCATCCCCTATCCCCGGCTGGGCCAGGCGGTGTCGGCTGAGGACTGGAAGGCCGGGGGCGCCGCCCTCAACCGCATCCGCATCCTGGTCGGCACCAATCTGACCCTGGGTCTCGTCAATATCATCCTGGTCTTCCTGCTGCCCTTCGTCGTCTGAACGGCCTATAGCAGGACCAGGGCCAGACCGCCCAGCAGGGCAACGAGCAGCAACAGCGCGAGCCAGCCGCGCAAACGGCGGCGCCGCCGCTCGGTCTGCCGCAGGGCTCGATCGATCTGTTCCACCAGCGCGGGCGGGGCCAGGCGCCGCAGCGCACGCAGGTCGGCCTCGCCGGTGAGCATGGCCGAGGCGCGACCGGCCTCGGTCTCCCAGGACAAGACCCACTGCCGGCCGTCGAAGCCGCCCGGATTGAGGCTCACCTGATCGGCCAGGAGGGTGATCCATACCCCGGGGGCATTGAATTCCAGCACGGCGTGACGTATGCGCAGGCGGGCACGGATACCGGAGGGGAATTGGCCGGGCAGGAAGAGCAGCACCCTGAATTCGTAGAAGCCGGCCGTATCCGTCACAGCCTTCACGGACGGCATCGGGTACCTCCCTGCAGAAGGTAGAATGCATGCATTCTAAGCCATGCCTGCCGCCATGATGAAAGCCCAACTCCTGGAGATCCTCCACCGCCGTCACGCCTGCCACCGCTTCGATCCGAGCCGCAACATATCCCGTGAGGATCTGGATTTCATCCTGGAGGCCGGCCGTCTCTCCCCCTCCTCCTTCGGTCTTGAACAATGGCGCTTCGTGGTGCTCACTGCGGACCCGGACAAGCAGGCCCTGCAGGCGGCCTGCTTCGACCAGCCGCAGGTGGGCACGGCCAGCTGCGACGTGGTGATCCTCGCCAAGCTCGCCGACCTTCACCCCGATAGCCCCTACGTCCAGCGCCTGCTGGCGCGGGAATATCCGGGCGAGCAGCTTGCTGCCGCCCTGGCCAACTATCGCGCCTTCCACGCCACCACCGACGTCGTGGCTTGGAGTGTGACGCAATGCCACATCGCCGCCGCCAACATGATGACCGCCGCCGCGGCCATCGGCATCGACAGTTGCGCCATCGGCGGCTTCCAGGCCGATGCGGTGAGCCGGCTGCTGGCGCTGGAACCCGGCCGCTATACCGTCGCCCTGGTGCTGGCCCTGGGCTATTGCGCCGAACCCGCCGGGGAAAAGCTGCGCCTGCCACTGTCGGAGCTGGTGGAATACCGCTGACGCCGGTCCTTTTGTCAGCATGGATGCCGCGCGCAGGATCAAAGGCCGGGGCGCCGTCTCCAACCCCCAGGGTCGTTTCGAGACCTGGGTGCGCGCGGCCGAGGACGACGGCTGGTGGCGCGAGACGGAGGAGGCAGACAGCCCCGCCACGCGCATCCACCCAGAGACGGCCGCGGGTGCCATCACCCGCAACGACTCGCCCGACATCCCCTTCGACCGGTCGGTCAACCCCTATCAGGGCTGCGAGCACGGCTGCATCTACTGCTACGCCCGCCCCAGCCACGCCTACCGGGGACTGTCGCCCGGCCTGGACTTCGAGACGCAGATCTACGCCAAAATCAATATCGCCGAGCGTCTGCGCCAGGAACTGGCGAAACCCGGCTACCGCCCGGCGCCGCTCTGCCTGGGTGCAAACACCGACCCTTGGCAACCGGCCGAGCGCCACCTGCGCCTCACCCGCCAGGTCCTGGAGGTCCTGGCCGAGTGTCGGCATCCCGTCACCCTGGTGACCAAGTCGGCCCTGGTCGAGCGCGACCTCGACCTGCTCAGCGCGCTGGCCCGCGACGGCCTGGTCCATGCCGCCATCTCCCTGCCCACACTGGACCCAGACCTGGCGCGCCACATGGAGCCCCGAGCCGCCGGCCCGCAGCGGCGGCTTGCCACGCTCGAACGCCTGGCCGCCGCCGGCATCCCGGTCGCCGTCCTCGTCGCCCCGGTCATCCCGCAGCTCACCGACCGCGACCTCGAACGGGTGCTTGCGGCCGCGGCAGGGGCCGGGGCGCGCAGCGCCGGCTATGTGCTGCTGCGCCTGCCGCACGAGGTCAAGCGGCTCTTCGCCGACTGGCTCGCCGCGCACTACCCCCTGCGCGCGGCGCATGTGATGAGTCTGATCCGGCAGACACGCGACGGCCAGGACTACGACCCCACCTTCTTCACACGGCAGACGGGCAGCGGGGTCCATGCCGGGCTGATCGCCCGGCGCTTCGAGGTGGCCTGCCGGCGGCACCGGCTCGACGTGGAGCTGCCGTCGCTACGCAGCGACCTCTTCCGCCCGCCTCCACCGTCGGGCCAGCTCACCCTGTTCTGAGCGCATGACCGCCCGCTGGCGCACCCTCTGGACACTGACCGGCTGGGGGCTGCTCGCTCTCGTGATCGTCTTTTCGCTCATCCCCTCACCGCCCAAGGCCGATCTCCCCCTTTGGGACAAACTCAACCATCTCGCCGCCTACGGCCTGCTCATGTTCTGGTTCGCCCAGCTCACGCCGCGAAGGTTTCGGCTCGCCGCCGGGCTGCTGCTGAGCGGCCTGCTGGAACTGGCCCAGGGGCTGACCGGCTATCGCGAGGCCAGCCTGCAGGACATGGTCGCCAACGCCCTGGGGCTCGCGCTGGGGGCGGTGCTGGCCCGGCGCCTGCCGAGCCCGCTCGCCTGGCTGGAGGCACACCGGACATGAATCTGCACGCCGCTGCCCGTGCCGCCCTGACCGAGGGCGAGGTCGAGGCGAAGTGTGCTGCCACCGCCCGTCTCTGGTCGGACTGGCAGGCAGGCCGCCTCGCACTCGAGGCCTGGACCGACCCGAAGCCGGTTATCGAGGCAGGGCGCCCCGCCCGCCCCGAGCTCGTGACCGCCGACCGGCTGCCGGGCCGCGAGCTCTCCCAGCCCAAAGGCCATGCCGCGCTCATCCACGCCCTGGCCCACATCGAGTTCACCGCCATCAACCTCGCCCTGGACGCCGCCTACCGCTTCCAGGGCCTGCCCGGCGCCTTCTATGCCGATTGGCTCAAGGTGGCGGCCGAGGAGGCCCATCACTTCCGCCTGCTGCGCGACCATCTGCGCGGCCTGGGCCATGACTATGGCGACTTTCCCGCCCATGGGGGGCTGTGGGAACTGGCCGTGAAGACCACCCACGACCCGCTCGCGCGCATGGCCCTGGTGCCGCGGCTGATGGAGGCGCGCGGCCTGGACGCCACGCCCGGCATACGCCGCAAACTCGCCGCCCATGGTGACGCGGCCGGGGCCGCCATCCTCGACATCATCCTGCGCGACGAGATCACCCATGTGGCCGCCGGCGACCGCTGGTTCCGCCACCTGTGCGCCGAGCGTGGCCTCATGCCCGAGGCGACCTGGCGCCGCCTGGTCCTGGATTACGACGTGCCCAAACCGCGCCGCCCCTTCAACGAGGCGGCCCGGCGCGCGGCCGGCTTCAGCGCCGAGGAGCTGGCCGGCTGGTGAGGCTCAATAACGCACCCGCACCCGCCAGCTGAGCTTCGCCTCGCCCTCGGCCGGCACCTTGAGCGACCAGACCGCGGTGTTGGCCGTCTCCTTACGGTGCGGCTGGCTCTCGGCCACCATCTGCCAGTCGCCGGGCATGGGCTCGACTACCTTGACGACGATGGCTTCGCGCTTGGCGTTGCGCACGGTCAGTTCATAGGCGCTCTCGTGCACCCCGCCACGTCCACCGTAGGCGGCGATCTTCTGATAATCGGTCTGCCGCTTCTCGGCGCTCACGTCGAAGGCGTTGCCCAGCTTGAGCCGCACCTTCTCGCCGCGGGCGGTGTGGTCGATGGCGTCCTCGCCGATGAACTGGGCGCGCCCGGCCTGATCCTTCTTGTAGACGCGCACCACGCCCTTGGGCAGCGGCACGCCGAGGCCGCCGCCCTGGTTCTGGAACTCCAGAAAGACCGCCGTCTTCAGCTTGCGCCCCAGGTCACCGTAGGGGCCCTGGTAGTAGAAGTCCGCCCCCTGCAGGACGTATTCCTTCTGCACCGGCACCTGTGTGGCGCTGAGCAGGGCGACCTGCTTGGTCTGCCGATCGAGCAGTGTGGTGGGCCGCTCCAGGGTGTAGAGGTGGTACTCGAACAGGGCCTCCTGCTGCATGTCCGGCGCCGCCTCCGCGGTCATGGCGCGCATCATCATGGGCGTAGGCCGCGGCTCCGGCCGCACGCGCTGCACGTCACCCGCCACCAGTTGCAGCAGGGCGTTGGGGTAGGCCGTGCCGCTCTGGTTGGTGAGCGTCACCCAGCCGTTCAGATCGATGGCGTCCTCCCGGGCCGACAGCTCGGCTACATAGTCCGCCTTCCAGGAGAGCCCACCGGTGAGATAGGAGAGCTCGAGCTGCCGCTCCGCCGCCCCCTCGTGTCTGAGCAGCATGCTCAGCGTCGGCCGGTCGCGCAGGCTGGATGGGACCGCATTGAAGGCCATGCGGCCGGGCACCCCGGTCTCCACCCGGTCGGCGAACTTGAGCACCACGCCGTCGTTGGCGGCCAGGACCGTGGCCTGCTCCACGGTCTCCACCCCGGTCATCGGGTGCGGCGGTCGGAAGACCCTGACCGACTCGCCCACCGACTTGGCGAGCAGGGACTGCGGCGTGAGCAGATCGAAGTCGAAGTTCTGTTCCAGCAGCCGCAGACGCCCCCCGTCCAGGCTGCGCAGCAGGGCCGTCTCCGGCTGCATGCGCGCGGAGACGTCGCGCCACGCGAGCCGGTTGTCGCCGTTGGCGAGCCGCACCCGGCGCTGGTCCTTCACCAGCGCCAGATCGTTGTTGTAGAGGGTCACCGCCAGCGCGGTCTGCTCCTGCTGGCTGCTCACCCGCTCCTCCTGGCCCCAGGCGAAAGCCGCAAGCATCGCCAGGGCGAATAAAAGGGCCATGCGTCCCAATGTCATGCTTCGCTCCATGCATCTCGGTCCATCAACACATCCACCCCACCCGGCGGCCGGATCGCCGCGGCCGGCAGCCGCTCGCCCCGCCGCCAGGCCGCCACGGCCTGTCGCTTGCCCGCCCCCTGCACCAGGAACAGCACCCTGCGCGCGCGGGCAAGCCGGCGGGCGCTGAGGCTCACGCGCTCGGGCGGCGGTTTCGGGGCATCGAACACCGGCAGGACGTCCGCCGCGTCGGCCGCCTCGCCCCAGTCGTGTCCTGGAAACAGGCTGGCGGTGTGCCCATCCTCGCCCAGCCCCAGCAGCACGAGATCGAAGGCTCCCACCCCCGCCAGCGTCTGCGCATACTGTGCGGCAGCCCGCTCGGGGCCCAGTTCGGCGGGGATCACGTGGACATTGGCGGCCGGGATCGCCACCCGGTCGAGCCAGGCCTCGCGCGCCATAAGGCTGTTGCGTTCCGGGTGGTCGGACGGCAGACAGCGCTCGTCGCCGAACCAGACCCGCCAGCGCGACCAGTCGTGGTCCTCCTGCGCCAGCGCGCGGTAGAGCGCAAGCGGCGTGCCACCGCCGGCGAGCACGATGTGAAACGCCCCGGCCCGTCCCAGGGCCTCGCGCGCCGCCGAATGCACGCGTGCCAGCGCCCGCCGCAGCCAGTCATGGCCGTCCTCAGCCACCTCCCAGCGCGTCTGCATGTGTCCACCCCGCTCAGGCTAGAATTCGCGGATTACGCAACCTCACCGCATTATCCCACCGATCGGCATGCCCCCCACCCTCACCTTCGATATCGAGACCATCCCCGATGTGCCGGGGTTGCGCCGACTCTACAATGCCGGACCCGAGCTCTCCGACCACGATGTCGCCGAGATGGCCCTGCTGTTTCGACGCCAACAGACCGGCGGCTCGGACTTCCTGCCGCTGCACCTGCAGCGGGTGGTGGTCATCTCCTGCGCCCTGCGCGAGGGCGAGCGTTTCCGGGTGTTCTCGCTCGCCGAGCCTGACGCCGGTGAGGCCGAGATCCTCAGGCGCTTCTTCGACGGCATCGAGCGCTACACCCCACAGCTCGTCTCCTGGAACGGCGGCGGTTTCGACCTGCCGGTGCTGCACTACCGCGCCATGCTGCACGGCATCGCCGCCCCCCGCTACTGGGACCTGGGCGACGACGACCGCGACTTCAAGTGGAACAACTACATCAGCCGCTACCACACCCGCCACCTCGACCTCATGGACCTGCTCGCCCTGTACCAGCCGCGCGCCTACGTGCCGTTGGACGACTTCGCCCGACTGCTCGGCTTCCCGGGCAAGCTGGGCATGGACGGGGCCAAGGTGTGGGAGGCCTATCAGCGCGGCGAGATGGCCGCCATCCGCGACTACTGCGAGACCGACGTGGTCAACACCCACTTGGTCTTCCTGCGCTTCCAGCGCCTGCGCGGCGTGCTGACCCCCCAGCAGTACGAGGCGGAGATCGCCCTGGTGCGCGACACCCTGGCCGCCAGCGACGCGGCGCATTGGCGCGAATTCCTGACGGCCTGGCGCGCATGACTCAACCCCTGTTGATCGAGTCCCTCGACCACGAGGGGCGTGGTGTGGCGCATCGCGACGGTAAGGCGATCTTCGTCGATGGCGCCTTGACCGGCGAGTGGGTCGAGGCGGAAAGCTACCGGCGCAAACCCAGCTATGAACAGGCCCAGGCGAGCCGCATCCTGAAGGCCAGCCCCTACCGGGTCACGCCACGCTGCCCATGGTTCGGCATCTGCGGCGGCTGCACCCACCAACACCTGCACGAGGCGGCCCAGGTGGCGGCTAAGCAGCGCGTGCTGGAGGACTGTCTCGCCCACATCGGCAAGGTCAGGCCCGAGGTCATGCTCTCGCCCATCCACGGGCCAACCTGGGGCTACCGGCGCAAGGCGCGCCTGTCGGTGCGTAACGTGCCGCGCAAGGGCGGCATCCTGGTGGGTTTCCACGAGCGGCGCTCGAGCTATGTGGCCGACATGTTGGGCTGCGAGGTGCTGCCGCCGCATATCGGCCGGCTGCTGCCCGAGCTGCGCCGGCTGGTGGCGAGCTTAAGCATCCGTGAGCGGCTACCGCAGATCGAGGTGGCGGTGGGCGAGGCGGTGAGCGTCCTGGTGCTGCGCCACCTGGAACCCCTCTCGCCCGCGGACGAGGCCCTGGTGCGCGCGTTCGCCGATCGGCACGGGGTGCAGATCTGGCTGCAGCCCAAGGGACCGGACAGCGCCCACCCCTTCCACCCCCTGGACGCCCCGGCGCTGGCCTACCGGCTGCCCGAGTTCGACCTCACTATGCCATTCCGGCCCACCGAATTCACCCAGGTCAACCAGGACGTCAACCGCATGCTGGTACGCCGCGCCATCAGCCTGCTCGACCCGCGACCCGGCGAGCACATCGCCGACTTTTTCTGCGGCCTGGGCAACTTCACCCTGCCCATTGCCCGCCGCGGCGCCGAGGTCCTCGGCGTGGAGGGCGCCTTCCCGCTGGTGCAGCGGGCGCTGGACAACGCCCGCCTGAATGGCCTGGTCGAGCGCTGCCGCTTCCAGTACCTGGACCTGTTCCAGATCACGCCGCCGGTGCTCGCCGCCCTGGGGCGCTTCGACAAATGGCTGATCGACCCGCCGCGCGACGGCGCCATCGAACTGGTCAAGGCCCTGCCCGAGGCCGATGCGCCACGGCGCATCGTCTATGTCTCCTGCAACCCGGCGACCCTCGCGCGAGACGCCGCCGTGCTGGTGCACACCCGGGGCTATCGTCTCAAGGCGGCGGGGGTGGCCAACATGTTCCCGCACACCGCCCACGTCGAGTCCATCGCCCTGTTCGAGCGGCAGAAATAGAAAAGGCGGCCGAAGCCGCCTTTGCGTTGAGTGGTTACCGCCTCACTCGCGCTCGCCCATGAAGGCGCCCAGCAGGTGCAGCAGGCTGGTGAACAGGTTGTAGATGGAGACGTAGAGCGAGACCGTGGCCAGGACGTAGTTGGTCTCGCCGCCGTTGACGATCTCGCTCGTCTGCCAGAGGATCAGCCCGCACATCAGGAAGGCGAACATGGCCGAGACGGTCAGCGCCAGGGCGGGCATGGGATAGCCGACCAGGGCCGCCACCAGGGAGACGATGCCGGCGATGAAGGCCACCAGGATGCCGATCATCAGGAAGCTGCGCATGAAGCTGAAGTCGCGGCGGGTGACCAGCACATAGCCGGACAGCCCGGTGAAGGCGGCGCCGGTGATTCCCAGGGAGAGCATGACGATCTGTGCGCCATTGGCCAGGTTCAGATAGTGGTTGAGCACCGGCCCTAGACCAAAGCCCAGCAGGCCGGTCACGGCGAAGACCACACCGATGCCGGCGGCCGAGTTGGCGGTGCGCGGCAGGACGAACCACAGCAGGGCCAGGGCCACCAAACTGGTGATGAGGCTCACGCCGTAGGGCACGGCGATCGCCATGGAGACGCCGGCGGCGGCGGCACTGAACAGCAGCGTCATCGCCAGCAGCATGTAGGTGTTGCGCAGGACCTTGTTGGTCTGTACCGCGGTGGCAACGGAGGTGTTGATCGACGACACGTTGTAGGTGGTTGGCATGACTGTCGGATCCTTCACGAGTAGTTGACAACGCCGCTAAGACTAAGCGCTCGCGAACAAAGTTTCAATCGCAATCGCCGAACCACCGCCGCCGGCATTAAAGCCTCGACCTGAAGCAGGCAGTTTGGGGCAAGCGCCGAGTTGTGATTTATAATTTGAAGCTTTTGCAGCCCTGACATCTCCATGGCACTGATCGTGCAGAAATACGGCGGCACCTCGGTGGGCTCCATCGAGCGCATCCGCAACGTGGCGGAGCGGGTCGCCAAGTTCAAGGCCCTCGGCCACCAGGTGGTGGTCGTAGTCTCGGCCATGGCCGGCGAGACCAACCGCTTGATCGAGCTGGCCAAGCAGATCCAAAAGGAACCCGACCCGCGCGAGCTCGACGTCCTGCTGTCCACCGGCGAGCAGGTCACCATCGCCCTGCTGGCCATGGCGCTCAAGGACCTGGGGCTCAAGGCGAAGAGCTACACCGGCGGCCAGGTCCGCATCCTCACCGACGACGCCCACACCAAGGCCCGCATCCTCTCCATCGACGAGGACAACATCCGGCGCGATCTCGCCAGCGGCCATGTCGTGGTGGTGGCGGGCTTCCAGGGCGTCGACGCGGCCGGCAACATCACCACCCTGGGCCGCGGCGGCTCGGACACCACCGGTGTGGCGCTCGCCGCCGCGCTAAAGGCCGACGAGTGCCAGATCTATACCGACGTCGACGGCGTCTACACCACCGACCCGCGCATCGTCCCCGAGGCGCGCCGACTCAAGACCATCACCTTCGAGGAGATGCTGGAGATGGCCAGCCTTGGCTCCAAGGTGTTGCAGATCCGCTCGGTGGAATTCGCCGGCAAATACAAAGTCAGGCTCCGCGTGCTCTCCAGCTTCGAGGACGAGGGCGAGGGCACGCTCATCACCTTCGAGGAAGACACCATGGAACGACCGCTGATCTCCGGCATTGCCTTCAACCGCGAAGAGGCCAAGTTGACCGTGCTGGGCGTGCCTGACCGCCCCGGCATCGCCGCCCACATCCTGGGCCCCATCGCCGAGGCCAACATCGATGTGGACATGATCGTCCAGAACGTCGGCCACGACGGCACCACCGACTTCTCCTTCACGGTGCACCGCAACGAATTCAAAAAGGCCATGGCGGTGCTGGAGAAGGTCAAGGACGAGATCGGCGCCCGCGCGGTGATCGGCGACGACAAGATCGCCAAGGTCTCCCTGGTCGGTGTGGGCATGCGCACCCATGCCGGCATCGCCAGCAAGATGTTCAAGGCCCTGTCGGACGAGAACATCAACATCCAGATGATCTCCACCTCCGAGATCAAGATCTCGGTCGTGGTGGACGACAAATACATGGAGCTCGCCGTGCGCGCGCTGCACCAGGCCTTCGAACTCGACAAGGAGGGCGTGGCCGCCTGAGGCGGTCAACCACCGTTGATTGATTTCAAACCGCCGCGCGGGTAAGCTTGCGCGGCCGCAAACCCGGAGACGTGGCCGAGAGGTCGAAGGCACTCCCCTGCTAAGGGAGCATACGGGCCAAAACCTGTATCGAGGGTTCGAATCCCTCCGTCTCCGCCAACCTTTGCATCCAGCCCCCCTGCCGCCGCGGGTCCGATCGCCGTCGCATTCGCCCCGCGGAGACGGAGGGTGAGAACCCTCGCCGGGTTCGGTGAGCGCGCACTGCGCGCGAACGACGTCACGGCGCCGCCGTAACGTCGACCAGCCCTTGTTACTTCCGGGTCTGTGCAGGCTGGGCCGGCTTTTTGGCCTTGTGCGACCGTGTCTTGCCGTAGGAACCGTTGTAGATCTTGCCGCGCCGGGTGCGCAGGTCGCCTTTACCCATGGTTTCCTCCTGTGCAAACAATGGATTGCGGAAAGTCTCCAAAACATACGACGACAACCCTTGCGTCGTCAAAGCCCGCACCCCAGTCGCTCGAAGGCGTTTGCGGCACGCATCATGGTGTCACCTCTCGCTTGCGTGCGGCGGCGCGACTTGGGTAGAATGTTAGCTTTCTCAGCGCGCCCGTAGCTCAGTTGGATAGAGTACCTGGCTACGAACCAGGGGGTCGTGGGTTCGAATCCTGCCGGGCGCGCCAACTCCTCACCCCGGCTCCGGCACGGACAGTAACAGGCCATGACAGGCAAGCCAGGCCGTAACCCTCCGCCCAAAGACTTCGAAAGCGCCTTGTCGGAACTGGAGACCCTGGTCGCCGGCCTCGAGGCGGGGCAACTCACCCTGGAGCAATCCCTCAACGCCTACCGCCGCGGTGTTGAGCTGCTCGCCTATTGCCAGCGCGTCCTCGGCGAGGCCGAACAACAGGTCAAGATCCTGGAGGCCGGCGAGCTGCGGGACCTGAACGCCGGGGTCGAGACCGACAATGACGCCGGCAACTGACTTCGCCGCCTGGTCGCGCGCGGTGCAGGTCGACATGGAGACCGCGCTGGCGGCGCTGCTGCCGCCGGCGACGGTGGCCCCGGAGCGGCTGCACGCGGCCATGCGCTACGCCGTGCTCGGCGGTGGCAAGCGGGTGCGACCGATGCTGGTCTTCGCTGCCGGCGAGGCCGTGGAGGCGCCGCCGACCCGTCTGACGGCCGCCGCCTGTGCCGTGGAGCTGATCCACGTCTATTCGCTCACGCACGACGACCTGCCCTGCATGGACGACGACGACCTGCGCCGGGGCAAGCCGACCTGCCACCGCGAGTACGACGAGGCCACTGCGCTGCTCGTGGGCGACGCCCTGCAGAGCCTGGCCTTCGAGGCGCTCTCGCAGCCGGGCCTGCACCCGAACGCTGGCACTCAGCTTGAGATGGTGCACCTGCTCGCCTGCGCCGCCGGCTCACGCGGCATGGCCGGCGGTCAGGCGGTGGACCTGGCCAGCACGGGCCGCTCGCTCGACCTGGCGGAACTCGAGTTCATGCACATTCACAAGACCGGGGCCCTGATCCTGGCGGCGGTGCTGCTGGGGGCCCTCTGCGGGGAACACCTCGACACCTCGCTGCGCGAGCGGCTGGAACACTATGCCAAGGCGATCGGGCTCGCCTTCCAGGTCATGGACGACGTGCTGGATGCCGAGGGGCATACCGCCACCCTGGGCAAGACGGCGGGCAAGGATGCGGCCCAGGGCAAGGCGACCTACCTGACACTGATGTCGCCGCGCGAGGCGCGGGCCTATGCCGGCGAGCTGATCGACACGGCCCTGGCGGCGGTCGCACCGCTGGGCGAGCGCGGTCGGCGCTTGGCCGAGATCGCCCGCTTCGTGGTGGAACGGTCGTTTTGACGCCGTTGCTGGAACGCATCCATTCGCCACAGGACTTGAAGTCCCTGGACGTCGCCGACCTCAGGCGGTTGGCCGGGGAACTGCGCGCGTTCATCATCGCCTCGGTCGCGCAAACGGGTGGACACCTCGCCTCGAATCTGGGTGTGATCGAGCTGACCCTCGCCCTGCATCGGGTGTTCGACACACCGGAGGATCGCATCGTCTGGGACGTCGGCCACCAGACCTATGCGCACAAGATCCTGACCGGGCGGCGCAGCCGCATGCACACCCTGCGCCAGACCGACGGGCTGTCCGGCTTCACCAAGCGCGAGGAGAGCCCTTACGACAGCTTCGTGGCCGGCCACTCCAGCACCTCGATCTCCGCCGCCCTGGGGATGGCCATCGCTGCAAGGCTCAAGGGCGAGGACCGCCGCGTGGTGGCGGTGATCGGTGACGGGGCAATGACCGCCGGCATGGCCTTCGAGGCGCTCAACAACGCAGGCGCCACGGACGCCAACCTGCTGGTGATCCTCAACGACAACGAGATGTCCATCTCGCCCAACGTCGGTGCGCTCAACAACTATCTGACCCGTCTGCTGTCGGGCCGCTTCTACAACGCCGTGCGGCGCCGCGGAGAAAAGCTGCTCGCCAACCTGCCGCCGCTGCACGAACTGGCCCGCCGCGCCGAGGAGCACGTCAAGGGCATGGTCACCCCAGGCACCCTGTTCGAGGAGTTCGGCTTCAACTACCTGGGGCCGATCGACGGGCATGACCTGGACGTGCTGATCGAGACCCTGGAGAACATCCGCGCGCTCGAGGGGCCGCAGTTCCTGCACGTGGTCACGCAAAAGGGCAAGGGCTACCGCCCGGCCGAGGCCAACCCCTGCCTCTACCACGGCGTGGGCAAGTTCGAGCCTGACGCCGGGCTCGCCACCAAGGCGGGCGGGCGTCCAACCTATACGGAGGTGTTCGGCGCCTGGCTCTGCGACATGGCCGCCAGCGACACGCGGCTTATCGGCATCACCCCGGCGATGTGCGAGGGCTCGGGGCTGAGCGAGTTCGCCAAGCGCCACCCAGATCGCTACTTCGATGTCGGCATCGCCGAGCAGCACGCGCTGACCTTCGCCGCGGGACTGGCCTGCGAGGGCTACCGGCCGGTGGTCGCCATCTACTCCACCTTCCTGCAGCGCGCCTACGACCAGCTGATCCACGACATCGCTTTGCAAAACCTGCCGGTCATGCTGGCGATCGACCGGGCCGGCCTGGTCGGCGCCGACGGCCCCACCCACCATGGCGCCTTCGACCTGAGCTATCTGCGCTGTGTCCCCAATCTGTTGATCGCCGTGCCTTCCGATGAGAACGAATGCCGGCGACTGCTCACCACCGCCTACCGGCACGAGGGCCCCAGCGCCGTGCGCTACCCGCGTGGCACGGGGCCGGGCGCCCTGATCGAGCCGGGCCTGGAGCCGCTGCCTGTGGGTAAAGGCATCGTCCGGCGGGAGGGACACGGCGTGGCCCTGCTCGCCTTCGGCAGCCTGGTCACCCCCGCCCTCACGGTGGCCGAGCGGCTCGATGCGACAGTGGCCGACATGCGCTTTGTCAAGCCGCTCGACCTCGACCTGCTGCGCGACCTCGCAACGTCCCACACGCACCTCGTCACCCTGGAGGAAAACGCGGTGATGGGGGGCGCCGGCAGCGCCGTGGCCGAGGCCCTGGCCGCGCTGGGCCTCGTGCGGCCAATCCTGCACCTGGGACTGCCCGACCGCTTCGTCGAACACGGCGATCCGGCCACCCTGCTGGCCCGCTGCGGCCTCGACGCGGCCGGGATCGAGCAGGCGGTGCGGAACTTTTTTGTTGAGTAGTTTACTCAGGTATTGTCGCCCGCTATCATTCGGGTCAACAACACGCGAGGGAAAGACCATGACCGGCAATGTCTGCGAGGCCGTCTGCGAGACCGCGGCGCCCTGTCCCACCAAACACGCCATGCCCGATGTCCAGAGCTATCCGGACTCGCGGAGAATTGCCATCGACAAGGTGGGCATCAAGTCCATCCGCCACCCCGTGCGGGTGGCCGACAAGGCGGGCGGTGTGCAGCACACCGTGGCGAGCTTCAACATGTACGTGTATCTGCCGCACCACTTCAAGGGCACGCACATGTCCCGCTTCGTCGAGATCCTGAACGGCTACGAGCGGGAGATCTCGGTGGAGAATTTCGAGGACATGCTACGCCGGATGGTCTCGCGCCTGGAGGCCGAGTCGGGCCACATCGAGATGAGCTTCCCCTATTTCATCAACAAGAAGGCGCCGGTCTCGGGGGTGGAGAGCCTGATCGACTACGAGGTAACCTTCATCGGCGAGATCAAGGACGGCCGCTACCAGCAGAGAATCAAGGTCCTGGTACCGGTCACCAGCCTGTGCCCCTGCTCCAAGAAGATCTCCGACTATGGCGCCCACAACCAGCGCTCGCATGTGACGCTGACCGTGCGCACCAACACCTTCGTCTGGATCGAGGACATCGTGCGCATCGCTGAGAAGAATGCCTCCTGCGAGCTATACGGGCTGCTCAAGCGGCCGGACGAGAAATACGTCACCGAGCGGGCCTACGACAACCCCAAGTTCGTCGAGGACCTGGTGCGCGACATTGCCGCAGAGCTCAACCGCGACGAGCGCATCGACGCCTATGTGGTCGAGGCGGAGAACTTCGAGTCAATCCATAATCACTCAGCGTACGCTTTGATCGAGCGGGACAAGACCCGAAACGCCTGAGAGACTCGAAGTTCCGGCCGCCTGCGGGGTCGCATCCCCGCTCGCGCGGGGCCCCTGCTCCGCCTTCCGGTGGCCGACTTCTCCTCCATCCATAATTGTAAGGTCCAGCTGTCAAGGCAAATTAGAAATGTCCGCTTTTTGGCAAGATAGAAATGTCCGGTCGATCGTGAAGATTTTGCCTTCAGGGGCTGGCCAATTGGCCAGCCCCTGAAGGCGGCGCGGCGGGATAGCGGCGCCAGGGGTGGTCGGGACCGGGACGCCATTTCTCTTTGGGAGGGTGTTCCTTCAGGACAGCATCGACTTGTGCATTGAGCGTCTTGTCATCCACCGGCAGCGGGATGTCCTGGGCCGGGTCAAAGACCTTGTAGGGCAGCACCGCCTCACCTGCCACAAGCTCGATACGCCCGTCGGCATACACCACCACATCGATCTTCTTGCCCCGCAGCGCATAGCGGGGCGCGCCATGGGTCTGCACGATGTAGCGTTGCCGCCGGAAGGACACCACCAGGTCTTTGGACAAGGTGCGAGCGTGATGCAGCGCGCAGATGCGCTTGAGCTCAGCGGTATCGCCTTCATAGGGCCGATGCGCGTCTTGCGGATCAAGCGGCGTGAGCGCAAAGCGGGCATTGTGCGCGGCCAGATACTCGGGCAGCCAGGCATTGGCCGTGTCGATGTCCGCGATACCGGCCAGGCGCATGGCCTTGACCAGCCGGTCCTGCAGCGTTTGGAACAGCCGCTCCACCCGCCCTTTGGCTTGCGGCGTCAGGGCCTGGATCGTGGCAATGCCCAGGCGCGCGGTGGCACGCTGAAACTGGGTCGGTTCGGCATCCTCCGGGTCGTGTTTGGTGAAGATGCCATGCCGGTCGCTGTACAGCGCCGCCGGACAGCCATAGGCCGTCACATACGCTTCGAGCGCAGCAAGAATAGTCTTAAGCGCTCTCGACCGGCACGAACCGGGCAACCATCACCCGGCTGGTGGCATCGTCGATGAAGGCAATGAGCGTGCAGCGCGCGCCACGCCCCTCGAACCCGTCATGGGCACTGCCGTCGATCTGCACCAACTCCCCCAGCCGCGCGCGGCGCGGCCGCGGCGGATGCAGCCGGGGCGGGCGCTTGTGCTTGGCCTGCCACACCCCGGCCTCGATCATCCAGCCGCGCAGCGTCTCTTTGGAGACTGTGAAGCCCTCCGCGCGTAGATACTCGGCCGCCAATGTGGGGCCAAAGTCGGCATAGCGTTCCTTGACCCGCGCCATGATCGCCGCCTTGAGGGGCGCTGCCGTGCGCCGGTTCGAGGGCTTGCCGCGGCGTCGATGGATCTGTCCTGCCGCCCCCTCGCGCTCATAGCGGCGCTTGAGTCTGCGCACCTGCCGCGCAGAATGCCTCAACTGCGCAGCCGCTTGCCGTTGGCTTATCCCCCCTTCGCATACCCTCAAGCGCCTTCAGCCGCTCGATCTCTCGCTCGCTCATCTCGATCCGCTTCTCCACGTGCCTCTCGGCTTCCCATACCGAAAGCGGACATTTCAAACTTGCCGGAGGCGGACATTACTATCTTGCTCCTACAGGACGCATACACTATCTTGACTTGCACCGCTTCGCTGTCTATCGTGTAGAGTACGCTGGTCGTGCGGCGGGGGCCAAGGCCAAAAGCGGTAAGATCGTCATCGGCTGGCCGACCTGGTCCACGAGGCCTAGGAGGTCGGCATCACACGCTGCCAGGCGGCCGCGTTGGCGTCCAAGGAGCTCAAGGCCATCCTGCGCTCGGTGACGGAGTTTTTTAGGAGACAGTAGATTATTCGAGTGACTCCGGTGCCCGCCCGCATTCGAGTCTGGCTGAACGAGCACGCACTGCAGTCCCCAAGTTTTCGGTGAGAGTTCCTGGTCGTTGTAAGGCATCAGCTCTCCGAATCGCTCGAGAGATTTTTCGTGTATGAAAAATCTTTGCCAGTTTGCTCTTATGTTTGAATATATGCAATAAGCATCTTTTTAAGGTTTTTGGTTATTATGCTAAAACTTCGTTTTACAGAATATCGCGGCACTCTGCATAACGATGTCATGGTCACCCCATCCGCGAGCGTCAATTTCGCGTTGGCGGGAAACGACACATTACGGGCTATGGCTGATAGTGAGTACAATTTTATGCTTGGGGGCAAAGGGGATGATACCTATATAGCAAGCAACCAATCGGCCATCACTATTATTGATTCTGGGGGGAATGATAGCATCGTCGCGACCGGCATTGGGATTGGGTCGAGCTCTTCCTACGTACTGACGATCGATGGCAACAAGCATATCCTTGCATACGATATTCTCAGTGGACAACAGGTGTCCGTCGCCAACTGGCTTAACCCAGCCAACCGGATCGAGCAAGTCACTCTCAGAGAGGGGACATTCTCGTTTACGCAGATTGCTTCACTACTTCCAAGCATGCCTGGCTACTTAGGCGATTTCTCTATGTCGGAGATTATTCAAGCTGGGTACTTTTTGCGGGGTACCACGCCAGATGATGTATACGAGTATCTTTCGTATCTCCAGGCTCGAGAGTCGGCCATGGAACGCATGGCGCAGTTGCTCGAGAATTTCAGACTAACCTGGGATGAGGCAAAGCAGGCAGTTATCGCAAATCTCGGCAACCCCAAATTGATTTACGACGTTGCGCGTATACACGGCATAAATTCTGATATGCTTGCGGCTCTGGTGGGTGTTCAAACAGAAGATGTGCAGAATTATTTCAGGTTTAACGGGCTAGACCCGATGTTGATTATGTAGGAGTTTAACAGGGTGTTGAAAATCGCCTGCACGCCTTAGGCCTCCTGCCCCTGAAACGGGCAAATTTTTCGTCACCGCCCCCCCTTGTCGGTCTTGGAAACCGGCTACGGGCCAGTTTTTGGCCCCAAAACCGGGGTTTTCACCGCCATTTGGCGGTTTTCGGGCGCACTATGCCCGCTGCCCGCGATCATCGCCATCCCAGAATTGTCATCAGTCGCGTCAGGTTGTATGCCGCGAAGGTGAACACCGTCTGTGTCGACACCTTCTCCAAGCCCACGAAACGCGTCTTGCGCCACCCCGACAGTCTTCGCCCAACCGAAGGCCTCCTCGATGCGGCTACGCAACTTCAGACGCTGTTGGTAGCCCGCCTCTTAGCAGGTCGCAGCGTCGATGGCACTGCCCTTGGCATCTCACGCCACATGCGGGGTAACCCCCTGCTCGCGCAAGGCCTCGATGAACTCGGCTACCTCAACCTTTGTCCGCCCCCACGGTGGCACCGGTCTTTCGGATCGTGCGCTCGATCATGGCCTTGGCCGCTTCCCGCTCCGCCGTGCCAGTCGCTTGCTGGTCTCGACATCCACCACCAGGCCATGGCGATTGTCCATCAGCACATGGCCCATGTAGCAGAGCTTGGCTTTGTCCCCTTCGCTTTTCTTGTGTTCTGTCCAAAGCCTGGATCGTTGCGCGTAGGAGCGACGAGAGTCGCGACTTTCGTCGCTCCTAC
>JAKADY010000073.1 GCA_021826065.1 Pseudomonadota bacterium
CCCGGCTGGCAAGGCGCGACGACGCCGCAGGGTGGGCTGCCTGCAAGGAGGAGCAACGCAGCCAGACGGGCGTACAAGACCGAAGGCGGGCGCGTAGCGTGTTCACCCTCTGGGAGAGGATGACCGGAGGCAAAATCTCTTGCATCATCGAGCTGTTACGAAGCCATAAGAGCGGTCAACTGCGGTTTTTAGGATCATTGGTCTCTAGCCATTCGAGGAGTTGTCGGAAGTCTTCGGGTGGCGGTGCCTCCCATGCCATCGCCTGCCCGCTGCCGGGGTGCTGCAGGGCGAGAGCGCGGGCGTGCAGGGCCTGGCGGTGGAAGCGGATCGGCGCCCGCCTGTGGGTCGCATAGACCGGGTCGCCAAGCAGAGGATGCCCGATATGCGCCAGGTGGACGCGGATCTGGTGCGTGCGCCCGGTCTCCAGACGGCACTCGACCCAGGCGGCGCTCCGGTACTGCCGGAGGACACGATAATGGGTGATGGCCGGTTTGCCATCCGGCACCACGGCCATGCGCGTGCGCTGCACCGGATGGCGGCCGATGGGGGCCTCGATCGTGCCTTGGCCCTGCTCGAAGCGGCCGAGGGCGACCGCCCAGTAGACCCGCCTGACGGTTCTCGCCTGCAGCGCACGCACGAGGCAAGCCTGTGCCTGCGGCGTCTTGGCCACCACCAGCAGGCCCGAGGTGTCCTTGTCCAGGCGGTGGACGATGCCGGCGCGGGGGAGCTCGGCCAGGGCCGGACAGTGATGCAGCAGCGCGTTGAGCAGCGTGCCGCTCCAATTCCCCGCACCGGGGTGGGTCACCAGGCTGGGCGGCTTGTTCACCACCAGCACCTCAGCGTCCTCATAGATCACGTCGAGGTCTATCGCCTCCGGCCGGTGCGGCTGTTCCGAGGCATGCGGCAGCACCTGCAGTTCAACGGCCTCGCCGCCGTAGACCTTGGTCTTGCGCGTGGCAGGACGCCCCTCCAGACGCACCACGCCGGCATCGCACCAGGCCTGGATGCGGCTGCGCGAGTGCTCCGGCAGCAGGGCGGCCAGGCTCTGGTCCAGACGCAGGCCGGCATGTTCGCCGGGGATGGTGAGGAGCAGGGTCTGCGTCACGGGTATAATTAGACGTTTATTGAGGTCTAGGCCGAAATGATGCGCATTTTAGTCCTGATGCTGTTCGCCACGTTCCTCGCCGCCTGCGGGCTGCTGCCCGAGCAGGGCGACGAGACCAGTGGGTGGTCGGCCTCCAAGCTCTATAGCGAGGCCAAGGCGCAGCTCGCCGATGGCAACTATCAGCGCGCCATTCAGCTCTTCGAGCGCCTGGAGGCGCGCTATCCATTCGGCCCATATGCCCAGCAGGCGCAGCTGGAGGTGGCCTATGCCTATTACAAGGACAACGAGCCCGCCTCGGCCATCGCTGCCGCCGACCGCTTCATCCGGCTGCATCCCAACCACCCGCATGTCGATTACGCCTACTACCTCAAGGGCCTGGCCAATTTCGTCGAGGAACGCGGGCTGCTGGCCGGCCTGGGCAGCCAGGACATGAGCGAGCGAGACCCCAAGGCGGCGCGCGAGGCCTTCGACGCCTTCCGCGAACTTGTCACCCGCTTCCCGGACAGCAAGTACACGCCCGACGCCCTGGCGCGCATGCGTTACCTGGTCAACGCCCTGGCCAGCCACGAGGTGCACGTGGCGCGTTATTACTTCAAACGTGGGGCCTATGTCGCCGCCGCCAATCGCGGCAAATACGTGGTGGAGAACTACCCCCAGGCCCCGGCCCTGGAGGAGGCGCTCTATCTGATGGCCCAAAGCTACGACCGCCTGGAACTGACCGACCTGCGCGACGACGTCCTGCGCGTGCTGAAACTGAACTTCCCCAACAGCCCCTACCTGGCCGGCAAGGATCCCCGTGCCGCCCGTGAGAAGCCCTGGTGGAAGTTCTGGTGAGGTTGGACTGCTGTCGCTGAGAGGCTGGCGGCACTCTCTGGACAGTCCTCTGTCCTCCGTCTTCAGTCTTTAGGGCTATGTCCTCAGTCTTCCGTCCCCAGTCCTCCGATGGTCACCCACGCCCTCGCCCAGACGCCCGCCGATGCCGAGAGCTGGCTCGCCCCTGTCGCGGCACAATACGGTCCTGAGAAGGCCGGGCTGCTACGTGCGGCGGTGGACTACCTCTACGCCCACGGCGACGGCATCGTCACCGACAGCGGCATCCCCCTGCCCCAGCACGCCCTGGCCACCGCTGCGATCCTGGCCGGCATGCGCTTCGATGCGGAGACCGTGGCCGCCGCCCTGCTGGCCGGCCTGCCCGAGTCGGCCCTCGAGCCCGAGGCACTCAAGCGCAGATTCGGCCCGGGCCTGACCGCCCTGCTCCTCGGCGCGGCCAGGCTCAACCGCATGGATGCCCTCTTCTCCGAGCTCGCCGGCGAGACCAACCAGAGCGAGTCGCTGCGCCAGATGCTGCTGGCGATGACCGACGACATCCGGGTGGTGTTGATCAAGCTGGCCGAGCGCGTGCAGACCCTGCGCGAGATGGCGCAGGCCGCGCCGGAGACGCGGCGCAAACTCGCCCACGACGCGCGTGAACTGTATGCGCCCCTGGCCAACCGGCTGGGGGTCTGGCAGCTCAAATGGGAACTGGAG
>JAKADY010000016.1 GCA_021826065.1 Pseudomonadota bacterium
CTTCCAGGACCCATACGCCTCGCTCAACCCCCGCATGCGGGTGGGCGAGATCATCGAGGAGGGCCTGGTGGCGCTGCGGCCGGAGCTGGACCGCAGCCAGCGCCAGGCCACCGTGGCGCGGCTGCTCGCGCGGGTCGGCTTGGAGGCGGATGCCGCCCGGCGCTTTCCGCACGCCTTCTCCGGCGGACAGCGGCAGCGCATCGCCATCGCTCGTGCGCTCGCCGTCGAGCCGCGGCTGCTCATCTGCGACGAGCCCACCAGCGCCCTGGACGTCTCGGTACAGGCGCAGATCATCGACCTGCTCACCCGATTGCAGGGCGAGCAGGGCCTGGCCTATCTGTTCATCACCCACAACCTGCCGGTGGTAGGCTACCTGGCGCACCGGGTGATGGTCATGTACGCAGGGCGCATCGTCGAAGAGGGCCCCACCCAGACCCTGTTCGACCGGCCCTTGCACCCCTACACGCAATTGCTGCTGGCCTCGGCCCCGGGTCGCGGGCTGGGCCCGTCGGTTGCGGCTCCGGGCGAGGGCAAGGCGGCGGTCTCTGCAGGCTGTGCCTTTGCGCCGCGTTGCCCGATGGCACGCACCGACTGCTGGCAAAGCGTGCCTGCGCTCAGGATGGTGCCGGATGGCCGTCGTCTGGCCTGTCCCTACGCCTGAGCACTAGGCCTCAGACCCGCAGACTCGGGGCCTGCGCGTCGGCCGTCAGATGTCGCGCCGGCGCACACCGCTGCCCTGGGGCGGGATGGAATCGTTCTGGACCAGCCGGCTGCTGCCGGGCTTTGCCGGCATGGGCACGTAGAGGCTCTGCGCCGCGGTCAGGCGACCCCGGCTCGCCTTGATGGGATTGTGCTCCTTGAGCCACTCCAGGGTGACGCCGAACTGGTCGGCGATGCTCTGAAGCCGCTCGCCCTTGCGGGCCTGGTAGAGCTGGAGGGTGGGGCGCTCGGTGCCCTTGCGCTGCAGGTTATGCTGGAAGGTCTCCACCTTGTCCGCCGGCAGCAGGAGGATGCCGCGCGTGTCGGTGTGGATGATACGTCGCTGGAAGGCGGGGTTGAGGGCGAGGAACTCCTCCAGGCTGATGTCCGCCAGCCGCGCCACCTGCCGCACGGGCATGGGCTGGGTCAGCCTGACCTGGACGAAGTAGGGCTCGTTTTCGATGGCCTGCAGGGCGAGCCCTGAGCCCTGCGGATCCTGGACGAGGTTGCGAACGGCCAGCAACTTGGGCACGTAGTGCCGCGTCTCGGTGGGCAGCGGCAGGGCGGCGTAGGCGGTGGACAGACCCTGCGCGCGGTTGCGGGCGATGGCGCGGGCCAGGCAGCCCTCGCCGCAGTTGTAGGCGGCCAAGGCGAGCTCCCAGCTACCGAATTGGCGGTGCAGGGCCTCAAGGTAGTCGAGGGCGGCGCGGGTGGCCGCGAGGACATCGCGGCGCCCGTCGTACCAGGCATTCTGCTGAAGCCCGAAGACGCGCCCGGTCGCGGGGATGAACTGCCAGATGCCGGCGGCCTTCTTGGGTGACTCGGCCATCGGGTTGAAGGCCGATTCGATCAGGGGCAGCAGCGCCACCTCCATGGGCATGCCACGCCGCTCGACCTCGTCGACGATGTGATAGAGATAGGGGCGGCTGCGCTCGATCGCCCGTGTCAGGTGCTGGGCGCGTTCCAGGAACCAGCGCTCGTGGCGTCGCGTGAGCTCGGGATTGACCTCGGTCAGGCGAAAGCCGCTGCGGATGCGCTCCCACAGATCCTGCGGGCGTGCGTCCCCATCCTGTACCAGCGGTGTGCCGTTGAGGGAGTAGCTGATCTTGAGTTCCGGGACCGGCGCTGCGGTGACGGCCAATGCCGGACCGCTGCAGAGCCCCAGTGCGACAACCATCGAGATGGGCAATTTGGACATGGATGGCAGGGCGCTCGCATGTGCCCAGGAATACGTTGATACAAAAATAATAAGGCCATGCCCTGGCCTAGTTGATTAGAATATTTTATTAATATAAAAAAATAGCTTATGGATTGAAGTGGTCCTTCATCGCCCGCAGGGCGGCGAAGGTCTGGGTCTCGTCCCCCGGTTCGAGCCCGGACCGCCGCCGGACTGCCGCCTGGATCGCGGCCTTATCGCAGCGGAGGAAGGGGTTTACGCGCCGCTCCCTTGCCAGCTGCACGGGCAGGGTCGGGCGGCCCACCGACCGAAGCCGGCCCGCCTCTGCGGCCCAGGCCTTGAGCTCGGGATTGTCCGGATCGACCGTACGCGCGAAGGCGATGTTGGCCAGCGTGTATTCGTGGGCGCAGCAGATCAGGGTCTCGTCGGGTAATGCGGCCAGGCGCTGGAGTGAGCGCAGCATCTGCTCGGCCGTCCCCTCGAACAGGCGGCCACATCCGCAGGAGAACAGGGTGTCGCCACAGAACAGATGGCCGTGGCCGTAGTAGGCCAGGTGGTCGCGCGTGTGGCCCGGCACGGCCAGCACGGTCAGGCGCAGTGCGGGTTGCTCGAGGACGATCTGTGCGCCATCCGCGACGGGACGGGTGTTCGTGCCGAGGTCCAGGGTGCCTGGGGCATAGACGGGGCAGGCGTGGGCCGAGACCAGTTCGGCCACGCCGCCGACATGGTCCGCGTGGTGGTGCGTGACCAGGATGGCGGCGAGCGGCATGTGGCGAGCCTCGAGCCAGGATAGAATGGGGCCCGCCTCGCCCGGATCGACCGCGACGGCGTGTCGCCCGTCGTGGATGAGCCAGATGTAGTTGTCGCGCAGGGCGGGCAGAGGGATCACTTCGAGCATAGGGAGCCATTCTGGACGAGCTCACGCCGGCGTCAAGCATGTATCAGTGGCTGCAAAGCGACCTGGGCCAGTACGTGCTGGAGCGGGAGTTGGCCTGGTACGACCAGACCTGCGCCGACCTGTTCGGCTTCAACGCGTTGCAGTTGGGCGAATGCCACACCGATTTCCTGCGCGCCAACCGCATGCCCTATCGCCTCTGTGGCGGACAGGCGGGCGGGGCCGTGCACTGCGCGCTCGAACAGCTGCCCATCGCCAGCGAGTCGCTCGACCTGCTGGCCCTGCCGCACGCCTTGGAGTTCTCGCCACATCCGCACCAGCTGCTGCGCGAGTGCGAACGGGTCCTGCGACCGGAGGGGCGGCTGCTCATCTCCGGCTTCAACCCGATGAGCCTGTGGGGTCTGCGCCGGCTGCTGACCCGCCGCACGGCTCGGGCCTACCCCTGGAATGGGCACTTCATCCGTCTCGCCCGCCTCAAGGACTGGCTCGCCCTGCTCGGCTTCGAGCTGCAGAGCGGTCGCATGATTTGCTATGCTCCGCCCCTGGGCCGGGCCGACTGGCTCAACCGCTTCACCTGCATGGAAACGGCGGGAGACCGCTGGTGGGCCATGGGTGGCGGCGTCTATCTGCTGCAGGCGGTCAAGCGCCGGGTCGGACTGCGCCTGATCGCGCCCAAATGGGACAAGTCCTGGCTGGTTCGACCGGCCCTGGGGCAAACCACCCGCAAAATCGCCCGTGAAGACAACGCACAAACCTGAGCCGGATGCGGCGCCCGCCGTCGTGATTTACGCCGACGGCGCCTGCAAGGGCAACCCCGGCCCCGGCGGCTGGGGCGTCCTGCTGCGCTATGGCGACCGGGAAAAGGCCCTCCACGGCGGCGAGGCCGAGACCACCAACAACCGCATGGAGCTCACCGCGGTGATCGAGGCCCTCAAGGCCCTCAAGCGCCCCTGCCGGGTGGAGCTGTACACCGATTCGCAATATGTCCAGAAGGGCATCACCGAGTGGCTGCCCAACTGGAAGCGGCGCGGCTGGCGCACCAGCGGCGGCGGTGCCGTGAAGAATCAGGACCTCTGGCAGGCCCTGGACCGCGAGGCCGCTCGCCACGAGATCACCTGGCACTGGGTGCGCGGACACGCCGGCGACCCGGGCAACGAGCGGGCGGACGCCTTGGCCAACCAGGGCGTACAGGCGGCCGGTCGCGCGCCCCGCGACGCCACCCGCAAGGCGCCCGCCGCATCGGCCGACGAGACTGCATGAGACAGATCGCACTGGACACCGAGACCACAGGCCTCGATCCCGCCCTGGGCCACCGGGTGATCGAGATCGGCGCGGTGGAGATCGTCAACCGCCGGCTCACGGGCGAGGTCTTCCACGTCTATCTCAACCCCGAGCGGGAGATCGATCCGGGGGCCGTGGAGGTGCACGGCCTCACGCAGGAATTCCTCGCCGACAAGGCGCGCTTCGCGGACGTCTGCGCCGATTTCCTGCATTTCATCAACGATGCCGAACTGGTCATCCACAATGCCCCCTTCGATGTGGGCTTTCTCGACGCGGAGCTCGCACGGCTCAATGCCGGGCGGCTGCGCGATCACTGCCTGGGCATCCAGGACAGCCTGAAACTCGCCCGAGAGCTGCATCCCGGCCAGAAAAACAATCTGGACGCCCTCTGCCGGCGCTACGAGGTGGACAATTCCGGCCGCACCTATCACGGTGCCCTGCTCGACGCCCAGCTGCTGGCCGAGGTCTATCTGGCCATGACCCGCGGCCAGGAGACGCTCGCCATCGAACAGGCGATCGCTGCCCAGACCCAGCTGCCGCGCGGGCGCGTCAAACTGCGCCTGCTCAAGGCGAGCGCCGAGGAGCTAGCCGCCCATGCCGCATATCTACAGGACATGGCCCGCGAATGCGGCGAGACGCCGGTCTGGTAGCGGCTGAACGGCGCAGCGATCCGAGTCACGCTGCGGCGGCTGGGGTTTCCGTCTCAGTCCACGCAGCGATGCCGTATCACGGCCCGACCTCCAGGGTCGCAGGCAGACGATCACCGCAGCGCGGCAGTTCATCGCCGCCGTTCCTGATCCACCTGTGGGTTGCTATCTGTGCCTTGTTTGGGCTCCTGTGTGCCACGGCGGTCATGGCTAATGGCACCATCACCCTGCTGCTGAGCGAGCGGGGGCCGGCCTACGACGAGGTCGCCGAGGCCTTCCTGGCGCGCCTCAACGACACGCGGGGGGTCCGCGTAGTACATGCCGACGACCTCGATGCCCGGGGGGGGCAGACCCTGGTGCGCGACACAGGGCTCCTGGTGCCGGTGGGCAGCCGGGCGACCCGCTTGGTCGCCGAGCACGCCGGCAGGACCAACGCGGTCCTGGCCCTCATGGTGCCGCGCAGTGCCTTCGAGGCAGAGAACTGGCCGACGGCACTGCCGCGCCGCCGCCTCTCGGCGGTCTTCATCGATCAGCCACCGGCGCGCTCGCTGGCCCTGATCGAGCGGCTGCTGCCCCAGGCGAGGCAGGTGGCGGTGCTCTACACACCTCGGGTCCTGGCCAACCTGACCGCCCTGCAGCAGGAGGCGGGGCGCCGGCGCTTGGCCCTGCGCGCTCACGAGATCGAGCAGACCGGCGAGGTGGCCAGCGGCCTGAGACAGGTCCTGCCGGGGTCCGACGTGCTGCTCCTCCTACCCGACGCCCAGGTCGTCAATGCCAACAACGTCCAGCACCTGTTGCTGACCACCTACCGCTATCGCGTGCCGGTCATCGGCTTCTCGCAAGGCCTGGTCAGGGCGGGGGCGATCGCCGCCGTCTACTCGACGCCGGCCCAGATCGGTGCCCAGGGCGGTGACATCGCCCGCCAGTGGCGCATGGCTGAGGGTGAGCTGCCACCCCCGACGCATTGCAACGAGTTTTCCATCGCATTCAACACCAACGTCGCCCGCTCGCTCGGCATCACCCTGCCGGACGAGGCGGCGGTCAGGCAACAGCTGGGGGCCGAGCCATGATGCACCGTTTGGGGATACGCGCACGCGTGCTATTGCTCGCCATGCTGCCCATCACGGTGATCGCCGTCTCTCTGACCTGGTATTTCATCGCCAGCCGCCTGCAGGACATGGACCAGGCGCTGGAGGAGCAGGGCCAGGCCATGGCCCGCCAGCTGGCGCAGGCGTGCGAATACGCTCTGTTCATCGGCGAGCGCGAATTGCTGGAAGACCTCGCCCATGGGCTGCGCAAGGACGCCACCGTCACGACGGTGCGTATCACCGACCGGGACGGCCGCGTCTGGGTGCACCTGGGTCCACGCGATGGCTTACCCACGGCCGGGGCCACGGCGGGAGGGCTGCACCGGACCGGCGAGGCCCTGTTCATCACCGAGCCGGTGTTGAGCAAGCCGATCGCACTGGCCAGCCATGAGCTGGGCGGTGAGGCCCAGGCACAGACCCTGGGACAGGTCATGGTGGGCCTTTCCCTGGAGCCGACCCGCGCCCGGCAGCGTGAGATCCTGGTCAACAGCTTCCTCCTGAGCGCGGTCGTTCTGATTTTGGCGATCCTGATGGCCATCCGGCTCGGACGCGACATCGTGCGGCCCATCGGCCACCTGACCGAGGTCGTGCAGCGCATCGGCCAGGGCAATCTGAATGTCAAGCCCGAGCAGGATCTGGGTGGGGAATTCAGCGTGCTGGCCCAGGGGATCGCCCGCATGACCGACGAGCTGCGCGGCTTTTACGAGACGCTGCAAAGCCGCATCCAGGAGGCGACGGCCAAGCTGAGCTGGCAGGCGAGCCATGATCACCTCACGGGGCTGACCAACCGCGCAGAATTCTCCCTTCAGGTCGAGAAGGCGCTCAGGGCGGCGCAGGAGGACGACCGCCGCCACACCCTGGTGTTCATGGACTTGGACCAGTTCAAGGTGGTCAACGACACCAGCGGCCACAAGGCGGGTGACGAGTTGCTGCGGCAGCTGTCCACGCAACTGAAACAGGCCTTGCGCAGCACCGATATTCTGGCGCGGCTGGGCGGCGACGAATTCGGCGTCTTGTTCCTCGACTGTGGCATCGACACCGGCCTGCGCCTGGCCGAGGGGCTGCGCCGCGTGGTCGAGGGTTTTCGCTTCCACTCCGGTGACCGGGTCTACTCGGTGGGGGTCAGCATGGGGCTGGTGGAGGTCGATGCCGCCAGTCCCGGTGTGGGCGAGCTGCTGGGTGCCGCAGATGCCGCCTGCTACGCCGCCAAGGAAGGGGGGCGCAATCGCATCCATTGCTATCACGAGGCGGACCAGGAGCTTTTGCGCCGGCGCGGGGAGATGGAGTGGGCCAGCCGGATCACCCAGGCCCTGGACGAGGGCCGGCTGCAGGTCTATTGCCAGTATCTGGAGCCCCTGCGCGCCGGCGACAGCGCGCGGCACTATGAGCTGCTGCTGCGCATGGTGGACATGGATGACAACGTCGTTCCCCCCATGGCCTTCCTGCCGGCGGCGGAGCGCTACCAGCTCGCGGCGATCCTGGACAGTTGGGTACTCGACCAGGTGATCGAACGCTGTGCCGGCATGTTGGAGCGGCACCCCGAGGTGATCCTGAGCCTCAACATCTCCGGGGCCTCGCTCGGTGATCAGGGTTTCCAGGCCCTGCTCCGGCAGCGGCTCAACGAGCATCCGCGCATCGCCGCCAACCTCTGCCTGGAGATCACGGAGACGGCCGCGATCGCCAACCTCGACAATGCCCTGCAGCTCATCAGCGACCTGCGCGGCTTGGGCTGCCGTTTCGCGCTGGACGATTTCGGCAGCGGCCTGTCCTCGTTCGCCTATCTGCGCAGCCTGCCGGTGGATTACCTAAAAATCGACGGGACCTTCGTGCGCGACATGCACCAGGACCCGGTGGATGCCGCCATGGTCGAGGCCATCCACAAGGTGGCCCAGCTCATGGGCGTGCGCACCGTGGCCGAGTATGTGGAAAACGCCCAGACCCTGGAGATGCTGCGGGCGCTGGGCGTGGATTATGCCCAGGGCTACCACATCCACAGCCCGCAGCCGCTGGCGGTGCTGTGCGAATCAGGGGAGTGAGGGCGTCCGGTTTGCAGCGATGGACCGGGCGGCGGTCCAACGTCCGTGCGGGGCCTGCGACTCAAGCCTCGCCCAGGACCTGGTAGCCGCCGTCCTCGATGGCGCGGCGCATGGCCTCGGTCGCGACCCGCGCGGGGTCGTAGTCCACCGTCACCCGACCCTGGGCAAGGTCGACCTCGACCGTCTGCACGCCGTCCAGGGCGGAGAGCAGGCGTTTGACGCTGTTGACGCAGCCGCCGCAGCTCATGCCACCCACCTTCAGGTTCAACACTGCCATCTCATGCCTCGTCGATGCTGCGATTGGGACCGAACAGCTCGATGCTGCGCCCGTCAGAGCCGTAGAGCGCCGCCTGGCCGGCGGCCGTCTGGAGGATCTCGAGCGCCGTCTGGGTGCGGCGCAATTGCTCCTGAATGAGCTGGCCGTTGAGCCGGTTCAGCCGACCGATCTCATCGACCAGGCCGACGATCCCGGCCCAGGTCGCGCCCAGGCCGGGGTCTGCACGGGCAATGGCCTGCTCGACCGCCGCACGTGAGCTCGCCTCGGTGAGGCCGAGCTGGTTGGTCAGATCGCCCCAGGCGGCGACGAGCGCCTTGGCCTGCGCTTCCTTGCGCCCGACGCAGTCGGGCAGGGCATCGGCATCGCCCCGCTGCAGGGCCTCGCCCTCCGTGGCGAGGGTCGCGCGCATCGCCCCCAGGTGCTCGGCCAGCGCCTGTAGACAGGGCGCCAGCGCGCTCATGCGTGTTTGCTGGCATGGTGGAGATTCTCCATCGTCTCCTCCACCAGCTTGTCGGCCACGACCTCCTCGTCCACCTTGAAGCGGCCCTCAGCGATGGCCTGGCGCACCTCCTCGACCTTGCCCACGTCCGTGTCCGGCATGTCCCCCAGCGCGGCCTCGAGCGAGCGCATGAGGCTCGCCTGGGCGGTGAGGTCCACGCTGTCCTGGACGCTGCCCTGGCTCCGATCCGTGTCGCCGGGCTTGCTGCGCTCCACCTTGGACTTCGGTTGCAAGCCAGCGACGTTTTTCAGGCTGTTGTCGATCTTCATGGGAATCTCCTTGCGGCCATTCACCAGTATAACGGTTTGCCGCCAGCCTGCCTTGAGCCGCTCAGGGCTCGATGCGCACGCGCCCATCCGCGCCCGCCCGGCCCTGCAGGATCTTGCCGGCATCCGTGCGCACCCGCACGAGCTCTCCCGGCGCCGCGGCGTTCAGGGCGGTGCCTTCCTGACTCACGACGAAGCCGGCCCCCGGCAGCCAGACCTTGACGCGCTGGCCGGCCCGCACGGTCTGGCTGCGCAGCAGGCTGTCGACCGTGATGGGCTGGCCGGCCGGGAGGGGGCGCGCGGTCATGGCCCCCTCCAGGAGGGTCGTATCGCGCAGATAATCCCCGGGCGGCCGCTCGTAGACGATGCTGCGCAGCTCCACGTCGCCCGCTTTAAGCGGCTGCCGGGCGCCGAGCGGGGCCCTTGCGACCAGGGCAGGGCCCTGCAGGCTGATCTTGTAGGTGAGATAGAGTGTCCACGGCGGGTTTGCCTCGTCACAGCGCATGCCCAGGCTGCCGTTGCCGTGCAGGCGGGTGCCAGGCGGCAGGAACGGCACGGGTGGCTGCTCACAGCGCGGCAGGCGCAAGCGGTCGTCCACGGGACCGATCTCGATGCGGGCACTGAGCGCTGCGTCGGCCGCGCTGACCTGCTCGTGCAGGAAGCGCTCGGCCAGCTGACGCAGACGGCCCAAGTCCTGCAGGTCGGTGGCGCTGGCCGCCCCCGCGAGCGGGGCGGAGAGCAGCGCCCAGGCAAGAACGCCGCGAGCGCGGGGTTTCGCGGCAGGCTTGGCCTTGCGCGGGCGTTTTGACTGGGACATGCGGGCAGTAGGCGATGGATACGGACCCATCCTGCCATAGACCCGGACTTGCGCATAGAATTCACCTCAGCGCACTGCCCATCGATATGCAACGCCCGACCCAACCCGGCGACATCGCCCGCGAGGCGATCAAACGGCTCGCCACCCGCCGGCAACCCCCCACCCCGGAAAACTTCGCCCGCGCCTATGCCGAGGTGGAGGGTCGGGAGCGGGTCAATGCGGATTGGCCGGCCACGCTGCGCAGCTTCCTGCAGCAGTGGGAGGGCCGCCAGACGGGGCTAACCCAGGCACGCAAGCGGGAGATGTTCGAGCGGGTGCTGATCAACTTCGGGGCCGACCCGGACCAATTGGCGCTCAAGCTCGCCAACCTGGCGCGCTCCTGGACCGAGAGCGGGGCGGCGGCAAGACTGGACGTGGCCGAGTCGGCTGGCGGTGTGGCTGGGCCGGATACCGGAGCGGCGGCGCCTGACCAGGCGGCCCCCGACCTCGCCCTGCGCCTGGCGCAGAGCCTGCAGGCGCTCGCCGCCGGACTCCGGGATCGCTGGGGGGACCTGGCCGATCAGGCCGAGCGTCTCGCCGAGGCCTTCGCCGGCCCCCAGGAAAACACGGCCGACGCGATTCAGCGCATGGGTGCGCTGTGGCGCGAGATCCTGGTCCGTGCCGAGGACGATCAGGAACTGCTGCACGGCCTGCAGAGCCTGCTGGAGATCCTATTCCGCAACATGTCCGACCTGGCCGCCGAGGATGCCTGGTCGCAGGGGCAACTGCGGGCGGTCGAGGCCCTGCTGCAGGAGCGGCTCAACCCATACGTGCTGCACGAGGCCGAGCGCAGCCTGCAGGAGGTCATCGCCCGCCAGGGCCAGCTGCGTGACGAGCTGCGCGAGGCCCAACGCAAGCTCAAAGCGCTGGTCTCCACCTTCATCGATCGCATCGGTGAGCTGTCCAGCAGCACGGGCGAGTACCACGACCGCCTGCAGGGCTATGCCGAGCGCATCGCCAAGGCCGAGCACATCGGTGAGTTGGCCGAGGTGATCGAGGGCCTCACGGCGGACATGGGGTCCATGCGCGAGACCATGCGACGCACCCATGAGGAGCTCGAGCAGGCACGCAGCCAGGCGGAGGCGGCCGAGCGCCGCATACAGGCCCTGGAACAGGCGCTGGCAGAGGCCTCGGCCATGGTGCGTTCGGACCAGCTCACCGGGGCGCTCAACCGGCGCGGCATGGAGGAGGCGTTCGAACGCGAGCTCTCGCGCGTCGCCCGTCTGGGCTCCCCCCTGTCGGTGGCCCTGCTCGACATCGACCATTTCAAGCGCCTCAACGACAGCCTCGGGCACCAGGCCGGGGACCGGGCGCTCGTGCATCTGGCGCAGGTCGTGCAGCAGTTGCTGCGGCCGACGGACTCGCTCGCCCGTTACGGCGGCGAGGAGTTCCTCATCCTGCTGCCCAACACCGCTGCAGAGGAGGCGGAAAAGGTCATGCAGCGGGTGCAGCGCGAGCTCACCCGCCAGTTTTTCCTGCACGACAACCAGCGCGTGCTGATCACCTTCAGCGCCGGGGTGGTCGAGCTGGCGCCCGGCGAGGACCGCGACAGCGTCATCGCCCGCGCCGATGCCGCCATGTACCGCGCCAAGACCTCGGGCCGCAATCGGGTCGTACGCGGCTGAGGCCCCCATCCGCGCGGCGGCAAGGATTGCCGGCAGGCTTTGCCGCTTGCCGCCCCGTCTGCCGGCCACGACCCGGCCGCAGGACGCGCACATCCCGAATTTGCCGGCCTTATCGCCACGCCGGGCACGTGGCACGACGCTTGCTTGGGGTCGGGCATGGGCATCCTCAGCCGACTCGATTCCGACCTCACCTTCGTCGCCAATGCGCTCAAGCTGCGGGCGCAGCGCCAGGCCGTGCTGGCCGCCAACCTGGCCAATGCCGACACCCCCAACTACAAGGCGCGCGACCTGGACTTCGCCAGCGCGCTCAAGGGCGCGATGGGCGGCGGCGCGCTGCCTTTGGCCCGGACCGCGGCCGGTCATCTGCCCGCCGCCGCCAGCGCCGGCAATGCAGCAGCGCGCCTGCAATACCGCGGCGTTGTCCAGCCCAGCCTGGACGGCAACACAGTGGACCCGAACATCGAACGCGCCCATTTCGCCGACAACGCGCTGCACTACCAATTCCTGCTCGAGCGCGCGATGAGCACCTTCCGCAGCGCCAAGCTGGCCCTGGAGCCTGCACGTTGATGTCCGTGAGCCAGGTCTTCCACATCGCCGCCACGGCGCTCACCGCCCAGTCCATGCGGCTCAACGCCGTGGCGAGCAACCTGGCCAATGCCGATTCGGCCCACAGCTCGACCGGCGAGGGCTATCGCGCCAAGCAGGTGGTGTTTCAGGCCGTGAGCCTGCCGGGCGCGGCGCCCTGGGCGCAGGGGGTGCGCATGACCCAGGTCATCGAGGACCCGGCCCCGCCGCGACTGGTGTACGACCCCAAGCACCCGCTGGCCGACGCCCAGGGCTATGTGGCCTATCCCAACGTGGACGTGGTGGAGGAGATGGTCAACATGATCTCCGCCTCGCGTTCCTACCAGACCAATGCCGAGGTGATGTCCACCGCGCGCGATCTCATGCAGCGCACACTGGCGCTGCTGCAGGTATAGGAGGGCTGAGATGACGGTCGCCGCCGTGCAGAACGAGCGCATCCTGG
Source organism: Pseudomonadota bacterium (assembly GCA_021826065.1). Taxonomy (GTDB): domain Bacteria; phylum Pseudomonadota; class Gammaproteobacteria; order Burkholderiales; family Thiobacillaceae; genus JANWZL01. Next base: position 12,374 of record JAKADY010000016.1, read on the forward strand.
CCGCCCTCAATGGCGGCAGCGAAGGGCAGGGGCGCGGCGCCATGCGCGAGGTGGAGGACCGCTTCCTCAAGCTCCTGGTCACCCAGCTCCGCAATCAGGACCCGATGAACCCGATGCAGAACGCCGAGCTCACCCTGCAGCTTGCGCAGATGTCCACGGTGGAGGGCATCAACAGGCTCAATGCCGGGCTCGAGACCCTGCTCACCAGCTGGCGCGCCAGCCAGACCCTGCAGGCCGCGGCGCTGATCGGCCGGCAGGTTTTCGTCGTGGGTGAGCGTCTCCAGCTCGGTGAAGACGGGCAGGCGGTGGGCGGGCTGGAGCTTACCGAGGCCGCCAGCGCGGTCATGGTCAACATCGTCGATGCGTCCGGCGCGGTGCTGCGCCGACTTGACCTCGGCAGTCTGCCGGCGGGCTTGGGCCGCTTCGTCTGGGACGGCAAGGATGCCGCCGGTGTGCCGCTCCCCATGGACGGCGACTATCGCTTCCGCGTGAGCGCCGAGCGTGAGGGCAGACCGGTCCGGGCCACTGCACTCAATCTTGACCGGGTCGCCAGCGTCATCACCGACCCGGCAGGCATGGCCTTGGAACTGGCGCGTGGCGGACGTCTGGGTCTCGAGCAGGTGCGGCAGATCTTCTGATGGAGGAGGGGAGATGGGCTTTCAGCAGGGTTTGAGCGGACTCAACGGGGCGTCGAAGAACCTCGACGTCATCGGCAACAACATCGCCAACGTCTCCACGGTCGGCTTCAAGGCGAGCCGCGTGGAGTTCGCCGACGTCTACGCCAACTCGCTGTTCGGTACCGGCGCCCTGCAGCCGGGCATCGGCACCCAGGTGGCGGCCATCAGCCAGCAGTTCAGCCAGGGCAACATCGCGCTGACCAACAACCCGCTGGACATCGCCATCAACGGCAACGGCTTCTTCGTGCTGGACGACAACGGCTCGCCGGTCTACAGCCGCAGCGGGCAATTCCAGCTCGACAAGAACGGCTACATCGTCAACAACACCGGGCAGCGGTTGACCGGGTTGACGGGCAGCCTGCTCGGACCCATCCAGATCACCGCAGTGAACAACGACCCGCAGGCCACGAGTGAGGTTGCGTTGGTGGTGAATCTCGACTCACGGCAAACAGTGCCCACAGCGGGATTCAGTTACAGTCCGCTGGCCGGTTACAACCACGCCACTACGATGACCGTCTATGACAGCCTGGGCAACGCCCATGCCCTGAATTTCTATTTCCGCAAAAGCACTACACCGCTGCAATGGGATGTCTATGCCACGGTGACCAATACTGCAGGTGTGTCCACTCCATTGACGACACTGCCTGCATCCCTCGGCACCTTGACCTTCAATGCCAACGGGGCGCTGACAAGCTCGACAGCGACGACCTTGACCATTCCCGATGCAGCGCTCGCCACAGGCGCCAACCCCATCACCATCACCAATCTGAGCTTTGCCGACAGCACCCAGTTCGGTTCCAACTTCGGTATCTACTCGGTGAACCAGGATGGCTACACCACCGGCCAACTGGCCGGTCTGGCCATAGCCGAGGACGGCACCATCCAGGGCCGCTACACTAACGGCCAGACCCAGTCCCTGGGCCAGATCGTGCTGACCAACTTCCCCAACCCGCAGGGCCTGCTCGCCCTGGGCAACAACCTGTGGGCGGAGACCACCGCCTCGGGTCAGCGCATCAACCCGCAGCCGCCGGGCAGCCCCAACCTGGGCATCCTGCGTTCCGGGGCGGTGGAGGAGTCCAACGTGGACCTCACCCAGGAGCTGGTCAACCTGATCGTCGCCCAGCGCCTGTATCAGGCCAACGCCCAGACCATCCGCGCCCAGGACCAGATCCTGCAGACCCTCGTGAATCTGCGCTAGGGTGCCATCCCCGAGGTCTGATCCCTGATTCCTGATTCCTGGAATGGACCGCCTCATCTACATCGCCATGACCGGGGCGCGCGAGGTCACCCGGCAACAGGCGGCCGTGGCGCACAACCTCGCCAATGTCTCCACGCACGGCTTCAAGAAGGAACTGAACGTCTTTCGCGCCCTGCCGGTGGTAGGGGAGGGGGCGCGGACGCGCGCCTTCGTCCTGGAGACCACGCCGCGCACCGATTTCTCCACTGGCGCCATCCAACAGACCGGGCGCCCGCTCGACGTGGCCGTGCGTGGGGCGGGCTGGATCGCGGTGCAGGGTCCGGACGGGCGCGAGGCCTACACGCGCATGGGCCAGCTGGAGGTGGGGCAAAACGGCATCCTGCAGACCGTGAGCGGGCACATCGTGTTGGGCGACGGTGGGCCGATCGCCGTGCCACCCGACCAGGAGGTCGCCATCGCCGCCGACGGTACGGTATCCGCCATTCCGGTCGGCGAGAACCGCAACGCGGTCACCATCGCCGGCCGCATCCGCCTGGTCAATCCGCCCGAGGCCGGGCTCACGCGCGGTCAGGACGGCCTGTTCCGCACCCGCGACGGGCGGCCCGCGGCGGCCGACGCCAACGTGAAACTCGCCGTGGGGGCCCTGGAGACCAGCAACGTGAACCCGGCCGAGGCCCTGGTGCAGATGATCAGCCTCGCGCGCCAGTTCGAACTGCAGATGCGCCTGATCCGTAGCGCCGACGAAAACGCCCGCGCCGCCGACAAGGTGATCGCCAAGGCCTGATCGAACCAACCCCGAGGACCCGCCATGCTGCGTTCCCTGCACATTTCCCGCTCCGGCCTCGACGCCCAGCAGACCCAGCTCGACGTCATCTCCAACAACCTCGCCAATGTCGGCACCACCGGCTTCAAGAAGGCGCGGGCGGTGTTCGAGGACCTGCTCTACCAGGTCATCCGCCAGCCCGGCGCCCAGTCGTCACAGCAGACACAGCTCCCGAGCGGCTTTCAGCTCGGCGTCGGCGTGCGCACCGTGGCCACCGAGCGCATCCACACCCAGGGGGCCTTACAGCAGACCGGCAACCAGCTCGACGTGGCGATCAACGGCCGCGGCTTCTTCCAGATCCTGATGCCGGACGGCTCCACCACCTACACGCGCGACGGCTCGTTCCAGATCGACAGCCAGGGCACCCTGGTGACCGCCAGTGGCTATGCCGTGCAGCCCAACATCACCATCCCGCAGGATGCGCTCACCGTCACCATCGCCCGCGACGGCACGGTCTCGGTGACCCAGCCCGGTGTGGCCACGCCCACGGTGCTGGGACAGATCCAACTGGCCAGCTTCATCAACCCCACGGGGTTGCAGAGTCTGGGCGAGAACCTCTATGCCGAGACCGCCGCCTCCGGCGCGCCCCAGGTCAACATCCCGGGTCAGGGGGGGCTGGGGGTGCTCAACCAGAGCATGATCGAGACATCCAACGTCAACGTGGCCGAGGAACTGGTAAACATGATCGTGGCGCAGCGCGCCTTCGAGCTCAACTCGCGCGCCATCACCGCCTCGGACCAGATGCTGCAGCGGCTCACCCAGCTGTGATCGGCGATGCGGCGGCCTCTGTTGGTTCAAACATCCGGCCCCGTAGGTGCGGCAGGGCCGTGGACCTTGCGGTTGTGGGCCTTTCTGGTCGCGACTTTTGTCGCTCCTACCGGGGTGTTGGGGCGTCGTGGAGGTGTGAGATGTTGAAATGGGCCTGGATCGGTCTGCTGGCGGTCCTGGCAGGCTGCCATACGGTACCGGAGACGCGCATCCGCGAGCCGCTCGCGGTGCGGCCGCCCGATGTACCGGTGCCGGCGGCGGCGAACGGTGCGATCTACCAGCCCGCCACCGCCGCCTTTTTGTTCGAGGACCGGCGCGCCCGCCGCGTCGGCGACACCTTGGTCGTCAACCTGGTCGAGCGCACCTCGGCCAGCCGCCGTTCCGAGACCGCCGAGAGCCGCAAGGCCTCTGCCGACATCAATATCCCGACCCCTAAGGTGCTGGGCGTCTCTCCCAACGCCATCGGTCAGACGGCCTGGGCGCCTGAGGCGGAGCATGCGCAGGCGTTCCGGGACAACGACACCAACAGCAATAGCGTGAGTGGTTCCATCACGGTAAGCGTGGTCGAGGTCCTGCCCAATGGCAACCTGGTGGTGGCGGGCGAGAAACAGATTACGGTCAACAACGACACCGACTACATCCGCCTGGCGGGGGTGGTGAATCCGGCGCACATCACCGCCAGCAACACGGTCAACTCGACACAGCTGGCCAACGTGCAGATCGAATCCAAGAACAGCCAGGGGCTGGAGCCAAGCCAGGTCACCAGCATGCTGGCGCGTTTCTTTTTGACTCTCTTCCCCTTCTGATCAGGCTCCAGGTTACAGAGGCCGGACATGGATACCACAAGGACTCCGAGACGCGGGCAACACCGCTGGCTTGCGGCCGCCCTGTTCTGTGTTGCCTGTCTGATTCCCCCCCTGAGCGCCGGCGGCCAGCGCATCAAGGACATCGCCGACATCCAGGGCGTGCGCGCCAACCAACTGGTGGGCTACGGCCTGGTGGTGGGGCTGGACGGCACGGGGGACCAGACCACCTCCACACCCTTCACCATCCAGAGCCTGATCTCCATGCTGGGGCAGCTGGGGGTACAGCTGCCGCCGGGTACCAATCTCCAGCTCAAGAACGTGGCGGCGGTGATGGTCACGGCGCAACTACCGCCCTTCGCCAAGCCGGGGCAGCAGATCGACGTCACCGTCTCCTCGCTCGGCAACGCCAAGAGCCTGCGCGGTGGCACCCTGCTGATGACCCCTTTGAAAGGGGCGGACGGCCAGGTCTATGCCCTGGCCCAGGGCAACCTGCTGGTGGCGGGGGCCGGTGCTGCGGCGGGCGGGGCCAGCCAGCAGATCAACCACCTCGCCGCCGGCCGCATCCCCGCCGGCGCCATCGTCGAGCGGGCGGTGCCCGCCCGGGTGGGGCAGGGCGACTTCGTCCACCTGGAGCTCAGGCAGACCGACTTCACCACGGCGAGCCGGGTCACCGAGGCCATAGACCGCGCCTTCGGCCCCGGCACCGCCCTGCCGCTGGACGGGCGCCACGTGCAGGTGCGGGCGCCAGCCGATCCGGGGCGGCGCATCGCCTTCCTGGCCCAGCTCGAAAACCTGAGCCTGGACCCCGGCCAGCCCACACCCAAGGTCATCCTCAACGCCCGCACCGGCTCCATCGTCATGAACCAGGAGGTGCGCCTGGCACAGTGCGCCATCGCCCACGGCAACCTCTCGGTCACCATCAGCGCCGAGCCGCAGGTGAGCCAACCCGGGCCGCTGTCGCCCGGCCAGACGGTGGTCACCGAGCGGGCCGACGTGCAGATCAAGAAAGAGGCTGGCGAGCTGGTGGTGGTGCCGGCCACGGCCTCCCTCGCCGACGTGGTCAAGGCGCTGAACGCCGTGGGCGCGACACCGCAGGACCTCCTCGCCATCCTGCAGGCGATGAAGGCGGCCGGCGCCTTGCAGGCCGAGCTGGAGATCATCTGATGCTCGCGGCCGCCCTGCCCGCCGACCGTCTGGCGATCGATCTGCGCGGCCTGGAGTCGCTCAAGGCCCAGGCGGCGCGCGCCGACGCCGAGGCGCTGCGGGCGGCCGCCCGGCAGTTCGAGGCCCTGCTGCTACAGACCCTGCTGCGCGAGATGCGCGAGGCACGTTTCACCACGGCCGCCGACGCCTTCGCCGACAGCGACACGATCCGCCTCTACCGTGAGCTGCTCGACCAGCAGTGGGCGCAGAAGATCGTGCAGACCGGCGGGTTGGGCTTTGCCGACGCCCTGGCACGACAGTTGCAGCGCCAGCAGGCGGCTGCCGCGGCCGGTGAAGTCGCTCAGGACGAGATGGAGTCGCGCCGGGCGGGACATGCCCTACCAGCGTCGACACCGCGTCCCGAGCCGAACGAAGGCCGCAGCGCGCCCCCCTTGACGGCGGACGCGGCCGGTCGGCCCCCGGTGGCGGCCCCCGCGCCGGCGGCACAGACCGCTCATGACGAGATCCAGGCGCGCAAGTCGCAGTTCATCGAGCGCCTCAGGCCGCACGCCGAGGCCGCCGCCCGGCAGACCGGCGTGCCGGCGACCTTCATCCTCGCCCATGCCGCCCTCGAGTCCGGCTGGGGGGCGCGCGAGATCCGCTGGGCGGACGGGCGCGGCACGCACAACCTGTTCGGCATCAAGGCCGGTGCCTCCTGGCGCGGAGAGAGCGTCGAGAGCGAGACCCTGGAGTACCGCCAGGGACTGCCGCTGCGCGTGAGCGAGCGCTTCCGCGCCTATGCCGATTACACCGAGGCCTTCGCCGACTATGCACAGTTGCTGCGCAGCCGATATGCTTCCGCCGTCCAGGCCGGTGACGATACGCAAGCCTTCGCCCAGGCCCTGGCCGCCGGCGGCTACGCCACCGATCCGGCCTATGCCGGCAAGCTCAGGGGCGTGATCGCCAGTGTGGCGCGCCTGCTTGCATGAGGGCCTCAACTTTAGGGCGGACGTGCCGTTAATCTGACATTAGGAGCGGGTCATGGCCTCGAGTCTAATCGGCATCGGCATCACCGGGCTCAACGCCGCGATGGGGGCGGTGCGCACCACCCAGCACAACATCGCCAACGCCAACACGCCCGGCTATCACCGGCAGGCGGTGCAGCTCGCCGCCAACCCGCCCACCTATACCGGTGCCGGTTTCTTTGGCAACGGTGTGGCGATCACCACCGTGGCGCGCATCTACAGCCAGTTCCTCGACAACGAGCTCATGCGCAGCCAGGGGCAGCTCGCCCGCCACGAGGTCTATGCCGCCTATGCGAGCCAGATCGACCGGTTGCTGGGCGACCAGAACAGCGGGCTCAACTCGGCCCTGTCGGCCTTTTTCGCCGCGGTGCAGGAGGTGGCCAACGACCCCACCTCCATGGCGGCACGCGAGGCCATGCTCGCCGCGGGGCGCAACCTCGCCGGCCGCATGAACAACCTGGGCGTGAGCCTCGAGCAGATGCAGGCCAGCATCAACGGCGAGATGGCGACCATCGCCAGCGAGGCCAACGCCTATCTGCGCCGCATCGCCGATCTGAACGACCGCATCGCGCTGCTGCAGGCGATGGGCGGCAACCCGCCCAACGACCTCATCGACCAGCGTGAACAGCTCACCGCCGAGCTCAACAAACTGATGGACGTCAGCGTCATCCGCGGCGGCGACGGCTCCTACAACCTCTATCTGGGCGGCGGGCAGCCACTACTGATCGGCAACCAGCCCAACCTGTTGGGGGTGGCGGACGATCCCTACGATAACCGCATCAAGACGCTCACCCTCGGCGTCGGTGGGGCGACGCTAAGCCTGGACAGCCAGCTCGTCAGCGGTGGACGCTTAGGGGGGCTACTCGCGTTGCGCGAGGAGGTGCTGCTTCCTGCACAGCGGGAACTTGGCCGGCTGGCCGTAGGGTTGGCGGAGAGATTTAACGATCAGCACGATAATGGCTACGGCCTGGATAACACCACGGGTAATATTTTTTTCACCTCGGTTTCGGGCCTTTTGAAACAGCCGATGCCGCATGAAGGCAACACGGGCAGCGCTACCCTAGCTGCGACGCTCAGCAACAGTAACGATCTCACCGGAAGCGATTATCTGCTCAGTTACGATGGCGCCAGCTACACCCTCACACGTCTGAGCGACGGCGCCAGCAGCACGGGTGCCCTCGCTGCGGTGACCACCATTGGAGGGCAACCTCAGGGTTTCATCCTAAGCCTATCCTCTGGTACGCCCGCTGCCGGCGACCGTTGGCTGATTCGGATCACGGCTGACGCTGCGACGAACTTCGGTGTGGTCTTGTCGGACCCGCGCCAGATCGCTGCGGCGGCCTCCAGCGGAGCACCCGGTGACAACAGTAATGCCCTTGCCTTGGTGGCATTGCAGACATCGCAAACCCTTAGCAACAGCACGACGACCTACACAGGCCACTATGCGCAACTGGTAGCCCGTACCGCCAGCTACGCAGCGGAGGCGGACATCGCCGTCAAGGCCTACGACAGCCTGGCCCGCCAGGCCTTCGAGACCCAGCAGTCGCTCTCCGGTGTCAATCTGGACGAGGAGGCCGCCAACCTGATCCGCTACCAGCAGGCCTACCAGGCCGCCGCCCGCGCCATGCAGGTGGCCAGTTCGCTGCTGGATGAGCTCCTGGCCATCGGACGCTGACAGGATGCCGCCATGCGTGTGAGTTCCCTGACCCTGTCCACCGCGGCACTCGCCGGGATCCAGAACGAACAGGCCGCCATCGCCCGGCTCTCCCAGCAGATCGCCAGGAATGAGCGGGTATTGGCCCCGAAGGACGACCCGGTGCGCGCGCCGCGCATCCTGGAGCTCGCCGACCGCATCGCCCTGCGCGAGCAGTACCTGGCCAACCAGGACAAGGCCCGCCTGGCGCTGAATTACCAGGGCGCCGTGCTGCAGGGCATCCGCCAGGTGCTGGAACACGCCCGCGGTATCCTCATGGGAGCGGGTCCGAACCAGGATCAGACCCTGCGCGACCAGTACGCCCAGCTGATCGAGAACGACTACCGGCAGCTCAAGGGGCTGGCCAACACGCGCGACCCCTCGGGCAATTACATCTTCTCGGGGTTCAAGACCAACACCGAGCCCTATCAGCACACCCAGGTGGCACCGGGTCCGGGCAGCAGCACTGCATCAACTTTTTCGGGGGACTCCGGTACGCGTCGGATCGAGATCGACGTGGGCCGCAGTGTCCAGGTCAACGACGACCTAAACACCGTCTTCCGGTCCGGGAATCCGGACGACCTACTGCAGGCGATCGACCAGATCGCCATTGACTTGCGATCCACTAGCCTCACCCAGACGCAACTGGACAACGCCGTGGCCCGCCTCAACCAGGCCCTGGACGATCTAGGCCTGCTCGAGCGCCGGGTGGCCGCCGCGCAGCAGGAGATCGCCGACACCCAGGCCGTGACCCGCACGCTGCTGAACGAGGAGAAGAACGCTCTGGGCAAGCTGACAGAACTCGACCAGGCCGCCGCCATTGTCGAGCTGCAGCGCCGCCAGGTGACCCTGGAGGCGGCCCAGCGCGCCTATGCGCGCACCTCCGGCCTGTCCTTGTTCAACTACCTGTAGGCGCTGCGAAAGCCGCGACACAAGACGCTGTTGTTGGTCGCGACTTTCGTCGCTCCTACAAGGGGTCTTAGGGGCGGCAAAGCCGCGACCCGAGGAAGACATCACCGGCCGCGCAGCAGCACCATCACCGCGCCGCTGCCCCCCTCGGCCGGGCGCGCCTGGACATAGGCCAAGACTTCGTCGCGCTGGGTGAGCCAGTGGCGCACGTGCAGCTTGAGCACCGGTTCGCGGTTTTTCGAGCCCAGGCCCTTGCCGTGGATGATGCGCACGCAGCGCAGGCCCCGCCGGCGGCACTCGTGCAGGAAATCGGCGAGTTCGTGTTTGGCCTCCAGGCGGTTCAATCCATGCAGGTCGAGCTCGGCCTGCGCCACCCATTGGCTGCGCAGCCGCCGCAGGATCTGACGCGACAGGCCGGGGCGCACGTAGGACAGTTCCTCGCCGGTCTCCGCCGCCTCGTCCCAGCGGATGGGGTCGGTGAGAGACTCCAGGATCACCGCCCGCTCGTCGCGCAGGCGTGATAGCGGGATGGGCGGTGGCGGTGGGGTGTCGTGAAGGTAGCGGCCATGGGGCGAGAGCGGCTGCACGTCGGCCACCGCCTGGCGGAACAGGCGGGCGTCCTCCTCGGGGCAGCCGCCGGGGTTGTCCGCAGCGCGCCGGGTCGCCGTCGTGCGGCCGCGTCGGGTGGCCGACATGATGCGTGACCGTGCTTGAGGATCAACCGCTTACACCGGGCAGTTACTTCAGACTCTGAAGATATTTCTCGGCATCCAAGGCCGCCTGGCAGCCGGAGGCGGCGCTGGTCACCGCCTGCTTGTAGATCATGTCCTGCACGTCGCCGGCGGCGAACACCCCGGGGATGCTGGTGGCGGTGGCGTTGCCGTGACGGCCGGCGCGGGTGACGATGTAGCCGTTCTCCAGCTCGAGCTGGCCGGCGAAGATGTCGGTGTTAGGCTTGTGGCCGATGGCGATGAAGATGCCCGAGAGGGCGATCTCCTTGGTCTCGCCGGTCTTGACGTTCCTGATGCGCATGCCGGTGACGCCGCTCGCATCGCCCAGGACCTCGTCCAGCACGCTGTCGAGCTCCAGGACGATCTTGCCGGTCTTCACCACCTCCATCAGGTGGTCGACCATGATCGCCTCGGCCTTGAAGGTGTCGCGCCGATGCACCAGTGTCACTTTGCTGGCGATGTTGGACAGATAGATCGCCTCCTCCACGGCGGTGTTGCCACCGCCGATCACCGCAACCTCTTGGCCCTTGTAGAAGAAGCCGTCGCAGGTGGCGCAGCCGGATACACCGCGGCCCATGTACTTCTGCTCGCTCGGCAGCCCCAGGTACTGGGCCGAGGCGCCGGTGGCGATGATCAGCGCATCACAGGTGTAGGTGCCGGAGTCGCCGATCAGGGTGAAGGGGCGCTCGGTGAGTTTGGCGGTGTGGATCTGGTCGAAGATGATCTCGGTGCCGAAACGCTCCGCGTGCGCCTGGAAGCGCTGCATGAGCTCCGGCCCCTGCACCCCGTTGGCGTCCGCCGGCCAGTTGTCCACGTCGGTGGTGGTCATCAGTTGCCCCCCCTGGGCGAGCCCGGTGATCAACACCGGTTTCAGGTTGGCGCGGGCGGCATAGACGGCGGCTGTATAGCCGGCGGGGCCGGAGCCGAGGATGAGGAGGCGGGCGTGTTTGGTGCTCATGAGGTTCTCCAGTCAGGGTTCGCAGGCGAATATTTTGGCAGATGCGTCCCGCCTCTGCCGGTTTCAAGTCCGACAGGCTCCTAGATATGCCCGCCGTAGAAGTACGCGCCCAGCCCCAGGGTGAACAGCCAGTTGCCCCATAGGCCATGCTCCAGGGTCACCAGGGCCAGGGAGCCGGTCTTGACATAGGTGTAGGCGAAGAGCAGACCACCGGCGAGCGACAACAGCGGGGCCACCCAGTTGCCGAGGACGGAGTGGGCGAGGGCGAAGACGGTGGCGCTCAGCAGGGCGAGCTGCCAGGGGGCGGGGAACAGGCCGCGGTAGCGGTGGAAGAAGAAGACGCGGAAGATGAGTTCCTGTGGCAGCGCCGAGAGCACGGGGTAGAGAAGGAGCACGGCGAGCCAGAGGATGGGCCGCTCTTGCGGCAGTGCGAAGGGTTCGACGCCGGGCAACCCGAACGCGAGCGCCAGCACCGCCGTCCCGCCGACCAGGAGCAGGGCGGTGATGCGGGCAAGACAGGTACGCCAGGTCCGGGGCCAGGCGGTGAGCCGGCGGCGGTCGAAGCTGGGGTCGCGCAGCAGCAGCCAAAGGCACAGCGCCGTGAAGGCCAGCAGCTGCGGGATGATCCAGCGGCGCATCACCTCGCCCTGCCAGGCGAGCAGCAGCGGCAGCAGGATGAACAGGACGCTGAACTCGACGGCGCGGCGGCGCTGCAGGTTGGCCATGCCGCATTGTCGCGCGCGGCATCCCGCGCTGCCACCGCGCCGGCCGGCCCGCCCTCAGGTGAGGGCGGGATGCCGGGGTGGCGCCGGTCAGCTCAGGCCCTGCAGCGGGGCGCCCACGCGATCCCAGGCCAGGCGCGTGACCACGGTCGGTGCAAGCGCGCCGTCGTTGGCTGCGGGCGCGACGCTGGGGGAGGTGGGCGGGGCGGGCGGTTGGGCAGCCCAGACCTGGGCGGCAGCCAGCAGGGTGAGGGCGGTCAACCAGGCGCGGGCGGGACGGGTCAGACGGGCTTTCATGTGAAGGCTCCCCTCGCGCATCAGTTCACCTGGCCGTCGGTGGCCCAGACCTCACGGGCCGCGGCGTAGCTGTCCTCGCGCAGGATGCGGCTGCGCACACGGGCCTCGCCCAGTGTCTCGTTGAGACGGCCGACCAGTCGATAGCGTTCGGCGGCATCGAGCGGGGCGCGGCAGGCGACCTCCAGGGCGTTCCAAAGGTAGGCCGGCTGACCGTCGCGGTCGAACAGGCGCTCGCAGGCGGCCATGATCCAGCGGCCCTTCTCCTGGCGCTCGGGGCCGGGCGCCATGGCCAGCAGGTCCTCGAAGTGGCTGCCGAGGATCTCGTTCTCAATGGCGGCGGCGAGCCGGTTGTCGGCGCTGCCCAGGGCCTTGAGCGCGGCCTCCTCGTAGGCCCTGGCCTTGGGCGAGGCGGGGTCGGCGATGCTGTGGGCCAGCGCGGCCCAGTGCAGCACGCGGGCGCGCTCAGTGTCACCCTCCGGCAGCATGGCGAGCAGGTACTCCGCGAGCCCCTGCGCGCTGCTGTCCTTGTTCGCGACCAGCAGGTCGTAGAGGGCGCGGATGTGCGGCGGGCAGGGCTCGAGCAGGGTCACGTGCGCCTTGATCCAGAGCTCGCGCTCGATGTCGCGCAGCCGCTCCTGGTTGTGCGGGGCGATGTTCTTGCGGCTCAAGGGGTTTTCCCAGTTCTGCACCGTGGTCACCGAGACACAGGCGAGCGCGGCCAGCCCCTCCTGCGACAACCCGTAGCGGCGGCGCAGCCGCCCCACCCAGTCCGCCTCGAACTCGCGCTGACCGCTGAAGCGCCGCGGCGGGTTGGGCTGGCGGCTGTATTCGGTCCATTTTTGGGCTAGATATGACATGCGGCCTCCTCTCGTGATACGACGACCTACGTTGCAAGCCTAGACAGCCCGTCCGGGCCGCGACACCAACCGGGTTGTGGTGGCTGGGCATCCGGGTTGGCCCACCCGGTTCGAACCCGGTTGCCCTCCGATTACGGTACGGGTGGCTAGTCTCTTGAGTGTCACCGCGCATGGTGCGCGGTCAGCCCAGGAGGAAGCGCCATGAACAGCACCGTACTCGCCCTGTTACTCCTTTCCGGACTCAACGCCCTGCCGGAGCGGCCTGCGCCCAGCCAGCCAGAGGCGGTACGCGCCGCCATGACCCTGCAGCCGTCCGACCAGGCCAGCCGGCTGGCGGCCAAGGGGCGGCTGCCCCAGGAACGCCTGCAGCTGCGCATGGAGCAGCGCATCGCCGTCGCGACCGCGGCGCCGTGATCAAAGCCGGTGCATGGCCACGGGGATGCGCCGGGCGCCGAAGGCCGCCTCGAAGGCCTCGAAGCGCCCGGCGATGGCGGTGCCGCACTGCGGGCAACGGCCATCCGCCGTGAGGCGGTAGCTGGGGATCTCGTACCAGTCCCGCTCGATCAGGGCCGTGCCACAGCCGGGGCAATAGGTAGTGCCACCCTCGGGGTCGTGCACATTGCCGGTGTAGACGTAGTGCAGGCCCACTTCGCAGGCGATGCGGCGGGCACGCGTGAGGGTGGCGGGCGGTGTGGGCGGCAGGTCCCGGAGCTTCCAGTCCGGGTGGAAGGCGGTGAAGTGCAGCGGCACGTCCGGCCCTAGCGACTTGAGCACCCATTCCGAGAGCTGGCGGATCTCGGCGTCCGAGTCGTTGAGGGTGGGGATGAGCAGGGTGGTGATCTCCACCCAAACCGTGGTCTCGTGCACCAGGTATTGCAAGGTATCCAGCACCGGCTGCAGGTGACCGCCGCAATATTTCACGTAGAAGGCGTCGGTGAAGCCCTTTAGATCGACGTTGGCCGCGTCCATCACGGCGAAGAACTCGCGGGCCGGCTCCGGGTGGATGTAGCCGGCGGTGACGGCCACGTTCTGGATGCCCAGCTTGCGGCATTCGACCGCGGTGTCGATGGCGTATTCGGCGAAGATGACCGGGTCGTTGTAGGTGTAGGCCACGCTCTTGCACTTCAGGCGCGCCGCAGTGCGGGCGATCTCGGCGGGGCTCGCGGCGTCCATCAGGGTGTCCATCTCGCGGCTCTTGGAGATGTCCCAGTTCTGGCAGAACTTGCAGGCCAGGTTGCAGCCGGCGGTGCCGAAGGAGAAGACCGAGGTGCCCGGGTAGAAGTGATTGAGCGGTTTCTTCTCGATGGGGTCCACGCAGAAGCCTGAGCTGCGGCCGTAGGTGGTGAGCACCATGCGGCCGCCCTCCATCTTGCGCACGAAGCACAGGCCCCGCTGGCCCTCGTGCAGGCGGCAGTCGCGCGGGCACAGGTCGCACTGGATGCGACCGTCTTCCAGGGTGTGCCACCAGCGCGTCGGGTGGCTGGTCTCAGGCGTGCGCATCGGCGTCCTCCTCGTATTTCTCGACCGTGTAGCGGTAGAGACGGATGTCGGGGTGCCAGAAGTCGGCCGGCAGCCCGGCCTTGCGCTTGAGATGGGCGAGAAAGTCACGCGGGTCGGGCAACTGGCGCCAGACCTGGGGCAGGAAGGTGGCGCGATGCCGGCCGTATTCGAGGATCACGCCATCCACCCCGGGGCGCAGCTGGCGCAGGGCGTCGGCCTCGTCGCCGAAGGCGAGGGGTTCGGCCGGCGACAGGACCGAGACCTCGATGCGGGTGTCGGCGAATTCCTCGCGGGAAAGGGGCGGGAAGCGCGGGTCGGCAAAGGCGGCGAGCCGCGCGTTCTCCTCGACGTCCTCGGCCAGGCTGCGGCGCGCCTCGAGAGAGCCGATGCAGCCGCGCAGCTCGCCTTCGCGCGTGAGGGTGACGAAGGCCGCACCGGGCGCATCGAGCCAATCGGGGTGGGGCGGCGCCTCGACCGGCTCGCCCAGGGCGCGGGCGATGCTGGCACGGGCGAGCTGCGTGAGGACTGGCCCGCGATCCTCAGTGGACGGCCTGGGCATCGTCCGCCTCGGTCAGGGCGAAGGCGCCGTAGCCAACGACCCGGCTGCGGTCGCCGGCCGTGTCGCCGGAATTGCGCAGGTCGAGCAGGTGGGGCCTGAGGTGGTGCCGGCGCGCCGCGAGCAGCAGCCCGTTGACCGGATGGGCGCCGCAGGCCTGCTCGCCGACCAGGTCGGTGCGCAGGTCGAGGATGGCGCGGGCGGTGCTCGCGTCGATCCTGCGCGCCTCCTCGTAGGGCAGGTAGTGCGACAGGTCGGAACTGACCACGATCAAGGTCTCGTCGCCCCCCCAGACCAACTCGAGGGCCTCGGCGACCTCTTCCGCCGACGCACCACCCACGGCGAGCGGAACCAGGCTGAACGCGTCGAGCACCGTCTGCAGGAAGGGCAGGTGCACCTCCAGCGAGTGTTCCCAGGCGTGGGCCGCCTCGTTGACCTCGACCTGGGGCAGCTTGAGCAGTTTGGCCATGGCCGCCTCGTCCAGCGGCACGTGCCCGAGCGGTGTCTCGAAGGCGTCCACGGCGGGCAGCGCCAGCCCCTGCACCCAGACCCGATGCACCGGCCCCAGCAGGACCACGCGACGGATCTCAGCACCATGGTCTTTGAGCAGGGCATAGGCCGTGGCCGCCACCGGACCGGAGTAGACATAGCCGGCGTGCGGCACGATCAAGGCCTTGGGCCTGAGCGGCTTGGGATGGGCCGCATCGATGAGCCGTTGCACGTCGCGGGCGAGATGCACGCGATCGCCCGGGTAGAACATGCCGGCCACGGCGGCCGGCCGGATGGTCAGTGTCATAACACCTCCCGCTGCTTGCACTCTGTCTCTGCTTAAAATGTAGGGCAGATCCTGCAGATTACAAATCCGTGCCCCCCCATCCCGCGCCGCGTCACTTCGCCCTCCTGCCCGCCGCTGGCGTGGGCACGCGCATGGGCGCCGACTGCCCCAAGCAATATCTGAGTGTGCACGGTCGGCCCTTGCTGTGGCATGCCCTGCGCGCGTTCGAGCGGCATCCGGCCATTGCCCGCGTCCATGTCGTGCTGAGTGCCGATGATGCTTGGTGGGCGCGCTTTGCCTGGGACGAATTCGGCAAACTCACGGTTCTACGCTGCGGTGGGGCGACACGGGCCGAAAGCGTCCGCAACGGCCTGGCCGCCCTTGGCCCGTCGGTGTCGGAACAGGACTGGATCCTGGTGCATGACGCCGCCCGGCCCTGTCTGACGCAGATCCTGCTTAGCCGGTTGCTCGACCAGCTCGCCGATGATCCGGTGGGGGGGCTCCTGGCGGTGCCGGTGGCCGACACCCTCAAGCGCGCCGGAACCGATGGGCGGGTGGCGGCGACGGTGGACCGGGCCGGGCTGTGGGCGGCGCAGACCCCGCAGATGTTTCGCTATGGGCTGTTGTTCGAAGCGCTCAGGCGGGTGGGCGACGACGTGACCGACGAGGCGGGCGCCGTGGAGGCGATGGGGCTCAAGCCACGTCTCATCGAGGGCGAGCGCCGTAACCTCAAGGTGACCTTCCCGGCAGACCTGGAGCTGGCGGCACGGCTCCTTGAGCGTGAAGGGTGAGGCATGAGAGGTGAGGATGAACATTTCATGCGGCTGGCGCTGGAGCAGGCGCGGCTGGCCCGTGCCGCCGGCGAGGTGCCGGTGGGGGCGGTGGTGGTGCGCGATGGCGAGGTCGTCGGTGCCGGCTGGAACCAGCCGATCCGCGCCCAGGACCCGAGCGCGCACGCAGAGATCATGGCGCTGCGCGCGGCGGGGCGCCGGTTGGGCAACTACCGCCTGCCCGGCTGCACCCTCTATGTGACCCTGGAACCCTGTGCGATGTGCAGCGGCGCCATCTTCCACGCCCGTATCGCGCGGGTGGTGTACGGCGCGCCAGACCCCAAGACGGGCACCGCGGGCAGCGTGCTCGACCTCTATGCCGAGCCGCGCCTGAACCACCACGCCCAGGTCGAGGGCGGGGTGTTGGCGGGGGAATGCGCCGCGCTGCTGCGCGAATTCTTCGCCGAGCGGCGACGTGAAGACAGGACCCGCAGCGATGAAGATCGAGATCAACCTGGCACGCCAGACCCTGACGCTCCTCGATGACGCAGGTCGCCGGCTCAAGACCTGGCCGGTGTCCACCGCCGCCAACGGCCCTGGCGAGGCGGCGGGGAGCTACTGCACACCGCGCGGCCGGCACATCATCCGCGCCAAGATCGGCGCGGGCCTGCCGGCAGGGACCGTGTTCCGCGCCCGGCGGCCGACGGGCGAGATCTACACCCCCGAGCTGGGCGCGGCCGACCCCGGGCGCGACTGGATCCTGAGCCGCATCCTCTGGCTCTCCGGCAAGGAGGTGGGCTTCAACCGCCTCGGGCCCTGCGACACCATGCGCCGTTACATCTACATCCATGGCAGCCCGGACGAGCAGTTCGAACAGGCGCCGCGCTCGCACGGCTGCATCCGCATGCGCAATGCCGACGTGATCGAGCTCTTCGATCTCGTGCCGGTCTATACTGAGGTGGTGATCCGCGAGGCCTGAGGCCATGAACACGAACCCCGTCGTCAACAGTCCGGAATCGGGCGGGCAGGAAGCCGCGCCGACCAAACGCAGGCGCATCAGCATGCACGAGGGCATCGCCGTGTGGTGCGACTGCTGCTCCTGCGCTGCCGAACCCTATTGGCTGGAGGTGGCCGAGGAACTCGGCGTGGACCTCGGCAGCGACTACGAGGAAGAGGTCGTGGAGGCTGATTCGGCAACCCCCGGCTAAACGCCTGACCGTCATTCCGGCGTATGCCGGAATCCAGTCGCAGCGGCTGCGCGACCTCCCTGCTTGTCTCAGGCTCCGAACTGAACCTAACCATCGTAGTCTGGGCACCGGCCTGCGCCGGGGCGACGGGGTGGGGGGCGATGGGCGTGTCCTCAATGCAGACCGAGGGCTAGGCGAGCTCGCGCAGAAACTCGCCGATCACCGCCAGCCGCTGGTTCAAATCGGCTCCACCCCGTTCGATGCGCAGGCGGTCCTGCCCGGCCAGTTTGTACTCGCGCCGGGTCTGGATCAGGCGGATCAAGCGGGCGGCGTCGACGGGCGGGTTGGGCACGAACTGCACGCTGGCGGCCTCGGAGCCGACCTCCAGGCGGGCGATGCCGAGCGGCTGGGTGCGGATGCGCAGCCGGTGCACTTCGAGCAGGGTGCGTGCCGGCTCCGGCGGGAGCCCGAAGCGGTCGATCAGCTCCTCTTCCATCGCCTTGAGTTCCGCCTCGGTCTGACAGTTGGCCAGGCGTTTGTAGAGCACCAGCCGCTCGTGCACGTCGGGGCAGTAGTCCTCCGGCAGCAGGGCCGGGGCGTGCAGATTGATCTCGGCGGTGACGGCGAGCGGGGCCTCGAGGTCGGGCTCGCGCCCCGCCTTGAGCGAGCGCACCGCGCTGGCGAGCATGTCGTTGAACAGGTTGAAGCCCACCTCCTGCATCTCGCCGCTTTGCGCCTCGCCCAGGACCTCGCCGGCGCCGCGGATCTCCAGGTCGTGCATGGCGAGGAAGAAGCCCGAACCCAGCTCCTCCATCGCCTGGATGGCCTCCAGCCGCTTTTGTGCCGCCGGCGTGACCTTGGCCCCGGGCGGCAGCAGCAGATAGGCATAGGCCTGGTGATGCGAGCGGCCGACACGCCCGCGCAGCTGGTGCAGCTGGGCCAGGCCGAACTTGTCGGCGCGGTTGATGAGGATGGTGTTGGCGGTGGGGACGTTAATACCGGTCTCGATGATGGTCGTGCACAGCAGCAGGTTGAAGCGCTGGTGGTAGAAGTCGCGCATGACGTGTTCCAGCTCGCGCTCCGGCATCTGCCCATGCGCGACCTCGATGCGCGCCTCGGGCAGCAGTTTGACCAGCTTCTCGCGCATCGCCGCGATGCTCTCGACCTCGTTGTGCAGGAAGTAGATCTGCCCGCCGCGCTTCAGCTCGCGCAACACCGCCTCGCGGATGAGGCCCTCGGAATAGGGCTGGACGAAGGTCTTGATGGCCAGCCGCTTCTGCGGCGCGGTGGCGATGACCGAGAAGTCGCGTATGCCCTCCAGGGACATGGCCAGCGTCCTCGGGATGGGGGTGGCGGTGAGGGTCAACACGTCCACCTCTGCACGCAGCGACTTGAGCCGTTCCTTCTGGTGCACCCCGAAGCGGTGTTCCTCGTCGATGATCACCAACCCCAGGTTCTTGAAGCGCACATCGGGCTGCAGCAGCTTGTGGGTGCCGATGACGATGTCGATACGGCCGTCCTTCAAACCGTCCAATACGGCGCTGACCTCCTTGGCCGAGCGGAAGCGCGACAGTTCGGCGATCTTGACGGGGAAATCGGCGAAACGGTCGAGGAAGGTCTGGTAGTGCTGCTCCGCGAGCAGCGTGGTGGGGCACAGCACCGCCACCTGGCGGCCGCCGGCCACCGCCATGAAGGCGGCGCGCAGGGCCACCTCGGTCTTGCCGAAGCCGACGTCGCCGCAGACCAGGCGATCCATGGGCCGGCCCGAGCGCATGTCGTTGAGCACTGCCTCGATGGCGGCGAGCTGGTCCGGCGTCTCCTCGAAGCCGAAGCCGGCGGCGAAGGCCTCCAGGTCGTGGCTGCCGACCTCGAAGGCGTGGCCCTGGCGTGCGGCGCGCTGGGCATAGAGGTTGAGCAGCTCGGCGGCAGTGTCGCGCGCCTTCTGCATGGCGCGGCGTTTGGCCTTTTCCCACTGCCCGCTGCCGAGCTGGTGCAACGGGGCGGTCTCGGGGTCGCCGCCCAGATAGCGGGTGATCAGGTGTAGGTGCGCGACCGGCACATAGAGCCTGTCCCCCCCGGCATACTCGAGGGTGAGGAACTCCTCCGTGCCCTCGCCCAGGTCCATGCCGGTGAGCCCCTGGTAGCGACCGATGCCGTGCTGCACGTGCACCACCGGGTCGCCGATCTTGAGCTCCGACAGGTCGCGCAGCAGCCCCTCGACCGGCGTGGGCCGCACCGCCCGCCCCGCCCGTGCGGTCGGGCTGCGGGCATACAGTTCCGTCTCGGTGAGGACGGCGAGCCGCGCCTCCAGGTCGATGAAACCGGCGGCCAGCGGCCCCGTGGTCAGGAGGAAACGGTGATGGGGGAGGGGGGAGGGGAGGGGGGGTGCGGCCCCCTGTTCTGGCTTAGCGATCCAACCTTCGATCAGCTCGGGCTTCAGGCCATATTCCGCCAGGGCCTGGGCCATGGTCTCGCGCCGGCCGAGGCTCTCGGCCACCAGCAGGGTCGTCCCCTCGAATGCCGCCAGGTGGCCTTTGAGGCGGGCATAGGGGTCCTCCGCCCGGCGATCCACCGCCACCTCGGGGGCGGGGGCATAGGGCAACGTGTCAGCCGAGGCTGCGTGATCGGTCGTGCGCAGCTCGAGCCGGGCGTGGGGGCGTAGCCTGCCGAAGAACTCGTCCGGCGGCAGGAACAGCCGCGCCGGCGGCAGCAGCGGTCGGTCGCGATCGCCCGCCAGCAGGCGGTGGCGGCCCTGGGTGTCGCTCCAGAAGCCCTCGACGGCACGCTGGACATCGCCGTGCAGGACGACGGTGAGATCCGCCGGGAGATAGTCGAACAGGCTGACGGTGTGGTCGAAGAACAGGGGCAGGTAGTACTCGATCCCCGCCGGTGCCAGCTTGTTCGAGACGTCCTTGTAGATTCGGCTCTTGGAGGGATCGCCTTCGAAGGCGTCGCGGAAGTTCTGGCGGAAGCGGGTGATCCCCGCCTCATCCAGGGGGAACTCGCGCGCCGGCAGCAGGCGGATCTCGTTGA
Source organism: Pseudomonadota bacterium (assembly GCA_021826065.1). Lineage (GTDB taxonomy): Bacteria > Pseudomonadota > Gammaproteobacteria > Burkholderiales > Thiobacillaceae > JANWZL01. Next base: position 32,802 of record JAKADY010000016.1, read on the forward strand.
CCTTGTACAGCGTGCGCTGACTGTCCGGATCGAAGGTGCGCAGGCTCTCCACCTCGTCGTCCATCAGCTCGATGCGGAAGGGCAGGGCCGCGCCGGTCGGGAAGAGGTCGATCAGGCCGCCGCGGAGGGCGAACTCGCCGGGCGAGAGCACCTGGTTGACATGGCTGTAACTGGCGCGGACCAGGCGCTCGCGCAGGGCATCGACATCAAGACGTTCGCTGAGCTTGAGCAGGAAGGCGTGCGCCGCCAGGAATTCCGGCGGCGCCAGGCGCTGGCAGGCGGTCGCGGCCGGGGCGATCAGCAGGTCGACCCGGCCCTGGTGCGCCATCCACAAGGCCTCGAGCCGCTCGGAGACCAGGTCTGGATGCGGCGAGATCGGGTCATAGGGCAGGGTCTCCCAGTCCGGAAAGAGCCGCACCGACAGCCCAGGCTGGAACCAGGCGGCCTCCTCGGCCAGGCGGGCGGCGTCCTGGGCCGACTCGGTCAGGACGAGCAGGCGTCGCGTGGCGGCGATTTGCGACAGGAACAGCGCGTCGGCCGAGCCCGGCGGCAAGACCAGGGCGCGGCGCTGACCGGTAGGGGGCAGGGCGTGGGGTGAAGACATCGATACGAAAAAAGCAAACGCACATTATCCCAAAACCTCGGCGTTTCGATCGGGCCGCCGAGCTCGGGAGCGGTCTGTGGGCGCTGGTTTGGATCAGCCGGTAGGGCGCGGGTTCACGGCCTCCGGCGGGGGCAGGGCGTCTAGCCAGGCCTGTGCAGGCTGAGGATGTTGCCAGAGATAGCCCTGGAAACGGGCGCAGCCGCGCTCCACCAGGAAGTCGAGCTGCTCCGCCTTCTCCACCCCCTCCGCCACCACCTCGAGCTGCAGGTGCCGGGCCATGGACAGCATGGTCTCGACCAGGGCGACATCGTTGGGGTCGTGCGGTACATCCTGGACGAAGCCCTTGTCGATCTTGATCTCTGACAGCGGCAGGCGCTTGAGATAGGCGAGTGAGGAATAGCCGGTGCCGAAGTCGTCGATGGCGAAGCGCAACCCCAGGGTTGCGAGCTCCGTCATGTGCGCCGCCGCCTCGTGCGGTTGGTCGATCAGGAGGTTTTCGGTCAGCTCCAGGATCAGGTGGGTGGGGTCTGCACCGGTCTCATTGAGGATTTGTCGCACGCGCTGCACGAAGTCGGGCTCGCGAAACTGACGCGGACTCACGTTGACCGAGATGCGCAAGCTGTAGCCGGCCTGATCCAGGCGCGCGATGAGGCGGCAGCTCTCGCGCAGCACCCAGTCGCCCAGGGGGACGATGAGCCCGGTCTCCTCCGCCAGCGGGATGAAACGCGCCGGCGGGATCAGGCCCTGCTCCGGATGACGCCAGCGTAGCAGGGCCTCGGCGCCCAGCACCTGGCCCCTGGCATCCACCTGCGACTGCAGATGCAGCGCCAGCCCTTCGCCTTGCAGTGCCGCACGCAGGGCCTGCTCCATGACGTAGCGTTGCGTCACCGCTGCCTGCATCGCCGGTTCGAAATAGACGACCTGATTGCGTCCCTTCTCCTTGGCGCGGTACATGGCCACGTCAGCCTCGCGCATGAGGTCTTCGACCCCCTCGTGCCCCTTGGGGAAGAGGGTGATGCCCAGGCTGGCGCCGGAGGCCAGCTCCTGCTTGCCGACGATCACCGGCGTGGCCAGGGTGGCGCGGAGTTTCTCGGCGACGGTCAGGGCGAGCGCCGCCGCGTCCTCGGCACGAACGGCCAGTTCCGGCAGGAGCACGACGAACTCGTCGCCACCCAGACGCGCCACCGTGTCGGTCTCGCGTAAATGCTGGCTGAGGCGGTGGGCGATCTCCTCCAGCAGGGCGTCACCGACGGCATGGCCGTGTACGTCGTTGATCCGCTTGAAGTGGTCCAGGTCGACGAAGATCACGGCGCCGAACTGCCGGTTGCGTCGGGCCACGGACAGGGCCTGGCCGAGCCGGTCGAGGAACAGGGCGCGGTTGGGCAGCCCGGTCAGGTCGTCGTGATAGGCCAGGCGCTGGACCTCGGCCTCCGCCCGTTTGGCCTGGGTGATGTCGAGGCAATAGCCTGCATAGCCCATGAAGGCGCCGGTCTGGTCATAGCGGGGACTGCCGTGATCGATGATCCAGCGGTACTCCCCGCTCACGTGGCGCAGACGGTATTCCAGGCTGAACGGTTCACGCCGGTCGAAGGCCTCGAGATAGGACTGCATCACGTGCGCGCGATCGTCCGGATGCACCCCCTCGAGCCAGCCGTCGCCCAATTCCTGCTCCAGTGTGCGGCCTGTGAAGCGCAGCCAGGGGTCGTTGAACCAGTCGCAGCGGGCGTCCGTGCCCGAGGTCCAGATCAGGGCCAGGCCGTTGTTGGCGAGGGTGCGGAAATGACGTTCGCTGTCGGCCAGGGCCTGGCGCAGCCGGTATTGTTCCGTGACGTCGTGAAACACCAGGACGACGCCGTCGATGTCCCCGGCGGCTGCGCGGATGGGAGCCGCCGTGTCGGCGATGTGGTGGCGCTCGCCGTCGCGGGCGATGAGGACGGTGTGATTGGCCAGCGCGACCGTCCGGCCGTCGCGCAGGACCTCTTCGACCGGGATGGGCACCGGCTCATCGGTCTGCGCATGCCGGATGACGAAGACCTCGGCGATGGGGCGGCCCAGGGACTCTTCCTCACGCCAACCGGTCAGCGTTTCCGCCACCGGGTTCATGCGGGTGATGCGTCCGCGGGCATCGGTGGTGATCAGGGCATCGCCAATACAGTCCAGGGTGGTGGCCAGCCGCGCCTCACTCGCCGCGAGCGCCGCATGCGCCTGTTCGATGGCGGCGCTCATGGCGTTGAAGCTCAGCATCAGGGTGCGGATCTCGGCGGCGCCCTGCGGCGCGACCCGGGTCTGCAATTGGCCCTGGGCGAGACGTCCGGCGGCCCCCGCAAGACGGCCCAGGGGCCGCGCCACCTGGCGGTGCAGCAGCCAGACCCCGAGCACGAAGAGGGCCAGTGTGCCGAGCAGCTCGGGCAAGCGGCTGATCAGTTCGGCATGCCGCGCCAAGGCCCAGGCCTCGCTCAGGTCGAAGCGCACCAGGACCAGACCGCGGCGCGTACTGCGCACCTCGGTGGCAGCCGCCGGCAGCTCGAACGACTGTATCGCCTGCATCACCGATGCCCCGGGTTTCAGCTCCAGCTTCGGCAGACGGGTGGCAGCAGCGGCCTGGCGCTGCTCGGGGGTGAAATCGGGCAACACCGCCTCGACGGGCTGACCTCGCCAGGCGTGGCGATGTGCGCTGAGGATGCGGCCCCTGTCGTCCAACACCAGGATCTCGGTGGTGCGATGATCGGCCGCCACGTGCAGCAGTTCGGTGTCCAGCAGGCTGCTGCTGTTCGCCAGGCTGTGCTCCGCTGTGCGTGCCAGGCGGGCGGTGTGTTCCAGCAGATCGTGCTGCGCCTGTTGGCTCAGCATCGCGTGCCGATCGAACAGGGCGTGCGACAGCGAAAACGCACCCAGCAGGAGCAACAACACCACCACGCCCGTGGGCAGAGTCCATTTGAGGGGCAGGGCCGGCATCGGTGGCGGGCTCAGGCAGGCAGCGAGGGCAGGAAGCGGCCCTCGGCGAGATCCCATGTGTCGGCCGCCTGCGCCAGCAGCCGTGCGTCGAGCATCAGGCGGTTGAGTCGGTCGGCCACCCCGCGTAGCCTCGGATTGGGACCGCCCAGCCAGGCATGGTTTTCTTGGAGGTCGAACAGGCGTATCCCGCCAAGCGCATCCAGCACCTCCTCGGTGGTGATCCCCATCTGGCGGGCGATGCGTTCGGCTGCCTCGGCCCGCGAACGCTGCAGATAGGCCAGGGCCCGGAAGTAGCCGGCGAGCAGATGGGTGAAGGCCGCTGCGTCCGCCTCGATCGCATCCCGGCGCACGGCCAGGACGTCGACGATGAGGCCCGGAAACTGGCGGCTGTCCACCAGGCGGTGGGCACCGGCCTGCGCCAGATGCGTGGCGTGCGGCTCGAAACTGACTACGGCATCAATCTTGCCCGCAACGAAGGCCCGGACCTGATCCGGTGGGCTCAAGGTGACCTTGTCGATGTCCTCGGGCCTGAGCCCTGCGGTGCTCAGCACCCGGGTCAGAAGCAGGGCACCGGTCGCACCCTCCTCGAGGCCGACGCGCTTGCCGCGCAGGTCCTGTAGGCTGCGAATGTGCGAGCGCGCCATGATGACATCGGCCCCGGCGGACTCGTCGAACACCAGGATCACGCGCAGGTCGAGGCCGGCGGCGCGGGCGCTGAGACACTCGTCCAGCGTCAGCGTGGCCGCCTCGGTGGCTCTGGCGGCGAGCGCCATGAGGCTGGCCGAGTTACTCGCCGATTCCAGGAGGTGTAACGGGCTCGACTGGTAGTGGCCGAGATCGCGTGCCAGAAACAGCGGCGCATAACCCACCCAGGGGATACCCGCCACCCTGATCTTGGGTCGCGGTGGGCTACAGCCCAGGCTCACGGTCAGAGACAGCCAGAGGCCGGCGCTCAAAAGGCGGCGCCTGGACTGGTTGAACGCGGGGTAGGGCCCGTGGCGTCCCCATCCTCTGCGGGGTCGCGGCGACATCCCGCACCCGTGGCCATCGGGCTTGGCGGCATGGTCATTACGCACGCAACGATGATACAGGGTTTTCAGCCGCCGGCCGCCTGGTTCATCCGCATCAGCCGTTGCGAGAGCGCAGTGATGATCCGGCGCGACAGGGGGGCGGAGTAGCGCATGAGCTCCTCGAGGGTCTCGGGCGGCAGGGCGAGGACCACCACATCGGTCTGCGCCACCACCGTCGCCGTACGCCGTTCACCGAGCAGATAGGCCATCTCGCCGAAGAGGTCGCCCTCCCCGAGCTCGCCCAGGCGCACCTGGACACCGTTACTTTGTTTGAACAAGCCGACCCGGCCGGAATAGAGGAAATAGGCCGTCTGGCTGCTGTCGCCCTCGCGGATGATGGTCTCGCCGGCGGCATAGCGCTGGCCGTATTTCACCAGGAGCCGGTCGGCCCGGCCGAAGACGTAGCCCTCCAGCCGGCTCACCCCCTCGCCGCTGGTGCTCAGAAAGAGTTTTTCCAGTGCGGCGACGTCCACCTTGGACAGGGCATAGAGGCATTGCGCCCACAGATAGAAGGCGAGGAAGGCGAAATAAGCGGCGATGAGCACCAGCACCACGCCGCCCAGGGCCCCATAGACCGAACGATACTGGTCGATCTGGAAAAAGCGGTCGAAAAAGACAAAGAGCAGATACAGGCTCAGGGTGGCGAGCAAGGCCAGGGCGGCGGCCTGACGAAAGCGCGGGTGGGTGAGCGGCAGGCGCCAATAGGCGATCAGGACCAGCGTCCAGACGGTGCCCAGGACGACCAGGAGGTTGAGGGCGTTCAGCAGCAGGGCGCGGGCGGGGCCCAGCAGTTCGATGGCCACCAGGTAGCCGAGTGCACCACGCAGCACGACGGCCACCCCCACCAGGACGAAGGCGATAGGGATGATGACGAGCGGCAGGGTCCAGGAGACGACGAAACGCCGCTTCTCGTCCTCGGGGAAGATGACGGCGAAGGCCTTTTCGATCGCGTAGACGAGCTTGCGCGAGAAAAGCAGCAGCGTCACGAGACCGATGCCGCCGGCACCCAACATGGCCCGGCGCGGGATGAACCCCATCTCGGCCAGGGTGTCCAGGTGGTAGTGTTCGTACAAGGCGGCGAGCAGGATGGTCGCCGGCACCGAGGTCTCGGCGAGGTTCGCCAGCCACTGCGTGGCATAGGACAACAACAGGAGCAGGGGGGTCGCTGACAACAGGAAATAAAAAGCGGTGGCCGCGGCATGGTTGGCCAGGCCGTTGCGGGTGTAGAGCCGCAGGGTGGTGAAGATCACCTGCAGCAGCCAGTCCAGCTGATTGCGTAAGACAGACATGGGCCTAAGTTACAGGCGGGCAGGGGGCAGGGGCAAGGCAGGCGATGGGGATCAGACCGCGGCGGGCGACTCAGGCTACAATCCTCACATTTTTCGTCATAGCTGCGTCATGCCCCTCATCCGCCCATTTCCCGCCCTGCGCCCGGCACCGGGCCGCGCCCAGGAGGTCATCGCCCCGCCCTACGACGTGCTCGACACCGAAGAGGCGCGTGCCCTGGCCAAAGACCGCCCCTGGAGCTTTCTGCACATTTCCAAACCCGAGATCGACCTGCCGCCCGGGACCGATCCCTACGCCCCCGAGGTCTATGCCAAGGCGGCCGAGAACCTCCAGCGCATGCTCGCCGCCGGCGTGCTCAGGCAGGACGAGGCCGCGTATTACTACGCTTACCGATTGGTGATGGGGCCGCACGTACAGACCGGTCTGGTCGCCGTCGCCCGTGTGGCCGACTATGACAGCAACCGTATCCGCAAGCACGAGTTCACCCGCCCCGACAAGGAGGACGACCGGGTGCGCCAGATTACGGCCTTGAACGCCCAGACCGGGCCGGTGCTGCTCGCCTATCCACACGCCCCGGCCGTGGATGCCCTCCTGGAGGCGGCGACCCGGGTCGAGCCCGACGCCGATGCGGTCTCCGAATCCGGCGTGCGTCACAGCCTGTGGGTGATCCGCAGCCCGGATGCGATCGCGCATCTGACCGCGCTGTTCGACGCCATGCCAGCGCTGTACATCGCCGACGGGCACCACCGCTCCGCCGCCGCCAGCCGCGTGGCCGCCGCCCGGCGCACGGCCAATCCGCGGCACAGCGGCGAGGAGGCCTACAACTATTTCCTGGCGGTGATCTTCCCGGCCCACCAGATGCAGATCCTGGATTACAACCGCGTCATCCGCGACCTCAACGGTCTGAGTGCCGACGCCTTCCTGGACCGTCTGGCAGAGAAGTTCACGGTGGCGCCGGCCGCGGCGGCGGTCAAGCCCGCCGAACCGGGCGAGTTCGGTCTTTATCTCGCCGGACGCTGGTACCGCCTGCGCATCCGCCCGGACCTCATCCCCACCGACCCGGTCGCGAGGCTCGACGTGAGCCTGCTGCAGGATCACGTCATCGCCCCCATCCTGGGCATCAGCGACCCGCGCCGCGACAAGCGCATCGATTTCGTCGGCGGCATCCGCGGCCTGGCCGAGCTGGAGCGGCGGGTCGATTCCGGCGAGATGACACTCGCCTTCGCCCTGTACCCCACGCGCATGGAAGACCTGATGGCGGTGGCCGATGCCGGCCAGGTGATGCCGCCCAAGTCCACCTGGTTCGAGCCCAAGCTCGCCGACGGCATGGCCTCGCACGTGCTGGATTGAACGGCCGTGGGCAAGGCATCCTTGAGCAGAAATACATGACCGTTTTCCCTCACCCCCAACCCCTCCCCCGCCTGCGGGGGAGGGGAGCGTCGTGAGTCGCTCGCGCGACTGTCTGGTCAAGCCGAAGCATGCAATTGCCCTGGTCCGAGATCGACACCGTGCTCCTTGACATGGACGGCACGCTGCTCGACCTGCATTACGACAACCACTTCTGGCAGGTCTATGTCCCGGCCAAGTTCGCCGAGCGGCACGGGCTCACCGAGGAGGCGGCACGCGCCGAGTGCTTCCGCCGCTACAACGAGCAGGCCGGGACCCTGAATTGGTACTGCGTCGATTACTGGACCGAGCAGCTGCAGCTGGACATCGCCCAGCTCAAGGAAGAGCTGGCCCACCTGATCGCCGTGCATCCCGACGTGCCGGAGTTTCTGGCCGAGGCGCGCGCCGCCGGCAAGCGGGTCGTGTTGGTGACCAATGCACACCACAAGGCGATCACGCTCAAGATGCAGCGCACGGGGCTCGATGTGCATTTCGATGCCATCCACTCCTCCCACAGCTACGGGGTGGCCAAGGAAAATCCGCTCTTCTGGCAGCGGCTGCGTCGCGCTGAAGTTTTCGATCCTGGCGCCAGCCTGTTGGTGGACGATAGTCTGCCGGTGTTGCGCGCCGCGCGCGACTACGGCATCGCCCACCTGCTTGCCGTCTATCAGCCGGACACGCGACAGCCGGAGAAGGACGTCGGCGAGTTCTGGGCCATCCGTCGGTTCCGCGAGATCATGCCGGTGACCTGAGGGCGCGCCATGCCGCTGTCGGAACAGGACCTGGCACTCATGCGCCGCTGTTACCTCTTCGCCGGGATGGCGGAAGCGGACTACCGGGAGGTCGTCGAGCATGCCCATTCGGTCCAACTCGCCTCCGGGCAGACCCTGTTCCAACAGGACACCCCGTTCACCGACCTATACTGGGTGGTCGAGGGGATGATCCGGCTCTACCGCGTCTCGCCGCAGGGCGACGAGAAGGTCATCGACCTCATCGGACCGGGCCGCTCTTTTGCCGAAGCGGTGATGTTCATGGGCGGCAACTACCCGGTCTGCGCCGCCGCGCTCGCCCCCTCGCGCCTCATCGCCATCGACGGCATGCACCTGCGCCAGTGGCTCGCCCAGGACACCGGTCGTTGTTTCCGTCTGATGGCCGCCATGAGCGTGCGCATGCAAAAGCTGGTGAGCGACATCGAGCAGCTAACCCTCATGAAGGGGACCGACCGGCTGTTGCAATACCTGCTCGACCACGCCGATCCGGACGAGACGGGGCGCCAGGTGGTGGAGCTGGAGGCGCCCAAGCAGGTCATCGCCTCCCGCCTGGGCATCAAGCCGGAGACCTTTTCGCGCCTGCTGCACAAGCTCGCCGACCAGGGCCTGATCGAGGTGCACGAACAACGCGTCTATCTGCTCGACATGGAGCGCATGCGCAGCGGCCGGGCCGAGACGACGGCCGGATGAGTTCTAGCTCTTATGCCTCGATGATCAGTGCGACGGCCGCCCGGTGACCCTCCGCCACCAGGATGTGATGTCTCACGGGATACTTGAATTTCCTTAGCGAAGCTACAGCGGGAGGCGTTTACCGACCGCTTCGCGGCCAAGGGCGAACGCACCTCCACGGGAAAACACCCCTTCGATCAGGTCTGCCAGGCTCACAGCAGCGAGCATCGCTTGATCCGCCTCAGAGTAATCGCAGACGAACGGGATGGTCGAATGCTCTAGGGGGCGCAGGCGCGATGCTGGCCCCCCGCTTTCAACCCGGTGAACGGCTGCAGCTGTCCTTACAGCGCCACGCCTAGCTGTACAACCACACCCTCGCGCAGAAGGCCCTCGGGCATATCACACCTCAGGAGGCCCTCAAAAACGGGTACGCGACACGAGCTGTTCACGTGTTTACAATCACCCGGGTCCTGACGACTAGCGGCGATAAACCTCTTTTCGATGGCCGATCCTCACCACGAGGATGCGCACGATGTCGTCCTCGATGCGGGCGATGATGCGCCAGTCGCCGACGCGGTACTTCCAGAACTCGCCAAGGCGCGAGCCTTTTAGGGCATCGCCGATCGAACGTGGATCGTCGATACGAGCAAGGCGGCCATGCAAAAACATCAGGATGCGTCTAGCGATCTGTGGGTCGAGCCTGTCCAACTCTTGCTCCGCAGATGGATCAAGCTCAATCTTCCAGGCCATAACGCTTCACCACATCTTCGAGCGGTATGGGCTGACTGCGCCCTGCGCGGATGTCAATCAAGCGTTGCTCGGCCAAATACAGGTCTTCGAGGTCATCCAGATGTTCCAGGATGGCCTCGCGGACATAGAATGACTTGCTGCGCCCGGTGGCCTTTGCCAGCGCTTCCAGGCGGGATTCGATCTCAGCGGGTAAGCGAACGGCGATCATGGCATGTGATCCTTTCTATTAATATACAAGTATAACACAAAACCTACGGGGAGGATGCCAGCCGGCCGAATGAGTTCGGGCTTTTATGCCTCGATGATCAGTGCGGCGGCCACGCGGCGACCCTCGGCCACCAGGATGTTGTAGGTGCGGCAGGCGGCCTGGGTGTCCATGACCTCCAGGCCCACGTCGGAGAGGATCAGGTCGGCGAGCAGCGCCGGCGCGGGGAAGCGCTGGCGCGCCCCGGTGCCGAGCAGGACGATCTCCGGCTGGTGGGGCAGCAGCTCGCTCAGATGCCGCGCTTCGAGCTCGTCGAAGGCGCGCACGGCCCAGCCGGCGAGGACCTGGTCGGGCATGACGATGAGGCTCTCCTCGTAACGCCGCCCGTTGACCTGGACGTAACCGCTGCCATAGCCGGTGATTAGCTGGGCGCCGGGGGCGGTGGACAGATGCAGCTTCATGGTGGACCCAGGTTGAGGCCGAAGTCAGGTAAGATTACAAGCTTTTGAACCGTTGCGTGAGCCGATGGACGATTTCCCACGCATCAAGCGCCTGCCGCCCTATGTCTTCAACATCACCGGTGACCTCAAGATGGCCGCGCGGCGGCGGGGCGAGGACATCATCGATTTTGGCATGGGCAACCCGGACCAGCCCACGCCGCCACACATCGTCGAGAAGCTGATCGAGACGGCCCGGCGCGGAGACACCCACCGCTACTCGATGTCCAAGGGCATCCCGCGTCTGAGGAAGGCCATCACCAACTGGTATAAGATCCGCTACGACGTCGACCTGGACCCGGAGCGCGAGGCCATCGTCACCATCGGCTCCAAGGAGGGTATCGCCCACCTCGCCCTGGCCACGCTCGACCAGGGCGACATCGTCCTGGTGCCCAACCCCAGCTACCCGATCCATATCTACGGCCCGGTGATCGCCGGGGCGGACATCCGCCACATCCCGATGACGCCCGGGGTGGACTTCTTCCAGGAAATGGAGACGGCCATCCGCAATCACTGGCCCAAGCCCAAGATGCTGATCCTCAACTTCCCGTCGAATCCGACCACGCAATGCGTGGAGCTGGATTTCTTCGAGAAGGTGGTGGCCATGGCCAAGGAGTACGGCATCTGGGTGGTGCACGACCTGGCCTACGCCGACATCGTCTTCGATGGCTACCGTTCGCCCTCCATCCTGCAGGTCAAGGGCGCGAAGGACATCGCCGTGGAGTTTTTCACCCTGTCCAAGAGTTACAACATGCCCGGCTGGCGTGTCGGCTTCATGGTCGGCAACCCCACTCTGGTGGCGGCGCTTGCGCGCATCAAGAGCTATCACGACTACGGCACCTTTACCCCCATCCAGGTCGCCGCCATCACCGCGCTCGAAGGGCCGCAGGACTGCGTGCGCGAGATCTGCGACATGTACCGCCGCCGCCGCGATGCCCTGGTCAAGGGGTTGAACGACATCGGCTGGCAGGTCACCCCGCCGCGCGCCACCATGTTCGTCTGGGCCCCCATCCCCGAGCCCTATGCCCATCTGAAATCGCTCGAGTTCTCCAAGCAACTGCTGGAGCGGGCCAAGGTCGCGGTCTCGCCGGGCGTGGGCTTTGGCGAATACGGCGATGACCATGTGCGTTTTTCTTTGATCGAGAATGAGCATCGGACGCGGCAGGCGATCCGCGGCCTGCGCGACATGTTCAGAAAAGACGGACTCCTCAAATGAAGCCCATCAATGTCGGTTTGTTAGGTCTTGGCACCGTCGGTGGCGGTACGCTCACCGTGCTGCGTCGCAACCAGGCGGAGATCGCCCGCCGCGCCGGGCGGCAGATCCGCGTCACCCACGCCGCCGTGCGCAACGTCGAGCGCGCGCATGCGAAGTATGCCGCCGAGGGGCTCACCATCACGGACGATGCCGAGTCGGTGGTCGATCACCCCGACATCGACATCGTCGTGGAGCTGATCGGCGGCATCTCGCCGGCCAAGGAATTGGTCCTCGCCGCCATCGACAACGGCAAGCACGTGGTCACCGCCAACAAGGCCCTGATCGCCAAGTATGGCAACGAGATTTTCGCCCGCGCCCAGGAACGCGGGGTCATGGTCGCCTTCGAGGCGGCGGTGGGCGGCGGCATCCCCATCATCAAGGCGATCCGCGAGGGGCTCACGGCCAACCGCATCGAATGGCTGGCCGGTATCATCAACGGCACCTGCAACTTCATCCTTTCCAAGATGCGCGACGAGGGCAGGGCGTTCGACGACGTCCTGCGCGAGGCGCAGGACAAGGGTTTCGCTGAGGCCGATCCGACCTTCGACATCGAGGGCATCGACGCCGCGCACAAGATCGCCATCCTCTCGGCCATCGCCTTCGGCGTGCCCATGCAGTTCGACGCCGCCCACATCGAGGGCATCTCCCGGCTCGAGGCGGCGGACATCCGCTATGCCGAGGAGCTCGGCTACCGGGTCAAGCTCCTGGGCATCACCAAGCGGCATGCCGATGGCATCGAACTTAGGGTGCACCCGACCCTAATCCCCGCCCGCCGGCTCATCGCCAACGTCGAGGGTGTGATGAACGCCGTCCTGGTCAAGGGCGATGCGGTGGGCGCCACGCTCTACTATGGCGCCGGCGCCGGGGCAGAGCCCACCGCCAGCGCCGTGGTGGCCGATCTGGTGGACGTCACCCGGCTGCACACCGCCGACCCCAACCACCGTGTGCCGCATCTCGCCTTCCAGCCCGACCAGCTCGCCGACCTCAAGGTCCTGCCGATCGAGGAGGTGGTCAGCGCCGCCTACCTACGCATGCGGGCGCTGGACCGGCCCGGCGTGCTGGCCGACGTCACCCGCATCCTGGCCGACCAGGGCATCTCCATCGAGGCGGTCATCCAGAAGGCACCAGCCGAAGGCGAGGACCGCGCCGACGTGGTCATGCTGTTGCATCCGGCCAAGGAGCGCGCGGTCAACGAGGCCATCGCCCGTATCGAGGCCCTGGACAGCATCGACGGCCGTGTGGTGCGGCTGCGCATGGAGGCGTTGAACGGCTGACCGTTCATGGCCGATATGCCGCCCCCGCTCATGAAAACGCTTGTGCCGGCCATGAAGGGTTCCCTCTTCCCCAGCCCCTCCCCCGCCAGCTGGGGAGGGGAGCTTCTTGATCGGCTGCGCCGATTTTCACGGTAACGCTGGGTTTGACTGGATAGGCCGTTGGACATCAGGAACATCATCGATGCCATTGAGCAAGGCCTTGTGCGCATCACGGATCACGCGGACGAGGAGGCGCAGGCGGACCGCCTGTCTTTCGACGAGATTTTCTTCAGCGTACTGCAGGGCGAAGTCATCGAGGACTATCCAAACGACCGGCCTTACCCCAGTTGCCTGATCCTAGGCGAGAATTTCGCGGGCGAACCGGTACACAGCGTGTGGGCCTACAATCGGGTGAATGGGTGGGCGGTGCTGATCACGGTCTATCGCCCTGCCCCCGAGCGTTGGATCGATAATCGTGTCAGGAGAAAACGATGACCCCGGAACGGCAGCCCCCTTTTGACAAGTGTCCCGTCTGCGGTGGTGAACTCGTGGAGAAAGAGGTCGAGAAATTGCTGAGAGGGGGCCGGCACACCGCCGTCATGACGGTCCGTGCCGATGTCTGTCTGCGCTGCGGGGAGAGACTGTATACAGCGGAGACAGTCCGACTTTTCGAAGAAATCCGCCGGAAGCTGGAGCGCCAGGAGCTGGGTGATTTCACACCGCTCGGGCAAAGCTTCCAAGTCACTCAAGTTTGATCATTTCCAGCACCGCATGAAATATATCAGCACCCGCGGCCTGGCCCCCGCGCAATCCTTCCTCGACATCCTGCTCGGCGGTCTCGCCCCGGACGGCGGGCTTTACGTGCCGGAGACCTATCCGCGCTTCTCCGCCGGCGAGCTCGCCGCCTTGCGCGGGCTGGATTACCGGCGGCTCGCCTTCGCCATCCTGTCGCGGTTGATCGACGACATCCCGGCCGATGACCTGCGCCTGCTCATCGACCGCACCTACACGGTCGCCACCTACAGCCACGGCCGGCCGGACTCCGACTTCAGCCAGATCACCCCGGTGCGCCGGCTGGAGGAGGGTCTCTACCTGCTGGAGCTGTCGAACGGGCCGACGCTGGCCTTCAAGGACATGGCCATGCAGCTCCTGGGCAGCCTGTTCGAGTACGCCCTGGCGCGCGCCGGCCGCGACCTCAACATCCTCGGCGCCACCTCGGGCGACACGGGCTCCGCCGCCGAACACGCCATGCGCGGCCGGCGCGGCATCCGTGTCTTCATGCTCGCCCCCGAACACGGCATGACCCGCTTCCAGCAGGCGCAGATGTGGTCGCTTGCGGACCCCAACATCCACAACATCGCCATCCGCGGCGTCTTCGACGACTGCCAGGACATCGTCAAGCAGGTCTCCAACGACCTCGAATTCAAGGCGCGCTATCGCATCGGCGCGGTCAACTCCATCAACTGGGCGCGCATCGCCGCACAAGTCGTCTACTACTTCAAGGCCTATTACGCCGTGACCGCGCACGATGGCGAGCCGGTCAGCTTCTCGGTCCCCTCAGGCAATTTCGGCAACGTCTGCGCCGGCCACATCGCCCGCATGATGGGGCTGCCGATCCGCAAACTGATCGTCGCCACCAACGAAAACGACGTGCTCGACGAATTCTTCCGCACCGGGGTCTACCGGCCACGCGCCTCGCACGAGACGCGCCACACCTCCAGCCCGTCGATGGACATCTCCAAGGCCTCCAACTTCGAGCGTTTCGTCTTCGACCTCACCGGTCGCGACGCCGCGCAGGTGCGCGCGCTCTGGAAAGAGGTGGAGCAGGGGCGCGCCTTCGACTTGAAGTCTTCGGGCCTATTCGCGCGGGTGCCCGAGTTCGGTTTCGTTTCCGGTTCCAGCAACCACGCCAACCGCATCGCTACCATCCGCCGCGTGTGGGAGCAGTATGGGACCATGATCGACACCCACACCGCCGACGGCCTCAAGGTGGGGCTGGAGCACCGCGAGCCGGGCGTGCCGCTCGTCTGTCTCGAGACCGCGCTGCCGGCCAAGTTCGAGGACGCCATCCGCGAGGCCCTGGGCCGTGCGCCGGAACGCCCGGCGGGCTACGAGGACCTGGAGCAGCGGCCGCAGCGCGTCGAGGTGATGGACGCCGACACCCAGGCGGTGAAGGATTACATCGCCCGGCATGCCAACGACTGACGGTAACACTCCGTCGTCTCCCCTCACCTCGCAACAGGCACGGAGTTTGGAGTGAGGCGCCTGGCCGCTGCCTTCGGGTGGCTCACGTTACTGTGGCTGGGCCTGGTCGTCACGCTGGGCCCGACCGCGGCATTCGCCTTTGTGTCGGGCCCGTCTTCGCGATCTGCCGACGAGATCCATGTCTCGCAACTGCCGCCCGAAGGGCGGGCGACCCTGGCGCTGATCAAGCGCGGCGGACCTTTCCCCTATGCCCGTGATGGCATCACCTTCCACAACCGCGAAGGCCGCCTGCCCGCCCGGCCGCGCGGCTATTATCGCGAGTACACGGTGCCCACGCCGGGCCTCGCCCACCGCGGGGCGCGGCGCATCGTCGCCGGACGCGAGGGCGACTATTGGTACACCGACGACCACTACCGCAGCTTCAAGCGCATCCGAGAGTGAGAGCGAAGGCTGACATGCCCAAGCTGACCGACATCATCGACAACCCCCACGCCAACGGCGTCTACCGGGCCGCCAACTGTACCGGTTTGGCAGGGCTCATCCACATCGACGCGGCCACTCACGCGGACAAGGATGCCCTGCTGGAGGCCATCGGCCAGGCCCTGCAGTTTCCCGACTACTACGGGATGAACTGGGATGCCCTTGAGGAGTGTTTGTTCGACCTGTCCTGGTGGACAGGGCACGTCGCCGTTTGCATCGACCACGCAGAGGCCCTGGTGCCGGAGGTGCTGACCACCCTGGTGGACATCTGGACCGAGGCGGCCGCCGCCTGGGCCGAGGCCGGGCGGGGCTGTGTGCTGATCCTGGGCGGTTCGGTCGGGCTGGATGGCCTGCCCGAGATCTCGACCTGACGGACGTGACGACGCTCACCCCAGGGGAGCCTGAATGTCGCCGTCAGGCAATAACCGCGGTAGGAGCGGCGCATGCCGCGACCTGCGGCTGCGGGCGCTATTGGGTCGCGACATTCGTCGCTCCTCCCGCACTGGTCTTCATGCGGTTTTTTGTCTCGAGCGCAGGCATATGGAGTGGCGTCAGGCGGTGTGGCAATTTCGCGCTAACCGTTGAATAAGCACCCTGAGGCTCAAGCTGGCATGGACCTGGCTATAGCAGCGCCGGTAATACAGCCAAGTCCTCCCTCTCCAGGGGGAAGGGGTCCAAAATGACGCAGCCCGGCCTATCAATGAACGGATCAACAAACCCTCGGTCCCGTCCGGTCCAGCGGATTAGACCTTCCTCGTCGACAGCGCATGCGTACTTCCCGTCATTCCGCGCCAGGGTGGAAGCCAGCGCTGTCGATCGGGTTGGCATAGCGCAACCCGACACGCCGTCTCACCAGCTCGGGCGACTGCGCCGTGGGCCGCCGTTGCCGGCCTTGTATTGCCCGTAGGCCTTGCCCTCGCCGGGCTTGTTCGAACGCCATTTGACTGCGCCAGTCTTGCGCGAGCCTTCGCTGCGCTCGGGCCGCGCCTTGGGCTCCAGTCCCGGCAGTGTCGCCACCGGAATCGCCGTGCCGGTGAAGCGCTCGATACCCTTGACCTTGCCACGCTCGCGGTGATGCGCCAGCGTGTAGGCCTGGCCGGCGCGGCCGGCGCGGCCGGTGCGGCCGATGCGGTGGACGTAGTCCTCCGCCTGCATGGGCAGGTCGAAGTTCACCACGTGGCTGATGCCCGGCACGTCGAGGCCGCGCGCGGCCACGTCGGTCGCCACCAGGATGCGGGCGCGGCCCTCGCGCAGCGCCTTAAGCGCGCGGTTGCGCGCACCCTGGTTCATGTCGCCATGCAGCGCCTCGACGGCATGACCCTGGTCCTCCAACCGCCCAGCGAGGTCCTCGGCCCCTGCCTTGGTGGCGGTGAACACCACCGCCTGTTTCAACGCCGCGTCGGACAACAGGTGATCCAGCAGGCGCAGTTTGTGGTCATGGCCATCGGCGAACAGCAGCCGCTGCTCGATCTTCGGCGCCGCCTCCGGCGTGCGGGCGATCTCGATGCGCTGCGCCGCCCGCGTCACCCGACCGGCCAGCTTGCCGACCACGCCGTCGAGTGTGGCCGAGAAGAGCAGGGTCTGGCGTGCAGCCGGCAGCCGTGCGACGACGGCCTCGATGTCGTCGATGAAGCCCATGTCCAACATGCGGTCGGCCTCGTCCAGGACCAGCGTGTCGATGCCGGACAGGTCCAACTTGCCGCGTTGCAGGTGGTCCATCAGACGGCCTGGCGTGGCCACCACGATGTCCAGGGGGCCTCTCAACTGTTTGAGCTGCATCGCATAAGGCGCGCCGCCCACCAGCACGGCCACACGGGGCCCGCGCCGGCCGGCGAGGTCGATCGCCGCACGCGACACCTGCTGGGCCAGCTCGCGCGTGGGCGTGAGCACCAGAACCCGCGGCAGCCGGCTGGGGCCGGCCTGCAGCAGACGTTGCAAACAGGGCAGCATGAACGCCGCCGTCTTGCCGCTGCCGGTCTGGGAGGACACCAGCAGATCAAGTCCCTGGAGGGCCAGGGGGATGGCCTCGCGCTGTACGGCGGTGGGTTCGGTATAACCGGCCGCGGTGACGGCCTCGAGCAGTTTGGGCGCAAGGCCCAGTTCGGCAAATGCCATGGGATAGTCCTTCCAACACGGTTGCACCGGCCAGGGCCGGCATACACAGGCCGGCGTCAGGGCGCCGACCATAAGGGTTCATCGGCTCAGACCACTTGCTTCGCCGATGCCGTGTGAAGGGACAAACGCGGGGGGTCGTAGGACGATGAGATCAGCACAGGCCAGATTCATGACTGTGCTGATATGGGAAGTATACAGGAACGCGTGTTGCTTGCCACCCACCTCACAGCCGGCGTCCAAAAAAGCCGGTGCGTTTGGTGGCGAGCAGATAAAGCCAGATGAGGCTGACGATGACCAGCCCGCCGAAGCCCAGTGCGAACAGCAGTAGAAAGCCCCCGTGCACGGTGAAGCCGAACAGCAGGCCCAAGGCCATCAGGGCGAAGAGATGGACGATCAACATGGCGTTATCCCTAGAAAAGTTTTAGCAAGGTCTGTTCATGGCGGCGATACGGCTGAGGCTCCTAGAGTGCGTCTCGAGCCCATGATGGGTTTTCTCCAGAGTGACATGCAGATGACTGTCCTCCCGTTGCCGAGCATGTCTGAACGATAGAGCGTCACCCCGCGCGTGCGCGTGGACACTGGAACGGATGGCAAATATTGGCGCGTGAGTGTCTGTGCCGCCATCTCTGAGGATTCACCCCAGGAAGCGCATGGACAAATCCACCGCCCGCACGTGCTTGGTCAGCGCCCCGACCGAGATGCGGTCCACCCCCGTCTCGGCGATGGCGCGCACAGTCTCCAGGTTCACCCCGCCCGAGGCTTCCAGCTCGGCGCGGCCGGCGGTCAGGCGCACCGCCTCGCGCATGCCCGCCAGATCGAAGTTGTCGAGCAGGATCAGCCGCGCACCGGCGGCAAGGGCCTCTTCGAGTTGCACCAGGGTCTCGACCTCGATCTGCACGAACACACCGCGCGGGGCGAGGCGGAAGGCCGCTTCCAGGGCGGGGCGCACGCCGCCGGCAGCGGCGATGTGGTTTTCCTTGATGAGGATGCCATCAAACAGGCCGGTGCGGTGGTTCGCGCCGCCGCCCATGCGCACCGCGTATTTCTGCGCCAGGCGCAGCCCCGGCAGGGTCTTGCGGGTGTCGTAGATACGGGCGCGGGTGCCGGCGATGGCCTCGACATAGCGGCGGGTGAGGCTGGCCACGCCGGAGAGGGTCTGCAGGAAGTTGAGCGCGGGGCGTTCGGCGGAGAGCAGGGCGCGGGCGTTACCCTCGATCTCGCACAGGGTCTGGCCGGCCGCGATCGCGTCGCCGTCGGCGGCGTGCCAGGTGATGCGGACGCTGGCATCGAGCGCGCGGAAGCAGGCGTCGAACCAGGGGCGGCCGGCGAGCACGGCGGCCTCGCGGGTGATCACACGGGCGCGGGCGCGCTGATCCGCCGGGATGAGCTGCGCGGTGAGGTCGCCCGCCTCGCCCAGATCTTCGGCTAGGGCCGCGCGCACGTTCTCGGCGATGGCCTTTTGCAGGTCTTGTTCAGTCCAGGTCACTGAGCGCCCGGTCCCAGTCGATGGCGACCTCGGGCAACACGCGGCTTGCCGTGCTGCCGGTGAGTTCATACACATCCGGTCGTCCGTATTCGCCGTCGATGAGCCAATAGACGGTGACGATGCGGTCGGTGGGGTGCACGAGCCAGTATTCGCGCACGCCGGCGCGCTCATAGACGCGGCGCTTGAGGATGTGGTCGTGGCCGGCGGTGCTGGGCGACAGGACCTCGATCACCCAGTCGGGCGCGCCGCGCGCGCCCTTGTCATCGAGCTTGCGGCGGTCGCAGAAGACGGACAGGTCCGGTTGCACGACGGTGTCCACTTGCGCGTCGGCCTCGTCGGCCTTGGGCAGGCGCACGTCGAAGGGGGCGAGATAGACGCGGCAGGGGTGGCCTTCCAGGGCGTTGGCGATCTGGCGGTAGACCTCGCCGACGATCGCCTGATGCCGCCGGTTCGGCCCGGTCATGGCATAGGCCACGCCGTCGATCAGCTCATAGCGCTGGTCATCCGGCCAGCTCGCGTAGTCGGCGTAGGTGTAACCGTTCATGGCCGAAAGGCCATCCTAGCTGATGCATGCACGAGTGCCGGCCATGAACGGTTCCCTCTCCCCCAGCCCCTCCCCCGCTTGCGGGGGAGGGGCGCGTCGTGAGTCGCTGCGCGACTTTCATCGCAACGGGCGGGCGGTTTGCGTAGCGGCAGTCCCATGGTGGTCTAAATTGGTCTTAACACCTGTGTGAAGTATAGGTCGTGCAGTCTTGAAACGGGGCAGCAACACCCCACCATAGGTGTCAAGTGTAACCCTACGGACGACTCAACCATGCGCTTCGACAAACTGACCACCCCGTTCCAGGCCGCCCTCCAGGAGGCGCAGAGCCTGGCCGTGGGCAACGACAACCCGTACATCGAGCCCCTGCACCTGCTGGCGGCGATGATCAACCAGGAGGACAGCAGTGCCAAGGCCATCCTTGAGCGCGCCGGGGTGCGCGTGCCGGCCCTGGTGGCCGGCATCCAGCAGGCCTTGGACCGTTTGCCCAAGGTGGAGGGTACTGGCGGCGAGGTGAACATCTCGCGGGAGCTCAACAATCTCCTCAACCTGACCGACAAGCTGGCGCAAAAGCGCGGCGACGCCTTCATCGCCAGTGAGCTCTTCCTGCTCGCCTGTCTGGAGGACAAGGGTGACGCCGGCCGGCTGCTGAAGGAGCACGGGGCCACACTCGCCAACCTCCAGGCCGCGATCGATGCCGTGCGCGGCGGCGCCAGCGTGGACTCGCAGGAGGCCGAGGGACAGCGTCAGGCCCTGGCCAAGTACACCCTGGACCTGACCGAGCGCGCCCGCCAGGGCAAGCTCGATCCGGTGATCGGCCGCGACGACGAGATCCGGCGGGTGATCCAGATCCTGCAGCGGCGCATCAAGAACAACCCCGTGCTGATCGGTGAGCCCGGCGTGGGCAAGACCGCGATCGTCGAGGGTCTGGCGCAGAGGATCGTCAACGGTGAGGTGCCTGAGACGCTCAAGAACAAGCGCGTGCTGGTGCTGGACATGGCGGGGCTGCTGGCCGGGGCGAAGTACCGCGGCGAGTTCGAGGAGCGGTTGAAGGCGGTGCTCAAGGAGATCGCCCAGGAGGCGGGCCGCATAATCCTGTTCATCGACGAGATCCACACCATGGTGGGCGCCGGCAAGGCCGAGGGGGCGATCGACGCCGGCAACATGTTGAAGCCCGCGCTCGCCCGCGGCGAGCTGCACTGCATCGGCGCCACGACGCTGGACGAATACCGCAAGTACATCGAGAAGGATGCCGCCCTGGAGCGCCGCTTCCAGAAGGTGCTGGTGGACGAGCCCAGCGTGGAGGACACCATCGCCATCCTGCGCGGGCTGCAGGAGAAGTACGAGCTGCATCACGGCGTGGAGATCACCGACCCGGCCATCGTCGCCGCGGCGGAGCTGTCGCACCGCTACATCACCGACCGCTTCCTGCCGGACAAGGCGATCGACCTCATCGACGAGGCGGCCGCGCGCATCAAGATGGAGATCGACTCCAAGCCCGAGGCGATGGACCGGCTCGACCGCAAGCTTATTCAGCTCAAGATCGAGCGCGAGGCGGTGCGCAAGGAGAAGGACGAGGCCTCGCAGAAGCGGCTCGCCCTGCTGGAGGAGGAGATCGCCAAGCTGGAGAAGGAATACGCCGACCTGGAGGAGATCTGGAAGGCGGAAAAGGCCGTGGTGCAGGGTGCCCAGCACATCAAGGAGGAGATCGACCAGCTCAAGGCGCAGATGGCCGATCTGCAGCGCAAGGGGCTGTTCGACAAGGTGGCCGAGATCCAGTACGGCCGGCTGCCTCAGCTCGAGGCGCAACTGCGCCAGGCCGAGGCGGCCGGTACGAACCGCCGCCAATTCAAGCTGCTGCGCACGCAGGTGGGGGCCGAGGAGATCGCCGAGGTGGTCTCGCGCGCCACGGGTATCCCGGTCGCCAAGCTCATGCAGGGTGAGCGTGACAAGCTCCTGCACATGGAGGAGCGCATCCACCAGCGTGTGGTCGGTCAGGACGAGGCGGTGCGCGTGGTGTCGGATGCCATCCGCCGCTCGCGCGCCGGCCTGAGTGACCCCAACCGCCCTTATGGCTCCTTCCTGTTCCTTGGGCCCACCGGCGTGGGCAAGACCGAGCTGTGCAAGGCCCTGGCCGAGTTCCTGTTCGACTCCGAGGAGCACATGATCCGGCTCGACATGAGCGAGTTCATGGAGAAGCACTCGGTGGCGCGCCTGATCGGGGCCCCGCCGGGCTATGTCGGCTACGAGGAGGGGGGGTATCTTACCGAGGCGGTGCGGCGCAAGCCCTACTCCGTGATCCTCCTCGACGAGGTGGAGAAGGCGCACCCGGACGTCTTCAACGTCCTGCTGCAGGTGTTGGACGACGGGCGGCTCACCGACGGCCAGGGGCGCACCGTGGACAGATC
>JAKADY010000060.1 GCA_021826065.1 Pseudomonadota bacterium
GATGTTCGCCCTGATGGACCGCATCGCCGAGGGGCCGAAACACCACGCCTGAGCCTCCCGTTTGCACGACTACATCGACATCTACTGTGAGCGCACGGCCGCCGGCCTGTGGGATGAGCCGCTCAACACGCTGACCAACCTGGCCTTTGTCCTGGCCGCCGCCCTGCTGGCGAGGGCCTATGGCCAGGTCTATCGTGGGCGGCTGTGGCAGGGCTGGGACCTCGTGCTGCTCATCGCCCTGATCGCCGCCATCGGGGTGGGCAGCGGTCTGTGGCACCTCACCGCCCAAAGTTGGGCCATGTGGCTGGATGTGCTACCCATCCTGGTCTTCATCAGCGTTTTCCTGCTGGTGTCGCTGCGGCGCGCCCTGGGCCTCGGCTGGGCCGCAACCCTTGCGCTCTTCCTTCTCTATCATGCCGTCAACACCGCCGTGCAGCGGTCGCTGCCGCCCGACACCCTGAACGGCTCGGTGTTCTACCTGCCTACCTGGGCCGCCCTGGCCCTGCTCAGCGTCTGGCTCGCGCGCCGGCAGTGGCCCGGCTGGCGTGCCTACGCGGCCGCCAACGCCCTGTTCCTGGTCTCGCTCAGCCTGCGCACGATCGATGCAGCGGTCTGTGGCTGGCTGCCGATCGGCACCCACTTCCTCTGGCACCTCCTGAACGCCTGGCTGCTCTATCTGCTCGTGGCCGCCTTTTTCCGGCCGCCGGCGAAACTCCCGGCGACCTGAGCGACTCCAAGGCGGAAAACATCGAGGAGGTCCCCATGCGACCCGACGCGAAACGCCGTGCGCTCGTCCTCGGCCTGGGCGGCTGGCTCCTGGGCGCCCCGGCCCTTGCCAGCCGCCTCGCCCCCACCCCCAGCCAGACCGCCGGGCCCTTCTATCCCCAGCGACCCCCGCTCGACCAGGACAACGACCTCACCCGCGTGCGCGGACGCACGGGTGTGGCCCGGGGGCAGGTCGTGGACATCGACGGCCGCCTGCTCGACCCGGACGGGCGACCGCTAGCAGGATTGCGCGTCGAGATCTGGCAATGCGATGCCAACGGCCGCTATCACCACCCGGCCGACCAGGGCGGCCCTCTGGACGAGAACTTCCAGGGCTTCGGCCACCACGTCACGGATGCCGATGGCCGTTACCGCTTCCGCACCATACGGCCCGTTCCCTACCCCGGCCGCACACCGCACATCCACTATGCCGTGATCATCCCCGGCCGGCACCCCTTCACGACCCAGCTCTATGTCGCGGGCGAGCCGCGCAACGAGCGGGACTTCCTCTACCGGAGCATTCCGGCTGAGCGCCGCCACCTGGTCAGCGCCGAGTTCCGGCCGGCCGGACGCGGCAGCGACCTGCTCACCGCACGCTTCGACATCGTCCTGGGGGCGACCCCCGTCCTGTAACAACCCGCGGCGGTGATGATTTTCGGCAACGGCCGCGCAAAGCCCCGTGCAATCTGAGATTGCCCCTGACCAGGGCGCTGACGGCGGGCGTTTTTGACCCGTTCATGCCGCCTGTCACGCCCGTGCCGCGTGCTTGAGACGGAGTCGGAACAAGATCGGGTGTTATAGTAAAAACAACCCACTCAGACAAATGGAGGTCAAGCATGAGCCATCTGCATCCACTCACCCGCGTCAACGTCCTGCGCATCTTCTCCCTGCTGCTGGTCGCGGCCTTTCTGTTCGTGGGCACCTCGGGTGTTCGCGCCCAGACCCCGGCGAACATCACACCCCTGCTGGGCGCCTGGACCGTGACCGAGGCCGCCTCGAAGAGCAATGTGGGGCTACGCATGTTCTTCTCCCCGGACGGTGTCTTTCTGATGGTCGATCCGCGCTCCGGCCTCGGTGTGGCCGGGGCCTACACGGTCGGCCGCAGCGGCCTGCTGATCAACGTGTATGGCTATGGCCGTTCGGCCGAGTTCATCAACGGCGACTACACGGTCCAGGGCGACACCCTGCGCATCGACGTCAAGAGCAGCGGTTTCATGGAACCGCAGCAGGTCGTCCTGCAGCGCATGCGCCTGCAATAAACGCCCTTCAGGCGGGGGCGGGAACCCGCAAGGCCCGACGGTCTGGCGGTCGAGCGGATGCCGGGTGAGGCGCCTCCGCCGCTGATCTACGCGATCCGCTGGCCCATACTGGGCCGCCATCTGGGCCAGCTCGCGCTGGTCCTGTGCATCCTCACCCTGCCGCCGCTCGCGGTCGCGCTGCAGGGCGGCGAGCACACCGCCAGCCTGCGCTACGCGGCCCTCACCCTCCTGCTGCTGGGCGTGGGCTGGCCCCTGTCGCGCATCCGCGGCACGGAGCACATCCAGCTCAACGAGACCATGGCCGTCATCACCCTGGCCTTCGTGCTGAGCCCGCTGTTGATGAGCTGGCCGCTCGCCGCAGCTGGACTGCCCTTCACCGACGCCCTGTTCGAGGCGGTCTCCGGTGTCACCACCACGGGGCTGACCACGCTCGCCAGCGTCGAGGCCATGCCGCTCAGCTTCCGCTTCACCCGTGCCTGGCTGCAGTGGTACGGCGGCCTGGGGTTCGCCGTCCTGGCGGTGGCCCTGCTCGCGCAACACAGCCAGGCCTGGCGCAAGCTGATGGAGCCGTCCCCCGCGGGTCTGGTGGTCTCGACCCTGCGCCTGCACGCGCGGCGGGTGTTGGGCGTCTATCTCGTCCTTACGATCGCGGCGGCAACGCTCATCTGGGCAGCGGGTCTCGCCCCCTTCGATGCCCTGGCGCATGCCTTCGCCGCCGTCTCCACCGGCGGCTTCTCCACCTTCGACCACAGCCTGGCGGCCATGCCCGCGCCGGCGGCAGCGGTCGCCACCGCCTGTCTGCTCGGCGCGATCTCGCTGCCGCTCTACGCCTTCGCCCTGCGGCGCGGCCCCCGTGCCATGCTGGACGACCCGGAGGTGCGCGCGTTGTTCTCGATGGTGCTGATCCTCGCCGTGGTGCTCTGCCTGTGGTTCGCTTGGCATGGGATGCCGCTCGCTGCGGCGCTGGGCCAGGGCCTCTTCATGGCCGCCTCCGCCCAAAGCACCTCGGGGTTCAGTACCCTGGAGGTGGCGGGCCTGGACGATTTCGCCAAGGGCGTGCTGATCCTGGCGATGGTGAGTGGCGGCAGCCTCGGCTCCACCGCCGGCGGCGTCAAACTCATGCGGGTGCTGATCCTGCTGCGCCTCACCCAGCACCTGCTGCGCCGCGCAGCGGCACCGGAACACGCCGTGGTCGAGCCGAATCTCGCCGGCCGGCGTCTGGACGCCGACGAGATCAACCGGGCCCTGCTCATCATCATCCTCTTCCTGGCGCTCATCCTGCTGTCCTGGCTGGTCTTCCTGGCCTATGGCCACCGCCCGCTGGATGCGCTGTTCGAGGTCACTTCCGCCGCCGGCACCGTGGGTTTGTCCGCGGGGATCACGGCTGCCGAGCTGCCGACCCCGCTCAAGCTGGTGCTGTGCCTGGACATGCTGGCCGGCCGCCTGGAGATCGTCGCCCTGCTGGTGACGTTGTATCCTGGCACCTGGATCGGCAGACAGCGGGAAGGCTAATGCGAGCGGTATTCATCGGCGCCTCCGCCATCACCCTGATGGCGGCGCAAATCCTTTTGCGGCGGGGCCACGAGGTGGTGATCATCGAGTGGGACAAGTCACGCATCGAGGCCGTGAGCGCCGAGCTCGACTGCGGCTTCATCCACGGCGACGGCAGCAAGCCGGCCATCCAGCGCGAGGCCGACCCGGAGAACACCGATTTCCTCTTCTGCCTCACCGGCAACGACCAGAGCAACATCATCGCCAGCCTGGTCGGCCGCTCCCTCGGTTTCCGGCGGGTGGTGACCCGGCTCGAGGACCCGGAGTTCGAACACATCTGCATCGAGCTGGGCCTGGAGGACAGCATCGTGCCCGCCCGCACCATCGGCCGCTATCTGGCCGACATGTTCAGCGGCCACGACATGCTGGAACTGTCTGCCATGCTGAAGGACGAGGCGCGGGTGTTCGCCTTCGTCGTCACCGCGGCGGACGCCGGTCCGGCCGCCGAGCTCCGACTGCCCCGCGATGCCCGAGTGGTCTGCTGCTACCGGGATGGCAAGTTCATCTTGCCCGAGGCCGACTTCGAGCTTGCCGTCGACGACGAGGTGGTGGTCATCACGCACAGCCGCAACCTGCCCGCCCTGGAGACCCGCTGGGGCCCGCGCAAGCCCACTCGCCGGGGTCACTGAGGCCTCTGCGGACGAGTCAGGACTCGACCGGCAGGACCCCTTCCGGCAGGTAGTCCGCCAGGGTGCGGGCCAGCTGTGTGAGGGTCTGGGCGGCCGGCAAACGCCGGCGCCAGACCAGCCCGATCGTGCGGGCGGCGCCAGCGCCCGCCAGCGGCCGCAGGACCACCTGCCTGCGCGTCGGTTTCGGGCTCCCCCCGGCCAGGGCCGGCATCAGGGTCACCCCCAGACCCATGCCGACCATCTGGCGTAGGGTCTCCAGGCTGGTGGCGCGGACCTCCTCGTTCCTGAGTCCCTCCAGATGGCAGGCCTCCAGGGCCTGGTCGCGCAGGCAATGCCCCTCCTCCAGCAGCAACAAGCCGGCCGCGGCGAGCGCCTCGACCTCGATCGCCTTCCTCCTCGCCAGAGGGTGCTCCGCTGGCACGGCAGCGAGGAAGGGCTCGACGAAGAGCGGTACCACCTCGAGGCTTGCGTCCTCCACCGGCAGGGCGAGCAGGCCGGCATCCAGCTTCCCCTCGGCCAGGTCCGCGAGCAGGTGCGGGGTGAGCACCTCGCGCAGTAGCAGGCGCAGCTTGGGATGCAGCCGGTGCACGATGGTCAAAGCATGCGGCAGGTAGTAGGGCCCCAGGGTGGGGATCACCCCCAGTTGCAGGGTGCGGTCCATGGGGTCCTGGCTCAGCCGCGCCAGCTCGCGGATGCGCTCGGCCTCCTGCAGGATCAGGCGCGCGCTTTCGATGATCTCACGGCCGATCGGCGTGGGGGTGACCCGCTTCAGGGAACGGTCGAACAGGGTGATGCCCAGGAACTCCTCGAGCTTTTTCAGGCCAGTTGAAAGAGTGGACTGGCTGACGAAGCAGGCCTCGGCCGCCTGACCGAAGTGGCCCAGGTCGGCGAGGGCCACGGCGTAACGCAGCTCCTGTAGGGTCATGGCTTTCCATCGAATATTTGGATTGCTTCATTCTAGACAATTCATTCGATCGATGAAAAGACCGAGGCTCTAATGGGGCGGAGGCCGCGCGGTGAGCGTAGCG
Organism: Pseudomonadota bacterium; assembly: GCA_021826065.1. Taxonomy (GTDB): domain Bacteria; phylum Pseudomonadota; class Gammaproteobacteria; order Burkholderiales; family Thiobacillaceae; genus JANWZL01. The sequence goes on from JAKADY010000060.1 coordinate 5,233, forward strand.
CCGGTCAGACCAGGGGTCGGGTGCCGCGCGGCACTCAAGTGCAAAGCGGGCCCGACCGATATGAAATTCGTGCGACACGGGCCGCACCGCATGTCGGCGATGATCAGGCCGGCAGCCGCGCAGGCGGTGAGTGCAGTACGGTAGAGGAGTTCGCTATGGACAAGAGTATTTGGCATCGGTGGCGGTCTTCCATCGCCCACGCCTTCGCCATCTTCGGCATCGGCCTCGCCGGGGCCTCGGCCGGTGGCGAGGACTACGAGGACTGGCTCGGCATAGGCTGTTGAGCTGGGGCCGCGCATGATCGGGATTCGCCCGGCCACAGCGGCCGACCTGCCGGCGATCAACCGTGTCGTCGAGCGCGCGGTCATGACCTGGCGGCTGCCGGAAAGGGTCAAGCGTCTGGCCCTGCCCAGCTACCGCTACCACCCGCACGACCTCGACCACCAGAGGATCCTGGTCGCCGTCGCCGCCGATGCGGACATCGTCGGCGTCGCCGCTCTGGAAGAGGCGGATCCGCGCGACCTGCCGGCCGCCGGCCCGGCGCAACTGCTGCATGGGCTCTATGTGGACCCCGAGTGGCACGGCCGCGGCATCGGCACGCGTCTGCTCGAGGCGGCGTTGGCCGCGTGTGGGGAATCGGCCTGTCGGGGTTTGCTCGTCAAGGCTCAGCCCGATGCCGTGGGCTTTTTTCAGGCGCGCGGCCTCGAGCGCCTGCCGGTGCGCGACCCCGACCGCGATTATCCGCACCGCTACTGGGCACCGGTCGCGTCCTGCACGGAACCCGCCGGGGCGGGCAGGTGCGCCACTACTCGCGTCTGAGCACGTAATCGTTGATGAAGCTGGCCAGCCCCGCCGGCTTGAATTCGCGGTCGATCTTGTCGAGATCGACCACCTTCTCCGCCCATTCCAGGAAACCGACCTCCGGGTGCGCTTTGTGATAGGCGGCGTAGAGCTCGATCAGGTGGTCGAACTTGCCGGCCTTGGAGTGGCGGATGTGGCCATAGGGCCAGAGCTTCAACTGGTCGGTCTGTTCCAAAGGGATACCCAGCCGGAAGTGCTGATAGAGGGTGGCGTAGATGCCGGCCCGGTCGGCCCCGGCCTTGCAGTGCATCCAGATGGGGTATTCGACCGTCTCGAAGACCTCCTTGGCGCGCTTGAGCCGCTCCAGGGTGGGGATGCTGCGCGAGGCGATGCTGATGTCCACCAGCTTGACCCCGAGTTTCGCGCATTGCTCCTGCTCGAAATACCAGTAGGCCGAATCGGGGTTGGCCCCCTTCAGGTTGAGGATGGTCTTGATGCCATACTTGCGCACCATGCGCCGCAGCTGCCACATGGTCGGCTGCGAGGAGCGAAAGGCCTCGTGCGAGAGCCGGTGAAAGTTGAAGCGGAAGAGGTTGGTGAAGTTATGCTCCACCAACATCGCATAGAGCCAGGCCCAGGCACGGCCCCAGGGCGTCTTCAGGTCGAATTTCACCGGTACAGCTCCTGGAAATGCGGGCAGTCGCGCATCAGCGCCGCTCGGCTGCCCTGACACACGACCCGCCCGTCCTCGATCAGGTAGATGCGGTCGGCGATCTCCACGCTCTTGAGACGGTGGGCGATGATGATCGTGATGATGTCCGGCGCGAGCGCGCGCAGGGTCGTGAGCACCGCCGCCTCCGAGGTATTGTCCAGAGCGCTGGTTGCCTCGTCCAGGATCAGCACGTCCGGCTCGCGGTACAGCGCCCGGGCGATGGCGATGCGCTGACGCTGGCCGCCGGAGAGGTTGGTGCCGGCCTCGTTGAGCCGCGTGTCGACACCATCGGGCAGCCCGGCGACGAAGTCCCACAGGTTCGCCCGCTCAAGGGCCGCACGCACGCGCCGCGGGTCGATCTCGGCGCCATAGGCCACGTTGGCGGCGATGCTGTCGTTGAAGATCAGCACCCGCTGGGTGACGATGGCGATGCGGCGGCGCACGCTGGCCAGGGTGTAGTCGCGGATGTCGCGCCCGTTGAGGCTCACCTGCCCGGCCGATGCGTCGTAGAAGCGCAGCAGCAGGCTCGCCACCGAGCTCTTGCCGCCGCCGCTGGGTCCCACCAGGGCGATGATCTCGCCCCGGCGCGCAGCCAGGCTCACGTCGCGCAGGGCGGGCTTGTCACCGTAGTTCAGGCTCACATGCTCGAGGGCCAGCTCGCTGACTGCAGGCAGCTCCAGCGTGCCGCTCTTCACCTCGGGGGCGAGGCGCAGGATCGCGTCGATGCGCTCCTGCGCGGCGACGGCCTCCTGGAACTGGGCGTAGGTCTGGGTCAGCCGCCGGATCGGGTCCACCGCCATCAGCAGCGCTGCCATGAAGGAAAAGAAGGCGCCCACGCTCAAGCGGCCCTCCACCACCTGCAGCCCGCCGATGGTGATCACCGCCGCCGCCGAGAGCGCCGCGAACAACTCCATCACCGGCACCACCAGGGCATTGACCCGCACCGCCTTCATGCTGATGCGGAAAAACCCCTGGTTGATGGCGCCGAAGCGGCGCGCCTCGAAGTCCTCGGTGTGATAGGCCTTGATCGCCTCGACGTTGCTGGTCATCTCCGCCAGGCGGGCGGTGAGCTCGGCACTGCTGGCCTGGGCGACGTGGGCGATGCGCTTCAGTCGCCGCGACAGTCGGTCCACAGGCACGTAGGCGGCGGGCAGGACCACCAGGGTGAAGAAGGCGAGCGTGGGGCTTTGGTAGATCACCACGCCGATCAGGGCGATGGCGGTGAGCGACTCGCGCAGCAGGGTGGCGAGGCTCGTCGACACCGCATTCTGGATGCGGGCGATGTCGCCGACCACGCGGCTGATCAGCTCGCCCGAGTGGTGACGATGGAAAAAGGCCAGGTCCAGGTGCAGCATGTGCGCGAGCAGCCGGTCACGCACGCGGCGCACGATGTCCTGGCCGACGTGGTTCATGGCGTAGATCTGCGCATAGCTGCCCAGCCCCTTGGCCAGATAGGCCAGAATCACGAAGACCGGCAGCGTGTAGAGCAGCCGGGTGTCCTTCTCGATCAGCACCTGGTCGAGCAGGGGTTTCATCATCCAGGCGATGGCCGCCGTCGCCCCCGCCACCATCAGCATCGCCGCCAGCGCGAGCAGCAGCTTGCCGCGATAGTGGCGGTATTCGGGCCAATAGGCGCGGATTAGGGCAAGCACGGGTCGAAGCGGGCGTGGGATGGGTGTTACAGTGACGCGGGTCGTCGGCGACGGGCGGCGGGCACGAGCCGTATAGATGGTGTCGCAGACACGACCCAGAGGTCGAGCAAATGGCCTATCTTAGCCTGGATCGCGGCCCGGCGGGATCATGTCGGCTGGGCCGCTGCTTTTATCGATTTTTTCGATCGATTCAAACGATAAATTCCATTTCAATGATCAAACCGGACCGTGTTCAATGAAACAGTGACAAGGGCGGTGCGGCTGGGCTGACCCAAGCCACCGGTGCCGGATTGATCGTCTATACCTTAAGAGCAGGCGCAAGGTGTGAGCTGCACCGGCTATGGCACGGGCCGCTGCCCTGGCGCGCCCTGCCCCTTTGCGCCGGCCGCCATGACAGGCAGGCCGGCGACCGACGAGACCGCTGGAACGCATGGAGATTGCGCGACACTCACCGAACCCGAGCCTGACCGCGGCCTGGCTGGCTCAGGCGCAGACCCACCCCTGGACTGCGCTCGCCCTGGGTGCGGGTGTCCTGGCCGTGCTGGTCCTGCTGGCGGCGAGCCTCTGGCGCGTGGCCAGCGGCGAGGCCGATGCCGCTCTGCGGCTCTCCCTGCTCGGCGGCCTGGCCGGTTTTGCCGCCACGGCGCTGGGGGCACTGCCGGCCCTGACCCTGCGGCATCTCGCCCAGCGCACCGAGGACGTGATGCTGGGCTTCGCCGCCGGCATGATGCTGGCGGCGAGCGCCTTCTCGCTGATCCTGCCCGGCCTCGAGGCCGGCGAGGCCATGACTGGCAGCGGGGCGCTGGCGGCGCTGACCGTGGTGGCCGGGCTCGCCCTGGGCACCCTGCTCATGCTAGGCCTGGACCAGTTCACCCCGCACGAGCACGTGCACGGCGGTCCCTGCGGTCCGGCCAACGAGCGTGTGAACCGGGTATGGCTGTTCGTCTTCGCCATCGCCCTGCACAACCTGCCCGAAGGCATGGCCATCGGCGTGGCCTTCTCGCGCGGCGACCTGTCGGTGGGGCTGCCGCTCACCGCCGCCATCGCCATGCAGGACATCCCCGAGGGTCTGGCCGTGGCCATGGCCCTGCGCGCCGTCGGCATCTCGGCACCGCGGGCGGTGGCCATTGCCGCCTTGAGCGGTATGATGGAACCCATCGGCGCCCTGCTCGGTGTAGGGCTCACCAGCGGGCTGGCGCTCGCCTACCCCATCGGCATGGGGCTCGCGGCCGGTGCCATGATCTTCGTCGTCTCGCACGAGGTCATCCCCGAGACACACCGCAACGGTCATCAGACCGCGGCCACCCTGGGGCTCATGGGCGGCTTCGCGGTCATGATGGTTTTGGACACCGCGCTCGGTTGAGCGCACGACTTCAACCACGACAGGCAAGGAGAACACAGTATGGCCAAGAATCCAAGCACAGGCGGCAAGAAAGGCAAGGCTGTCGAACAACCCTTCCTCACCGACATCAAGACCCTGCGCGAGCGCGCCCGCAAGCACATCGAAGACGGGGCAGTGACCGCCGGCTACCAGGCCGACCGCGCCACCGTAATCAAGCTGCTCAATGAGGCCCTGGCCACGGAGCTGGTCTGCATCCTGCGCTACAAGCGCCACTTCTTCATGGCCAGCGGCATCAACGCCGACGCCGTGGCGCAGGAGTTCCTGCAGCATGCCAACGAGGAGCAGCAGCACGCCGACCAGATCGCCGCGCGCATCGTGCAACTGAAGGGCGAGCCCAACTTCAACCCGGAGGGGCTGACGCTACGCAGCCACGCCGAGTACGTCGAGGGTGAAGACTTGATCGACATGATCAAGGAAGACCTGGTGGCTGAGCGCATCGCCATCGACAGCTATGGCGAGATGATCCGCTACATCGGCGACAAGGACATCACCACGCGGCGCATGCTGGAGGGTATCCTGGCGGTGGAGGAAGAGCACGCCGACGACCTGGCCAGTCTGCTGGAAAAGCTCGAACGCTGACCCCTCAGGCGCCCGCACGCCGGCGACCGCCGGCTTCAGCTCGGCTCGATCCTGCCCATGGCCGACTGCAGGTAGTTCTGCACCCCCATTTGTCCGATGAGCCGCAACTGGGTCTCCAGGAAATCGATGTGCGCCTCGGTGTCTTCCTGGATGTCCACCAGGATCTCGCGCGAGACGAAATCGCGCACCGACTCGCAGTACTGGATCGCCTCCTGGTAATGCGCCCGGCCGGTCAATTCCAACTTGAGGTCGCCCTGCAGGCACTCGGGCACGCTCTCCCCGATCTCCAGCTTGTTTAAGTCCTGCAGGTTGGGCAGACCTTCGAGGAAGAGGATGCGCTCGATGAGCCGGTCGGCGTGCCGCATCTCCTCGATGGATTCCTTGTACTCGTGCTGCGCCAGGTCGTGGTAGCCCCAGTTCTTGTACATGCGCGCGTGCAGAAAGTACTGGTTGATTGCCGTCAGCTCGATGGTCAGGGCCTTGTTCAGCAGTTGGATGACCTTCTTGTCGCCATTCATGGATATGCTCCTTTAAGTAGAATTGCTGAAAGCCGACCCTTGGCAGCGTGCCGGGCTGAGGACACGTCTGGCGAGTGGGTGGCGGATACACCAACCGGCGCGCACCGCATGCCAATATGGCGGGCGCAGGAGGTTGAGGATGCTCACGGCCGGTCAAACGCGGCGAGCGCATGCCCGCCGGACTCGCCCATCACGTGCATACGGCCTCTTGTCCGGTCACTCGGCTCGCCGTGGGTGGCGTGCCCATCGCCTCCTCGGCGCAGAGGGCGCATTCACGCAGGATCTGCTGCGCACAGCGGGCGCACTTGGCGCACTGGCTGGCCACCCCCAGTCGCTCTTTGAGCGCCCTGACGCTACGCAACCCCTGTCGCGCCGCCTCGCGCACCTGGCGCTCGGTTACGGCCTCACAGATACAGACATACATGGCGGTGCTCCCATGTTTCAGCAATGTATATATAATAAGAATCATTATTATCTGATTCAAGCGGATTCGTCGCCCATCCACTCATAGAGTTCGACTGTGGCCGGGTCGCACTTGCAACAACCCCCGCAAGGCGTGCCGCCCGGTAGCCGGCGCACCCGTCCCTTGCGTTCCAGCACTGCCAACATGGCCCGCAGCACTTCGGGGTCTGCATCCAGTCGTTGCGCCAAATCGCCTATGCTGAGCCGGCGATGCTGCCTGGAGTGTCAGGTCCCGCCTGATTGTAAACATGTTTTTTGAACAGTTCTGGACGTTTAGCGTACCAGTTTTTGAGGGCCTCTTGAGGTGTGATATGGCCGAGCGCCTTCTGCGGTATGGACTGGTTGTATAAGGCGGCGTAGCGCTGTAGGGTCTGCTCCAGATGTTCACCGGATTGAACC
>JAKADY010000074.1 GCA_021826065.1 Pseudomonadota bacterium
TCTCCAGCTCCTGGGCCTCGCGGATGACGTCAGACCAGGCCTCCTCCTGCATGAAGAGTTCCAAGGCCTTGAGTCGAACGACCGCCTTGGCTAGATAGCTGCGGGCCAGCTCGCTGGCGGTCACAGCACAATCTCCTCGCCCGGCTTGAGGTCGGGTTTGAGCACCCAGTAGTATCCATCGCCCAGGCGTTTGCGCACACTGCCCAGGGCCTGCATGCGTGCGCGCAGCCCCTCCAGATAGTCGGTGAAGAAGCCCGCCCGGTCGAACAGGATACGCGACTCCAAGGTCATGTCCAGGAACAACGGGCTACCGTATTGAGTCTCGGCCGGGGTCTTGAACAGGGGCGAGAGATAGGTGTGAACACCCTGCTGGGCCGCCCAGTCGAGGTCGGGCCTGAGCGCCTGCTCAACGGCGCTGAATTCCCGCACGCGTGCCATGCGGCCCGACGGCAAGGGCTCGGCGACGACGAGCAGATCGATATCGGCGTCGGGCCGCATGTCGCCACGCGCCACCGAGCCATAGAGCACCAGAGATATCAGCCGATCGCCGTAGTAGCGGGCCGTCTCCTCGCGGATTCGCTCGGTCAGGCGGGTGTAGATGTCTTGCAGCATGGCAGGCAGGGGGGTCCCCAAGGGTCTACTCACCTAGGTTAGCACCTGTCCGCATGCTTGGCTGTCTGCCCTGCTTAGCCTTAGCCCACCCAGGCCCGCGCGTTGCGGAACAGCCGCAGCCACGGCCCTTCCTCGCCCCAGCCATCCGGCCGCCAAGAGTGCTGGATCGCGCGGAACACCCGCTCCGGGTGCGGCATCATGATGGTGAAGCGGCCGTCCGGCGTGGTGAGCCCCGTGATGCCGCGCGGCGAGCCGTTGGGATTGGCCGGGTAACGCTCGGTGGCGCGACCGCGGTTGTCCACGTAACGCAGACAGACCTGTGCGCGCCGCTGTTGCGCCGCGCTGGCGAACACCGCCCGCCCCTCGCCGTGCGCCACGGCGATCGGCATGCGGCTGCCGGCCATGCCGGCGAAGAGGATGGAGGGGCTCTCCGGCACCTCCACGAGGCTGAAGCGCGCCTCGAACTGCTCCGACAGGTTGCGTTCGAAGCGCGGCCAGTCCTGCGCGCCCGGGATGATGTCCTTGAGCCGGCTCATCATCTGGCAGCCGTTGCACACCCCCAGGGCAAAGGTGTCGGCTCGGTTGAAGAAGGCCTCGAACTCGGCGCGACCCCGCGCGCTGTGCAGGATGGAGGCGGCCCAGCCGCCGCCGGCGCCGAGCACGTCGCCGTAGCTGAAGCCGCCGCAGGCGGCCAGGCCCTTGAAGTCGGCCAGGCTCACGCGGCCCTCGAGGATGTCGCTCATGTGCACGTCCACCGCAGTGAAGCCCGCCCGGTCGAAGGCCGCGGCCATCTCCACCTCGCCGTTCACCCCCTGCTCGCGCAGGATGGCCACGCGCGGCCGGGCGCTCGCCCGCTTCACATAGGGCGCGGCCACGTCCTCGGCGGGGTCGAAACTCAGGCGCACGTTAAGCCCCGGATCGCGCGCGTCGCGCAGGGCCTCGTACTCCTGATCGGCGCAGGCCGGGTTGTCACGCAGGCGCTGCATGCGCCAAGAGGTCTCCCACCAGGCGGCGAGCAGGTCCACACGCGCCTCGTCCAGCACCGGCCGGCCCTCGCGCAGGATGCGGATGCGGTCCTTGCGGTTGAGCGTGCCGATGACGTAAAACTCGTCACGCAGCCCCGCCTCGATGAAGGCCTGCATAACGTGCGGGGTGTCGGCGCGGCGCACCTGCAGCACCGCCCCCAGCTCCTCGTTGAATAGGATGCCGAACAGCCGGCTGGTGTAGGGTTCGCGCGGATCGGGGGCGTCCTCCACGTCGAGGCGGATGTCCTCGTGCAGGCGGTGGTAGCGGAGCTCGTCGACGTCCACGTCGATGCCGGTGCGCCCGGCGAAGGCCATCTCGCAGAGGGTAACGAAGAGCCCGCCGTCGGAGCGGTCGTGGTAGGCCAGCAGCCGGCCCTCGGCATTGAGCCGTTGGATGGTCGCGAAGAAGGCCTTCAGGCGCTGCGGCACGTCCACGTCCGGGCAGGCGTCGCCCAGTTCACCATAGACCTGGGCCAGGATGCTGCCGCCCAGGCGGTTGTTGCCCTCGCCCAGGTCGATCAGGATCAGGTCGGTCGGACCGCAGTCGGTGCGAAGCTGCGGCGTGAGGGTGGCGCGCGCGTCGGGCGTGGGGGCGAACGCGGAGACGATCAGCGACAGCGGCGCCACCACGCTCTTGCGTACGCCGCCCTCGTCCCAGACCGTGCGCATGGACATCGAGTCCTTGCCCACCGGGATGCTGATGCCGAGCTCGGGGCACAGTTCCTTCGCCACCGCCCGCACCGTGTCGTACAGGGCGGCGTCCTCGCCGGGATGTCCCGCCGCCGCCATCCAGTTGGCCGACAGGCGGATGTCCGACAGCTTGTCGATGCGGGCCGCGGCAAGGTTCATCACCGCCTCGGCCACCGCCATGCGGCCCGAGGCGGCCGGGTCGATCAAGG
>JAKADY010000001.1 GCA_021826065.1 Pseudomonadota bacterium
TGCGAGATCAGGTTGCGCACCCGCGCGCTGTCGATGAGCTCCTGCCCCTTGAGTACACCGCCCAGCAGCAGGCCGATGACCACCAGGACGATGGCCAGCTCGATCAGGGTGAATCCGGTCAGCACGCGCGGCATGGCACACCCGGCCAAGCAAGCCGCGCGCCCGCCGGCGGCGCCGGCCACATGGCGTCCGGCCGCCGCGAAGGGGAAGACGGCCGTCGGTTTACCGACGGTCCTGTCCGAAATTTGACCATGCGCGGGAGGGGGCATGGCGCGCAGTGTACGCGCCCGCGATGTGCTCCTCAATTTCCCGGTCACAGCGCCGATGATTTAATTTCGTGATCATGAAGACGTCCGAACCCACCACCACCGCCGGCCGGCTGCCCCCTGTGGATGGCGGGGCCGTCGCCAGTGCGCTGACGCGTCAGGGCAACCGCACCCTGGCCCTGATGCTGCTCCTGTTGCACGCCGCCTTCGTCTGGGGCGAGGGCTCGACCTGGGGCCAGGCCGTCACCCTCGCCCACTATGGCGCCTTTCTGCTCTGGCAGCCCTTTCTGAGCGGTGCCCAAAGGCTGCCGTGGTCCCGCGCCACGGCCGTCCTGGCCGTAGGCGCCGGGCTCGCCATCTGGCCGGCACCCTGGGCTGTCACCCTGTGGTGCCTCATGCTCGCCGGACTCCTGGGTGGTATCGCCCTGGGTTCAGGGGGCTGGCGCGAGCGCCTGCCCCTGCTGCTCGCCTCCGCCTATCTGGTCGCCCTCGTCGTGCTCTGGCTCTTGCCGCGCGCGCTGGGACTGGCGGCCGTGACCCCGTGGCCGCTCGGGAGGGACGCCCTGGTCCTCGTCCCCCTGCTCCTGCTCTTCGTGCCGGCGACACGGCCGCGCGATGCGGTTGCCGGCACACAGCTGCTCTATGCCCTGGTGATCTTCCTGCTGGTGGGCGTGCTGTTGCTGGGCGGCTACACGGTCATGCGGGTGGCGGACACCGGTTACTTCCGCGGCATGTGGATCAGCAGCCTGATCCTGGCCGGGGTCCTGCTGATGTTCGTCTGGCTGTGGAACCCGCGCGGCGAGTATGCCGGGCTGCGCAACCTGTTCTCCCGCTATGTGCTCTCGCTGGGCCTGCCCCTGGAGGAATGGCTCAAGCAGACGGCCGAGGCGGCGGAGAAGGAGGCCGACCCCGAGACCTTCCTGCGCGCCACCATGGAAGGGTTTTCCAACCTGCCCTGGACGACCGGGGTCACCTGGCAGACCGCCTATTCGCAAGGCCGTCTGGGTCGCGAGAGCCGGCACAGCAGCCGCTTCCACCACCTGGGGGTCGAGGTCGTGTTCTACACCGAGCGCCCGCTGAACCCCGCCTTCGCCCTGCAGCTGCGGCTGCTGACCAATGTGGTGGGTTACTTCTACGCCGCCAAGATCCGCGAACAGGCCCTGCACACCAACGCCTACACCCAGGCCATCTACGAGACGGGCTCGCGGCTCACCCACGACGTGAAGAACATGCTGCAGTCGCTCAAGACCCTGAGCTCCGCCGCCGAGCACAGCGGACCAGAACAGGCCGAGGAGCTGCAGCAGCTCATGCAGCGGCAGATGCCGCAGATCGTCAAGCGGCTGGAGATCACCCTGGACAAGCTGAAGTCCCCCCACCGGCAGGACGAGCCGGGCGCCGGCCAGGGCCAGGTCCTCGCGCGCGAATGGTGGCGCGACCTCAAGGCCCGCTACAGCCAGGACGATATCGATTTCCAGACCGACGACCCCAACGCCGAGGGCTGGCTGCCCCAGGAACTGTTCGAGAGCGTGGCCGACAACCTGCTGCAGAACGCGCTGCGCAAGCGGCGCCAGGACCCGGAACTGCATATCCGGGTCTGGTTCACCCTGCGCGACGGCCCGCAGCTCAAGGTGACCGACGATGGCGCGGCGGCACCGCCCGAGGTGGTGCAAAAGCTCTTCCATGCCCCGGTCTCGAACTACGACGGGCTGGGCATCGGTCTGTACCACGCCGCCCGGCAGGCCGCCCAGCAGGGGTTCCGCCTGGCGCTGGAGGAAAACCGGGAAGGCGAGGTGAGCTTCCGGCTCTCCCCCGCCACACACACGCATGAGGCTCAGGATGCTGAAATGGCTACGCGCCCGCACGACCGGCCAGCCGGTTGAGGCTCCCCCGCCGGCCACACCGGCCGAAACCGCGACGGCGCCCGACTACCTCAGGCGCGAGCCCGTGCTAAACCGCGAGCGGGAGGTCTGCGGCTACGAACTCAACCTGGAGCGCCCGCAGGCCCAGCGCAACCGCCACCCCAGCGCCCAGCGTTTCCTCGACGGCGCCCTGCTCGATCGGATCGGCAGCCCCGAGTTCGCCGCCGTCCTCGGCAGGCGCCTGGGCCTGCTGCCGCTGCACCCCGTCTCCCTCGACCTGCCACAGCTCGACCGGCTTGCCGCGCAAGCGGCCACATCGGGCCAGAGCCTGGTCATCGGCCTGCTGGGGGATGCGGAAGGGGTGGCGCCCGAGGCCGTGCTCGAGCGCGTGAAGGCCCTCAAGACGGCCGGGCTGCGGCTCGCCTGTGCCGAGTCGCTGGAGGGCGGGCCGCTCGCCCCACTGCTGCCGCTGGCGGACTACCTCACCATCGATGTGGCGGCACTCGACCCGCCCAGCCTGCTGGTACGCCAGCGCGACCTGCTCAGGCGCTATCCCCAGGCGCGTCTGATCGCCCGCAACGCCGACACACACGAGACCCTGGAGGCCTGTCGCCGTCTCGCCTTCACCCTGTTCCAGGGCCGTTGCATCACCCATCGGCCGGCCTGGCGCGAGCCACGGATGGACAGCAACCGCATGGTGGTGGCCCAGCTCATCGCCCAACTGCGCCAGGACCCGGAGGACCTCGGCCAGGTCGCCCTGCTCGCGCGCCTCGACCCCGTACTTGCCTTCCGACTCCTGCGCTATGTCAACTCGGCGGCCATGGGCTTGCGTCACAAGATCGCCTCGCTCGAGCACGCCATGACCTACATCGGCCGCGAGGGGCTCTACCGCTGGCTGACGATGCTGTTGTTCTACGCCGGCAAGCCACAGCCCATGGACGAGGCCCTGCGCGAGACGGCCCTGGCCCGGGCCCGCCTGACCGAGCTGCTGGCGCAGACCCGACTGCCGCGCCCGCAGGCCGAGATGGCCTTCATCGCCGGCCTCCTCTCGCTCGCCGACTTGCTGTTCCAGATGCCGTTGCCGGAGGTCGTCGGCCAGCTGGGGCTGCCGGAGGCGGTCGTCGCCGCCCTGCTCAGACGGGAGGGGATCTACGGGGAGCTGCTCGCCCTGGCCATCGCCTGCGAGGAGGCCGACCAGGCCGGTATCGCCGCCCTGGCCGATTGCCTGGGGCAGAGCCCCGCCCAGGTCAGCGCCCGCCACCTCGAGGCCCTGGTCTGGGCGGTGGAGCTCACCGACAACCTGCGCTCCGGGCTCTGACGAGAAGGCGGCCGTGTGGCCGCTCAGCCGTGCTGGGCCGCCTCCACCATCAGGCGCTTCATCTCCGCCACCGCCCGCTCCCAGCCGACGAACAGGGCCTGGGCGACGATGGCGTGGCCGATGTTCAGCTCCGCCACGCCGGGGATGGCGGCGATGGCCTGCACGTTGTGGTAGTGCAGGCCGTGGCCGGCATTGACCTGCAGGCCCAGGCCGCGTCCGACCTGCACCGCGCGACGGATGCGCTCGAGCTCGGCCTGCAGCTCGGCCTCGTGCTTGGCCTCGGCATAGCGGCCGGTGTGGATCTCCACCACCGGCGCCCCGGCGCGCCGGGCTGCCTCGAGCTGGGCCTCCTCCGCATCGATGAAGAGCGACACGCGGATGCCCGCTGCGCCGAGCCGCTGGCAGGCCTCACGCACCCGCTCGAACTGGGCGGCGACGTCCAGGCCGCCTTCCGTGGTCAGCTCCTGCCGCCGCTCCGGCACCAGACATACGTCCTGTGGCCGCACCTCCAGGGCGATGCCGATCATCTCCTCGGTGACCGCCATCTCCAGGTTCATGCGCGTGGTGAGCAGCCGCCGCAGCATGCGCACGTCCTCGTCCTGGATGTGGCGGCGATCCTCGCGCAGATGCAGGGTGATCGCGTCGGCCCCGGCCGATTCGGCCACCAGGGCGGCCTGCACCGGGCTGGGGTAAGGCGTGCCGCGCGCCTGGCGCAAGGTGGCGACGTGGTCGATGTTGACGCCGAGTCGGATCATTTTGGCTGCGGGGTGAGAGGTGAGGGATAGGGACAATCTCGCTGGGCGCCGGTCTGGACTCTTCAGCCTAAAAACCGCAGTTGAACGCGCCCGAAGGCGGGTTTGTGCGCGTGGTGGGCCAGGCGCGACGACACAACAGGGTCTCCCCCTGTAAGGAGGAGCAACGCAGCCAGACGGGCGTACAAGACCGAAGGCGGGCGCGTAGCGGGCTCACCTTCTGAAAGATCGTGATCGAAGGCATAATGTTCAATGAATCCAAGATGTTACGGTGCCGATGAAGCGGTCAACTGCGGTTTTTAGGTTCAGTGCAGACCCTGCTCAGGCCGCCCCATGCCGACGGCCAGGCCCTCGGCGAAGGCGCGCACCGTGTCGGCCTTGAGCTGCTCGGACTTCTTCTGGGCGTCGCGGATCAGGGCGCGGATCCAGACCTCGCCCTGGCCGCCCAGCGCCTTGCGGTCGTCGGCATCGGCGAAGGCGGGATAGAACATGCGCCGGCGCCGGTCGCGGTCGAACCAGTAGGCATTCTGCGCGACGTACTCGTAGCCGAAAGGCAATAGCGCGGCGCCGAACTCCGGGGCGTGCGGCCAGCCCTCGCGGCCCTGCGCCGCAGCGCCGATGAAGCCCGCCTCGGCCAGTTTCGCCACGAAGCGGGCCGCCTCGCGCAGGTGCAGGTGGGCGACATAGAGGTAATGGCTGCGGCGCAACGTCCAGGCCGCCAGCCCCTCCGCATCGGTCTCCCACACGGGCATCTCCGCCGCCGGTGTGCCCAGGGCATTGACGTGGTGCAGCACCAGGCCGGCGGGGTGCGCGAGCATCGCCGGGTTGCGCCCCTCGATGTAGTTGACCACGCTTAAGGCGAGCCGCAGATAGGCGGTCGACCCCGTGCGGATGTCGGGATCGGTCTGCAGACGCTTGTGCAGCTCGAACAACGCCATCAGCCGGTCGGCCGGCATGGGGGCGACCAGTGTGAGCTGGTGGCCGTCGGGGAAATCGCCGCCCACCGCGTCGTCCTCGCGCATCGGGAAGACGCGCAGGTTGTAGTGGCCCTCCAGGTGGCGGCCGAGGATGTCGAGCCAGGCGCCGGGGTGCAGGGTCTGCACGGTCTGCCCCAGTTCGACGAAGCGCTCGGCGGTGGTCAGGGTGACCGCCTCGTTGCCGCGATAGCTCAACTCCAGGGAGGAGAGCCCGCCCGCGTAGCGGAAGCGCGCCTTGTGCCCGTCGGCGTCGATCCACTCCGCCGACCAGCCCTTTTTCTCCCAACGGAAGCTCTCCGCGGCGAGATCGCCCAGCAGCAGCCGGTCGGGCAGGTCCGCCGCCGACCTGACCTCCGAGAAGTGCGCCACAGGGATGCGCACCGGGCGCTCGATGGCCGGCAGGGGGATCAGTTTCGGAAAGGCCGGCGCGCCGTCGGTCGGCCGGGTTTCAGCGGTGGGGGTCTGCGCCATGGTGCAAGTATAGCGACCCTGTCAGACTTGCTGCGAGCCCATGCCCCCGCCCACCACCCGCAGCGGCGGACAGACCATGGGGGCAGGGCAAGCCCGCCTGTCGACCATGGGCTGCCGGGGGTCGGGCCATCCCACTGGGGCGGGCCAGTCCGGCAGAAGCCCTGTCACGGCTTCCCGGAAGGATTAGAATCGGCCAACCAACCCCATCATCGCGAGGACACTATGTCAGCCTACGGTTTCTCCATCCAGATCGACCTGCCCTTCGACGCCGCCGTCGCCAAGACCATCGAGGCCCTCAAGCAGGAGGGCTTCGGCGTGCTCACCGACATCGACGTCAAGGCCACCCTCAAGGCCAAGCTCGACGTCGAGCGCCGCCCCTATCGCATCCTGGGCGCCTGCAACCCGCCGCTCGCCAACCAGGCCCTGAATGCCGAGGACGACATCGGCCTGCTGCTGCCCTGCAACGTGGTGGTCAAGGAGGAGGCCGACGGCAAGGTCACCGTCGCCTTCCTCGACCCGGACGTGATGGTCAAGCTGGTGGACAAGCCGGAGGTCCAGGAGATCGCGCGCGAGGCGCGGGCGCGCCTGATGCGCGTGCGCGACAGCCTCGCCGCCTGAGGCATCGGCCCGCCGTCCGGCGAGCGGGCATCACAGCCCGCTCGCGGTCCTGGCTGCGCGGGTCCTGTCGCGATAGCCCTCGATCAGCTGCTGGATGCGCTCGCTGCTGACCGGCCCGGCGATCACCTGGTGCTGCCGGCCGTCGGGGCTGTAGACATAGGTGGTGGGGTAGAACAAGGTGGGGCCGATGCGGCGCGACTGGGCGTCGGCGTCCGTGCGGTTGCCGCCGAGGACGTGCGCCTGATAGCGCATGCCGGCGCGCTCGATGGCCTGGCGCACCGAGGCCTCGTCGCTGCCGTAGTCGACCGCCACGCCGATCACCACCACGTCTCGCCGGGCGTTCAGCGCGTTGAGTTCGGGCACCTCGTGATAGCAGATCGGGCACCACGGGGCCCAGAGGTTCACCAGCACCCACTTGCCGCGAAAGGCCGAGAGCTTAAGGGGCTTGCCCTGCATCGTGGTGAGCTGGATGTTGGCCGGCTCGGGGCTGACACTGGCGTGAGCGGGCTTGAGCGGCAGCAGGGCAAGGCCGGCGAGAAGACACACAGGGATCCAACGGTTGAGGCGACGCATGTAAGACGGTCGGGGACGGGTCTGTCTGCGTCCCCGGTGTTGTGGCTGACACGAGAAGTATCGGTTCTCGTCGTGAATATGATTAGATGCTAATCGTGCCCGCGGCCTGACGATCGGCGGCTTGTTGCCGACTTGCCATCAGGCCGCCAGCAGGCCCTCGATGACCGCGCACCAGGCCGCGCCGAGATTGTCGGGGTCGTAACCGCCGCCGTCAAGGGCGACCAGGCGCCCGGCGCAACGGCGGTCAGCCAGACGGGCGAGACGCCGCGCCACATGGCCGTGCACGGCGGCGCTCAGATCGAGATGCGTGATGGGGTCGCCGGCCAGGCTGTCGGCGCCGCACTGCAGCAGGATGAACTGCGGCGCGGCCGCGTCCAGGAAACGCTCCGCCGCTGCCCACTGCGCCAGGAATTCGGCGTCGTCGGCCCCCGGCGGCAGCGGCAGGTTGAGCTTGGTCCCCACAGCCGCCCCGACGCCGGTCTCCTCGCGCGCCCCGGTGCCGGGATAGAGCCAGCGGCCGTCCTCGTGCAGATCGACGATGTAAACGCCGGGGTCGGCGGCGAAGGCGTAATAGACCCCGTCACCGTGGTGTGCGTCGATGTCCACATAGGCGATGCGCGCAAGGCCATACCGCTGGCGCAGGTGTTCGATGGCCACGCCGCAGTCGTTGAACACGCAGAAGCCCGCCGCCCGGTCACGGCGCGCGTGGTGCAACCCGGCGATGGGAACGAAGGCGCGCGTGCAGCCACCAGACATCACTGCATCCACCGCGGCGAGGGTGGTGCCGACCACGCGCGCGGCCGCCTCGTACAACCCCGGCAGCGCCGGCGTGTCGCCCAGGTCCAGGAAGCCCACGCCGGCGGCGCATTGTTCCCGCACGCGGGCGATGTGCGCCTGGGTGTGGAAAAGACCCAGCTCCGCCTCGCTGGCCTCGGCCGAAGTCCGCAGCATCACCCGGGCGGCCAGCCCGCTCGCGCGCAGCGCCTCGATGAAGGCCGGATAGCGCGCCGGGCCGAAGGGGTGGTGGGCGCCGAAGCGGTAGCGCCCCAGCGCCGCGTCGGCAAAGACGCAGACCGTGGGCGGGTCGCGTCGGGCGGCGTTCGATCGTGGTGCCGGGCGGCCGACGGCGGTCATGGCGGGTCAGCCGGCCCGCGGCGAGAAGTGGGCGGCGGCATCGCCACGGGCGATGCTGAGCTCGATCTCGCCATAGCCCTGCACCGGCATGAGCCCCTCACCGCAGCTGCAGCCGCCGACCCATTCCGTGAATAAGACCCCCAGCCGCGCGCGGATGGCATCATGAGAGGCCTCCGCCGCAAGCAGGCGCAGGGTCACCCCCTCCACCCGGCCGCCCTGGGTCGTCAAGGCATCCAGCGGCAGACATTCGGGCGGCAGGGCCGCGAGCTCCGACCTGAGGGTCGGCTCGAAGGCGGGGGTGCCCCAGGCTCTCAGACTTTCAGGCAAAGCGGTCATGGCGCTGCTCAGGCAGTCCTGTCCAGAGGCATAGATCAAGGCCTGGCGTGCGGTGTATTCAGGAATGAGGGACGTCTTCGGCAGCGCAGCGCCCAGACGCCTACGTCATGACCTGGCTCACCCACACACCCCCACCGCCCCGCAGGCGGTGCAGAAGTCGCAGCCATCCTTGCGGATCACCGTGTCGTTGCCGCATTCCCTGCAGCGCAGCCCTTGCATGGCCGGCAGTCGCGGCGGGCTGCCCGGCTCGGGGGCGGGCGCCTGCAGGATACCCATCTGCTGGATGGGGTAGCCGTCCTCGGTGAGGATGCCCAGCATGGCGTAACGGTGGATGATCAGCCGCGCCACATAGGCCACCGTCGAGGGCCAGGTGCGGCTTCGCTCCGAGCCCGGCTCCTTAGCCATGAAGTCGCCCAGCGGCTCGGGGTAGTCGAGGAGCTTGCGGAGCTTCATGCCGATCCAGGCCGGGTCGATCACCCGCATGTCCAGCGACAACAGCTTGCACAGGCCGTCGAGCGCGCGCGGGTATTCGCCGGCGAGCCAGACCGAGTAGGGGCGTGTGCGCCCGTCGGGCAGCCGGATCTCCTTGAGCCCCAGGACGAAGTCGTCGCCGCTGGCGGGGTTCAGCACGTCCACCGTCCAGGACAGCGTGCCGTCGGTGCCGGTCTTGGGTTCCTTGAGGCTGAACAGGGCGTCGAGCACCGGGGTGGGGCCCTCGACGTCCAGGGCCTGCAGCTGCTCCAGGCGCCAGCGGATGATCTGCGCCACGCCGGAGACGATGCTGGGCACCGGGCGCGGCTCGCCGTTGGGCGGGAAGGGGATGGAGCAGGCGTCGTCGCCACGGGTCTTGGCCAGGGTGTCGAGCTTGAGTCTGAGCCAGGCGCGGTCGTTGGCGCGCATATCCATGGACAGGCTCTTGGCCAGCGCGCCGAGGCCGCGCGGCTGCTCGGCGCCGTTGACCCAGACCTCGAAGGGGAAGGCGCGGCCGTCCTCGGTGTCGATGTGGCCAACGAACAGGGCGAAGCTGCCCTGCGGGTATTCGATCATGTAGCTCCAGGACGGATTGCCGCCGGGCAGCCGCGGCCGGCCGGGCCATTTGAGGCTCTCCAGCACCGGGGCGGGCAGGGTCTTGATCTCGATGCGGCGGTTGACGTCCGTGGTCTCGAAATCCTGCGGCGCCGCCTTTTCCGGCTCAACGCTCAACACCGCCCCCAGCACGGCGTTGGGCCGATAGGTGGCCAGCCCCTTGAGCCCGGCCTTCCAGGCGGCGAAATAGAGGTCCTGGAAATCGCTGTAGGGGTAGTCGGCCGGCACGTTGACCGTCTTGGAGATGCTCGAATCGATGTAGGGGGCGACCGCCGCCACCATCTCCATGTGCGCCTGGGCGCTGATCTCCAGGGCGGTCACGAAGGCGGGGGTGAGCGGCGCCTCCTCCCCCTCCTGCTCGCGGTACAGCCGCCAGGCGTGGTCCTGCACCAGATACTCCTTGAAGCTGCCGTCGGCCTGGCGCTTCTTGCGTGTGTAAGTCCAGGAGAAGGGCGGCTCGATGCCGTTCGAGGCATTGTCGGCGAAGGCGAGCGAGATGGTGCCGGTGGGGGCGATGGACAGCAGGTGCGAGTTGCGGATGCCGTGTTTGCGGATCTCCGCCTTGAGCTCGGCGGGCAGGCGCGAGGCGAAGTTGCCGCCGGACAGATACAGGTCGGCGTTGAACAGCGGGAAGGGGCCGCGCTCGCGCGCGAGCTCGACCGAGGCGGCATAGGCCGCATCGCGCATGAACTCGGCCACCCGCGCGGCGAATTCGCGCGCCGGCGGGGTGTCGTAGCGCAGGTTGAGCATCACCAGGGTGTCGCCCAAGCCGGTGAAGCCCAGCCCCACGCGGCGCTTGGACTGGGCCTCCTTGTGCTGCTTCTCCAACGGCCAGGCGGTCAGTTCCAGCACGTTGTCGAGCATGCGCACCGCCACCGGCACCACGCGGCCCAGGGCCTCGAAGTCGAAGGCCGCGGCCGGGGTGAAGGCACCCTTGACGAAGCGGGTCAGGTTGACCGAGCCCAGGCAGCAGCAGCCATAGGGCGGTAAAGGTTGTTCGGCGCACTGTCCGGTCACGAGGCCGTTGAAGACCACCGTGTTGTGGTCGGGTTGGGTGGTGTCGTAGACCGCTTCGCGACCGGCATACTCAATGCGCAAGACCCGGGTTGCGAAGCGCTGCCGTTTGCGCAGGACCTTGCCGGCCGCCCACTTGTGGTATTTGAGGCCTTTGCTGGGCAGCAGAAAGCCGATCTCCCGCATGAAGACATCACGGGATTCTCCGTCGATGATGAGCTCGTAGAGTGACTGGCAGGGGAATTCCCGCTGGCCGCCGCAACCGTCCGGCAGGCTGCGTCCGGCAGCCTGCCGGCGCAGGTGTATCCGGCTGAATACGCCAAAATTCGCAAGCAGTATCTGCACATCCTGCAACAGGCCCCGATGTACCGAGCTCAGCCGCACGGAGCAAGTCTGGCTGCCACGCGACACGTTCACCGTGCCATCGGTCTGGAACAGACCCTTGAGGTAACCCTTGACACACGCCTCACTACCGCGCCAGACGAGCTCTGGCACGCGCAACTTACTCTCCCGTGTGAAGCCGTATAGGGCCAACGCGCGGGCCAGCAGGACCGAACGGATAAAGACATAGTTTCTCTGAGGCACAGCGACGGCGCTGACGCGGTAGTTACGCGGTGCGAACGAAAGTCCGGCGACCAGCTCGTTGACCGTGTTGACCACACGCTCGGCCAAGGCCCTGTCCTCGTTCCACAGATTCACCACCGCAGCCTCCTGCCCATTGCCACGGTGGGTGAAGTGCCCATCGCCGGTGATCAGGCCCAGCAAAATACCCAGGGCCTCATTGCCCTCCTGACCAAACTGGCCTTTGCCCGATTGCACCCAGATCTCGTCGCCAGGCTCAAGCTCCCGCAGCTTGATCTTGCCGCGACGGGTATAGAACTCGTGCCAGGCCGTGGCCTTGATCTCATAACCGTCCTGCGTCACCACCCGATAGACATCGGCCATCGTCGCGGTCATGAACGCGGGCACTGCCGCGCGCACCTGCGTGCCCCGGTCACTCACCCCCAAGGCCCGGTTGTCTACGGTCGCCAGGATCGGCGCCCCCGAGGCACAAAGCTCGCTGATGGGGATGAGACCGTATTGCGTGGCCAGTCGGGTGTCCCCGGTGACACACGGGTTGGTCGCCTCGATGGTCTCGCAGTAGTAGAGGTTGTTGTCGCGGTTGATGCGGTCCAGGAAGAGCACGCCCGGCTCGGCATGGTCGTAGGTGGAGCGCATGATCTGCTCCCACAGCGCGCGGGCGCGCACTTTGCGATAGACCCACAGGCCGTCGGCCCGCTGGTAGGCGCCCTCGGCGATCTGCTCGTCGCCGGGGCGGGCCTTGTGCGTGAGCTCCACCTCGCCATCGGCCTCCACCGCCGCCATGAAGGCATCGGTCACGCCGACTGAGATGTTGAAGTTCCTCAGGTCCCCCGCGTCCTTGGCGTGGATGAATTCCTCGATGTCCGGGTGGTCGCAGCGCAGCACCCCCATCTGCGCGCCGCGCCGGCTGCCGGCCGACTCCACCGTCTCGCAGGAGCGGTCGAACACGCGCATGTAGGACACCGGGCCGCTCGCCTTGGACTGGGTGCCGCGCACCAGGGCACCCTTGGGGCGGATCGCGGAGAAGTCGTAGCCCACGCCGCCGCCACGGCGCATGGTCTCGGCTGCCTCCAGCAGCGCCACATAGATGCCCGGTTTGCCATCCGCCTCGCCAGAGATGGTGTCGCCCACCGGCTGCACGAAGCAGTTGATGAGGGTGGCGGCCAGCTCCGTGCCGGCGGCCGAATTGATGCGCCCGGCGGGGATGAAGCCCGCCTCCATGGCCTCGAAGAAGCGCGCCTCCCAGCGGGCGCGCTGGCGTTTGTCCTCCACCGAGGCAAGCGCCCGCGCCACCCGGCGGCGCACGTCGAAGGCGGTCTGCTCGTCCCCCTTGGCATACTTCTCCAACAGGACCTCGGTGGAGATGGCCTGGGCGGCGAGCTCGGGGAAGAGCATGTCCTGCATGATCGACGTCTCCTGTGCAGACACAGACGCGCGGGGGGATGAACTCAAGTTAGACCATCTCCCCGATGGGGCGAGGGAAATCCTTGGGGAAACTATATCTAGTTATTCACACCTGTTCAAACCCAGATATCTAGTGTTCTGCCGGGCCAGAGCGCAGCGCATCCCCCAGCAGCGGGGCTGACGCCCTCTTGCCGGTCAGTCGAGCTGGGCGATCACCGGGGCGTGGTCGGACGGACGTTCCAGGCGCCGAGGCGCGATGTCGATCTGACAGGCGCGGCAGCGCTCGGCCAGGGCCGGTGACAACAGGATGTGATCGATCCTGAGGCCCAGGTTGCGGCGGAAGGCGGCCATGCGGTAGTCCCACCAGGTGAAGCTGCCCTCGGGCTGGTCGAACAGCCGTAAGGCGTCCTTGAGCCCCAGGTCGAGCAGGGCGCGAAAGCGCGCACGCTCCTCGTCGGAGACCAGGACCTGTCCGGCCCACAGGGCCGGGTCGTGCACATCGCGGTCCTCGGGGGCGATGTTGAAGTCGCCCAGCACCGCCAGGCGCGGATACCGGGCGAGCTCGGCGCGCAGCCAGGCGATCAGGGCGTCGAGCCAGTCGAGCTTGTAGTAGTACTTGTCAGAGCCAACGCTCTGGCCATTGGGCACGTACAGACACACCACCCGCATGTCGCCCAGGGTCGCGGCCAGGACACGCTTTTGCTCGTCCTCGAAACCCGGGATGGAGGTCAGGGGATCGGCCGCCGCCTCGCGGGTGAGCAGGGCCACGCCGTTGTAGGTCTTCTGGCCCGCATAGAGGGCCCGGTAGCCGGCAGCCTCGATCTCGCCCAGCGGGAAGCTGGCGTCCTCGGTCTTGGTCTCCTGCAGACACACCACATCCGGTTGCTGGGCCGCGAGCCAGTCCTTGAGGTGCGGCAGGCGCACCTTGAGCGAATTGACGTTCCAGGTGGCGAGTCTCATGCGCACGGCGGGGCATGCCGCCCGATACGGCCTTCAGGCGGGCTGCCGGGCGCAGGCCGCCCGGCAATGGGGCAGGGTTGGGGTTACTTCTTCTTTTTCGCCCTGTTGGCGGCGGCGGAGAGTGCCGCCCCGGGACGGAAGCGCACCACCTTCTTGGCCGGGATCTTCATCTCCTTGCCGGTCTGCGGGTTGCGGCCGGTACGGGCCTTGCGCTCCTGCACGCTGAAGGTGCCGAAGCCGACGAACTGCACGTTCTCGCCCCGCGCCAGGGCCTCGGTGATGGCCTCCATGGCCACGTCGATGATGGTGCTGGTGGCGGCCTTGGAGGCGTTGGCCTTGGCGGCCACCGTGGCGATGAGCTCGGATTTGTTCATGGTGGGGTTTCCTCCTGTAAGAGACGGCGGATGAGCTGGTGTTACTGGCCTCCCGAGGGATGGCCTCCGCACTGTAAAGGCCCGGGGCGTGATTTGCAACGCCTGTGCGCACAGGACGCGGTCCCGCAGGCCGCGGCCGCGCGGATTGCTTGCCCCGAGGCGGGTGCGTTGCGCATAATGGAAAGCTCCCCGCCCGCCCGGGTGGCGGAATTGGTAGACGCACGGGACTCAAAATCCCGCGCCAGCGATGGCGTGCCGGTTCGACCCCGGCCCCGGGCACCAGCGTCACAAGCACCCCGTTGCGCGCGATTTCGGCGCAGGCTGACGTGAGCGCAGCGAACGTCAAGCCGCGCAGCGGCGGCCGTAGCCAAAATCCCGCGCCAGCGATGGCGTGCCGGTTCGACCCCGGCCCCGGGCACCAGCGTCACAAGCACTCCGTTGCGCGCGATTTCGGCGCAGGCTGACGTGAGCGCAGCGAACGTCAAGCCGCGCAGCGGCGGCCGTAGCCAAAACCCGCGCCAGCGATGGCGTGCCGTGCGCCCCCCTGCGATCCGCGTGCCACTTCACAATAAAAAAACCGCCCCGGCGGGGCGGTTTTCACGCGTGGTGCGCGAGGCCGGACGCGCTACTTGTTCACCGGCGACTCGGGCGACACCAGATAGGCGACGATGTCGGCGATCTGCTCAGGACGCAGGATGCCGTGATAGCCGATGCGTGGCATCTGCGAACAGGCGCTGTAGGCCTGCGGGTTGTAGATCTTCTCGTAGGTGTACTTGACGATGTCCTCGCCCGCGCCCCGCAGTTTGCCGTAGTGCATCAGGCTGGGACCGATGGTGCCAAAGGCAACCTCCTTGGGATCGGCACCATGACAGGCATAGCAGTTGCCGCCGTTGCCGCCTTTCTGCCGCTCCGGCTTGTCCGGCTCGATGCGGCCGATGCGCATGCCGAAGCCGGCAGCGAAGAGTTTCTCGCCGTTCTTCCAATCGCCCATCAGCTTGCCATCTGCCGGGTATTTGATCGTCGCCTTTTCGCGCGCGTTGATCTCGGCGGCGATCTTTTCGGGCGGGTTGTCGCGGTAGAGGTTGCAGGCCTGCAGGGTTTCGTCCTGCTTGAGCCGCGACAAGTCCTGCCCCTCGCCGGGCAGGAAGCTTGCCTCGATGTATTTGGCCACCAGGGCCTGGATCTTGGGATCGGGCCTGGGTGCAGCCTTGTCGGCTGCGTGGGCCAGCCCCGTCGCGACCAGGGCGGCCGTGAGTGTCGCCAGTTTGATCGTCTTCATGTCCTGTCCTCCTCAACGCTTGATACCGGGAATGTCGAGTACCGCACCACGCCCTTGGTCGGTCAGGTAGCTGATGAGCGCGACGGTCGCCGGCGAGGCGTAATCGACGTCCGGCAGCCGCATCTGCCACATGCAGTCCCAGATGCGGTGTTGCATGTTGCGGACTACCCCGTGTGAGACGCGATAGGTCGGCCAGGTCTTCATCGTCCGCTGCGCATCGGCCTTGTTGTGGTAGTTACCCAGCTCCTGCAGGCGGATGCGCTTGCCGTCCTGCCCGTGGCAGGTGGCACAGGAGAAGTCCATCGGCCCCATGCGCGTGTGGAACAGGGCCTCGCCCACCGCGCGCATCTCTTTCTCTTTGGGGTGCTTCATGGGCGGGTTGAGCTTCATCCCGTCGGACTGCACGGAGATGTAGGCGGCGATGGCCTCGAGGTCGGTGTTCTGCTCGTTGGCGCGTTGGTCGGCGAAGAGCTTCTTCTTGATCTCCTCCGGCGTGAAACCCTGCAGCTTCACCATGCAGGTCATGATACGCGACTCCAGGTCCTCGACCTTGTCGGTATCCTTGAAGTAGCGGGGCAGCTCGGCGAATGCGCCCTTGAGCACCCCCGGTCCCTTGCCGAAGTCGCACTTCTCCAGCGAAGTGTTCTTGGGGCCACGCTTCTCCTTGAACAGCTGCTCACCGCGGTCGACGACGAGGTTGCCTGGGTTCGCGAACTTGTCCTGTAGAGCCGCGCGGTATTCGTCGGCGGTCTTCAACTCCTGTGACAGGGACAGGGTGGGGGCCAGCAACAATAGCGTCGCCAGCAGCGTCTTTTTCTGCATACCGTCTCCTTTCTCCTAAATCCATCGAGGGTTGATGGCGGGCCAAAGTCTACAGGTTAACGTCGGCTCGATGTCTATAACCACGACGCCCTGGTACGAATCCACCGGTTGCGGCTGAATGGACCGCCGCGCCGCGATGCTTGCCCTTGAAAGGCTCGGGATGCGCCCCTATCATTAGCACTCGCAGCGCACGAGTGCTAACACCGTGCTGTATTTCATTTTCAGCCCAACGAGTTTTCAAGGAGGAACCATGAAGATCCGCCCCCTGCATGACCGTGTGATCGTCAAGCGCCTCGAGGAAGAGCGCAAGACGGCCTCGGGCATCGTCATCCCCGACACCGCCGCCGAGAAGCCCGATCAGGGCGAGGTGATCGCCGTCGGCCCCGGCAAGCGCAACGACAAGGGCGACCTGATCGCCATGGACGTCAAGGTCGGCGACCGCGTGCTGTTCGGCAAGTACGCCGGGCAGACCGTCAAGGTCGAGGGCGAGGAGCTCCTCGTCATGCGCGAAGAAGACATCATGGGTGTCATCGAGAAATAAGCGCCCCCTGCGACTGCGTGTCTGCAGTGTCCCAACGCCAGGTCCTCAAGCGGCTGGCAAATCCGAAAACCCCGGTGTTCCGGCATCGGCCAGGAACACGAACGAGATCAGGAGTAAGCAACTATGGCAGCTAAAGACGTACGCTTCGGCGATTCCGCCCGTCACAAGATGGTGGCCGGCGTCAACATCCTGGCGGATGCCGTCAAGGTGACCCTCGGTCCCAAGGGCCGCAACGTGGTGCTGGACCGCTCCTTCGGCGCCCCCACGGTGACCAAGGACGGTGTCAGCGTCGCCAAGGAGATCGAACTCAAGGACAAGTTCGAGAACATGGGCGCGCAGATGGTCAAGGAGGTCGCCTCCAAGACCTCGGACGTGGCCGGTGACGGCACCACCACCGCCACCGTGCTGGCCCAGGCCATCGTCAACGAAGGCATGAAGTATGTGGCCGCCGGTATGAATCCGATGGACCTCAAGCGCGGCATCGACAAGGCGGTGCACGCGGTGGTGGAGGAACTCAAGAAACTGTCCAAGCCCTGCACCACCAGCAAGGAGATCGCCCAGGTCGGCGCCATCTCCGCCAACGCCGATGCATCCATCGGCCAGATCATCGCCGACGCCATGGACAAGGTCGGCAAGGAGGGCGTGATCACCGTCGAGGACGGCTCCGGTCTGGAGAACGAGCTGGACGTGGTCGAGGGCATGCAGTTCGACCGCGGCTACCTCTCGCCCTATTTCATCAACAATGCCGACAAGCAGATGGCCGTGCTGGAGGACCCCTTCATCCTGCTGCACGACAAGAAGATCTCCTCCATCCGCGACTTGCTGCCCATCCTCGAGCAGGTGGCCAAGGCCGGCAAGCCGCTGCTGATCGTCGCCGAGGACGTCGAGGGCGAGGCCCTGGCCACCCTGGTGGTCAACAACATCCGCGGCATCCTCAAGACCTGCGCCGTCAAGGCCCCGGGCTTCGGCGACCGGCGCAAGGCGATGCTGGAGGACATGGCCATCCTGACCGGCGGCACCGTCATCGCCGAGGAGGTGGGCCTCACCCTCGAGAAGGCGACCCTCAACGACCTGGGCCGCGCCAAGCGCGTCGAGGTGGCCAAGGAGAACACCACCATCATCGACGGCGCCGGCAGCCAGGACGCCATCAAGGCCCGCATCGCCCAGATCAACAAGCAGATCGAGGAGGCCACCTCCGACTATGACAAGGAGAAGCTGCAGGAGCGCAAGGCCAAGCTGGCCGGCGGGGTGGCGGTGATCAAGGTCGGTGCGGCCACCGAGGTCGAGATGAAGGAGAAGAAGGCCCGCGTCGAGGACGCCCTGCATGCCACCCGCGCCGCGGTGGAGGAGGGGATCGTCGCCGGTGGTGGCGTGGCCCTGCTGCGCGCGCGTGCCGCGGTGGGCAACCTCAAGGGTGACAACCACGACCAGGACGCCGGCATCAAGATCGTCATGCGCGCTCTGGAGCAGCCGCTGCGCGAGATCGTCGCCAACGCCGGTGTCGAGGCCAGCGTGGTGGTAAACAAGGTGGTCGAAGGCAGCGGCAACTTCGGCTACAACGCCCAGACCGGCGAGTATGGCGACATGATGGAGATGGGCGTGCTCGACCCGACCAAGGTCACCCGCACCGCGCTGCAGAACGCCGCGTCGGTCGCCGGTCTGATCCTGACCACCGAGGCCATGGTCTCCGAACTGCCCGAGGACAAGAAGCCCGCGGGCGGCGCCGGTGGCGGCATGGGCGGCATGGGCGACATGGACTTCTGAGCGCCCACGCGCTTACCCTCCACGCAAAAGCGCCACGGTCTACACCGTGGCGCTTTTTTTCGTCTGCGCGACCTCCGTCTAGTGGCGGCGGCGCGGCCGCGTCGGCGCCGCCGGTGCGGGCCTTGTGTCCAGATGCCGGAAGGTGATGCGCCCCTTGCTCAGGTCATAAGGCGACAGTTCCAGCGTCACCCGGTCGCCGGCCAGGATGCGGATGTGGTGCTTGCGCATCCGGCCCGCACAATAGGCCACCAGGTGATGGCCGTTCTCGAGCGTGACGCGGTAGCGTGAATCGGGCATGACCTCGTCCACCACGCCTTGCATTTCCAGGATTTCCTCTTTGGCCATAGCCCTCTCCGAAAACGTGCATTAAAAAAGCCCGGCGTGGCCGGGCTTCATTTGCGGACGGGCAGCCCTAGACCGCCCGTCTGCCGTCAGTCCGCGCTGCGGATGTTGGCGGCCTGCAGCCCTTTGGGGCCGCGGGTCACGTCGAAGCTCACGCGCTGGCCTTCCTTGAGGGTCTTGAAGCCGCTGCCCTGGATCGCGGAGAAATGGGCGAAGAGATCGTCGCCGCCGCCTTCCGGAGAGATGAAGCCGAAGCCCTTGGAATCGTTGAACCACTTCACAGTGCCTGTTGCCATAATGATGATTTCCTAACAAAAACAAACAAAAAGGGGTTGACCCCCGGTTGGGGCGATGGTCAAGCAGGCAGGATGATGGGGAACGAACACCGCGGGACCGCGGCGGCAGGACCGGACAACAACAGCACGACTTGATATCGCAGCCCGCACAGTACACGCAAACCGCCAGGCAGGCAAACATTATTTTGCGGCGGCCATCTTTGCCTTGGCTCATGGCCGTGTGGACAGCCATTCCCGGTGGTATCTTAAGCCTCGTGATGCGCACCCCCCGTCTTCATTACGCTCCGCCTGCCGGCGCCAGCCTCGCCGCCGGCGGCCCACCCCCTCGCGTTGGCCATGATCCACGGCATCGGCACTGACATCGTCGCCGTTGCGCGCATGCGCGGGGTGCACGCACGGCATGGCGAGCGTCTGGCGGCGCGCCTGCTGAGCCCCGCGGAGTGGCCCGGCTACTTGCAGGCCGCGGACAAGCCGCGCCTGCTGGCCAAGCGCTTCGCCGCCAAGGAGGCCCTGGCCAAGGCCCTGGGCACGGGGCTGCGCGCCCCGGTGAGCCTGGCCAACATGGGGGTGACGCACGACGTGCACGGGCGACCGGGCTTCACCTTCGACCCCGAGCTGGAGCGCTGGCTTGCCGCGCGCGGGGTCAAGCGGGTGCATCTGAGCCTGGCCGACGAGGTGGACTACGCCGTCGGCTTCGTCGTGGTGGAGGGCGGGCCGTGACCGCCGAGCGTCTGCCTCTGGGCCCCCTGATGCTGGACGTGGTCGGCACCGCGCTGACGGAGGACGACCGCCGGCGGCTGCTGCATCCGCTGGTGGGCGGGGTCATCCTCTTCGCCCGCAATTACGAGAGTCCGACGCAGGTCGCCGAGCTCACGCGCGCCATCCACGCCCTGCGCACGCCGCCGCTTCTGATCGCCGTGGACCACGAGGGGGGCCGCGTGCAGCGCTTCCGCGCCGGCTTCACGGCGCTGCCGCCCTTGCGCGCCATCGGCGCGTTGTGGGACACGCAGCCGCAGACGGCCAAACGGCTGGCGCGCGATGCCGGTTATGTGCTGGCGGCCGAACTGCGCGCCGTGGGCGTGGATTTCAGCTTTGCCCCGGTGCTGGACCTGGATTACGGTGCGAGTGGGGTGATCGGCGACCGCGCCTTCCACCGCCACCCCCAGGCGGTGGCCGAACTGGCCCACGCCCTGATGCTGGGCATGGCCGAGGCGGGCATGAACGCGGTTGGCAAGCACTTCCCCGGCCACGGCTTCGTCGCCGCCGACTCGCATACCGACGTGCCGGTGGACGAGCGCGACCTGGCCGACCTGGAATTCGCCGACTTGATCCCCTTCCGTCAGCTCATCGACCTGGGCCTGGCCGGCATCATGCCCGCCCATGTCATCTACCCGCGCGTGGACGACCGGCCGGCGGGCTTCTCCCGGCGCTGGCTGCACGAGCTGCTGCGCGGCCGCTACGGCTTCGAGGGGGCCATCTTCAGCGACGACCTCGCCATGGAGGGGGCCAGCGTCGCCGGCGACGTGGTCGCGCGCGCACAGGCGGCGCTGGCAGCCGGCTGCGATATGGCGCTGCTGTGCAACCGCCCCGACCTGGCCGAAACCCTGCTCGCGCGGCTCGCCTGGCAGCCGCATGCGGTGTCGCTCATCCGGCTCGCGCGCATGCACGGCCGCCCGCATCCGCCCGACCGCACGACCCTGCACGAGAGTGGCCGCTATGTCCAGGCGGTGCACCGCCTGGCCGGCCTGGGCCAGGCGGACGCCGACCTGGCCCTGGATGACCCCACCGACTATCTCGGCAAGCGTGGCACGACCTGAGCTTTCCCTCGACCGGGATACCGATCACATCCACCATCACTTGGGCCATGCCGGCGAACACCGGCACCTGACCGGGGCGCTCGTGCTGACCTTAGGCTTCGCCCTGGTCGAAGCGGTGGCGGGCTGGTGGTCGGGCTCGCTCGCCCTGATCGCCGATGCCGGCCACATGCTCACCGACTCCACGGCGCTCGCCCTGGCGGCCCTGGCGGCCTGGCTCGCGCGGCGGCCGCCCTCGGACCGGCACACCTATGGCCTGGTGCGCGCTGAGGTGCTGGCCGCGCTCGCCAATGGGCTCATCATGCTGGGCCTGATCGGCTTCATCGCCTATGAGGCCGTGCAGCGCTTCCAGCAGCCGCGCGACATCCGCGGCGAGGCGGTGCTGGTGGTCGCCGTCATCGGCCTGCTGGTCAACCTGCTGGTGGCCTGGCGGCTTGCGCGCGGCGGTCAGGACCTCAACACACGGGCGGCGCTGCTGCACGTCATGGGCGACCTGCTGGGCTCGGTGGCGGCCATCACCGCCGGCACGGTCATCCTCGCCACCGGCTGGACGCCCATCGACCCGCTCCTGTCGCTGGTGGTGGCGGGGCTGATCCTCTTCTCAGCCTGGCGGCTACTGTCCGAGGCGCTGCAGGTCCTGCTCGAAGGGGTGCCGCCGCACATCGACATCCAGGCGGTGGGGCGCAATCTCGCCGCGCTCAAGGGGGTGCGCTCGGTGCACGACCTGCACGTCTGGACGCTGTCCTCGGGCAAGATCGCGCTGTCCGCCCACCTCGACCTCGAACGCCTGGACGATTGGCCGCGCATCCTTCTGCAGGCGCGCGCCCTGCTGGCCCGCGAGCACGGCATCGGCCACGTGACCCTGCAGCCGGAAGCGGGCGATAATCCTGTCTTGCAACATTTGCCGACTGCATCACGCACACCATGAAACGACGCCGCATCCACTCCCAACACCGCATGAGCCGCGACGCCGAGCGCCTGGTCTGGCTGGCGCAGGGGCTGGCGGAATCCGGAAGCCGTGTCGAGGACGCCTACTGGGAAGGCGAACTGCAGCAGCACCTCGGCCGCCTGCTCGAGAGCGGCCAGGAGGAGGCCATCAACCTCGCCCTGGACCGCCTGCACGAGACCAACGGCCGCGGCTATGACGAGCTGGCCGACCTGGTGGAATCCATCGCCGAGGCCGACCTCATCACCACCAGCGAAGGGCCGCGCCATTGCCTGCTCATCGCCCTGCCGGTGCTGGCCTGGTCGCGCTACAGCATTCCGGCGCGGCGGCTGCCGGACGAGGTGGTGACCGCCTTATCCAACCATCTGGGCGCCCATGTCCTGGCGGCGGACGTGCGCTTGACCCTGGCCGACTTTCTCTATAGCCCCGACCAGCTCCCCTACGGCTATGCGCAGACCCGGCGCTATGCCGAGAGGCTGTGGCAGGCCCTGCGCGAAGGCCGCGCCTACCATGAGGACCCGGCGCGGCTGCCGGAGGTGGTGCCCTACATCTCCGACGTGCGCTACATCCTGGGCGCCGTCATGGTCCCGCCGGCACACCCCGTCTTCCGCTGGAACGAGGCCGACGGCAACCGCGACCAGGCGCTCGTGCAATGGCGCGCCCAGGCGGCGCCCAACCTGCAGTCCGTGCTCACCGGCTGCGGCTTCGAGCTGCAGCTGCCCGACGCCTATTTCGCCGCCTGGCGGCGGGCCGACCGCGAAGGCCGCCCCTACTCCCTGCGGGCGGCGGTGGCCTATCTGCAGGCCATGCTCGACCTCAAACCCGGGCAGTTGCGTGCGGTGGCCGCCCCCTTCTATGACCGACGTCTGGAGGAGTGGCGCGTGAGCTTCGCCCCCAGGGACGGCGGCGAGGTGGTGCACGGCGTGGTCTGGCCCCTGCTCGGCGCCGAGGACGAGACCACCGATTCCGGCGGCGAGATCGAACAGGTCCTGCGCGCCGCCGGCGTGGGCGAGGTGGTCGTGCTGGAGCAGCGCTTCCCCCTCGAATACTGCGAGGACTGCGGCGCACCGCTCTATGCCAACGCCGAGGGCGAGGTGGTGCACGCCGAAATGCCCGAACAGGACACCCAGGCGGTCCCCACGCACCTGCACTAATGGGCGCCGCCACGCACGGCGAGGCGCCGCCGGATTGCCGGCTGTGCCCCCGCCTCGCCGACTACCGGGCGGACAACCGCCAGCGCCACCCCGCCTACCACAACGCCCCCGTGCCCGCCTTCGGCGAGGATCAGGCGCGCCTGCTGGTGGTCGGCCTGGCCCCGGGGCTGCACGGCGCCAACCGCACCGGCCGCCCCTTCACCGGCGACCACGCCGGCCTGCTGCTCTACCAGACCCTGCATGCGCACGGCTTTGCCGACCGGCCAGCCTCGATCGCCCGCGACGACGGCCTGAAGCTCGTGGGCTGCCGCATCACCAACGCCGTGCGCTGTGTGCCCCCGCAGAACCGGCCCGAGACCGCCGAGGTCCGCCGCTGCAACCCCTACCTCGCCGCGGAGATCGCCGCCCTGCCCCCGGGGGCCGCCATCCTCGCCCTGGGCCAGATCGCCCATGCCGCCGTCCTGCAGGCACTGGGGCGCAAACCCGCGCACCACCCCTTCGCCCACGGCGCCCGCCACCCCCTGCCCGACGGCCGTACCCTGTTCGATAGCTACCACTGCTCCCGCTACAATACCCAGACCGGCCGCCTCACCCCGGCCATGTTCCATGCCGTCTTCGCCGACATCCGCCGCCATCTGGAGGTCTGAACCATGCCTGTGGTCACCATCAAGCTTGCCGGCAGCCTCACCCGCGAGCAGAAGAAAAAGATCGCCGAGGAGATCACCGACACCCTCGAGCGCATCGCCCTCAAACCCCGTCGCTACACCTACATCGCCTTCGAGGAGCTGCCCGACGAGAACTGGGCCATCGCCGGGCAGTTGTTGGACGAGGAGGGCTGAGGCCCGCCTGGGTCGTATATCACGCGGATGCCTGACGTCGAGGGTCAGGTGCGCGCAAGCTGCCGGCGAATCCGCAAGAGACCGGACGCCGCGAGGGGATGGCGGAAGCCAAAGGTTTTGTTTGAGCCCGCGCCGCTCGCCCCGCTCCCCGCAGCGCGAGTCAAGCACCACCAATATGCTGGCGTGGGGCGGGGTGTCACACCTCACCGACCGCCCGATGAGGCCCAATGTTCCGGTTCAGCGGCGGGCTGCGCAGCGGACCGTCCACTGCAACCGGTTATGGGCCGCCCGTCTCATCCGGCCGCCCATGCCGCGGACAGCAGCGCGGCTTGTTCCAGCACGCCGGCCTGTTTGAGCAAGCCGACGAGCGTGACTATTTTGATTTCTCAGTGGTTTGGCACAACACACCCATGGAGCCTCGAAACACGGCGATATGGCTGCCGTGTTGACGAGTGACCTCAAAACCGGGACGTTCCAGTGCCTGGACGACTTCGCCACCGGAAACGACAGGAATTCAGGCATACGCCGGAACCTGAAAGGAGGTCGGCAGAGAGCGGCCGATAATGGAGATAGGAGACTCTTCCGGATAAAGTTCTGTGGCCTCGCGCAAGTTACTCAGTGCTTCCTCGACGGTTTCGCCTTGCGTAATCGTTCCCGTCTCCAGGTTATAGGCAACATAGCCGCCCTCTCGGGCAGAGTGTTTAGGGTCAGGTCTTGCGTTGCTGCATAGATGGAAGTGGCAAGCAAGGGCGCAAGGGCGGTTCATGTGCTCATGCAAGACCTGACACCACGATCGGCGCATGATCATGCGAGTCGGGGGCCGTTTCACCTAGAATCGCCCTGATGAACCTTTCTCTTCGCCTCCGACAGCTCGGTACAGTCGACTACGAGCCGACCTGGCGGGCGATGCAGGACTTCACCGCGGCGCGCGGGCCGGACACGCCGGACGAGCTGTGGCTGCTGGAGCACCCGCCGGTGTTCACCCTGGGCCAGGCCGGCCGGCGCGAGCATCTGCTAAGGGACATCGGCGTGCCGGTGGTGGCCATCGACCGCGGCGGGCAGGTGACCTATCACGGGCCGGGGCAGGCCGTGGTCTACGTCCTGCTCGACCTGCGGCGGCGCGGCTACGGGGTGAAAGAATTGGTCCGGCGCCTGGAGCAGGCCGTGCTGGATCTGCTGGCGGCACATGGGGTCATAGGGTCCAGGCTGGACGGGGCGCCGGGGGTCTATGTGGCGCAGGCGGATGGGCGACTGGCGAAGATCGCCGCGCTGGGCCTGCGCGTGCGCAACGGCTGCACCTACCACGGCCTGGCGCTCAACGTGGACCTCGACCTCGCGCCCTTCATGGCGATCAACCCATGCGGGCATGCCGGCATGGCGGTGACCCGGCTGAAGGATCTGGGGGTGGGGCTGGACGTGGAGACGGCGGGCCTGGCGCTGGTGCGTCACCTGAGAGCGCTGCTTTGAGCATTCGGCCCTTGGATGGGCTGGGTTGAGTCGTCCATCAGAGTCTCCCGCTCTGAAAGGGGGCGGGCGCCTTGGCATACGGCAACTGCGTCCTCAGGGCACCACAGTATCAAGCCCTCTCCCCGGCCCTCCCCCGCTTGCGGGGGAGGGAGAGAAACCCGGCACCGGGCGTGTCGGTGGCAAGCCCCGCCGGCCTTGTGTTGGAGCAGCGAATCTTGTGAGTATGCGCTTACTCACCGGAGTAGATGCACCCCGAGTGCGCCGTCTCCTGGACGATAACCTTGGACAGGGCGGGCAGATCCCCCTTGAGGTGTTCCCAGATCCAGATGGCGAGGTGCTCGCTGGTGGGGTTGGCCAGTCCGGGCAGGTCATTGAGGTAGCGGTGGTCGAGCTTTTCGCGCAGGCGCTGGACGGCGGCCTCGACCTCGGCGAAGTCCTCCACCCAGCCGAGCTGCGGGTGCAGGGGGCCGCGCAGGTGCACCTCGACACGGAAGGAGTGGCCATGCAGGCGGGCGCAGGGGTGGTCGGGGGGCAGGTGGGGCAGCCGGCGCGCGGCCTCGATGTGAAAGACGTGGAAGATCTCCATGCGTGTGAAGGAACGGGGTGATCGGTGTACACCATTATCCTAAAACCGCAGTTGAACGCGCCCGAAAGCGGGCGCTTCGCGTGTTCACCCTCTGGGAGCGGATGACCGGAGGCAAAAATCTCTTGCATCAGCAATCTGTTACGAAACCGTGAGAGCGGTCAACTGCGGTTTTTAGGATGATGCGCTAGACTGTCCCTGCGCTGTGCCGGCAGGGCCCTGAACTTCGCCCGCGGGCGCCTGTCCACCATCTCTATGCGATTACCCGCCCTGGTCCTTTGCGCCCTCACCCTGCTGCCCGTGACCGGCTGTGCCTCCGAGGCGGCCCCCCAGGCCACGGCCTGCGGACGGCCCGGGGTGTGGCTGAGCCCCGCCGACGGTGGCGTTCGTGCGGCCAACGCCACCGAGCTGCTCACCCGTCTGGCCGGCCAGCAGGTGGTCCTGCTGGGTGAGACCCACGACAGCGCCGAGGATCACCGCTGGCAGCTGCACACCCTGGCACAGCTCCACGCCCTCAGGCCCGATATCGCCATCGGCTTCGAGATGTTCCCGCGCCGGCTCCAGCCGGTCCTGGACCGCTGGGTGGCGGGCGAGCTCTCCGAGGCTGAATTCCTGCGCCAGACCGACTGGGACCGGGTCTGGGGCTATGACGCGCGCATGTACATGCCGCTGTTCCACTACGCCCGCATGAACCGGCTGCCCATGCTGGCCCTCAACGTCGAGCGGGGACTGGTGTCGGCGGTCGATGCCAAGGGGTGGGATGCCGTGCCCGCGGCCGAGCGTGAGGGCCTGTCGCGGCCGGCCGCACCCCCGCCGCCGTACGTCGAGGAGCTGCGCCGGGTCTTTGCCCACCACCCCGAAAAGCGGCAGGATGAGGCCGCCTTCGCCCGCTTCGTCGAGGCCCAGGCCACCTGGGACCGTGCCATGGCCCAGGCGATCGCCGCTCATCTCCAGCGTCAGCCCGACGCCCTGGTGGTGGGGATCATGGGCTCCGGCCACGTCCGCTTCGGCCACGGGGTGGCCCACCAGCTTAAAGACCTCGGCGTGACCCGGGTGGCCAACCTGATGACCCTGGAGGCCGATGGCCGCTGTGAGGGGCTCACGGCGGGGCTGGCCGATGCGATCTACCTCGTGCGCGCGCCGCAGTCCGATCCGCCCCGCCTGGGCATCGCCATGGAGAGCGTGGCCGGCGGCATCCGTGTCGCCCAGGTCACGGCCGGCAGCGTGGCGGAGCAGGCGGGCCTCAGGGTCGGCGACGTGGTCGCCGAGGCTGCCGGCGTGGCGGTGCGCTCACCCCTGGCGATGCGCCAGACCATCGAAAGGCAGGCACCGGGGACCTGGCTGCCGCTCAAGGTCCGCCGCGACGGTCAGGAACTCGAGATCGTGGCGCGCTTCCCACCGACCCGGTGAGCGCAGACCGCTGCATCCGCACCCTGGCCAGGGGGCTGGCCGCCGTCCTGCTGGTCTTCGCCCTCGTCGCCTGCGCTGAGCCGCCGCGGCTCGAGCTGGACGTGCGGCTCGACCCCGAGACCCGTGAACTGACCGCGCGCGCCCAGCTAAGCGGCGTGGAGGGGCCGCTGCGCTTCCAACTGGACCCCGGCCTGCGCCTCACCCGGCTGGTGGCGGACGGTCGGGCGCTGCCGCTGCCCCCCGCCGGGGCGCCGGTGAGCCTGCCCGCAGGCCGGCGCATCACGGTCGAATACGGCGGACGTCTTTCACCCCTGCCCCAGGCCGACCACCGCCAGGTGCTGGGCCGGCTGCCACCGAGTGCGAGCCCGGCGGGCAGCTTCCTTCCGGCCGGTACGGGCTGGTACCCGGACCCCGGCGTGCCCTTCGCCTACCGGCTGCGCCTCACCCTGCCCAAGGGGCAGAAGGGGCTGGTACCCGGCAACCGCCTGCGCGAATCGGCGGATGCGAAGGGGTACAGGGCAGAGTTCGATTTCCCCCATCCGGCGGGGGGGATAGACCTGATGGCAGGGCCTTACACAGTGAGTGAGCGCATACTCACGCTGGATGACGGCAGACGGGTCCGCATCCGCACCTGGTTCCACCCCGAGCTGGCCGACCTTGCCCCCGATTACCTGGCCGACTCGGCCCGCTACCTCGAACGCTACAGCCGTCTGATCGGGTCTTATCCCTTCGACGACTTCGGCGTGGTCTCCAGCCCCCTGCCCACCGGCTTCGGCATGCCCAGCCTCACCTATCTGGGGCGCGAGGTCCTGCGCCTGCCCTTCATCCGCCAAAGTTCACTCGGGCACGAGGTGCTGCACAACTGGTGGGGCAATGGCGTCTATCCGGACTGGGAGCGCGGCAACTGGTCGGAGGGCCTGACCACCTTCCTCGCCGATTACGCCTACAAAGAGGACGAGGGCGAGGCGGCCGCACGTGAGCTGCGCCTGGCCTGGCTGCGCGACCTTCTCGCCGTACCGGAAGCCGAGGACCGGCCGCTCACCCGCTTCACCGCGCGCACACACGGCATCGCCTCGGTCATCGGCTACAACAAGGCGGCCATGGTCTTCTTGATGCTGCGCGACGAGATCGGCCGCGAGGCCTACGAGCGGGGCCTCAGGCTCATCTGGGCGCGGCACCGCTTCCGCACGGCCGGCTGGGACGACCTGGAACGGGCCTGGTCGGAGGCCGCCGGGCGCGACCTCTCGGCCTTTTTCCGGCAATGGGTGGAGCGCGCCGGGGCCCCCCGTCTGCGGCTGGAGGCGGCCGAACAGGCCGGCGGGCGGCTCAAACTCACCCTCGCGCAGGCGGGCGACCCCTACACGCTGAAGGTGCCGATCGCCCTGCGCATCTATCCAGACCGCATCGAGCGGCGCGTGGTGACCCTGGATGCCGCCCGCGCCACGCTGAGCCTGCCGGTCGGCGGGCTGGTGCAGGCGGTGGAGCTGGACCCGGATTTCCGGCTGTGGCGGCGGCTCGATCCGGCCGCACTCCCCCCGATCCTGCGCGAGGTGTTCATTGCCCCGCAGACGGGGCTCGTGCTGGCGGAGGCGGACGACGCCTGGCAAGCGGCGGCGCTTAAACTCGCCGGTCGCGTGCTGGACCACGCCCCGCGCACGCTCCCGCCCCAGGATACGCCGCCTGCGCACCTGCCGCTGCTGATCCTCGGCGGTCAGGCCGCAGTGGAACGGACGCTCAGCCGCCTGGGCCTGCCCCCGTCCCCGCCCAGCCTACAGGGACAAGGCAGCGCCCAGGTCTGGGCCGGGCGGGATGCGAATGGCCGGCCCTACGCGGTCGTGCGTGCCGACAGTGCCGAGGCCCTGGACGCACTGCAACGCGCCCTGCCGCACTATGGCCGGCAGAGCTGGCTCGTCTTCGAGGCCGGTCGGGTACGCGACAGGGGCACCTGGCCCGCGCGCGCCGAGCGCATCCCGGTCATCCAGCGTGGCGGTTGAGACTGCCCTTCGTCCTGGCGGACAGTAGGGCTGCAAGCTGCCGCGCTGCGCCTCGCCGTCTTCGCGCGTCCTAATGGACAATCTGGGCTGAATTTTCTGGATTCCGGCCTTCGCCGGAATGACGGTCTAGGGTTTATTCAGGGTTTCCGTAGCAGAGCGTCTGGCTAGACCAGGCACTCGCCCACCAGCTCGACCTCGCCCGTCTCGTCCACGCTCTCGATGCGCACGTCGTAGCCCCACAGCCGGGCGACATGACGCAGCATCTCGGGCGTGCTCTCACCCAGGGGGCGTCGGTTGTGCATGAAGTGGCGCAGGGTGAGCGAGCGGTCGCCATAGAGGTCGACGTTCCAGACCTGGATGTTGGGCTCGCGGTTGCCCAGGTTGTACTGGTCGGCAAGGAGCTGGCGGATCACCCGGTAGCCGGCGTCGTCGTGGATGGCGGCGATCTCGAGCTGGTCCTCCGCGTCGTCGTCGAGCACGGCGAAGAGCTTGAGCTCACGGATGAGATGCGGCGAGAGATACTGGGCGATGAAGCTCTCGTCCTTGAAGTTGCGCATGGCGAAGTCCAGGGTCTTCACCCAGTCGGAGCCGGCGATGTCGGGGAACCAGCGGCGGTCCTCCTCGGTGGGTGCCTCGCAGATGCGGCGGATGTCGCGGAACATGGCGAACCCCAGGGCATAGGGGTTGATGCCACTGTAGGCACGGCTGTAGTAGGGCGGCTGGTAGACGACGTTGGTGTGCGACTGCAGGAATTCGAGCATGAAGCCGTCGGTGAGCTTGCCCTCCTCGTAGAGGTGGTTGAGCAGGGTGTAGTGCCAGAAGGTGGCCCAGCCCTCGTTCATCACCTGGGTCTGCCGCTGTGGATAGAAGTACTGCGCGATCTTGCGTACGATGCGGACGATCTCGCGCTGCCACGGCTCCAGGCGCGGGGCGTTCTTCTCGATGAAATAGAGCAGATTCTCCTGCGGCTCGGGCGGGAAGCGCGTCTCCTGTTTGGCCTTGGCCGCCGACTCCTTGGGCGGCAGGGTGCGCCACAGGTCGTTGACCTGGGACTGCAAATAGGCCTCGCGCTCGCGCTGGCGCGCCTTTTCCTTGGCCATGGAGAGTTTGGCCGGGCGCTTGTAGCGATCCACCCCGTAGTTCATCAGGGCATGACAGGAGTCCAGGATCTCCTCGACGGCCTCCTCGCCATAGCGTTCCTCGCACTCGGCGACGAAGTTGCGGGCGAAGACCAGGTAGTCGAGGATGCCCTCGGCGTCGGTCCAGGTGCGAAAGAGGTAGTTGCCCTTGAAGAAGGAGTTGTGGCCGTAGCAGGCGTGGGCGATGACCAGGGCCTGCATGGTCATGGTGTTCTCCTCCATCAGATAGGCGATGCAGGGGTTGGAGTTGATGACGATCTCGTAGGCGAGCCCCATGTGGCCGCGCTTGTAGCTCTTTTGCGTGGCCATGAACTGCTTGCCGAAGGACCAGTGGTGGTAGCCAACCGGCATGCCCACCGAGGAGTAGGCGTCGATCATCTGCTCGGAGGTGATGACCTCGATCTGGTTGGGGTAGGTGTCGAGGCCATAGTGCGCCGCCACCCGCGCGATCTCCTGGTCGTAGAGGCGCAGCAGGTCGAAGGTCCACTCCGAACCCTCGGACAGGTAGCGGCGGCGCACGACCGCACCGGCGGCGGCCGGCGCAGGGGTGTTCTCAGGCGCTTGGGGGGCTTGCGGCTCGGTGCTCATGCGGTCGCCTTTTTCCTGAACAGCTCACGGAACACGGGGTAGATGTCCTCCAGGCCCAGGATGCGCTGCATCGCGAAGTTGCGGTTGACCGACTTCACATACTCGTACTGGTGCCAGAGGCTTTGGGGATGCTCGGCCTGGATCTCGACATAGGCGTAGTACTGCACCAGGGGCAGGATGTCGTTGACCAGCAGCTCGCGGCAGCGCGGCGAGTCGTCCTCCCAGTTGTCGCCGTCGGAGGCCTGGGCCACGTAGATGTTCCAGGCGGCGCTGGGGTAGCGCGTGCGGATGATCTCGCTCATCAGCTCGAGGGCGCTGGAGACCACCGTGCCGCCGGTCTCGCGCGAGGTGAAGAAGTCGTCCTCGTCCACCTCCTTGGCCACCGTGTGGTGGCGGATGAACACCAGGTCGATCTTCTCGTAGCTCTTGGTGAGGAAGAGGTAGAGCAGCATGAAGAAGCGCTTGGCGATGTCCTTGCGCTCCTCGTCCATGGAGCCGGAGACGTCCATGACGCAGAACATCACCGCCTGGCTGGTGGGCTGCGGCTGATCGGTGCGGTGGGCGTATCTCAAGTCCCAGGTGTCGAGGAAGGGCACCGCGGCGACCTTGGCCTTGAGCGATTCGATCTCCTCGCGCAGCTGCTCCGCCTCGGCGCTCGCGCCTTCGCCCCTCGCCTCCAGTTCGGCAAGGGCGGCCTCGACCTCGGCCAACCGCTCGCGCGGCCCCGCCGCCATCGCCAAGCGCCGGCCGATGGCTTGCTTCATGGAGCGCACCACGTGCAGGTTGGCCGGATTGCCCTGGCTGACGAAGCCGGCGCGGACTTTCTTCACCTCGGGCGTGGCGGTCAACTGCTTCTTCACCAGGTCCGGCAGGGCCAGGTCCTCGAAGAAGTAGTTCATGAACTCTTCCTTGGTGAGTTCGAAGACGAACTCGTCCATGCCCTCGCCCTCGGGCGATCCGCCCCGCCCGCCCTGTCCGGCCCCACCCTCCGGCCGGTCGATACGGTCGCCGGTGACGAACTCCTTGTTGCCCGGGTGCACGATGGTGCGCCGCCCGCCGGGCCCGTGGTGGAAGACCGGCTCGTTCAGGTCCTTGGACGGGATGGAGATCTTCTCACCGCGCTCCAGGTCGGCCACCTTGCGCCCGGACACCGCCTCGGCCACCGCGCGGCGGATCTGCTGCTTGTAGCGGCGCAGGAACCGCTGGCGGTTCACCGCACTGCGGTTCTTGCCCGAAAGACGGCGGTCGACGAAGGCGCTCACGCGTTCACACCCCTCAGGAGGTCTTCCTGGCGCGCAGATACCACTCGGCGAGCAGGCGCACCTGCTTCTCGGTATAGCCCTTGGCCACCATGCGCGCGACGAATTCCTGGTGTTTCTTCTGCTCCTCGCTGGAGGCCTTGGCGTTGAAGGAGATCACCGGTAGCAGGTCCTCGGTGTTGGAGAACATGCGCTTCTCGATCACCGTCCTGAGCTTCTCGTAGCTGGTCCAGGCCGGGTTTTTGCCCTGGTTGGCGGCGCGTGCGCGCAGCACGAAGTTGACCACCTCGTGGCGGAAGTCCTTCGGGTTGGCGATCCCGGCGGGCTTCTCGATCTTCTCCAGCTCGGCATTCAACTGGGCCCGGTCGAGGATCTCGCCGGTGTCGGGGTCGCGGTACTCCTGGTCCTGGATCCACATGTCGGCGTAGGTGACATAGCGGTCGAAGATGTTCTGGCCATACTCCGAATAGGACTCCAGATAGGCCGTCTGCAGCTCCTTCTCGATGAACTCGGCATAGCGCGGCGCCAGATACTCCTTGATGTAGGCGATGTAGCGTTGCTCCACCTCGGGCGGGAACTGTTCCTGCTCGATCTGCTGCTCCAGCACATAGAGCAGGTGCACCGGGTTGGCGGCGATCTCGCTATGGTCGAAATTGAACACCTTGGACAGGATCTTGAAGGCGAAACGGGTGGAGATCCCCGTCATGCCCTCGTCGACCCCGGCGAAGTCGCGATACTCCTGGTAGCTCTTGGCCTTGGGGTCGGTGTCCTTGAGGTTCTCGCCGTCATAGATGCGCATCTTGGAGTAGATGCTGGAGTTCTCCGGCTCCTTCAGCCTTGTGAGCACCGAGAACTGCGCCAGCATCTCCAGCGTGCCGGGGGCGCAGGGGGCCTCGGCCAGCGAGCTGTTGCGCAGCAGCTTCTGGTAGATCTTCACCTCCTCGCTCACGCGCAGGCAGTAGGGCACCTTGACGATGTAGATGCGGTCGAGGAAGGCCTCGTTGTTCTTGTTGTTCTTGAAGGCCTGCCACTCGGATTCGTTCGAGTGGGCGAGGATGATGCCGTCGAAGGGGATGGCGCCGAAGCCCTCGGTGCCCTTGTAGTTGCCCTCCTGCGTGGCGGTGAGCAGGGGGTGCAGTACCTTGATCGGCGCCTTGAACATCTCGACGAATTCCAGCAGGCCCTGGTTGGCCAGGCACAGGCCGCCGGAGTAGCTGTAGGCGTCGGGGTCGTCCTGGGAATACTTCTCCAACTTGCGGATGTCCACCTTGCCGACCAGGGAGGAGATGTCCTGGTTGTTCTCGTCGCCCGGCTCGGTCTTGGCGATGCCCACCTGGCCCAGCACCGAGGGCCAGCGCTTGACCACGCGGAACTTGGTGATGTCGCCGTTGTACTCGTGCAGCCGCTTGACTGCCCAGGGCGAGAGCACCTTGTTCAGATACCGCCGCGGGATGCCGTACTCCTGTTCCAGGATCTCGCCGTCCTCGTCGGCGGAGAACAGGGCGAGCGGCGAGTCGTTCACCGGCGAGCCCTTGATGGCGTAGAAGGGGGCGTGTTCCATCAGGTGCTTGAGCTTTTCCGCCAGCGAGCTCTTGCCGCCGCCCACCGGGCCCAGCAGGTAGAGGATCTGCTTCTTCTCCTCCAGGCCCTGGGCGGCATGGCGGAAATAGGAGACGATCTGCTCGATGGTCTCCTCCATGCCGTAGAAGTCCTTGAAGGCCGGATAGATCTTGATCACCTTGTTGGAGAAGATGCGCGACAGCCGCGGGTCCTTGCGGGTGTCCACCAGCTCCGGCTCGCCGATGGCGGCGAGCATGCGTTCCGCCGCCGTGGCGTAGGCCATGCGGTCTTTCTTGCACAGCGCGAGGTATTCCTCCAGGGTGTACTCCTCCTCCTCGCGGCGGTAACGGGCGATGTACTGGTTGAACAAGCTCATGATCACCTCTCGATGTGACGGTCTACGACGCAACCCGGACCGATCCCTGGCCGGCGGCACTGTCTCGATGCCGCGGGTGCACGCTAGGTGAACCGGGAGCGACTATCAGACTAGCAACACCCGTGCCATGTTCAAGTCGGCTGCAAATCATTGCTTTGACACCCGTGCCACGCTTTGGTGCCATGCCGTTCCAAGAGACAACCCTCACGCCAGACCCCGGCACCGGTGCGCACCACAATGGCGCATAGCACACACACCCTGCGGAGACTATAACGGCGTTTTGGTGGCCGCACTGGAGTGGGTCATGCCGGACGCCCTGCATGCGCCGCATGCGGTTCACTTCTTGCGCGCCCGTGGGTGCGCCTGGTCGTACACCTTGGCCAGGTGCTGACAACAAGCCGCAGGCTTGTTGCGGTGAAGGCCAACATGAGCGCAGCGAATGTTAAGCCCGCGCAAGCGGGCGGCCGGAACCAAAATCCGCCCGTTATCTCTTTTTCGCTCGCGGGTGCGTCTGATCGTAGATTTTGGCCAGGTGCTGAAAATCCAAATGCGTATACACCTGCGTGGTGGACAGGCTGGCATGGCCCAGCATCTCCTGCACCGCGCGCAGGTCGCCGGAGGACTGCAGGACGTGCGAGGCGAAGGAATGGCGCAGGGCGTGCGGGTGCACGCGCTCGCGGATGCCGCGTGTCAGGGCCAGGCGCTCGAGCCGCGCCTGCACCACGCGCGGGCTGATCCTTGCGCCGCGTGCACCGACGAACAGCGCCGGTGTGTCGCCCGCCAGGCTGGCGCGCACGGCGAGCCAGTCGCGCAGCGCCGCCAGGGCCAGACGTCCCACCGGCACGATGCGCGTCTTGCGCCCCTTGCCGGTGACGCTGACCTCGCCCGTGTCGAGCGCGACATCGGACAGGTCCAGCCCCACCAGCTCGGCCAGGCGCAGGCCTGAGGAATACATGAGCTCGAACATGGCGCGGTCGCGCCGGGCGATGGGGTTATCGCCCGGCGGTGCGTCGAGCATGCGGGCGAGGGCGTCCGGGGTGAGGGTGTGGGGCAGGCGCCTGGCGCCCTTGGGCGGGCGCAGGCCCGAGCAGGGGTTGGCCTGCAAGCGGCCCTGGCGGCCGAGCCAGGTGTAGAAGCTACGCCAGGCCGAGAGCATGCGCGCAAGGCTGCGCGGCGCGTAGCCACGGGCGTGCAGCTGCGCCAGGCAGCGGCGCAGGTCGTGCGACTGCAGCGCCTCCGGCGGCCGCTCGCCGGCGTGGATGGCGAGCCGCTTGAGGTCGCCGGCGTAGAGCGCGACCGAGCGCGGGCTGTAGTGGCGGCCGCGCAGGTGGGTGACGAAGGCGTCGATGTCGGCGCGGAAGCGTTCATGGCCTGCTGGCCGACCCCTCTCGCGATCCACGGGCGCTTGGCCATGAACGCCCCTCTCCCCCACCCCCTCCCCCACTGGGGGGGAGGGGAGCGTCTCGATCGCCGTGCGATGCCGGCTCACGGCAGGAAACGGCTCACCGCGGCGGCGGTGAGCTCGGCCAGCCAGGTGAGGTAGAGGGTGCCCATCTCCGGATAGAAACGCGCGGCGTCCTCCGAGGCCAGGGCGAGCAGGCCGCCCAGTCCCGGCTCACGGATCGGCGCCAGGGCGAAGGAGCGTAGGTGCGGGCCGGTCTCGCCGAACCAGGCGCGGACCTCTTCGGGTGCCTCGTGGCCGCAGCGCGGTGTGCCCAGGCCCTCGGCCAGCAGTCGCACCGCTTCGCTCACCGGCCCGAACTCGGGCATGGCCGGGGCCGCGCCCTCCGACCACAGCCGCAGACCCACATGCGGCACGGAGAAATCCTCGCGCAGGCTCAGGTAAAGCGCGGCGAACACCGCATCCAGGCTCTTCGCACGCATGAGCCCCAGGGCCAGCTTGTGCAGCTTCTCGCCGATGGCGTCGTTCTCCTCGGCGAACTGAATGAATTCGCGCAGCTTCGCCTCCAGCCCGCGCGCGCGGTCGCGCAACAGCAT
Source organism: Pseudomonadota bacterium (assembly GCA_021826065.1). Taxonomy (GTDB): domain Bacteria; phylum Pseudomonadota; class Gammaproteobacteria; order Burkholderiales; family Thiobacillaceae; genus JANWZL01. The sequence continues at coordinate 35,896 of JAKADY010000001.1, forward strand.
CACCTGCCGCTCGCCGAGCGAGATGGTCTGGCCGCTGTAGGGATGCGGCACATTGAGGGTGGCGAGCAGGTCGGTGTGCTGGGTGAAGAAGTCCGGGTGGTCCTTCAGATACTGGGCCACCTGGTCAGGATTGAGCATCATAGTTCGATTTCCCCTTGAAAAACGGTCACCGCCGGTCCGGTCATGTACACCGGCGCCTCCCCCCCGGCCCAGGCGATGGTCAAGTCGCCGCCGCGCGTGGTCACGCGTACGGGGCTGTCCAGCAGATCGCGCTGGATGCCGGCCACCGCGGCGGCGCAGGCGCCAGTACCGCAGGCCAGGGTCTCGCCGCTGCCGCGCTCGTAGACGCGCAGCAGGATGCGATGGCGGTCGAGCACCTGCATGAAGCCGACGTTGACCCGCTCCGGGAAGCGGGGGTGGTATTCGATGAGCGGCCCCAGTTCCGCCACGGGCGCGCGATGGACGTCCTCCACCACGGTCACTGCGTGCGGGTTGCCCATGGACAGGGCGGAGATGACGAGGCGCTGACCGCGCACCTCCAGGTCGTAGATGAGCGAGCGCTGGGGGGCCTCGAAGGGGATGTCGCGCGGCTCGAAGCGCGGCGGCCCCATGTCCACGGTGACCAGCCCGTCGTCCTCCAGGCGCGGCACGATGATGCCGGCGGCGGTCTCCACGCGGATGGCGCGCTTGGTGGTGAGGCCCTGCTCGTGCACGAAGCGCACGAAACAGCGCGCGCCGTTGCCGCACTGCTGCACCTCGGCCCCGTCGGCGTTGAAGATGCGGTAGCGAAAGTCGGCGTCGGCGCGGGTGGGCGGCTCGATGAGCAGCACCTGGTCGCAGCCGATGCCGAAGTGCCGGTCGGCGATGAAGCGCAGTTGCTCGGGGGTGAGGGCGACGCGCTGACGGATGCCGTCGAAGACGACGAAATCGTTGCCCAGCCCCTGCATCTTGGTGAATTTCAGCTTCATGCCGGCATCAGGGCGATGTAGTCCTTGTAGATGCAGCGGTCCATCACCACCGTGAGCCCCGCCGCCTGTGCGCGCGCGGCCGCCTCGGCGTGGACCACGCCCTCCTGCAGCCAGATGGCCTTGGCACCGATGGCGATGGCCGCTTCGACGATGGCAGGCACGTGTTCCGGGGCGCGAAAGACATCGACCAGGTCCACGGGGAAGGGGATGTCGGCAAGCCGCGCATAGGCCTTTTCCCCGAGCACTTCATCGACTGCCGGGCGTACCGGCACGATGCGGTAGCCGAAGCGCTGCAGCGCCCGCGCCACCGTGTGGCTGGGCCGGTCGGGTCGGGGGGAGAGGCCCACCACGGCGATGGTCTTCACCCCCTGCAAAAGGCTGCGGATTTCGTCAGGTGTGGGCGGCTGGTAGGGCATGGTTGGCGTACGCGGTTCCCGTCGCGACAAGGATAACCGAGGCGGCACTGCACTGTTGAGCGCCGTTTTCTCCCCTGCACGGATCCATGGCCATCAAGCCTGCCAAGGATCGACCCGCTCAAGATCCTCGATCAACTCGAAATCTGCAGTATTGCGGGTGGCGAGGCGCATACGGTGGGCGAGCGCGATGGCAGCGATCTGGGCATCCTCGACCGTGATCGGCCGCCCGGCACGGGTGCGTTTGGCGACAATGATCGCATAGTGGACGGCCGCCACCTCGTCAAAGGGCAGGCAGCGACCGGCGAAGTCCTCCGAAAACATGGCGACGGCGGCCTGGCGCAGACCTTCTCGGCGACGGCCGGGTGGCATCAGCGCCAGGCCGAGCTCGATCTCGGCGCGGGTGACGGCACTGATCCACAACCCCTCCGGGTTTTGCGCGTTCAGCCAGGCTACGACCTGTGGTGCCGGCCGTGGGCGCATGAACTCGGACAGGACGTTGGTGTCCAGCAGAATCATTGTCCATCATCCCAGTCGGATGGCTTGCGGGGGAGGTGACGCTCGGGCAGCACGAATTCGGCATCCGCCACCGCGGCGAAACGTTGCCTCAACCGATCGCCAAGGCCACCCGGCGCGGTCGGGGGCATCAGGGCAGCCTTGAGGATCCGGCGTGCCTCTTCCTCCATCGACACCCCGTGCCGTGCAGCGCGGAGCCGCAAGGCCTGCTTCAAGGCATCGTCCAGATTGCGTATGGTCAAGGCAGACATGGTCTCAGCGTGAGCAATGCTATCAATGATTACAATGCTAGCACAAGACTATTGTAGTCGTCCGTCCCCATCCGACCATTCGCTGCTGGGCGATGCGCCGATACGCTCGTCTCACAGCGGCTTGATCATCACGTAGTCGTCCATGACGAATCCGCCGCCGATGTCCTCCTCGATCTCGCGCGCGACGACGAAGCCGTATTTGCGATAGGCGGCGATGGCCGTCCGATTGTGGCGGTTGACGCGCAGGACGAGGTGGCTGCGGCCTTGCGCGCGGGCGCGCGCCTCGACGCGTTCGACGAGGGCATGCCCCAGGCCCCGGCGCTGCCAGTCCGGGTGCACGTAGAGCTTGTCCAGCTTCACGCCGCCGCCCTCCAGGTGATAGCTGTGGGCGAAGGCGATGAGCCCGTCCTCCACGCGCGCCACGTCCCAGTGGTCGCCGCGGGCGAGCTGCTGGCGGATGAGCGGCGGGTGGTAGCGGCGCGCCAGCATGTACTCGATCTGCTCTGGGCTGATGATGCCGGGGTAGTGCGCGCGCCAGATCAGGGCGGCGAGCGCTGCCAGGGCCTCGGCCTCGTCGGGCATGAGGTGGGTGAGTGAATACTCGCTCACCGGCAGTGGGCGTAACCCCGCTTGGTGGTGCGGATGAAGGCGGCCAGCTCACGCACGGCGGCACTGGTATCCGCCTCCAGGGCGGTGAGCAGCTCCGCTTGCGCTGTCTGGGTGCGCAGCCGATGCAGTGCCCGGCGCAAGGCGGCGATGTCCGCGGCGTCCACCCCGGCCCGGCGCAAGCCCACGACGTTGAGCGCGCGGGTGCGCGCGGGGTTGCCGTCGGCGATCATGAAGGGCAGGCAGTCCTGGTTGACGCGGCTGCTCGCCGCCACCAGGGCCATGCGGCCGATGCGGCAGAACTGGTGCACGGTGACCGCCCCGGAAACGAAGGCCCGGTCGCCCACCTCGACGTGGCCCCCCAGCAGCGCACCGTTGGCGAGGATGACCCGATTGCCGAGCTGGCAGTCGTGCGCCACATGGCTCATGGCCATGAGGAAGTTGTCGTCGCCCAAGCGGGTCTCACCGCCTTCGTGGTTGCTGCGGTGGATGGTCACCCCCTCACCGATGCGGTTGCCCGCGCCGATCACCACGCAGCTCGGACAGTCCTTGAACTTGAAGTCCTGCGGCTCGCCGCCGATCACCGCGAACTCGGCGATGCGGTTGGCCGCGCCCATGCGGGTGTATCGCTTGATCACGGCGTGCGCGGCAATAGTGCAGCCGTCGCCGATCTCAGTGTCGGCCTCGATCACCGCGTAGGGCCCCACCGAGACGTCACGGCCAAGGTGCGCGCCGGGGTCGACGAGGGCGGTGGGATGGATCATGTGGCCTGCGCGCTGCGCACCACGGCACAGATGCGCTCGATCTGCGCTTCGGTGAGCATGGGCGAGATGGGCAGGGACAGCACCCGTTGTGCGGCCGACTCCGCCACCGGAAGTTGCACGTCGCGGCATTGCTCGGCAAAGAGCGCCTGGCGGTGCAGGGGAATCGGGTAGTAGATGGCGCTGGCGATGCCGGCCTCGGTCAGGGCCCGCTGGATCGCATCGCGCCGCTCGCTTTGCAGGGTGTACTGGTGGTATACGTGCAGCCCCTTGCCGTCGGCATAGGGGGTCACCACCCCGCTGTCCGCGAGATGCTCGTTGTAGGTCTGGGCGATGCGGCGGCGGGCGGCGTTGAAGCTGTCGATGCGTTTCAGCTTCACCCGCAGGATGGCCGCCTGCAGCTCGTCCAGCCGGCTGTTGTAGCCCAGCACGTCGTGGTGGTAACGCTGGCGGCTGCCGTGGTTGGCCAGCACGCGCAGGCGCTCGGCGAGGTCATCGTCGTCGGTGATGACCATGCCGCCGTCGCCGAAGGCGCCCAGGTTCTTGCTGGGATAGAAGGAGAAACAGCCTACCTCGCCATAGGCGCCGCTCTTGCGCCCGCCGTATTCGGCACCAAAGGATTGCGCGGCGTCCTCGATGAGCTTGAGCCCATGCCGACGGCACAGTTCGGCGATAGGGGCGAGGTCCGCGGGCTGGCCATAGAGATGGACTGGGATCACCGCGCGCGTGCGTGGGGTGATGGCCGCCTCGATGCGGCTCGGATCGATGTTGTAGGTGCGCGCATCGATGTCGACGAACACCGGCCACGCCCCGCACATGGCGATGGTCGAGGCGGTGGCGACAAAGGTGAAGGGTGTGGTGATCACCTCGTCGCCGGGCCCCACCCCGCAGGCGCGCAAGGCCAGCAGCAGGGCGTCGGTGCCCGAGGCGCAGGAGATGGCGTGGCGCACCCCGCAATAGGCCGCCACCTCCTGTTCGAAGGCGCGCACGTTGGGCCCGCCGATGTACTGCGTGGCGGCCAGCGCCTGCAGCACGGCGGGCTCCAGCTCGTCCTTGAGCAAGGCGTATTCCGCCTTGAGATCGACCATAGGGATGTTCATCTGGGCGTGTTCCTCTGCATGAGTTCGGCGATCTCCAGCGCCAGGGCCAGCGCGCGCCGGCCGTCCTCACCGGTGACCGGCGCCGCGCGGCCTTCGCGCACGGCGGCGGCGAAGGCCTCGATCTCGGTCTGCAGGGCGTCCGCCGCCGGCACGGCGATCTCGGTGAGATGGATGGGCGAGGCCGGGTCGTCGCTGCGGCAGGCGCGGCTTGCACGCCGCTCGCCGAAATCGATGGCGAGATACTGGTCCTTGAGGAAGAGGCGCATCTTGCGCAACGTGCCGGCGCTCACCCGGCTGGCGGTGAGGTTGGCGACACAGCCGTTGGCGAATTCGAGGCGGGCGTTGCCGATGTCGATGCCATCGGTGAGCACGGGCGTGCCGCTGGCGCGCACCTCGGTGACCGGGCTATCCACCAGCGACAGGATCAGGTCCAGGTCGTGGATCATGAGGTCCAGCACCACGCTCACGTCGGTGCCGCGCGGCTTGAAGGGGGCCAGCCGGTGGGCCTCGATGAAGCGGGGCGGCTGCTCGAGCAGCGGCCGCAGCGCCAGCCAGGCGGGGTTGAAGCGCTCCAGGTGCCCCACCTGCAGCAGGAGACCGCGCGCCCGTGCCAGTTCGATGAGGGCGTCGGCCTCCGCCACGGTCTGGGTGATGGGCTTTTCCACCAGCACGTGCACCCCGGCCTCGAGACAGTCGCGCACCACCCGGTGGTGGTGCTCGGTCGGCACGGCCACCGACACCGCGTCCACCCGACCCAGCAGCTCACGGTGATCGGTGTAGGCCGTGCTGCCGACCTCGGCGGCCACAGCCGCCGCACGCGCCGGGTCGCTGTCGGCCACGCCGACAAGCTCGGCCCCGGCCAGGGCCGCCCATTTCTGGGCATGAAACCTGCCCAGGTATCCCACACCGATCACACCGACGCGCAGCGCACTCATGCCGACAGCCCCCGGGCGAATTTCGCAAAAGTTTGGTACAGGTCAGTCATACAAGGGCGGTTCCCCCGGCGGCCGGGTCTTGAAGCGGCGATGCAGCCAGAAATACTGTTCGGGCATCTGCCGCACCTGCGCTTCGATGAAGGCGTTCATGCGGCGTGTGTCGGATTCTACATCGTCGCTGGGGAAATCCCCCCATGCCGGGTGAAACCGCACGACATAGCCCTCGCCCTCCTGGCGGACCACGCAGGGCACCACGCGCGCGCCAGTGATGCGGGCGAGCCGCGGCAGCGCGGTGACCGTGGCGGTCGGCACACCGAAGAAAGGCACGAAGATGGCGTCACGCCCGCCGAAGTCCTGGTCGGGCAGATAGTAGAACGGCAGGCCTTTGCGGATAGCGCGCAGGGCCGGCTTGATGCCCTCGTGGCGGGCGATCAGCTCGGAGCCGCCGAAGCGGCTTCGGGCATGGCGCAGCATGCGGTCGATGTGGGGGTTGCGCACCCGCTTGTACATGGAGGCGAACTGCACCGGCAGCAGGGTGAGCCGCACCCCGCCCAGGTTCAAGCCGACGAAGTGCGGCGCGAGGAGGATCAGCGGCTGGCCCAGGTGGCGCTCGAAGTGCTCCAGGCCCTCGAGCCGCACCAAGCCTTCCAGTTCTTCGCGGCTGCCCCACCAGGCCACCGCCTCCAGCAGGCTCGCTCGCCCCAGGGCGCGGTAGTGCGCCTTGAGCAGCCGCTGGCGCGCCGCCGCGTCGAGTTCGGGAAAGCACAGGCGCAGATTGGTCTCGCCGATGCGGCGGCGCGCACCGCCCAGGGCGTGGAGCAGGAGGCCGAACCCCTCGCCCAGCCGACCCAGCGCAGGGATGGGTAGCAGGCGGTAGAGCACATGGAGCAGGGCGATGCCGAGGCGGGTCATGCCGCCGCCTCCTCGCCGGGCGGCGGGGGGGCGTCGCCCGGCCGCTTGTAGCGGCGGTAGCGCCACAGGTACTGCTCGGGGTGGCGGCGGATGAGGGCCTCCAGTGCGGCATTGAGCCGCGCCGCGGCGGCCGCGGCGTCGTCGGGGAAGTCGGGCAGGGGCTCCACCCACAGCCGAAACCCTCGCCCCCAGGTGAGGCGCTCGCAGAACAAAAGCAGCGGCACCGCCCCGGTGGCGCGGGCCAGCCGGAAGGCCAAGGTGGGGGTGTAGGCGGGCCGGCCGAAGAAGGGCGCCCAGACACCGTCGCCGCGGCTCGCCACCTGGTCGGGCAGGATGCCCGCCGCCTCGCCGCGTTTGAGGGCGGCGAGCAGGGCGCGCACCCCTTTGATGTCAGGGGCGGCCAGGCGGGCCTGACCACGTTCACGCCCCATGCGCATGAGGCGGTCGGCCCAGGCCTGGCGCGGCGGCCGGTAGAGCTCGACGATCGGCATGTGGCTGGCGACATAAAGCCCGGCGAGTTCCCAGCAGCCCAGGTGCGGTGTCATCGCCAGCACGCCGCGGCCGCTCTGACGCGCGGCCTCCAAGTGCTCCAACCCGCGCACCTCGCGCACCAGGGCGATGGACGCGGTGAACGGCCGCAGCCAGACCGGCAGGAGCTCCAGCACGCCCATGCCGAAGTGCATGGCCACCCTGAGCCGAAGCCCCAGGCGATCGAGGCCGGCCTGGCGCAGATTGGCGCGCAGGTCGGCACTCCGCCCCGAGAAGGGATGGGCGACGAGACCCAGCAATGCACCCAGGGCGTGGAGCAGCGGTAAGGGCAGACGGGCAATGAGGCGCAGGTACGGGAACATGCCCGAGTGGCGGGGCAGTCGTGGGTTGACGGTCGGGATGGACAAGGCTAGCATGCCCAGACCGCCGAGTTAACGGACAACTTGCAGGGCGGATGGCCGCGTCGGGTTCATGCAACCCTGGCCGCGAGCCGAAAAAATACTGCTAAAGCGTCGCCTGCTCTGGGCCCGGAGCCGGTAACGCCGGCGAGACGGGCCCAATTAGTTTCCGGAGCAGTCATGAACGAATTCCTCTTCACCTCCGAATCGGTCTCCGAGGGCCATCCCGACAAGGTGGCCGACCAGGTCTCGGACGCCATCCTCGACGCCATCTTCACCCAGGATCCGCACGCGCGGGTGGCCTGCGAGACGCTGGTGACCACCAATCTCTGCGTGCTGGCCGGCGAGATCACCACCAAGGCCGTGGTGGACTACAACAGCGTGGCGCGTGACGTGATCCGCCGCATCGGCTACAACGACCCGGCCCTGGGGTTCGATGCCGACAGCTGTGCGGTGATGACCACCATCCACAAGCAGTCGCCGGATATCGCCCAGGGGGTGAACGAGGGCGAGGGGCTGTTCCTCGACCAGGGAGCGGGCGACCAGGGCCTGATGTTCGGCTATGCCTGCAAGGAGACACCGCAGCTGATGCCCCTGCCTATCTATCTCGCCCACCGTTTGGTGGAACGCCAGGCCGAGCTGCGCAAGGACGGGCGGCTGCCCTGGCTGCGGCCGGACGCCAAGAGCCAGGTGACCGTGCGTTACGTGGACGGCCACCCGGTGCACGTGGATACCGTGGTGCTCTCGACCCAACACCATCCGGAGATCTCGCACGGGCAACTGACCGAGGCGGTCATCGAGGAGATCATCAAGCCGGTGATCCCCAAGGAGATGATCAACGGCAACATCAAATACCTGGTCAACCCCACCGGCCGCTTCGTCATCGGCGGCCCACACGGCGACACGGGGCTCACGGGCCGCAAGATCATCGTCGACACCTACGGCGGTGCCGCACCGCACGGCGGCGGCGCCTTCTCCGGCAAGGACCCCTCCAAGGTCGACCGCTCCGCCGCCTATGCCGCCCGCTATGTCGCCAAGAACATCGTCGCCGCGGGGCTCGCCAACCGCTGTCTGGTGCAGGTGGCCTATGCCATCGGCGTGGCGCAGCCGGTGTCGCTGATGGTGGAGACCTTCGGCACCGGCAAGATCCCCGAACACCGCATCGAGGAACTGGTGCGTCAGCACTTCGATCTACGCCCCAAAGGCATCATCCAGACGCTCGACCTGCTGCGGCCGATCTATGCCAAGACCGCGGCCTATGGCCATTTCGGTCGCGACGAGCCCGAGTTCACCTGGGAGGCGATGGACAAGGCCGAGGCCTTGCGCGCCGACGCGGGGCTTTGAGGCGGCAGCGGCCGGACTTCGGGGGTAACATAAGGCCTGGTGGAGACGCCAGGAGGTGAGGATGCTGAGCGCAGTGCGACACCTGACCAGTGAGGCCGAGTATCTGGCCATGGACGCGGCCAGCGACGTGCGGTACGAGTACATCGCCGGCGAGGTCTATGCCATGTCCGGCGGCACGCTGCGGCACAACCGCATCACAGGAAATCTCTATGTCGAATTGCGTCAGGCGCTGAAGGGCCGCCCCTGTCAGGTCTTTATGAGCGACGTGCGGCTCAAGGTGGCCGCCGCCGAGGCCTACTACTACCCGGATGTGATGGTGGCCTGCGGCGACCCCCCTTTCGCGGCGGACGCCACACAGACCCTGGAGGCCCCCGTGCTGGTGGCGGAGGTGCTCTCGCCGGCGAGCGAGACCATCGACCGGCGCGAGAAGCTCTCCGCCTACCGTCGGCTGCCAAGCCTCATGGAATACGCCCTCGTCAGCCAGGACAGCCGGCGGGTCGAGATCTACCGCCGGCAGGGCGACATCGGCTGGCTCTACCTGGAGTTCCTGGCCGGACAGACGGTTCAGTTCGCCTCGGTGGACGTGACCCTGCCGCTGGACGAGCTGTATGCCGGCACGGACGTGACGTGAGGAGGACGGGGCATGCGCTGGGCGGATGTGTTGGCCGACAAGTCGTTGCAGGACCTGCCCTACAAGATCGAACTCGACCGTTGGGGGAATGTGGTGATGAGTCCGGCGAGCAATCGGCATGGACGACTGCTGGGCGTCATCTATTCACTGTTGGAGAAGATCGGCCACGGTCGCGCCTTGATCGAGTGTTCCATCGACACCCCGGAGGGGGTCAAGGTCGCCGATGTGGCCTGGGGCTCTGAGGAATTCTTCGCCCGGCACGGTTACACCACACCCTATCCCGAGGCACCGGAGATCTGTGTGGAGATTCGCTCCCCCGCCAACTCGGAGGAAGAGATGCGTTTCAAGACCCGGCTTTATCTCGAGGCCGGCGCCCGCGAGGTGTGGATCGTCCTCGAATCGGGCGAGGCGCGCTTTTTCGGCCCGGAGGGGGAGCGCAGCCAGTCCGTGTATGGTATCGACCCGCGACCGCATCTCGAACATTGAACTCGCCTCACGCCGAGGGGCGCTGCGACCCGCCGCGAGGCGGGCCAGGCTCGGTGGCGGGGTGACCTTGTGGCAACGGCGCCCGTTCATTCTTGAGGAGCAGCAATGAACGCACCCGTGAACTTCACCGACTACCACGTCGCCGACCTGGCGCTCGCCGACTGGGGCCGCAAAGAGATCGCCATCGCCGAGACGGAGATGCCCGGTCTCATGGCGATCCGCGAGGAGTATGCCGCGCAACAGCCGCTCAAGGGGGCGCGCATCTCGGGCAGCTTGCACATGACCATCCAGACGGCGGTGCTGATCGAGACCCTGACCGCGCTGGGCGCCCAGGTGCGCTGGGCCTCGTGCAACATCTTCTCCACCCAGGACCACGCCGCCGCCGCCATCGCCCGCGACGGCATCCCGGTGTTCGCCTACAAGGGCGAGAGCCTGGAGGAATACTGGCAGTTCACCCACCGCATCTTCGAGTGGCCGGACGGCGGCTATTCCAACATGATCCTGGACGACGGCGGCGATGCCACCCTGCTGCTGCACCTGGGCACCAAGGCCGAGCAGGACCCCTCCGTGCTGGATCACCCCACCAGCGAGGAGGAGCGTATCCTCTTCGCCACCATCAGGGAAAAGCTCAAGCAGGACCCCACCTGGTATTCCACCCGGATCAAACACATCAAGGGCGTCACCGAGGAGACCACCACCGGGGTGCATCGGCTGTATCAGATGCATGCGCGTGGGGAGCTCAAGTTCCCCGCCATCAACGTCAACGACTCGGTGACCAAGAGCAAGTTCGACAACCTCTACGGCTGCCGCGAGTCGCTGGTGGACGGCATCAAGCGCGCCACCGACGTGATGATCGCCGGCAAGATCGCCGTGGTCTGCGGCTATGGCGACGTCGGCAAGGGCTCGGCCCAGGCCCTGCGCGCGCTCTCGGCCCAGGTCTGGGTGACCGAGATCGACCCGATCTGCGCCCTGCAGGCGGCCATGGAGGGCTATCGTGTGGTGACCATGGACTACGCCTGCGACAAGGCCGACATCTTCGTCACCGCCACCGGCAACTACCATGTGATCACCCACGACCACATGGTGAAAATGAAGGACCAGGCCATCGTCTGCAACATCGGCCACTTCGACAACGAGATCGACGTCGCCAGCCTGGAGAAATACCAGTGGGAGGAGATCAAGCCGCAGGTCGACCACGTCATCTTCCCCGACGGCAAGCGCATCATCCTGCTCGCCAAGGGCCGTCTCGTGAACCTGGGCTGCGCCACCGGTCACCCGTCCTACGTGATGAGCTCGTCCTTCGCCAACCAGACCCTGGCCCAGATCGAGCTCTTCAACCACACTGAGCGCTATCCCATCGGCGTCTACACCCTGCCCAAACACCTCGACGAGAAGGTCGCGCGCCTGCAGCTCAAGCGGCTCAACGCCGAGCTCACAGTGCTCACGCCTGAGCAGGCGGCCTACATCGGTGTGCCGATCGAGGGGCCGTACAAGGCCGAGCACTACCGTTACTGAGGCTGCATCCGAACGCCGATCCACCAGCACGACGCGGCCGCTGCGCATGCAGCTGCCCGTGGTGCCTTCCTTTGACACAAGCGCATTACTGTGAAAAACGGCGTAGCCGATCACGAAGCACCCCTCCCCCGCCTGCGGGGGAGGGGTGGGGGAGAGGGAACCGTTCATGGCCGCCACCACAACCGCTTTTAACCTAAAAACCGCAGTTGAACGGGGCCGAAGGCCGGTCCAAGCGGGTGGCTGGCGCGAAGCATTGATGCCGCAGGGTCGCCCCCTGCAAGGAGGAGCGCCAAAGCCAGGCGCGCGCTTGGACCGGAAAGCGGGCCCGTAGCGGTCTCACCCACAGGGTCATGCTGACCGGAGGCAGAATCGCTCGCCTCATCAATCTGTTACGAACACATAGGAGCGGTCAACTGTGGTTTTTAGGTTTATAGGCTGGGGCGGCCAACAGGCCATGAACGGTTATGGCACATCAGTAGTGGTACCGGCACTGGATGACAATCAGCGTCTGTCCATCGATCGGTAGACGAGTCGGTGTTCCTCGTTGATCCGGCGCGACCGACCGCCTCGATGAGCGGATGGATCCGCTTGATCATGGCCCGGTCTTCGACCGACCAGGCCGTGTGTACTCCTCCCATGCATTCGGCGTGAAGCAGATGCGCAGCCGACTCATTCGGGATCGACGAGCGCACGCGGCTCGGCAAGCCCCTGGCGATCCTGTTCGACCGATTGCAGCAATCGCCGCGCGTTGGCAGGACTGCGCAGCAAGTAATCGGTCTCTTGCCAGGCCTCGAAGTCCTCGAGCGACATCATCACCACCGGTCGGCCTTTTTGCCGCGTGATAATGATCGGGGCATGGTCGTCGTTGACCTTGTCCATGGTACGCGCCAGGTTGTTACGGGCTTCGGTATAGGTGATCGCTTCCATATAGCTCTACACAAATGGGGACCGCACCTCTCAGCATGCCGGCGCGGCTCGCTCAATGCAAAGACCCGGTGATGGCCTCCGGAAGATACCGACCGCTGGGAGCGCGAGCAAACCATTTCCCCCTACAAGGCGCAGGGTGGAATTCCCCGGCGTTTGGCCATAAGTTGTCACTTGTCGCCTTTATGAGCCGAGCATTCCGCCGTGCAGCCACCCACCCCTGGCATCGCCTTCGACAACACCTATGCCCGCGAGCTGCAGGGCTTTTACGTCGATTGGCAGCCGACCCCGGTACGCGCCCCCGCCCTGGTCTTCTTCAACCGGACACTGGCCGAGGAATTGGGGCTCGCGCTCGACGGTCTCACGGCCGATGACCTGGCGGCGATCTTCTCCGGCAATCGGCTACCGGCCGGGGCGCAGCCCATCGCCCAGGCCTATGCCGGCCACCAGTTCGGTCACTTCGCACCGCAGTTGGGCGACGGCCGGGCCCTGCTGCTCGGCGAGGTGATCGACCGGCAGGGCCGGCGTCGCGACATCGCGCTGAAGGGCTCCGGTCGCACGCCCTTTTCACGGCGCGGTGACGGCAAGGCGGCCCTGGGGCCGATGCTGCGGGAGGTGCTCATCGGCGAGGCGATGCATGCCCTGGGCATCCCCACCACACGGGCGCTGGCGGTGGTTGCGACCGGCGAGCCGGTCTTTCGCGAGCGCACCCTGCCGGGGGCCATCCTCACGCGCATCGCCGCCAGCCATCTGCGCGTGGGCACCTTCCAGTACTTCTGGGCGCATGGCACGCCCGAGATGGTGCGCCGGCTGGCCGACTATGCCATCGCCCGGCACTATCCCGAGCTGAACGCCACCGAGGACCGCTACCTGGGCTTACTGCGTGCCGTAGCGGAGCGCCAGGCGCAGCTCGTCGCGCAGTGGATGCACGTGGGCTTCATCCACGGGGTGATGAACACCGACAACATGAGCATCCCTGGCGAGACCATCGACTACGGTCCCTGTGCCTTCATGGAGGCCTATGATCCGGGCGCGGTGTTCAGCTCCATCGACGAGATGGGCCGCTATGCCTATGGCGAACAGCCTCGCATCGCCCGCTGGAACCTGGCGCGCCTGGCCGAGACCCTGCTACCGCTGTTGAGCGATGACGAGGGACACGCCATTGCGCTCGCCACCGAGGTGATCGATGGCTTCGTCGCCCGCTACCAGGAATATTGGCTCGCTGGACTGCGCGCCAAGCTGGGGCTGCGGCGCGCGCTGTCCGACAGCGCCGACACCGCCTTGGGCGAGGCCTGGCTGGACCTGCTCGCTGCCCAGCAGGTGGACTACACCCTGGCCTGGCGCTACCTGGCCGATGCGGCGGAGGGCGATGCGGCGCGGCTGCGCGACCTGTTTCCGGGCCAGCCGGGGCTGGAACGGTGGCTTGCGCGCTGGCGCGAGCGCTGCGTCGCCGAGGACAGTGAGGAAGGGGGCGAACCCGACGCGGCGGCCGCGCGCGCCGCGCGCATGCGCCGGGTAAACCCCTGGCTCATCCCGCGCAACCATCGGGTGGAGGAGGCGCTGGCCGCCGCCTCCGAGACGGGCGACCTCGCCCCCTTCGAGAGGCTGCTAAAGGCCCTGCTGCGCCCTTATGAAGAAGATCCGGCTTTATCCTATTATGCCGAGCCAGCGCCAGCCGAGTTCATGGCCGGTTTCCGCACCTTCTGCGGGACCTGAACACCCCGCGGCCAGCCGGGCAGGGCAACGGCGCTCGGGCGGCCGTTGGACTCTACTGGGGCAACCCTGTTTCTTGTGCAACAAAAAGTCACATCCGCCTCGCACTCGGGCCGCTAGCAACGGTTTTTCGCGGTGCCAATGCGGCCCTGTGCGACCTGTAGCAGGAAATTGCAATCCCGGCTTGCATTCGTCTTGTCTGCCAGCCGTTGAGGATACAACCTGGCCTGACATGCTCCTTCTGTAGGCCGCGGCGGGCCATCAGTGCAAGACGCGGTGCGCCAGTTGCGACACCGCAGCGGCGCTCTGCCGGCGCGGCGTGCGGGTGAAAAAATCCTCTCTGGCCATGACATTGGCCCGGGCCGGCAGCACGGCCAGGAACTTCCCCGCCAGATCGCCATCATCCTTGTCCGCCCGCGTCTGCCACATCTCGAGGAACTGGCTGCGGCTGTAGGTGCGGTTGCCCAGGCTGGGGTCGGCCAGCCACACCGTGTCGCCATCGATGCCGCGCAGCACGGAGAAGTGATCGTCCTTGCGATGTTTCACATAGACGATGACCGGCATCTTGAGCCGGGCCAGTTGCTCATAACTTGCGGCGAAGCCCTGCGCCTTGAAGCCGTACTGCGCCAGCGCGCGCGCCATGTCGGCGAAGCTTGCCCGCCCATCGCCCTTGTCCATGGCCTGCAAAAGCTGCGCCTCGGTCAGCCGCTGGCCGTAGTATTCGTTGAGCAAAGTCGCCAGGGCGGCCGCGCCGCAGGAATAGTCCAGATCCTGCTTGACCACACGGTCGTCACGCAGCCGTTTCCAGCTCTTGACCGGCACAAGGCCGGACGCCGAGTGCGTGGCGAGGATCACGCTCTCGGGGCCGGGTGATGTTGCGGTGTTGGCTTCACCCGGCGTGTCGGGGGATTGCGCTTGCGCGAAGCCGCAGGCCGAAACCAGCGCGACGAACAGGTTAAAGCTTGCGCGCACGGGGCGCATCAACCCATGCCTAAAGACCCCGCGCCGGACGGCGGCGGGACAACCCCGAGCATGGCCATGACGATGCCCAGCACCGCGAACAGGACGCCGGTCGCCAGCATGGCCGGAATCAGGCCGACGACGATGCCGCCGATGCTGTAACCCAGCCCCGCCTTGGGGATCGCACCCGAGAGGGCATTGGCCCCCACCCAGACCGAGTACAACCACAACGGCAGCGTCAGCAGATAAGGCACGCCGAGCGCCGTCAGGCCCGCTCCGAGCGTGTCGGCCACCAGCCAGGAAGCGGCCACCAGATTGAACAGATCGCCCTGCCCGTCCCAGCGCCCGCCGCGCTTCATCCACCATTTGAGCACGGCCACGATGACGAGAAACGCCGTCCAGACCGACAGCACCATGAAGGGGATGGCCAGCCACGGCGGCATGCCGGGCGTCTCCGGCGTGCCGCCAGTCAGGCCCGGATCGAGGCCGGTGAGCATGCCGATCAGGGTGATGGCCAGCACCGACTGCCAGCGGGGGAAGGCGAAACGATCAAAGGGGAGTTCGCGCAGGAGGAAGAGGGAGAGGGCGGAGTTGATCATCTTGTTGTGTCGGCAGCAGAGTTTTTCGACAACCGTTGAACCACTACGGCTACAACAAAGGCAGCAAAACTCATCAAAAATGCGTCAACGAAGGTGGTTAGCGTATCTTGCGCCCGATTATTCATCCATGAAAAAAGGTAATAAATTGGCGCGTAAGATACAAATATTTTCAGGAGGGATACAAGCGCCATGGGGAGCGTGAGAGGATATCTGGTGAATAATTGGGCAAGAACAAGCAAGGCCATAATTTGGATGCCAAACATACCGCCGTATAGCATTTGAATCATGGTCGTCAGACAAAGTGGGGAAAGAGTTTGTAGATGGCGGCGTGCGTGATGATCAACAGAAGCATATGCGCCTCCCAGAGGAAGGCGTTCCAAATTTCCGCGTATCTGCTAAAACAGCGCATCTTTTGAGCCATCAGCGCAAAAACCTCCAGGATGCTGGCCACCAGTCCGTATAGACCAAGCGCCAACCCTTCGAGATGCATGAAACCATATGGGCCATGAAATTTCAGACCATACAGCAGAATGGCCACCCCCAACGCCAAAGCGGCATGCGCCAGATGAATACCTGTTTTTGTGCTCACCGAGACGCGAGAGGTGGCCATGGCTGATAGAGTCAATACAAAACCGCCATTACCACCATCCTCGACCTGCGCCGTAGCCAATCAGCGCCCCTCGACCAGCTGAGAAACTCAGTCGGCCAAGCGCACCGCCAATGGATTGGGTAGGACGAAAAGCGCCCCATGCCGCGCCGACACCGATAGATCGAGCAAGGCCCCATGCGACGCTGCTGGGCGAAGCATTGCGGTTATAAACAGCACTCGTCATGTAACCGTATGCGCCCGACAAACCGCCCACGAATCCTCCCGCAACATTCAGCCAATACGCCCCCTCCGTCTCCTTCATCTCCTGATCGGACAGCGCCGCCAGTTGCATCGGCTGGTGGGCGTTGTCGAACAGCGCGGCCATGTCCGCCTCGGTGAAGGCGGCGACAGGTTGGGTTGCGGCTTCGACCTGCGCTTCCGTCGCATAAGCCTGTGCAGACAGCATCCCGACCGAGGCCAGGGCAAGAACAGCGTGTTTCAACTGCATGATATAGACTCCTTTCGTGTCACGAAGATAACAACAAGCCTCGCAAGACTCCCGAGGCACTCTTTGACGGTGTTGGCCCACCGCCAAACCTTGCGCGGATCGGGCAGTGTGCCCGTTCCGCATAATTCTTCCCAAGCCGGCTCGCACGCCCTTTCACCGCAAGGTGTAGAGCCAGTTCAGTCGGAATTCCGACCCGCCCGACCCCGAGGCGTTGGCCTTGAACGTGGCGTTGAGCGTGTTGCCGCGGTCGAAACCGTAGCCCGCGCCGAGGACGAGGTCGGTGGCGGTGCGGGCGATGCCCTGGGGGGAGCCGTCGATCCGGTCGGTTTGCCGGCGTGTCCATTGCAGTCCGGTGGTCAGCGTCACCCGGTCGTTCACCGCGAAGCCTACCGAGGGGTTGACGAGCAGCAGGTTGCCGGGCTTCAAGTCCTGTTCGCCTTCGCGGCGGGTTTGATTGAAGCGGTAGCCGGCGGTCAGCGAGAACACGATGGGGTCGATGGCCTTGTAGGTGGTGATCCCCAACATGGCGGACTTGAAGCTGGCTGTGTCGTGGCGGTGTTTCTCGGCCAGGGCCAGTTCGGCAAAGCCCAGTACGGCGGGGGCGTCGTCGTCTTTTTTGAACTGGACGTTCACCCCCGCCCAGGCATCGGCGAGGCGGGTCTCTCTGCTGGAAGACGTGCCCGATAGGCCGCTCGTGCGCTGGCTGGAAGTCAGGCCGCTGGCGCGCGTGTAGATCTCCGTTTTGGCGGTCAGCCCGTAGCGCAGCCCGACGGTGCCGACGAGGGTGTCCGAGTTGCCGATACTCGTGCCGATGGCGGTCGGGATCGTGACGAACGAGGCGGGACCGGTCTGCACGACGATCGGCGCGCCGGTGGACACCCCCTGGCGATCCACGTTGGCATAGGCGAAGGAGAGATCGAGCTTGACCTTGCCTTGGTCGGTGATCAGGTCTTCGACGGTAAGGGGCAGGTCGGCGAACGCCGGGACGCCAAGACAAGACAAGGCGGCGGCCAGGCCGGGAACGACAGGCGGACGGAAAGGCATGGAACTCCCTGTGAGCGGCTTCTGATTTTTCGTGATCCTATGGCCCCCCCCCCCCCACTATTGTCAAGTGAAACTTCTGCGACAAATGGCCGCTCGCCGGGCACGGTCGGCGCGGCAATCGGTGGTCGGTCCACCACCAGCTTAGTCCGAGCGCCCATGTTTCATGTGAAACAAGACCCCTGGCTCACCAGCGCCAACGCGTGCCCACCCCATCCGGTTGAAGCTACACTTCGCGTATCGTAGCCCGGCTTGCACCTCTGGCGATGGACCTACACCGCCCACTGTCCATGTATCCCAGCGCCGGACGACTCGTCATCCTCGACGCCGATGGCACCACCATCGACGCCTTCAGCGCCATCGAGCGGACCTTCGCCTATCACGGCATGGCCATCGGCGACCTGGCGCGCTTTCAGAAACGGCGACACCTCTTCAAATACCTGGGCGGGCTGAAGGAATTCCCGGCCAACCTGAAGCGCCAGCTCGGCAAACAGCGCCGCCGGCAGCTCATCGCCACGCTGACCGAGGTCTATCGCGACGAGGCCCGCCTGTTTCCGGGGATCTCCGAGCTGGTGAGCGCACTCATTGCCGCCGAAGGCATCCATGTGGGCGTCGTCACGCGCAACATCACCCTGGAGCCCGCCGAGACCCTGCGCCAGCTCTTCCGGCGGCACGGCATCGACACCGATGCGATGGACTTCCTGGTCAGCGTCCCCCTCGGTGAGACCAAGACCCCGCACTTCCGGGCGGTGCGCGAGGGCCTGGGCATCAACCCGGCGCGCGCCTACGTCTGCGGCGACGAACATCGCGATTATCTCGCCGCCATCGCCACCGGCATGCACCCTTTCATCGTCTCCTACGGCTTCGAGGATCATGGCCGACTCACGCAAAAGTTCGGCGTGCCCGAGGAGGTGATCTCGCGCACACCGTTCGAGCTGAGCGCGCGCCTGCGCCATACCCTGGACCTGGCCGGTGGCAGCGGCCTGGAACGATGAGGCGGCGCACCGCTCCATAATCTCATTCGCTCAACTCCCAGTCGTACAGGACTTGCAACATGGACCTCAAGGCCACACTCAAGCGCTGGCTGCCCCCTCTGCTGCTCCTCACGGCGGCGGCCGCCGGCCTCTGGGCCTGGCAGCCCTGGCAGGACAAGACGCCGCAACCACAATACCGGCTCGGCAAGGCGACCGAAGGGCGGCTGTCGGCGGCGGTCTCCGCCAGCGGCACGCTCGGTGCCCTCGTGACCGTGCAGGTCGGCTCCCAGGTCTCGGGCCAGATCGCCGAGCTGCTGGCGGACTTCAATGCCCCGGTGAAAAAGGGTCAGGTCATCGCCCGTCTGGACCCGGCCGCCTTCGAGACCCGGGTGGCCCAAGCCCAGGCCGACCTGCGCGCTGCGGAGAGCGCCGCCCAGGTGGCGCGCGAGACCCTCACCGTGCGCCAGGCCGAGCTCGCCAAGGCCCGCATCGCCCTGGATGACGCCGGCCGCAATCTTGAACGCAAACGGGCCCTGGTGCGCGAGCAGTTCATCTCCCCAGCGGAGCTCGACAGCGCCCAAGCCGCCTTTGAGACCGCACGCGAGCAGGTGCGCCTGGCCGAGGCCGGTGTTCGGGTGGCGAGCGCCCAGCTCCACAACGCCGAGGCACTGGTGGCGCAGCGTCAGGCCCTGCTGCGCCAGGCACAGGTGGAGCTCGCCCACACCGTGATCCGCTCGCCGGTCGATGGCGTGGTCATCAGCCGCAACGTGGACGTCGGTCAGACCGTGGCCGCCAGCCTGCAGGCGCCGGTGCTGTTCACTATCGCCCAGGATCTCCGGCAGATGGAGGTCAACATCGCCGTCGACGAGGCCGACGTGGGGCGCGTGCGGCCCGGGCAAAAGGTGCGCTTCACCGTCGACGCCTATCCCGGCGAGCGCTTCAGCGGCCAGGTCACCGAGATCCGCAAAGCGCCGCAGACCGTCAACAACGTGGTCACCTATAGCGTCATGGCCACCGCCGCCAATCCCGACGGCAAGCTCCTGCCCGGCATGACCGCCAACGCGCGCATCCTCACCGAGGAAAAGGAGCGCGTGCTGATGGTGCCCAACGAGGCCCTGCGCTTCCGCCCGCTTAATCCGGACGGCTCGCCGGTCAAGCTGGAGGTGCGCAACCGCGAGGAGGGGCCGGGTATCCCCGGCCGCGTCTGGGTCCTGGGTCGGGACGGCCGACCCCAGCCCATCGCCCTGCGCCTGGGGGTGAGCGACGGCCGGGCGACCGAGGTCCTGCGCGGTGAGATCCGGGATGGCACCGAGATCATCCTGGGCTACGAGGAGGGTTCCGAACCCAAACCCAAACGGCAGACCCGGCCGTTCGGTGGCGGCCTGTGATGGGGTGAGCGGTGAGGGGTGAGGCGTGAGAGGTGAGGTGCTGATCGAGGTCAGCGATCTGCGGCGCGAATACCGCGTCGGCGAGGTCACCGTGCCGGCCCTGCAGGGGGTGAGCCTCAGCATCCGGCAGGGGGAATTCGTCGCGGTGATGGGGCCCTCGGGCTCGGGCAAATCCACCTTCATGAACCTGCTGGGCTGTCTCGACCGGCCCGATGCCGGCCGCTACCGGCTCGCCGGCGAGGACATCACCCGCTGCGACGCCGACCGTCTGGCGGCGGTGCGCAACCGCAGCATCGGCATCGTCTTCCAAAGCTTCAACCTGCTGCCGCGCGCCACCGCCCTGGAAAACGTCGAACTCCCCTTGATCTACGCCCGCGTGCCCGCCGCCGAGCGGCATCGGCGCGCCCGCGCCCAGCTCGCGCGCGTCGGCCTCGCCACGCGTGAGCGGCATCTGCCGCGTCAGCTTTCGGGCGGCCAGCAGCAGCGCGTGGCCATCGCCCGCGCCCTAGTCAACGAGCCGCCGCTCATCCTCGCCGATGAGCCGACCGGGGCGCTGGACTCGCGCACCAGCCTGGAGCTCATGGCCCTGCTGCAGGATCTCAACGCGAGCGGCATCACCATCGTCCTGGTCACCCACGAACACGACATCGCCGCCTTCGCCCGGCGCGTGATCCACTTTCGCGACGGTCGCATCGTCGAGGACCGCCCGGTGGAGAACCCCGCCCGCGCCGCCGACCTTCTCGCCGCCACGCCTCACCCCTCACCCCTCAGCCCCCCGCCGCAGCCATGAACCTGTTCGACACCACCGTGAGCGCCCTGCGGGCGCTACGCGCCAACAAGCTGAGGAGCGCGCTCACCACCCTGGGCATCATCATCGGGGTGGCGGCGGTGATCACCATGCTGGCGGTGGGCGAGGGGGCCAAGCGCACCGTACAGGAGCAGTTGAAGAGCCTGGGTAGCAACCACATGATCGTCTTTCCCGGCACCGTGACCGCGAGCGGGGTGCGCTTGGGCACAGGGACTCGCAACACCCTGACCGAGGGCGACGCCCGCGCCATCGCCGAGGAGGTGCCCGGCGTCTTGGCCGCCGCCCCCGGCATGCGCGGCACCGCCCAGGTGGTGCACGGCAATCTGAACTGGTCCACGGTCGTCTTCGGCGTCACCCCCGAGTGGCTGATCGCCCGCGAGTGGCGCATCGCCCGCGGCCGGGCGCTGGACGACAACGACGTGCGCACCGGCGCCAAGGTCGCCCTGGTGGGCCAGACCGTGGCCGACATGCTGTTCGGCGGCACCGATCCCACCGGCCAGGTGATCCGCGTCAAAAACGTGCCCTTCGAGATCGTCGGCTTGCTCGCCGCCAAAGGCCAGAGCTTTTCCGGCACCGATCAGGACGACCTCATCCTGCTGCCGATCAGCACCGCGCGCAGCCGCGTCCTGGGCGGCGGGCCGGGGCGTAGCCGCACGGTCGGCCACATCTCGGTGAAGATGGCCGACGGGGTGGACATGAAGGAAGCCGAGATCAAGGTGCGCACCCTGCTGCGCCAACGCCACCGCCTGCAGCCCGATCAGGACGACGACTTCAACATCCGCAACCTGTCCGAGGTGGTGGAGGCGGAACAGGCCGCCTCCGGCACGCTGTCCAGCCTGCTTGCGGCGGTGGCCGGCGTGAGCCTCTTGGTGGGCGGCATCGGCATCATGAACATCATGCTGGTGTCGGTGACCGAGCGCACACGCGAGATCGGCATACGCCTGGCCGTGGGGGCGCGTGGCCGCGACATCCTCGGCCAGTTCCTCACCGAGGCGGTGATCCTGTCGCTCATCGGCTCGGTCGTCGGCGTCGCCCTGGGGCTCGGCAGCACCCTGGCGCTCACCCACTTCGCCGGCTGGGAGGTCGTCCTGCAGCCGCACGCCGTGCTCCTGGCGGTGGCCTCCGCCAGCGTGGTGGGCATCTTCTTCGGCTGGTGGCCGGCGCGCAAGGCGGCGCGGCTGTCCCCCATCGACGCCCTGCGCTACGAATGAACCACGCCCAGGCACATCCGTCCGAGCGCCTGCGGCGTCTCTTCCCGCCGCTCGCCGACCTGCCACCCTCGCTCGCCGTGGAACTGGAGCGCCGCCTGCAATGGGTCCGGGTACCCGCCGGCACCCTATTGTTCGACACCGGCGCCCCCTGTCAGGCCCTACCGCTGGTGCTGGAGGGCAGCATACGGGTCAGCAAGCGCAGCGAGGCCGGACGCGAGATCGGCCTGTACCGCGTGCTGCCGGGCGAGATCTGCATCGTCACCTTGAGCTGTCTGCTGGGCGGTGACGACTACCCGGCCACCGGCGTGGCAGTCGAACCCCTGCACCTGGCCACCCTGCCGCGACCCACGTTCCTGCAGCTCACGGAGGCGCCCCCCCCTTCCGGCAGATGCTCTTCCACCTCTATGGCGAACGCATCGCCGGCCTCATGCAGCTGGTCGAGGAGGTGGCCTTCCACCGCCTGGACGAGCGGCTGGCCGCCTGGCTGGTGGAGCGTGGCCCGCACATTGCGCTGTCACACCAGGCCATCGCCCAGGAGCTCGGCAGCGTGCGCGAGATCGTCTCCCGCCTGCTCAAGCAGTTCGAGGAACACGGCTGGGTGCGCCTGGGGCGTGGTCATGTGGAGGTGCTTGATCCGGTCGCCTTGATCAACGCACGGTTGCAGCCGCCTGCCTGACACGGCAGACCCCGGCTTCTGTCTGCCTGTCACATGCGCTATGGTTAAACCTACAAACCTCAGTTGACCGCTCCTTTGGTCTTGTAAGGGTCTGACGATGCACACGATTCTGCCTTCGATTGCCCACACCCATAAGGTGAGACCGCTACGCGGCCGCCTTTCGGCCGCGTTCAACTGAGGTTTTTAGGTTAAAACGTGGTCACCGATCCCGGCCCCCGTGAGGAGGCGTCGGGTTCGACAGCCGCCACGTCCGGAGGATTGCCATGCCCAGAGTCATCCCTGTCCTGCTCTTGAGCCTTGCCCTGGCGACAGCCGGTGCGCAGGCGCAGGAGGGTCCACCCCCCACAAGCCCCAACCTGCCGCAGGCCGAGGGGCTGCCCTTCAGCGCCTTCCTCACCGAGGCGGAGATGCGGCTCATGTTCGACTACCTGCGCGATGCCATGATCGCCTCGCTCAAGGGCGAGCCCTACCGCATGCCGCCCGAATTGGCGCACACCCTCGCCCGGGTGCAGGAACGCCTCATGCGCAAGGGCAACGCGGCGGTACGGCAGATGATGGAGATGATCCAGAAGGACCTGGACCGGGCCCTGGAGGAGATGAAGCCCCCCGCGTCCGAGCCCAAGCTGGAGCAGACCCGAGGCTAGAAGACGAGCCTGGAGGGGCCGGTCTCAACGACGGGCCGCCCGACTGGCACGACTGTGGGCGTCGATGATTAGGGACTTGAGGGTTTTCTTCATGGGATTCCGATTCCTTGACGTAGTGGATCAAACGGCCGGGTTGAGCCGTGGGTGGGTCTCGGCGCAGGCCAGCAGGACGACGAGACCGGAAACGAACATGGCGGCGGCGGTGAACCAGAAGCCCGCCTCGAGGCCGCCGAACCCGGCAGCGACCGCCCCGAGCAGCAGCGCGCCGATGCCGTAGCCCAGGTCGCGCCAGAAGCGGTAGATGCCGATCGCCGAACCGCGCCAGTTGGGGTGGGCGATGTCGGAGACCGCGGCTGAGAGGGTGGGATAGAGCAGCGCCATGCCCAGGCCCATCACCGCCGCGGCAAACGACCACCACAGCTCGCCCTCGCCCAACAGCACCAGCACCACACCGCCGCCGCACAGCCACATGCCGGCGACGATGGGGCGCTTGCGGCCGACACGGTCGGACCAGTGGCCGGTGAAGAACTGCGCCACGCCCCAGACGAAGCCGTAGACGCCGACCACCCAGCCGATGCCGGCGAGGCTCAGGCCCTGCTGGTAGAGGTAGACGGGAAAGAACACCCAGACCAGCGCATCGACGAACTTTTCCACTAGGCCGGCCTGACTGATGGCGGCCATGCGGACATCGCGCCAGGACATGAGGGCAAAGACCTCCCAGGTGCTTGGGTGGTCAGCGATGTTGGTCGGATAGCGCGGCCGCGGCCCGCTCATCCGGCCGGCGACATGACGGCGGCCTTCGGCGTGCGCCCAGGGCAGGGTGTCCTTCACCCAGACGAGCGTCAGCAGCCCGGCGGTGGCGATCACCGTCAGGCCGAAAACCAGCAGGCCCTCGCGCGGCCCGAAGGCAGTGGCGAGGTAGCCGGTGACGATACCCGCCACGGCGACACCGAAGTAGCCGGAGAACTCGTTAAGCCCAATGGTCAGGCCACGCTGGTTGGCGGTGGTGAGGTCCAGCTTGGCCGTCTGCGTCATGGACCAGGTCAGCCCCTGATTGACGCCGAGCAGCACCGTCGCCGCGACGATCCAGTCCCAGCTCGGGGCATGGAGGATCATGAATGGGATCGGCAGCGCGACTAGCCAACCGATCAACAGCACCCGCTTGCGGCCGATGCGCTCCGACAGCCGCCCAGCGACGAAGTTGAGCGCGCCCTTGACGCAGCCGAAGGCGGTGACGAAGGCCATCAGCATCATGAACGAGCCCTTGGCCACGCCGAACTCGGTCTCGGCCAGGGCCGGCACCACGGTGCGGAACATGCCGATGGTGAGCCCGACGAAGAACACCTGCACCAGCTGGTGCGTGAACTGGGCGAAATTGTGGCGGATCCCATAGCGGTACTCCGCCACCTCCCGCGCGAGTGTCATACGCCCTGGCCCAGGTTGAACGCCACCATGCGCGCCATCTCCGCCGGGCGTGGCGGGAGCTCGCGTGTGAGGGCCTCGACGAAGGCGTCGCGCGCCAGGGACAACATGGGGTTCCAGCGCTTCTCAAAGCCCAGGGTGGACGCCGGCTTGCCGGATAGGCCGGCGCCGCACACGCTGCCCGCCACGTGACCCGGATAGAGCTCCACCTCGTTGGGCAGAGTCAGCAACTTCGCCTGCAGGCTGTCCCAGAGCTGCCCGGCCATCTCGCGTTCCCGGCCGGCGAGGTCCGGCCGGCCCACGGCGCCGACGAACAGGGTGTCGCCGGTGAGCACGAACCAGGGCGCCTCGCCCCGGCGGCGGTCGGTGACCAGCAGACAGACCGAATCCGGCGTGTGGCCGGGGGTGTGCAGCACCTCGATGCCGACATTGCCCACCTCGATGCGCTGACCGTCCCGCAGGGGCTCGAAGGGGAAGCCCACGCGTCCGGCATTGGCCTCGTGCAGGCAATAGACACCGCCGCATCGCTCTGCCAGGGCGCGGCCGCCGGAGTAGTGGTCGGCGTGCACGTGGGTGTCGATGACTTGGGTGATCTTCACCCCCTGGCGCTCGGCCTCGACCAGGAACCAGTCCTCGTCACCCAGCACCGGGTCCACAGCCACCGCCACATGGCAGGAGCCGCAGCCGAAGAGATAGGACAGGGTGGCCTCTTTGGTGGCCAGTTGGCGGAAAAACATGCGCTTCTCCTCTTGGTATTCGCAAAACAAAACCTACCCGGCCATGACGCCTGCGTCGGCACGCCGCGCGCGAAGGCCGGCACTGCGGTCAGACGTTCACGACCCGGTCACCACGGGCAGGCCGTGGGCCCGCCATTCGGCCACGCCATCCTCCAAGCGGGTGGCGGCGTAGCCCTGCTGGCTCAGCAGCTCCACCGCCTCCTTGGCCATCAGGCAGAACGGCCCGCGGCAGTAGGCGACCACAGGCTTGTCGCGCGGCAGTTCGGCAAGGCGCTGTTGCAGCTCGCTCAGCGGCAGTGACCGGGCATAGGGCAGGTGGCCGGCGGCGTACTCGGCCTCGGGACGCACGTCCAGCACCACCACCTCGCCCTTGCGCGCCTGTCGCAGCAGCGCCTCCCGGCTCATGGGCTGAAGCTCGTCGGCATGGGTGGCCAGGTTGGCCAGCGCTGCCCGCAGCTCCAACAAGCGCGCCTCGGCCAGCGTGCGGATCGCCACCCAGAAATCCGCCACACTGGCGTCAGTCAGGCGGTAATAGACGTACTTGCCCACCTTGCGGGTCTCCACAAGGTGCGCCATGCGCAGCTCCTTGAGGTGGGCGCTGGCCAGCTTGACCGAGATCTCGGCCTCCGCCGCCAGCCGCTCCACCGTCATCTCGCCCTGACACAGCAGCTCGATCAGCTCCAGCCGCTTGGGGCTGCACACCGCCTTGCCGATGCGGGCGACCTGGGCGTAGAGAAGGTCTTTGGTCTGGCGTTTGTTCATTTGCGAATGATCTAACGACTATTGGAATGTGTCAATGGCCTTGTCCTCACAGGGGCCTTTCTCGCCGAGATTCCTCTATGAAGCGGACAGACCGCTACCCTACTCAAGCGGTCGCGGCAGGTCCGGGCTGTGCTGGGCCAGTGCGCGAGGGCGCAGTTGTATGGGATGACTCAGGATGTGGACCGCAGCGGATGCTCTCCCCGCCATCGTGACCCAGTGCGTATCGGTCTCGCTGTCCAATGCCGTCAGGTCTTGGGCGGCAGCTGAAAATGAGGCTGCGACGGGGTTTTTCGCCTACTGAAAGAAACCCTTGTCCAGCAGCTCCAGGGTGAGCAAGCGATAGGCCTGTGCCCCCGGACTGTCACCGGCGTAGGCGAAGATGTCCATACCGTGCGCCGGGCTCTCGGCCAGCGCCGGGTCGTCGGGGATGCGCGTTTCGCACAAGGCCTCGCCGTATTTCTGCCTGAGCGTGGCCAGGGCCTCGCGGCACTGCGGCTTGGCCTCGTCGTAACGGGTCAGCACCACGCGCCGCTCGATCCGCCGCTGCAGCGGCTGTTCCAGCACCTTGAGGGCGATGTCCAGACGGTTGAGACCCTGGATGGTGAGGAAGTCCGCGGTCACCGGGATCAGCACCCGCTCGGCAGCGAACAGGGCGTTGAGCGAGAGCACGCCCAGGGCCGGGGCGCAGTCGATCAGGACCGGGCCGGCGTAGGCGAGCTGTCCCTCGGCCAGGCCCTGCCGGAGCTTGCCGGCGACGCCCGGGGTGCTGCCGAGCAGGGCGTCGATCTTGGACAGGTCCGGGTGGCCAGGGATGATGCGCACCCCGTTGCGCAGCGGCCGCACCATGTGTGCGAGCGGCCTTCCGGTGCGGAAGAAACCGGACATGCAGGCCTCCGAGGGCACCCCGCGCACCCCCAGGGCCAGGCTCACGTGCGCCTGCGGGTCGAGGTCGAGGATCAGCGGCTGGCGCCCGAGCACGGCCAGGCCGGCCGCGACGTTGAGGGTGGTGGTGGTCTTGCCCACCCCCCCCTTCTGGTTGAAGACCGCAATGACCGCCATGGGACCTATTCCACCGTGACCGACTTGGCCAGATTGCGCGGCTGGTCAACGTCGGTGCCCTTGAGCACGGCGACGTGATAGGCCAGCAGTTGCAGGGGGACGCTGTAGGTGATGGGCGCGGTGGAGGGGTAGATATCGGACAGGGTGAGGTTCTGGTAGCGATCCAACTCGATCTTCACCTCCTTGTCGCTGAACAGGAAGAGCTCGCCACCGCGCGCGCGCACCTCCTGCAGGTTGGACAGGAGCTTTTCGAGCAAAGCATCCTTGGGCAGGGCGCAGATCACCGGCATCTCCGCATCGACCAGGGCGAGCGGACCATGCTTGAGCTCACCGGCCGGATAGGCCTCGGCGTGGATGTAGGAGATCTCCTTCATCTTCAGGGCCCCCTCGAGGGCGATGGGGTAGAAGCAGCCGCGGCCGAGAAACAGGGCGTCCTTGCGGTCGGCGAAGGCTTCGGCCATGGCGCGGATGGCATCGTTCAACTCCAGGACCACCTCCACCTGGCGCGGCAGGGCATGCAGCTCGTTGACCAGGGCCGCCTCCTGCTCGCGGGTCATGCCCCGGCGGCGGGCGAGCGCCAGGGTGAGCAGGCGTAAGGCAGTGAGCTGCGTAGTGAAGGCCTTGGTCGAGGCCACGCCGATCTCCGGCCCCGCCCGGGTCATCAGGGCCACGTCGGACTCGCGCGTGAG
This sequence comes from Pseudomonadota bacterium, assembly GCA_021826065.1. Lineage (GTDB taxonomy): Bacteria > Pseudomonadota > Gammaproteobacteria > Burkholderiales > Thiobacillaceae > JANWZL01. Next base: position 63,925 of record JAKADY010000001.1, read on the forward strand.
CGAGGACTCCGGCACGTTGCAGATGGTCATCGCGCCGATGTAGCCCAGGCGGCGGCTCTCGCGCAGCGCCGCCAGGGTGTCGGCCGTCTCGCCGGACTGGGAGATGGACAGGAACAGTGTGCCCGGCGGCACCACCACCTTGCGGTAGCGGTACTCGCTCGCCACCTCCACCATGCAGGGCACGCCCACCTCCTCCAGCCAGTAACGGGCGACCAGGCCGGCATGGTAGCTGGTGCCGCAGGCGATGATGTGCACGCCCTGGGTGCGGTCGAACAGGGCCTTGGCCTCATGGCCGAAGCTCTCCTCCAGCAGCCGCCCCTTGTGGATGCGGCCCTCCAGCGTCTCGCTGATCACCGCCGGCTGCTCGAAGATCTCCTTGAGCATGTAGTGGCGGTAGGGCCCTTTGTCGGCGGTGGCGGCGGACAATTGCGAGATGCGCTCGGGCCGCTCGACCGCACGCCCCACGGCGTCGTATACGCGCACCCCCGCACGGCTGATCTCAGCGACGTCCCCCTCTTCCAGGAAGATGAAGCGCTGGGTCACCGGCAACAGGGCGAAGACGTCCGAGGCGATGAAGTTCTCGCCCAGGCCCAGGCCGATCACCAACGGGCTGCCTACACGGGCCACCACCATGCGCTCCGGGTCCGTGGGGCTCACCACGGCCAGGGCATAGGCCCCGACCAGGCGTTTCACCGCCCGCTGCACCGCACGCAGCAGGTCCTTCTCCGTCTCCAGGATGTGAGCGAGTAAGTGAGCGATCACTTCCGTATCGGTGTCGGAGGTGAAGCGGTAGCCGTGCGTCTTCAGTTCCTCACGCAGTTCGGCGTGGTTCTCGATGATGCCGTTGTGGACGATGGCCACCTTCTCGCCGCTCATGTGCGGGTGGGCGTTGCGCTCGGCGGGCATGCCGTGGGTGGCCCAGCGCGTGTGGGCGATGCCCAGCGGCCCCACGATGGGGGATTCTTCGAGCAGTTCCCGCAGCCGGGCGACCTTGCCCACAGCGCGGATGCGCTCCAGCCGCCCGTCGCTGAGCCGCACGGCCAGTCCGGCCGAGTCATAGCCACGATACTCCAGCCGCTGCAGGCCCTCCATGAGGATGGGCACGACGTTGCGTTGGGCGATGGCGCCGACGATACCGCACATGGCTAGCTCCGTTAGTGGTGAGGGGTTAGGTGTTAGGGGTTGGGGGTTAGGCGTGCCTGAAGTAGGTGTATGTGAGCACTCACTATCGAATCGTCGATCACCGCCATTGAACAGGGTTTCGACTCAGCCCTCACCCTTGACCGTTTTCTTCGGCCGCTGCCAGCCGGGGATGGTGAACTGGCGCACCCTCGAGAGGGTGAGTTCCCCGGGCGGGGCGTCGCGGGTGAGGGTGGTGCCAGCACCCAGGGTGGCCCCGCGGCCGACGGTGACCGGCGCCACCAGTTGGGAATCGGAGCCGATGAAGGCCTCGTCCTCGATCACCGTGCGGTGCTTGTTGGCGCCATCGTAGTTGCAGGTGATGGTGCCGGCGCCGATGTTGACCTTGCGCCCGACATAGGCATCGCCCACGTAGGACAGATGATTGATCTTGGAATTGAAACCGACCTGGCTGTTCTTGATCTCGACGAAGTTGCCGATGTGGGTCTCGGCATCGAGATCGGTGCCGGGGCGCAGCCGCGCATAGGGGCCGATGCGCGCGGCGCGGCCGATGCGGGTCCCCTCGATATGACAGAAGGGCAGGATCTCCACGCCCTCCGCCACCTCTACGTCCTTGAGCATGGAGTAAGCGCCTACTTTCGCGCCGTCCCCCAGTTTTACACGTCCTTCGAAGATGCAGCCGACATCGATCACGACGTCGCGGCCGCATTCGAGCGTGCCGCGCACGTCCAGACGGGCGGGGTCGAGGAGGGTCACCCCCTGGGCCAGCAGGCTCTCGGCGATGTTACGTTGATACACACGCTCGAGCTCTGCCAGTTGCTGACGGCTGTTCACCCCCAGCACCTCCCACTCCGCCGCGGGATGGCAGGGCAGTATGCGCTCACCCTCGGCCGCTGCCATGCCGATCACGTCGGTCAGGTAGTATTCGCTCTGGGCATTGCCATTGGTCAGCCGCGTGAGCCAACCCATCAGCTTGCCGGCGGGCAAACAAAGGATCCCCGTGTTGACCTCGTTGATCGCCAGTTCCTCGGGGCTGGCGTCCTTGTGCTCGACGATGCGCTCGACCTGTCCACGCGCATTGCGCACGATGCGGCCATAACCCGAGGGGTCGGCCAGTCGCACGGTCAGCAGGGCAATCGCCCCCTCTCGGGCGATCAGTACCATCTCCTGCAACGTCTCCGGGCGGGTGAGCGGCACATCGCCGTAGAGGATGAGCACCACCGCCGCGGGGTCCAGATGCGGGGCGGCCTGCTGCACCGCGTGTCCGGTGCCTAGCTGCGGCTCCTGCCGCACCCAGAGGATGTCCGCGCGCCCGATGGCTGTCGGCAGGGCCTCGCCGCCATGCCCGTAGACCACGCAGATGCGCTCCGGCCGCAGGCTGTCGGCGGCGGCCAACACGTGCGCGAGCAACGGCCGACCGGCCAGGGGGTGCAGCACCTTGGGCAGCGCGGACTTCATGCGCGTGCCCTTGCCGGCGGCCAGCACGACGACATTCAGCGGGGCGTTCATGGGAGCGGGTGGCGACGGGTGTGCTTTCGACCTAGTATAACGGCAGCTTCCAATGTTTATGTAGCTAGGCATCATCGCCCTATACCCACATTCAGATTGTGTGCAGCCGCCCATGCGATTCATGCTCCCCTGGTTATGGGCCCTGCCCTACACCCTGCTCGGCCTGCTCATGGCAGGGCTGGCGGGTGGCCACGTACAACGTCGCGGCCGGATTGTCGAGGCCCATGGCGGCGGCCTGGATCGCCTCCTGCGCCCCTGGGCGCAAGCCGTCACCCTGGGGCACGTCATCCTCGCCCGCGATGCCGCCAGCCTCGACCGCTGGCGCGAACACGAACGCGCCCACGTCTGCCAATACGAGTGGCTGGGACCCTTCTTTATACCTGTCTATGGCCTCCTGGCGGCCTGGGTCTGGCTGCGTGGGGGTGACCCGTATCGCGATCATCCGCTGGAGATCCAGGCCGGTCTGGGCAAAAAAGCTCGGCAGCAGCCGTGGCGCACACCGACCGCCGCGAGGGCTAACGGGGCTGCGCGCCGGATTCCGCGGACTGCCGGTTTGAAACGGCGATGAAGGCCGCGGTGAGGACTTCCTCACCATTGCGCCAGGCGATGCGCTCGGCGACCTCCTGCGGCAGATCCGCCAACCAGCCGCGCGCCCAGCGGGCATGCGCGCCGACCTGGTCCCAGCGCGATGGGGTATAGGTGTCAGTGCCCACCATGAAACGGTCCGGGTGCTTGATCAGCACGCTGTGCCAGTCCGGCCGCAGTTTGCCCTCTGCTGCGATGTCGCCGCGCATCGACAGGTCAGCCCACAGGTTGCGGTGCCGTTCCAGCAGGGCCGCCACCCGCGCCGGCCCCTCGAAGCCGGCATGGGCCCAGAGGATGCGCGCCGACGGATCATGCAGGTAGAAGCGCTCGAGCGTGTCCGCATCGGCATGCACATGTAGCATCAGCCCGTGTTGCCGGGCGAGCGCCAGGACGCGGCGCACCACGGGGGCGTCGGCCTGGGCACCGTGGACATGGAATTCACCGATCGCCACATAACGGTACTGACGCAGGCGCGACTCGAGATAGCCGGGGACGCTCTCGTCTCGGGTCCAGGTGGTGAGTTCACTGCGCTGGCGGTAGGGGCGCAGGGCCGGGATGATCAGCTCGGGCGCGGCCTGGTAGAGCTGCTGTGTGCCGTCGTCGTTGGAACTGGACACCAGCGCCCGCATCACCCCCCCGCCCGCAGGCGCTCGATGGCCGCAGGGACCGGGTAGTCTGCCCAGGCATCGTGGCTGTAGTGGATGTGGGCGTCGAATATGGGGTGCTCTCCGCCTAAGGCAGAAAGCCCCAATAGCGCGATAACCAAAGCAGCAAGCCAGGCAGCGGCTTTGGGCGGGTCGAACACGGAATGGGGCTCTTGGCGTAAAGGCTTGCGAGAACGACCCTTCGCCAGCGCGCTCAGCGCCCCTTCTTGCGCAGCTTCTGGATGGCGGCGAGCTGGGCGATGGCCTCAGCGAGTTCCGCCTGGGCCTTGGCATAGTCCATGGCGGAGGAACGGTCGCGCATGGCCTCCTCGGCCGCGCGCTTGGCCTCCAGCGCCCGCGCCTCGTCGAGGTCGGCGCCGCGGATGGCGGTGTCTGACAGGATGGTGACCACCCCGGGCTGCACCTCCAAAATGCCGCCGGAGACGAAGATCAGGTCCTCTTCCTCGCGGTCCGGCGCCTTGATGCGCACCGATCCCGGCTTGATGCGGGTGATCATGGGCGCGTGACGCGGATAGATGCCGACCTCGCCCATCTCCGCCGGCACCACGACGAACTCCGCCAGCCCCGAGTAGATCGACGCCTCGGCGCTCACGATGTCCACATGTATGGTCATTGCCATGGTTGACTCCGGTCAGGCATGGGGCGCCGGAGGGGGTGGCCGACACGCCGCCCCACCCCTTGGCCCACAGCCTCACTGTATGGTTTTCGCCTTCTCGACCGCCTCTTCGATGGTGCCGACCATGTAGAAGGCCTGCTCGGGCAGGTGGTCGTACTCGCCGGCGACGATGGCCTTGAAGCCGGCGATGGTGTCCTTGAGCGGCACGTACTTGCCGGGGGCGCCGGTGAAGGCCTCGGCGACGAAGAAGGGTTGCGACAGGAAGCGCTGGATCTTGCGCGCGCGGGCGACGATCAGCTTGTCGTCGGGGGAGAGCTCGTCCATGCCGAGGATGGCGATGATGTCGCGCAGCTCCTTGTAGCGCTGCAGCGTGGCCTGCACCTGACGCGCCACGCTGTAGTGCTCCTCGCCGATCACCAAGGGGTCGAGGATGCGCGAGGTGGAGTCGAGCGGGTCCACCGCCGGGTAGATGCCCAACTCCGCCACCTGGCGCGACAGCACCAGGGTGGCGTCGAGGTGGGCGAAGGTGGTGGCGGGCGAGGGGTCGGTCAGGTCGTCCGCTGGCACATAGACCGCCTGGAAGGAGGTGATGGACCCCGTCTTGGTCGATGTGATGCGCTCCTGTAGCGCCCCCATCTCCGAGGCGAGCGTGGGCTGGTAACCCACGGCGGAGGGCATGCGGCCGAGCAGCGCCGAGACCTCGGTACCGGCCAGGGTGTAGCGGTAGATGTTGTCGATGAACAGCAGCACGTCGCGGCCTTCGTCGCGGAAGAACTCGGCCATGGTGAGGCCCGTCAGGGCCACACGCAGACGGTTGCCCGGCGGCTCGTTCATTTGGCCGTAGACCAGGGCCACCTTGTCGAGCACGCCGCCTTCCTTCATCTCGTGGTAGAAGTCGTTACCCTCGCGGGTGCGCTCGCCCACGCCGGCGAAGACGGAATAGCCGGAGTGCTCGACGGCGATGTTGCGGATCAGCTCCATCAGGGTCACGGTCTTGCCCACGCCGGCGCCACCGAACAGACCCACCTTGCCGCCCTTGGCGATGGGCATGATGAGGTCGATGACCTTGATGCCGGTCTCCAGCAGCTCCACGGCGGCGGCCTGATCGGCATAGGCCGGGGCCTTGCGGTGGATGGGCCAGTGGTGCTCGGACTCGACGGGGCCAGCCTCGTCCACCGGCTCTCCCAGCACATTCATGATGCGGCCCAGGGTCGCCTTGCCCACGGGCACGGTGATGGGATGGCCGGTGTTGCGCACCGTCATGCCGCGCTTGAGCCCATCGGTGGAGCCCAGGGCGATGGTGCGCACCACGCCGTCGCCGAGTTGCTGCTGCACCTCGAAGGTGAGCGGCGGCTCATCCAACTTGATGGCGTCATAGACCTTGGGCATGGCCCCACGCGGGAACTGCACGTCCACCACGGCGCCGATGATTTGTACGATCTTTCCTTCGCTCATCGCTTAGTCCCTAACAAGTTTGAATCCTTTGTGCGCACGTCCGCGGTCAGACGGCCGAGGCGCCGGCCACGATCTCGGACAGCTCCTGGGTGATCGCCGCCTGCCGGGTCTTGTTGTAGACCAGCTTCAGCTCCTCGATCACGTTCTTGGCGTTGTCCGAGGCGGCCTTCATCGCCACCATGCGCGCCGATTGCTCACAGGCCATGTTCTCCGCCACCGCCTGGTAGATGATCGCCTCGATGTAACGGATCATCAGCGCGTCGACCACCGCGCGGGCCTCGGGCTCGTAGATGTAGTCCCAATGCTCTTCGCGCTTCTCCATCGCCGCCTCGGGGGTGAGGGGCAGCACCTGCACGAAGGCGGGCTCCTGCCGCATGGTGTTGATGAAGCGGCTGTAGATCATGTACAGGGCGTCGATGCGGCCGGCCTTGTAGGCATCGGTCATCACCTGCACCGGGCCGATCAGCTTCTCGAGGTGCGGCGTGTCGCCGAGGCCGGTCAGGTGCGAGACGATGTTCGCACCCACCCGCTGCATGAAGCCGAAGCCCTTGTTGCCGATCACGGTGACGTCGCAGTCGATGCCCTCGCCCTGCCAGGCCTTCATCTTATTGATGGCCAGCCGCAGCGCATTGGTGTTGAGTCCGCCGCACAAGCCCTTGTCAGTGGTGATGAGGATGAGCCCCACGCGCTTGATCGTCTCGCGCGCGATGGTGCAGGGGTGCTTGTACTCCGAGTGGGCCTGGCTGAAGTGCGCCACCACGCGGCCGATCTTCTCGGCATAGGGACGCGCTGCCTTCATCCGGTCCTGGGCGCGGCGCATCTTGGAGGCGGCCACCATCTCCATGGCCTTGGTGATCTTGCGCGTGTTCTCCACGCTCTTGATCTTGGTGCGGATCTCTTTGCCGGCTGCCATGGCGCGTGCTCGTCAGTAGGCGGCGGAGGCCTTGAAGTCCTCGATGGCGGCGGCCAGCTGCTTCTCGGTCTCGGCGTCGAGGTCCTTGGTCTCCTCGATTCTATCCAGCACCGCCTTGTATTTGGCCTTCATGTGCGACTGCAGCGCCGCCTCGAAGGCGAGCGCGCGCTTGACATCGACGTCGTCGAGGTAGCCGCGGTTGACGGCGAACAGGGTCACCGCCATCTCTGCCACGGTCATGGGCGCGTATTGGCCCTGCTTCATGAGCTCGGTGACCATCTTGCCGCGCTCGAGCTGCTTGCGCGTGACCTCGTCCAGATCCGAGGCGAACTGGGCGAAGGCCGCCAGCTCGCGGTACTGGGCGAGCGCCAGGCGCACACCGCCGCCCAGCTTCTTGATCACCTTGGTCTGCGCCGCACCGCCCACCCGCGACACCGACAGACCCGCGTTGATGGCGGGGCGGATGCCGGCGTTGAACAGGTCGGTCTCCAGGAAGATCTGGCCATCGGTGATGGAGATCACGTTGGTGGGCACGAAGGCGGAGACGTCGCCGGCCTGGGTCTCGATGATGGGCAGCGCGGTGAGCGAGCCGGTCTTGCCCTTGACCGCGCCATTGGTCATCTTTTCCACGTAGTCGGCATTCACCCGCGCGGCGCGCTCGAGCAGACGCGAGTGCAGGTAGAAGACGTCGCCCGGATAGGCCTCGCGGCCGGGCGGGCGCCGCAGCAGGAGCGAAATCTGGCGATAGGCCCAGGCCTGCTTGGTCAGGTCGTCGTAGACGATCAGGGCGTCCTGGCCACGGTCGCGGAAGTATTCGCCCATGGTGCAGCCGGCGTAGGGGGCGATGAACTGCATCGAGGCGGGATCGGAGGCGTTGGCCGCCACCACGATGGTGTGCGCCATGGCGCCGTGCTCCTCGAGCTTGCGCACCACGTTGGCCACCGAGGAGGCCTTCTGACCGACCGCAACGTAGATACAGATGACGCCCGTGCCCTTCTGGTTGATGATGGTGTCCACCGCCACCGCGGTCTTGCCGGTCTGGCGGTCACCGATGATCAGCTCGCGCTGGCCGCGGCCGATGGGCACCATGGCGTCGATCGCCTTAAGACCCGTCTGCAGCGGCTGCGACACCGACTGGCGGGCGATCACGCCCGGGGCGATCTTCTCGATGGGCGAGGTGGCGCTGTACTGGATCGGCCCCTTGCCGTCGATCGGCCGGCCCAGGGCGTCGACCACGCGACCCACCAGGGCGTCGCCCACCGGCACCTCGAGGATGCGGCCGGTGCACTTAACCGTGTCACCCTCGGTGATGTGCTCGTATTCGCCGAGCACCACCGCGCCGACCGAGTCGCGCTCCAGGTTCAGGGCCATGCCGTAGGTGTTGCCGGGGAACTCCAGCATCTCCCCCTGCATGACCTCGCTCAGACCATGGATGCGCACGATGCCGTCGGTGACGGAGACCACGGTGCCCTGGGTGCGCATTTCGGCCGCCACCTCCAGGCCCTGGATCTTGGCTTTGATGAGCTCGCTGATTTCGGAAGGATTGAGTTGCATAGGCACTCCAAATACGCTTGATTAAGCGGTGAGGGTGGCGGCCAGCTCAGCCAGGCGGCCGCGCACCGATGCATCCAGGACCTCGTCGCCGGCGTGGATGATGACCCCGCCGATCAGGGAGGGGTCGACCTCCTGCGTGGCCTGGACCTTGCGGCCGAAGCGGGCCTCCAGACGGCTGACGAGCTCGGCGAGCTGCTGTGGGGTCAGTTCGTAGGCGGTGACGATGCGCGCCTCCAGCACACCCTCCTCGGCCGCGCGCATCTCCTCGAACAGACGGGCGATCTCGGGCAGGGCGGCAAGACGCTTGTTCTCGACGAGCAGGCGCAGCAGGTTGGCCCCTTCGGCGTTCAGCCGGTCGCCGCAGACGGCCAGCAGGACCTGCAGGAGCTGCTCCTGGTTGACCTCCGGGTGCTCGGCCAGGGCGGCGATCTGCGCGTCCTGACTCACGGCCGCGAGCAGGGCGAGCATGTCGGACCAGGCGGTCCAGCCGCTGCCTGTCTTGGCGAGGCGGGCGACGGCCTCGGCGTAGGGACGGGCCAAGGTGGTCAGCTCGGCCATGATCAGATCTCTTTGGCAATGGCTTCGAGCAGCTCGGCGTGCGCCTTGGCATCGACCTCGCGGCGCAGGACCTTCTCGGCGCCGGCCACCACCAGGGCGGCGACCTGGGCACGCAGCTGCTCGCGGGCGCGATGTGCCTCCTGCTCGATCTCGGCCTGGGCGGCGGCGAGCAGCCGATCCCCCTCGGCCTTGGCCGCGGCCTTGGCCTCGTCGATGATCTGCGCGGCGCGCTTCTCGGCCTGACCGATGATCTCGGCGGCCTTGACCTTGGCCTCGTGCAGGGTCTCGGCGGCGCGCTTGGCCGCCAGCTCCTGCTCGTGCCGGCCGCGTTCGGCCGCCGCCAGCCCGTCGGCGATCTGCTTACGACGCGTCTCCAGGGCGTTGACGATGGGCGGCCAGATGTAGCGCATGCAGAACCACACGAAGACCGCGAAGGTGATCGACTGCCCGATCAACGTGGCATTGATGTTCATCGTTCAAGCCTCCGGTGCGAGCGGGGCGAACTCAGGCGGCGACCGCGAAGATGATGTACAGCGAGATGGCGATCGCGATGATGGGCAGCGCGTCGACCAGACCCATGACGATGAAGAACTGGGTGCGCAGCATCGGGATCAGTTCGGGCTGGCGCGCCGCACCCTCCAGGAAGCGGCCACCGAGCAGGCCGATGCCGACGGCGGCACCCAGGGCGCCCAGACCCATCATGATGGCGCCGGCAACGTAGAGCAGAGCTTGGGACATTTCCATTTGGAGTTCTCCTATGTCTAAGGTCGTGGATGGGAAAAATCGGTCAATGGTGTTCCTGATGCGCCATGTCCAGGTAGACGATGGTCAGCGTCATGAAGATGAAGGCCTGCAGGGTGATGATCAGGATGTGGAAGATGGCCCAGCCCAACTGCAGGAAGCCGGCCATCACCCCCCAGCCGATGCCGGCGCTGAAGAGCAGGGCGATCAGGATGAAGATCATCTCGCCGGCGTAGAGGTTGCCGAAGAGACGCAGCGCCAGCGAGACCGGCTTGGCGATCAGGTTGATGAGCTCGAGGAAGAGGTTGGCCGGCATCCCCCACTTGCCGAAGGGGTGCAACGCGAGCTCTGCGGCGAAGCCACCGACGCCCTTGATCTTGAAGCTGTAGTACAGCACCAGCAGGAACACGGCAATGGACATGCCGAAGGTGGCGTTGGGGTCGGTGGTGGGCACCAGTTTGAAGTAAGGCAGACCCAGGGCGCTCATCAGACCGGGGATCCAGTCGATCGGCACCAGGTCCATGAGGTTCAAAAGAAAGATCCAGATGAAGATGGTCAGCGCCAGCGGGGCGATCAGCAGGTTGCGCCCGCCGCTGAAGGAGCCGCGCACGCTGGTGTCGATGAACTCCACCACCCACTCGACGAAATTCTGCCAGGGGCCCGGCACCCCCGCGGTGGCGTTGACCGCGGCCTTGCGGAAGAGATAGAGGAAGAGCACCCCGAGGACGATGGACACCCCCAGGGTGTCCAGATGCAGCGACCAGAATCCCATCGCCTGGGCCTCCTCGGGGCTGTGCGCCAGGCCCCAGGTGCCATCGGGCCGCTGGCCAAAGGCCAGGTTTTGCAGGTGATGCCGGATGTAGTCCGCCGAGGTGTGCGCTTCGCCAGCCATTTGCAGTGCGTCCCCAATCACTTCCAAGCAACAAAACGGCCCGCCGCCGCGATCACCCATGCAAGCAGACCGATGACAAACCCAGCCAGCATCGGCATCGGCTCCAGACCCCAGCCTCCCAGCCCGAGTCCCAGCCAGACGCTGACGACGACGATCCGCTCCAGGCTGGAGCGGTAAAACGACCTCAGGTGCCGGCCGGCATCACTGTGAATCTGGCGCTCACCCTGTCGGTGCCGCCACCCCAGCAGGGCCGAATTGGCCAGGGCCGCGGCACCGCCGTAGAGGGCCGCGCCCGCTGCCGCCGGTCCCTTCCAGTAACCCAGCGCGACGGCTGTAACCAACACGACCACGCCTTGCAGGGCCACCAGAAAAAACATTAGACGATAATGATATAGGAATTAGGGCCTTTAATGCAATTATCAAAGGCGTTGATGTCCGGCGCGGCCGTCTGTGTTGTTGCCGCCAACCCTCATGCCTGGCCTCATCGCACCCCGTCCGCCTGCCGGTTTAGTCGCGCAACCGGTTGAGGATGCTGTCGAGCTGATCGAGATCAGAAAATTCTATGGTTACCCGACCCGCGCCCTTGCGGTTGGCGCTGATGCTGACCCGTGTACCGAGCGACTCGGACAGTTCCTCCTCCAGGCGCAGGACGTCCTGATCCTTGTGCGGGCTGCGCGGCGGCGGGGGGTTGAGCAGGCGGCTGACCAGACGCTCCACTTCGCGCACGGACAGCCCACGGCGGGCCACTTCCTGCGCCGTCTCCGTCTGCCGCGCCGCCGACAGCGGCAGTAGGGCCCGGGCGTGCCCCATCTCCAGCTTGCCTTCCAGCAGCATGGCCTGCACCGGCTTGGCCAGGTTGAGCAGGCGCAGCGTGTTGGTCACCGCCACCCGCGAGCGTCCGACCGATTCCGCCACCGCCTGGTGCGTCATGCCGAATTCCTGGATCAGCCGCTGCAGACCCTGCGCCTCCTCGAGCGGGTTCAGGTCCTCGCGCTGGATGTTTTCGATCAGCGCCATCTTGAGCGCAGCGTCGTCGGTGACCTCGCGCACCAGCACCGGCACCTCGGTGAGCCCCGCCAGCTGGCTCGCCCGCCAACGCCGCTCGCCGGCGATGATCTCGTAATGCCCGCCGCTGACGGGGCGGGCGAGGATGGGCTGCATCAGGCCCTGGGCGCGGATGGACTCGGCCAGCTCGCGCAGGGCCTCCTCGTCCATGCGGGTGCGTGGCTGGTATTTGCCTGGCACGAGGCTCTCGACCGGCAGCGTGAGCAAGCGCTCACCTTCCTTGGTTTCTGCGCTGGACAACAGGGCGTCCAGCCCGCGACCGAGTCCTTTGGGTTTCGCCATGGTTATGCGGTCTCCTTTGCGCGGCTGCGCGCGATGAATTCCTCGGCCAGGCGCAGATAGGCCTGGGCGCCCTTGGAGCCGCGGTCGTAGGCCAGGGCGGCGAGCCCGTGGCTGGGGGCCTCGGCCAGGCGGACGTTGCGCGGGATCACCGTGTCGAACACCTTGGCGCCGAAATGGCGCTTCAACTGCTCCGAGACCTGCTGCGCCAAAGTGTTGCGCGGGTCATACATCACGCGCAGCAGCCCCTCGATCTCGATGGTCGGGTTGAGGCCGGCTTTGACCTTTTTGACCGTGTTGACCAGGTCGGACAGCCCCTCCAGGGCGAAATACTCACATTGCATGGGGATCAGCACCGCCTGCGCCGCCACCAGGGCGTTGACGGTGAGCAGGTTCAACGCCGGTGGGCAGTCGATCAGGATGACGTCGTAGCGGCCGGCGAGCGCGAGCAGGCAGTCCTTGAGCCGGCTCTCGCGCTGTTTCAGGCCCACCATCTCCACCTCGGCGCCGGCCAGGTCGCGGTTGGCCGGCAGCACGTCGAAGCCGCCGCGCGGCGAGGGCTGGATCACCTCCTGCCCCTTGGCCTGGCCCAGCAGGACTTGATAGACGGTCCGTTCGAGGCCGCGCTTGTCAATGCCGCTGCCCATGGTCGCGTTGCCCTGCGGGTCGAGATCGACCAGCAACACGCGCTGCCCATACTGGGCCAGGCTTGCCGCCAGGTTCACCGCCGTGGTGGTCTTGCCCACGCCGCCTTTCTGGTTGGTGATCGCCAGGATCCGGGTCATGCGCGCTCCAGGATGACCAGATGCCGCTCGGCGTCGAGGCCCGGCACCGCCAGGCGCACCACCTCGATGACCCGCGCGCCCTCAAGCCGCCCGATCTCCGCCTGCGGATAGAGGCCTTTCATCGCCAGCCAGCGGCCCCCCTCGGCCAGCAGGTGCGCGGTCAGGCGCACGAAGTCGGCGAGTTCGCTGAAGGCGCGCGAGATGATGCGCGGGAAGGGCGAGCGCGGCCGGTAGTCCTCGGCACGCGCATGCACCGCCTCGACGTTGTCCAGTTTGAGCTCGATCGCCGCCTGCTGCAGAAAGGCGGCCTTTTTCTGGCTGGCCTCGAGCAGCGTCACCTCGAGCTCCGGACGCGCCAGTGCCAGCGGGATGCCGGGTAGCCCCGCGCCGCTGCCGACATCGAGCAGCCGCCCGGCATCGATGTGCGGCAGCACGGCCAGGCTGTCGAGCAGATGGTGGCTCAGCATGCGCTGGGGATCGGCGATGGCGGTGAGGTTGTAGACACGGTTCCACTTCGCCATGAGGTCCAGATAGGCCAGCAACGCCTCGACGCGCGGCGCGTCGAGGGAAAGGCCCAGCCGTGCCAGCCCGGCCTCGAGCTCAGCCCGCAGACTCATGCCGTCTTTTTCCGGGGCAGTTCGTTTTTCTTCAGGTGCACGAGCAGTACCGAGATCGCCGCCGGCGTAATCCCCTGCACCCGCGCCGCCTGCCCCAGGGTGGTCGGGCGCACCTGGCTCAGGCGTTGGCGCGCCTCGATCGACAAGCCGCTGAGCTGCATGTAGTCGAGGTCCTCCGGTAGCCGCGTATCCTCGTGCTGGCGCATGCGGGCGATCTCCTCCTGCTGGCGGGCCACATAGCCGGCATACTTGGCGGCGATCTCCACCTGTTCGCTCACCTCGGTCTCGGTAACGCCCGGCCCGGCCCCCGGCAGGGTCATGAGGGCGGCATAGCTCACCCCCGGCCGGCGCAGCAGGTCGAACATGCTATGTTCCCGCTCGATCGGTTGCCCCAGCACCCGCGTGGCCTCGGCGGCGGCGAGCACGTTGGGGTTCACCCAGGTGGATTTCAGCCGCTCGGTCTCGCGGGCGATGGCCTCGCGCTTGGCCTCAAAGCGCGCCCAACGCGCGTCGTCCACGACGCCCAGGCGGCGGCCGATCTCGGTCAGACGCAGGTCGGCGTTGTCCTCGCGCAGGCTCAGGCGATACTCGGCGCGGCTGGTGAACATGCGATAGGGCTCGGACACGCCGCGCGTGATCAGATCATCGACCAGGACGCCCAGGTAGGCCTCGTCGCGGCGCGGCCACCAACCCTCGCGCCCCTGCACCTGCAGGGCGGCGTTGATGCCGGCGAGCAGGCCCTGCGCCGCCGCCTCCTCGTAGCCGGTCGTGCCGTTGATCTGGCCGGCGAAGAACAGTCCCTTGATGGCCTTGGTCTCCAGCGTCGGTTTCAGGCCGCGCGGGTCGTAGTAGTCGTACTCGATGGCGTAGCCGGGTCGCAGGATGTGGGCATGCTCGAGACCGCGGATCGAGCGCACCAGGGCGAGCTGCACGTCGAAGGGCAGGCTGGTGGAGATGCCGTTGGGGTAGTACTCGTTGGTGTTGAGCCCCTCAGGCTCCAGGAAGATCTGGTGCGCCGTCTTGTCGGCGAAGCGCTTGACCTTGTCCTCGATGGAGGGGCAATAACGCGGCCCCACCCCCTCGATCACCCCGGTGTACAGGGGCGAGCGGTCAAGCCCCCCGAGGATGATCTCGTGGGTGCGCTCGTTGGTGTGGGTGATCCAGCAGGGCAGCTGGCGCGGGTGCATGGACCGATCGCCCATAAAGGAGAACGCCGGCGGCGGATCGTCGCCCGGCTGTTCGGTCATCACCGAGAAGTCGATGCTGCGCCCGTCGATGCGCGGCGGCGTGCCGGTCTTGAGCCGGCCCACCGGCAGCGCCAGTTCCTTGAGCCGCGCGGCCAGGCTCACCGAGGGCGGGTCGCCCATGCGCCCGGCGGCAAAGTTCTCCAGTCCCACGTGGATGCGGCCGGCGAGGAAGGTGCCGGTGGTGAGCACGACGGCGCGGGCATGAAAGACGATGCCGAGCTGGGTGCGCACACCGCTCACGCGCTCGCCCTCCAGCACCAGGTCGTCGACCGCCTGCTGAAACAGGGTCAGGTTCGGCTGGTTCTCCAGCCGCCGGCGGATCGCCTGCCTGTAGAGGCTGCGGTCGGCCTGCGCCCGCGTGGCGCGTACGGCGGGCCCCTTGGAGGCATTGAGGATGCGGAACTGGATACCCGCCTCGTCGGTGGCGATGGCCATGGCCCCACCCAGGGCATCGACCTCCTTGACCAGGTGCCCCTTGCCGATGCCGCCAATCGAGGGATTGCAGGACATCGCCCCCAGGGTCTCGATGTTGTGTGTGAGCAGCAGGGTCTTGACCCCCATGCGCGCGCTGGCCAGGGCCGCCTCCGTCCCGGCATGGCCGCCGCCGACCACGATGACACCGAATTTCTCAGGAAAAATCATGGGCTTATCTGCCAGGCCCGAAAAAGGCAGCAATCATACGCGAAGCCGTCGCGGGCTCCAACTGTTTCACGTGAAACCCCGTCGCATGCCTGTCGGTTAAAGCCGGCGTGTCAGAGTCCGATATTACGCCTAAACGACGATCTGAGGATGCGAGGATGGACAAGGCGCTGTGTTTCTCACGGACGGAGAAAGGGCGCGCCGAGCTGATCGGCAGCCAGCATGCCCTCAAGCCCAAGCAACGGCAGGTGCTGTTCATGGTGGCCGACAACGTGTCGCTGGCGACCCTGTCAACACAACTCCCCAATTGCACGGAGTTGGAGGCCATCGTCCAGTACCTGTGGGACGAGGGCTACATCGGTCTGGTCAGTGCCGGTGGCACAACGGCCGCAAAGACCAACGTCGCCGATGCCCTGGCCCTGATCAGCACGTCGAGACTGGAGGCAGCGCGCCAACACGCGCTGACCTATCTGACACCGATCGTCGGCGAGCAGTCACCCGTCCTGCAGCGCATCCGCGCGGCACAAGACACCCCCTGCCTTCAGCGAGGCGGTCGCCGAGGCCAAGAAACTGGTGGCGGCGGTGGCCTCCGCCAGCCGTGCGGCCGCCTTCGAGAGCGAGGTCCTGGGGCTGCTCGGCGTCTAGTGGCCGGTCTACCCCGCCTCAGGCGTGCGCATAGAGCTTGTGATAGAGACCCGCCTGCGCCATGAGGCTGTCGTGGTCGCCTTCTTCGACGATGCGGCCGTTTTCGAACACCAGGATGCGGTCGGCCTGGCGCACGGCGGAAAGCCGGTGGGCGATGATGAGCGTGGTGCGGCCGCGCAGGAATTCTGCCAGGGCCTGGTGCACCGCCCGCTCGGTCTCGGTGTCCAGGGCCGAGGTGGCCTCGTCGAGGATGACCACCTTGGGCTCGGTCAGCACCATGCGGGCGATGGCCAGGCGTTGGCGCTGGCCGCCCGAAAGCCGCACGCCGCCCTTGCCGATCAGGGTTTCGAGCCCCGCGGGCATCTCCGCCACCGTCTCGCGCAGCTGAGCGATCTCCAGCGCCTGCCATAGCCGGGCGTCGTCGAACTCGCGGCCCATGGTCAGGTTCTCCCGCACGCTGGCATTGAACAACACGGGATGCTGCAGGACCACACCGACGTTCTCGCGCACCGTCGACCAGCCGATCGCCTCCACCGGCGTGTCGCCGTAGTAGATGCGCCCGCTCAGCAAGGGGTAGAGCCCGAGCAGGGCCTGCACCAGGGTCGATTTGCCACCGCCCGAGGCGCCCACCAGAGCGACCTTCTCGCCGGGCGCGATCTCGAGATCGACCCCGTCCAGCACCCGCTCGCCGTCGCCGTAGGCGAAGCTCACCCGCTCCAGGCGCAGCCCAACCGTGGTCCGGCCGGCGAAGGGGTTGGTCCCCGCCGCGACCTCCTCGACGGGTTTGAGGGCGAGCAGGGCATTGATCCGGCCCAGGGCGGCGTTGGCCGCATACCAGGCGTACTGGATGTTGATGATCTCCTGCACCGGGCTCATCATGAACCAGAGATAGCCGAACACCGCCATCATCTCGCCGATGCTCAGGTCGGAAAACACCACCATCAGCATGGCCAGACCGCGGAAAATGTCGAACCCGGCCAGGAAGACGAAGAAGGAGATGCGGTTCATGGCGTCCGACTTCCAGGCGAAGGCCGCGGCTTGGGTGCGGATGTCGGCGGCGCGCTCGGTCACCCGTCGCAGGTAGTGCCGCTCGCGGTTCATGGCGCGGATCTGCGCCAGGGCATCCAGGGTCTCGGCGAGCGCCTCCTGGAAGGCCTCGATGGCGGAATTCTCCCGCTTCTTGAGCTCCTTGACCCGCTTGCCCAGCTTGGTTGAGAACAGGATCACGATCGGGTTGAGCACCAAGATGAACAGCGCGAGCTGCCAGTGCATCCAGACGAGCACCACGGCCACACCGATGAGCGAGAGCACCGCTACGAGAAAACCCGAGATGGAGGCGCCCAGGAAGCTGTCGATGGCGTTGAGATCGATGACGAAATGCGAGGTCACCCGCCCCGAGCCCAGGGTCTCGTATTCCGACAGGGCGATGCGCGAGAGGCGCTGCAGCATGCGCGCGCGGATCCGGTAGACGATCTCCTTTGCGACCTGCGCGAAGGTGCGCGACTGCCAGACATTGAGCAGGATGGAGACGAGGCGCAGGCCCAATGTCAGCGCCAGGGCCAGGCCGATGAAGAGCACCGGCCCATGCCAGTCCGGCGGGAACCAGGGCGCGGTGAGCCCGATGAAGAGCCCGGGGTGGCCGAGCAGCACCTCGTCGACCAGCAGCGGCAGAATCAGCGGCACCGGCACCGCCGCCAGCACGGCCAGCACCGCCAGGACGTGGCCCTGCAGCAGGGCCTGACGGTGCGCCCGCAGCTCGACCAGTATGGAGGGCCAACTCAAGGGGGCCTGCGGCCCGCTGCTGGGCAGTGTCTCGCGTCGTTCCAGCGCCAATTCCATGTCAAAACCCTGTTTCCCTGGCCTGCTGATCGGGGGCTATTTGCCGATGCAGAACTCGCTGAAAATCACCCCCAGCAGGTCGTCCGATGTGAACTCGCCGGTGATGGCGGCGAGCGCCTCCTGGGCCAGACGCAGCTCCTCCGCCATGAGTTCCAGCTGCCCCAGCTGGGCGCGCGCGTTGTCCATGTGGTGCGCCGCCTGTCGCAGGGCGGCGAGGTGGCGGCTGCGTGCCATGTAGCTGCCCTCGGCGGCCGCGTGCCACCCAGCCAGCTCCAGCAGGCGCCGCTGCAGGAGGTCGATGCCGCTGCCCTCACGCGCCGAGAGCCAGACCTCGCGTCCGTCCGCCGAGAGGTGCGCCGTCTCGCCGGTCAGATCGATCTTGTTGTGCACGGTGATGAGCGGGATGTCGGGTAGGGCCTGGATGATCTCGGCCTCGCGGGCGGACACGCCATGGGTCGCATCCACCAGCAGCAGGGCGACGTCGGCGCGCGCCACGGCGGCCCAGGTGCGGGCAATACCCTGTGCCTCCACCGGATCCGTGGTCTCGCGCAACCCCGCCGTGTCGACGACATGGATGGGCACGCCCTCGATCTGGATCGCCTCGCGCACTGTGTCCCGGGTGGTGCCGGCGATGTCGGTGACGATGGCGGCCTCGTAGCCGGCGAGCCGGTTGAGCAGCGAGGACTTGCCGACATTGGGTTGGCCGATCAAGACCACGCTGAGGCCCTCGCGCAGCAGCGCACCCTGACGGGCGCGGGCCAGGACCGACTGCAGTCGGTCCTGGATCGCCACAAGCTGTCCCTCGGCGTCGGCCTGGTCGAAAGCGTCGATCTCCTCCTCGGGGAAATCCAGTGTGGCCTCGACCAGCATGCGCAGATGCACCAGGGCGTCGACCAGGGCGTGCACCTCACGCGAGAACTCGCCGGTGAGCGAGCGCATGGCGCTGCGCGCCGCGGCGGCACTCTGCGCGTCGATCAGGTCGGCGATCGCCTCGGCCTGGGCGAGGTCGATCTTGCCGCTGAGAAAGGCCCGGCGGCTGAACTCTCCCGGCTCGGCCAGGCGTGCGCCCAGCTCCAGGCAGCGCTCGAGGATCAGGCGCAGGACCTGGGGGCCGCCGTGCCCCTGCAGCTCCAGGACCGACTCGCCCGTGAAGGAGTGGGGGGCGGGGAAGTACAGGGCGATGCCCTCGTCCAGGGTCTCGCCGGCGGCGTCCAGGAAGCGGGCGTAGGTCGCCAGGCGCGGTTTCAAGGGCCGGCCGATGATGCCGCGGATGACACCCTCCACGTCCGGCCCGGACAGGCGCACCACGCCAATGCCACCGCGCCCGGGCGCGGTGGCGATGGCGGCGATCAGGTCATTTGGCAGCCTTGGCGCCATGCCCGGCGCGCTCGATCACGTGATTAATGCGCCACTGCTGCAGGATGGACAGGATGTTGTTGACCAACCAGTAGAGCACCAGCCCGGCGGGGAAGAAGAAGAAGAAGACTGAGAAGACGATGGGCATGATCATCATCACCTTGGCCTGCACCGGGTCGGGCGGGGTGGGGCTCAGCTTCATCTGGATGAACATCGTGGCGGCCATCACGAGTGGCAGGATGTAGTAGGGGTCGCGCGCCGACAGGTCGGTGATCCACAGGGCGAAGGGCGCCTGCCTCAGCTCGACCGCACCGAGCAGGACCCAGTACAGGGCGATGAAGACAGGGATCTGCACCAGGATGGGCAGGCAGCCGCCCAGCGGATTGATTCTCTCCTCCTGATAGATCTTCATCATCGCCTCGTGCAGCTTCTGGCGGTCGTCGCCATAGCGCTCCTTGAGGGCCTGAAGCCGCGGGGCGAGCTTGCGCATCTGCGCCATGGACTTATAGCTCGCCGCCGAGAGCGGATAGAAGACGAGCTTGATCAGCACGGTGAGCAGGATGATGGCCACCCCCCAGTTGCCCACCAGGCCATTGAGCCAGTTGAGCAGCAGGAAGAGGGGATAGGCCAGGATGTGCAGCCAGCCGTAATCGACCACATACTCCAGGCCCGGCGCCAGGGCCTTGAGCTTCTCCAGCTCCTGCGGACCGGCATACAGACGCATGGCCACGGTCTTTTCCTCGCCAGGGGCGACCTGCACCGCCGGGGTGATCAGGCTGGCGCGATACTCGCCGTTGCCCAGGCTCTCGGTGCGAAACTCCCGCTTGAAGTCCGCGTTAGGATCCGGCGGCAGCCAGGCGGCGACGAAGTGGTGCTGCACCATGGCGATCCAGCCGTCCCGGGCCTCGCGCACATGCTGCTGCTTGCCCTTGGCGATGTCCTCGAAACTGACCTTCTGAAACTTGCCCGCCTCGGTGTAGACGGCCGGCCCCGTGAAGGTGTAGATGAAGGCCGATTCCCCCTCCGGGGCCTGTCCATGACGCAGGAACTGGTAGTAGGGGTAGCCCTCGACGGGCTGGTCTCCCCCGTTGCGCACGGCGTGCAACACCTCGATGACATAGCTGCCACGGCGGAAGACATAGGTCTTGGTCACCTCCACCCCGTCCGCGACCGCCTTGAGCCGGACCTCCACCCGGTCCTGACCCGGCTTGAGCACATAGTCACCCGGCTCCAACTGCCAGACGGTCTTGTGGTTGGGCAGTTTGTCGCCGATGAAACCGGACTGCGCCAGGTAGTTGCGCCCGGTCTTTTCCTCGAAGAGCTGGAAGGGGCGGCTCTCGTCGACGTTGTCGCGATAGGCGGTGAGGATCAGGCTGCGCAGATCGCCGCCGTTGGCGTCGATGACGGCCTCGAGCACATCGGTACGCACACGCGCGCGCGCGCCCTGGGCGAGGGTCGCCGCCTGAGGCACTGCGCCGCGCAGGCCGGCGCCCGGCGTCGGCAGGTCCCCGGAAGCGGCCGTACCCGTTTGTGCGGCCGGGGCGCTTTGGGCTGCGACGGGGTCCGTCTTCGGCCGGTTGTAATCCTGCCAGGCCTCCCAGAGCAGCAGCAGTGAGAAGGAGAAGACGATGAAGGCGATGAGGCGTTGCGTGTCCATGGGTGGGATGCTCTAGGGTGTGGGTGGGGCGCCGCGCCGGACGAGGCCCGGACAGTCCCGCAGCAGGCGGGCGAACTCCTCACGGAATAGCGCATCGGCACAGGCTGCCTTGACGCGGGCGACCAGGTCCAGACCGCCGAGCGCGTGTTGTTGCAACCTGAAGGCCTCGCGCATCAGCCGCTTGTAGCGATTGCGCCGGGTGGCCAGCGGGACCACCTTGCGCGACACGATGAGGCCCAAGCGGGCATGACCCAGGGCGTTGGGGCCGACGTGCACGTCCACGCACTGGCCACGCAAGACCGCCCTGAAACGAAAAACGGATGAGAACTCATCCGTTTTGCGCAGTATCTTTTCTCTGCCCAGGCCGTAGGGCCTGGCCGGCATCAGACCGCCAGGCGTTTGCGGCCCTTGGCACGGCGGGCGTTGATGACGGCGCGGCCGCCCTTGGTCTTCATGCGGGCACGAAAGCCGTGGGTGCGCTTGCGGCGAACCACGGAGGGTTGATAGGTGCGTTTCATGCTGGGGCCTCACTCGGTAAAGCCTGTGATTAGAACGTCTAAGTCTCTCATTTGTCAAGAATTTCCTTTTCTGCCGGGGTGGTGGCGACGTGCTACAATCCAGTCCAAACATCCCCTCAGCCTCCCCGAGCAGGTCTTCAACACGCCATCATGAGTGGTTTCTGGAGCCATTGTATTGCCCATTTTGAGCAGACGCTCAACAACCAGCAGCTCAACACCTGGCTCAAACCCCTCACCGTGACGGAGGGCAACGACGAGGTCCTGATCAGCGCACCCAACCGTTTCGTGCAGCAGTGGATCAAGGACAAGTTCCTGGACCAGATCGAGCAACTAGCCGAGCAATACTATCAGCGCAAGGTCACTGTCACCCTGACCCTCGCCAAGCCTGTCAAGGCGGCAGCCGCTCAGGCCAGCGCGGCGGCAGCGCCGGTCAACGGCCTGGGGACCGCGACAGCGGCGACCCCCGCCGCGAAGGGCCGCACCCCCGTGCCGGCCGTCGCGGAGCAGACACGTCTGAACCCGCAGTTCACCTTCGACACCTTCGTGCGCGGCAAGGCGAACGACCTGGCACGGGCCGCCGCTTTGCAAGTCGCCGAGAACCCCGGCGCCAGTTACAACCCGCTCTTCGTTTATGGCGGCGTGGGGCTGGGCAAGACCCACCTGATCCAAGCGATCGGCAACGAGGTCCTGCGCCGCAATGCCACCGCCAACGTGCGTTACATCCATGCCGAGCGCTATTTCTCGGACATGATCCGGGCGATCCGCACGAAGGCCTTCGAGGACTTCCGCCGCCGCTACGACAGCCTCGACGTGCTGCTCATTGACGACATCCAGTTCTTCGCCAAAAAGGACCGCACGCAGGAGGAGTTCTTCTACACCTTCAACAACCTGATCGAGAACCACAAGCAGGTCATCATCACCAGCGACACCTTCCCCAAGGACCTGGAGGGCATCGAGGAACGCTTGAAGTCGCGCTTCAGCTGGGGGCTCACGGTGATGCTGGAGCCGCCCGAGCTGGAGATGCGCGTGGCCATCCTGCTCAACAAAGCGCGACAGGAAGGCGAGCTGCTGGACGATGCCAGCGCCTTCTTCATCGCCAAGCAGATCCGCTCCAACGTGCGCGAGCTCGAAGGCGCCCTGAAGCGCGTCATCGCCTATGCACGCTTCCACAAGCAACCGATCAGCGTGGAGATCGCCAAGGAGGCGCTCAAGGACCTGCTGGCCGTGCAGAACCGGCAGATCTCGATCGAAAACATCCAAAAGACGGTGGCCGACTTCTACAAGATCAAGGTGGCGGACATGTACTCCAAGAAACGCACCCGCAACCTGGCACGGCCGCGTCAGATCGCCATGTACCTGGCCAAGGAGCTGACCGACCTGTCCCTGCCGGAGATCGGCCAGGCCTTCGGTGGTCGCGACCACACCACCGTGTTGCACGCCTGCCGCAAGATCGAGGCCTTGCGCAATACCGACCAGGCCATCCTCCGCGACCACAACCTGCTCGTCCAGGTGTTGACCGGATAATGCATGGGACAGCGTGTGCACACCCTGGGGATGAATCCCGCTGCCGCTGCGCCAACGTGGACTTGTCCACAACCCGCACCCCGGAGCAGCCTGTTTATCCACAGCTTTGTGGACTAGACAAGTCCATGATATCCAAGGGACTATTGGGTTTTTCCAGAGTCGTCACACCGCCTAATCATTACCACCAGGAAGATTTCAATGCTCGTTCTTGAAACCCGCAAAGACACCCTGCTCAAACCCCTGCAGGCGGCTGTCAGCGTCGTCGAGCGCAAGCAGACCCTGCCCATCCTCTCGAACATCCTGATCGAGCAGGCGGACGACTGTACCGCCCTGGTGGCCACCGACCTGGAGATCCAGATCACCACCTGGCTGCAGGACGTCCCCGCGCCCGGCACCGCATTCACCGTCTCGGCGCGCAAGCTGCTCGACATCTGCCGGTCGCTGCCTGACGGACAGGCCATACGCCTTGAGCTGGAAGGCGAGCAGCTCAAACTGAAGTCGGGCAAGAGCCGCTTCAGCCTGCAAACCCTGCCTGCCCGGGACTTTCCGCGCCTGCAGATCGCCGAGGGCGAGGGGGTGCGTTTCACCCTGCCGCAGTCGCAGATCAAACACCTGCTCACGCGCGTGCAGTACGCCATGGCGGTCCAGGACATACGCTACTACCTGAATGGCATGCTGGTCTCCCTGCAGGGTGAGCGCCTGGTTGTGGCCGCCACCGACGGTCACCGCCTGGCCCTCGATGCCGTCGATCTGAAGGAGCCGCTGTCACATGGCCTGGACGTCATCCTGCCGCGCAAGACGGTGCAGGAACTGGTCCGATTGCTTGGCGACAGCGACGCAGGCGTGGAGATCGTGCTTTCGAAAAACCAGGTCGTCTTCCGCCAAACCGATTTCGAGCTGCGCAGCAAGGTCGTGGACGGCAAGTTCCCCGATTACCAGCGCGTCATCCCCACCGGCTACGAAAAAACCTTCGTGATCGAACGGGTCAGGCTTAACCAGGCCCTGGCCCGCACCGCCATCCTCACCAACGAGAAATACCGCGGCGTGCGCCTGGCGCTCACCCACGGCAGTCTGCGCCTGGCCTGCAGCAACAACGAACAGGAAGAGGCGCAGGAGGAACTGGAGATCGACTACCAGCACGAACCCATGGACATCAGCTTCAACGTCCAATATTTACAGGACGTGCTCAACAACCTGGACTGCGAGCAGGTGCAATGCAGTTTTGGCGATGCCAGCAGCTCCATGCTGCTCACCATACCGGGTGAAGAACACTTCCGTTATGTGGTCATGCCTATGCGGATCTGAGATCTGAGGACAGAGGACGGATGACAGAGGACTGTCGTTTGCCGCGCGCCTTGCGCGCGGAAGGTACATTTCTGCTTACAGAAGACAGAAGACTGTGTGGCGCGCACAGCGCGCATGACAGTCTTCTGTCCTCCGTCCTCTTTCCTCGGTCCCCTGACTAAAAAGGTTTCACGTGGAACAACAACCCAATACACCTTCCGGCGAAGGCGCCTACGACGAGTCCTCCATCCAGCAACTTGAGGGCCTGGAAGCGGTGCGCAAGCGCCCGGGCATGTACATCGGCGACACCCAGGACGGCACCGGCCTGCATCACATGGTGTTCGAAGTCCTCGACAACGCCATTGACGAGGCCCTGGCCGGCTATTGCGATGACATCAAGGTCATCATCCATGCCGACAACTCCGTCTCGGTCACCGACAACGGCCGTGGCATCCCGGTGGGCATCAAGTTCGACGACAAGCACGAGCCCAAGCGTTCCGCGGCCGAGATCGTCATGACCGTGCTGCACGCCGGCGGCAAGTTCAACCAGAACAGCTACAAGGTCTCCGGCGGTCTGCATGGTGTCGGCGTGTCGTGTGTGAACGCGCTGTCGAAATGGCTGAAGCTCAACATCCGCCGCGACGGCAAGCACTACTTCATGGAGTTTCACCGCGGCGTTCCCCAGGACCGCATCATCGAGGTGCAAAACGGGGTCGAGGTGTCGCCCATGCGCGTGGTGGGGGAGACCACGCGGCGCGGCACCGAGGTGCACTTCCTCGCCGACGAGGAGATCTTCGGCCACGTCGAATACCACTACGAGATCCTCGCCAAGCGCATCCGTGAGCTCTCCTTCCTCAACAACGGGGTCAAGATCGAGTTGATCGACGAGCGCGACGGGCGGCACGAGAACTTCGCCTTCTCCGGCGGGGTGAAGGGCTTCGTCGAATACATCAACCGCAACAAGACGGTGCTCCATCCCAACGTCTTCTACGCCTCAGGCGAATCCTCCGCCGGCGGCGTGCCGATCACGGTGGAGGTGGCCATGCAGTGGAACAACAGCTACCAGGAACAGGTGCTGTGTTTCACCAACAACATTCCACAGGCCGATGGTGGCACCCATCTCACGGGCCTGCGCGCGGCCATGACCCGGGTGATCAACAAGTACATCGAGGAGAACGAGATCGCCAAGAAGGCCAAGGTCGAGATCACCGGCGACGACATGCGCGAGGGGTTGGCCTGCGTGCTGTCGGTCAAGATGCCCGATCCCAAGTTCTCCTCGCAGACCAAGATGAAACTGGTCTCTAGCGAGGCGCGCCCGGCGGTGGAGGAGATCGTCTCGCAGAAGCTCAGCGAGTTCCTGCTGGAGAAGCCGCAGGACGCCAAGATCATCTGCGCCAAGATCGTCGAGGCGGCACGCGCCCGCGAGGCCGCCCGCAAGGCGCGCGAGATGACCCGCCGCAAGGGGGTGCTCGACTCCGCAGGCCTTCCTGGCAAGCTCGCCGACTGTCAGGAGAAGGACCCGTCCCTGTCCGAGCTCTACCTGGTCGAGGGCGACTCCGCCGGCGGCTCGGCCAAGCAGGGGCGTGACCGCAAGTTCCAGGCCATCCTGCCGCTCAAGGGCAAGATCCTCAACGTCGAGAAGGCGCGCTTTGACAAGATGCTCTCCTCCGCCGAGGTGGCCACCCTGATCACCGCGTTGGGCACCGGCATCGGCAAGGAAGACTATGACCCGTCCAAGCTGCGCTACCACCGCATCATCATCATGACTGACGCGGACGTCGACGGCTCGCACATCCGCACGCTCCTGCTCACCTTCTTCTACCGGCAGATGCCCGAGCTGGTCGAACGCGGCCACATCTATATCGCCCAGCCACCGCTCTACAAGGTCAAACAGGGCAAGACCGAGACCTATCTCAAGGACGAATACGAGCTCAAGCAGTATCTCCTGCGTACGGCGCTGAAGGACGCCGAGCTCACGCCGGCCGCCGGCGCCGAGCCGATCGCCGGCGAGAGCTTCGAAAAGCTCGCCCGCCAGTTCCTCTACGCCGAGGCGGTGATCGAGCGCCTCGCCCGCCGCATGGACCACGACGTGCTCTATGCCCTGCTGCAGGTGCCGACCATCCGCTTGGACAGCGAGGAGGCCGCGCGGACGGCGGCCGAGAATCTGACGCGCGAGCTCATGAAACTCGGCCCGGTGCGCATCACGCCGCACAAGGAAGAGGTCAATGGGCACTGGCGCCTGGAGATCGTCAAGACCCGCCACGGCATCAGCCTGACCACCCATCTGGACGCCGATTTCATCGAAGGCGGCGACTATGACCCCATCCGCCAGACCGCCGAGCTCGTCTCCGGTCTCATCCGCGAGGGCGCGGAGATCCGCCGCGGCGAGGCGCGCGCCGCCGCGCGCGACTTCAAGCAGGCCCTCGACTGGCTGCTGGAGGAGGCGAAAAAGAACCTCAGCATCCAGCGCTACAAGGGGCTGGGCGAGATGAACCCGGAGCAGCTCTGGGAGACCACCATGGACCCCAAGGTGCGGCGTCTGCTCAAGGTACAGATCGAGGACGCCATCGCCGCCGACGAGATCTTCACCACCCTGATGGGCGAGGAGGTCGAGCCGCGCCGGCATTTCATCGAGACCAACGCCCTGGGGGTGCGCAATCTGGACGTCTAGCGAGGCCTCTCCAGCCCTCGCCCACAGGCCGCAGGGCCTATACTGAGGTTCAAAAAAAGGCCACCCTTGGGTGGCCTTTTTCAACGGGAAGCCGACCTTTTCAGCGCGGCAGTTCCTCGAAGACGTTGGTCCAGACGTTGAGGATCTGGCCACCGCCGGCAGTGCCGGCGCCGGTCTCGATGGTCTTGACCACCGCCAGCTTGGTCATGTCTACCTTGTATACGTTGCCGTCGCCGGCGTTGGAGACATAGCCCCATTTGCTGTCGCGGGTAAAGGCGATGTGGCCCATGCGGCCCTTGCCGATGATGAGGTCCTGCACGGTGGCCATCTTCTTGGTGTCG
Organism: Pseudomonadota bacterium; assembly: GCA_021826065.1. GTDB lineage: Bacteria > Pseudomonadota > Gammaproteobacteria > Burkholderiales > Thiobacillaceae > JANWZL01. Next base: position 91,020 of record JAKADY010000001.1, read on the forward strand.
ACCACGGTGATGACGTTGTTGCCATAGTTGGTCACCACCGCCAGCTTACCATCCGGGCTGTTGTAAGAGTGGCCGATGCCGTTGCTGGCGGTGGAGACACGGTGCACAAGCTTTTTGCTCTTGGCGTCGATAAAGGCGAGCTCGCGGCCGCGGCTGTCGTTGCCAGGGCCGCGGTTCAGGATCATGAACAGCTTGCCGTCCTGGGTGAAATTGCCGTGGTGCGCCTCGACCACCTCCTCGCCGACGATGGGCATGTCGATGCGGGCGATCACGGGCATGTCGGGCTTGGTCAGGTCGTAGACGATGACGCCGGGCATCACCGTGCCTTCGGGGATCTGGCCCAGGATCAGGCGGGTACCGTTGGGGCCCAGGAAGCCGGGCTTGATGCTGCCCTCATGCACCAGCCACAGCTCCTTGCCATCCGGACTGGGCACCGGGTAGTGCGGGGCGCTGGGGATGTCCAGCGTGCGGACGTTCCAGTTGCTGGTGTCGACCACCACCAGGCGGTTGTCGACGCGGTCCATGCTGAAGAAGAGTCTGGAGTCCGGGCTATAAGCATTGTGCATGGAGGTCACGCCCTTGGGGCTGCCCTTGACGTCGATGTCCAGGGTCTTGGCGATGGTGTCCGTCGCCGTGTCGATAAAGGCGATGTGCAGCTTCCCATCGCTCAGGGCCCAATGATCGACACCCACCCATTTGCCGTTGGGGCTGACCAGGCCGTGCTTGGGCCGGTTGCCGGTCTCAATGCGCTTGGCCACGGACATGCCAGCCAGGTCGATCACGACGACCTCCTTTTGGCCTTCGCCGGCGCAGCTCACATAGACCTTCTTGGCGTCGGGGGTGGTGGAGCCTAGGGTGCCGCCCTTGCAGGTCTCCAGCGTGGCGGCGACCGCATCGGTCTTGCTGTCGATGATGAAGGCCTTGCCTGCGCCATGCAGTTGCACGACCACATCGGGCCACACCGGCTTGGAGGCGAGCGCGCTGCCGGCCCAGGCCATGGGGATCAGCGCGGCGAGAGGGAGTAAACGTAGGCGTTGCTGCATGGTGTTGTCTCCTTCAGGTTGATGTTGGTGACGTCGGTTTCCAGCGGATAGGCCGCGGAGCGTCAAGAATAATAGACGATTTGGTAGGTACAGTCCATATGTGGGCAGTCGCCGCTACCATCCCGACTCGTGTTGGTAGGCGCGTTGGCCGCCCAGACCTTGAGCGAGCAGCAGAAGTCCGGCCCGAGCGAGTTCCACAGGCCATATGAGACCGTCGACCAGGGCGTGCAGGGGACGGGCACCCTGCTGGCGACGCAGCAGGGCGAGTGCCAGTCCCAGGCCGGCATAGAGGGTGATCAGGGACCAGGTTTGCATGGCTGTCTTGAGCTGACATCGACAGCCTAATCGCGGATGGGCTCACCAGATGAGCCTATGCAGCAGACTGTCATAGAATGCCCGTGAAGGGCCCTTAGCATGGATCGGACCGAACGCTTCCACATCATCGACATGCTACTCTCCAACCACGGCGTGGTCTCCTTCAAGACCCTGCAGGCGCGGTTGGAGGTCTCACGCGCCACACTCAAGCGCGACCTGGAATACCTGCGCAACCGACTCAACGCCCCCATCGTCTGGGACCGCGAGGCCGGTGGCTACCGCTTCGAGCGCAATGGACAGGTCGGCGGTCAGTACGAGCTACCGGGCTTGTGGTTCTCCGCCGAGGAGATCCATGCCCTGCTCACCATGCAGCATCTGCTCGCCAACCTCGACGCGGGCGGTCTGCTGGGGCCGCATATCCAACCGCTGATGGCGCGCCTGACGGGGCTACTCGGCAGCAGCCGGCACCCGGCCGAGGAGGTCAGGCGACGCATCAAGCTGATTCCCATCGCCGCCCGCCGTCTGCCGCTCGACCATTTCGCCAGCCTGGGCTCCGCCTTGCTACGGCGCAAACGCCTGTACATCACCTATTACGCCAAGGGCAGCGATGCGATCACCGAGCGGGAGGTCTCGCCGCAGCGGCTCGTGCACTATCGCGAGAACTGGTATCTGGACGCCTGGTGCCACCTGCGCCAGGGGTTGCGCAGTTTCGCCGTGGATGGGGTGCGCGGGGCGGAGATCCTCGACAGTCCGGCGCGCGAGGTGTCTGAGCGGCGCTTGGACGCCGTCCTTGGGGCGGGCTACGGGATCTTCTCCGGCCGCAGGGTAAACTGGGCGCGTCTTCGCTTCAGCCCCGAGCGCGCACGGTGGGTGGCCCTCGAGCAATGGCACCCGCGGCAGCGCGGCCGCCTGCTCAAGGACGGTCGCTATGTCCTGGAGCTGCCCTACAGCGACGACCGTGAACTCACCATGGACATCCTGCGCCACGTCCCCGAGGTGGAGGTGCTCGCACCCCCGGCCCTGCGGCAAAATATCGCCGCCAAGTTGCGCGCCGGTCTGGCCCGGTTCGAGCCCGTTTGAGCCGACGCGCCGGCCCACCGCTGATCCCGCCAAAGAGGAGAACACACATGAGTCGAACGATTGTCAGTCTGCTGTCGTTTGCCCTGATGGTGCTGGCCATGGCACCCACCGTCTGGGCGGCGGGCAACCCCGTCGTGCGCATGACCACCAGTCTTGGGGTGGTCGAGATGGAGCTCCTGCCGGACAAGGCGCCGGCGACGGTCAAGAATTTCCTCGACTACGTAGCCGCGGGCCACTACGACGGCACGCTCTTCCACCGGGTGATCCCCGGATTCATGATCCAGGGCGGTGGCTTCGAGCCGGGCATGCGCCAGAAGCCGACCCGCGAGCCGGTGCGCAACGAGGCGGACAACGGCCTGAAGAACGTGCGCGGCAGCGTGGCCATGGCCCGCACCCTGGAGCCGCATTCCGCCACCGCCCAGTTCTTCATCAACGTGGCCGACAACGACTTCCTCGATCATCGCGACAAGACCCAGCGCGGCTGGGGCTATGCCGTGTTCGGGCGGGTGACCAAGGGCATGGAGGTGGTCGACCGCATCGTCTCGGTGCCGACGACGACGGTGGGCCCGCATCAGGACGTCCCGCGCACGGACGTGGTCATACAGAAGATGCAGGTGGTCGGTCAGCCCAGGGCACAATAGCCGATGGTCGACTCCCCGTTGATCGCCTTCTATCGCGGCTCGGGCCGCGACGCGGCCGGCCGCAGTCTGGCGCAGATCCTCGCCTGGGACGACGGGCGCCTGGAGCGGGTGCACGACTACATCCAATGGCTCTTCCCGCTGGATGCACCCAGTGCCTTCAATCCTCTCGCACCCGTGCTGACACCGGCGGACATCGCTGCCTTCCGGAGAGACCCTCAACTGCGTGAAAGACTGCACGAATCCCTGCGCCGGATGCTCCAATTCTACGGTCTGACCTGCGACGACGCGCGGGCGATCCGCATCGAGCCCTCGGCGCGATTCGGGGTGCGTGCGACGAATTGGCTCACGCCCGGCAACCACAACCACCTGCGCCTGACCCGCATCCTGAGGAGCCTGCATCTGCTCGGCCTGGATGACCATGCCCAGGCCTTGTTGGACTGCTTGGAGGCGATTGCCACGGAGAACCCCGGTGCCATCAAAGCCACCACGCTTGCCTACTGGCGCCGGGCGGCCGGTGGATCAGGCCCAGGTCTGTAGAACCCTTTCCAACTCAGGTAGCTGGACGGGGGTGGTCAGCGCCGCGTCGATGCGAAAGCGCTGTCGCACCTTGTCCAGCGCGCTCTGGTGCGCGGGGTCGTAATAGATCAGGATGCGGGTGTCCTTGAGTGGCTGGGCGGCGGCCAACAAAGACTCGAGATTGCTCACCCGGTCGCGGAACTCGGGCTGGAAGAAGAAGTCGGCGGCGATCACGTCAGGCCTGGCCTTGCGCAGATGGGCGATGGCCTTGCGCACGGTGAATTCCTGGGTGACGGCGTAGCCCAGCCGCTCGTAAAGGGGTTTGAGCTGGGTATGCGCCAGGAATTCGATCACCGCCAGCAGGGTCTTGCCTTGGGACATGCGGCCTCACATGAGCAGGAGCAGAGCACCCAGCGCGATGGCGCCGATGCCGGCGGCAACGATGCGGTTGTCCGTCTGTTGCACCTGGGCACGCACGTCGAGCTGGACGTTGCTCAGCCGTATCTGGGCGGGTGACTCCGGGATCAGCGCCAGGCGATAGTCGCCGGCCTGCGGCCGCTGCAGGAGTAGCAGGCGCTCCTGGAAGCGTGGGTTGCTGTCGGCGATCGACTTGACGCCGAGTTCGATGCGGATGGGCGTGCTGGCCGCCTCGCCGTGGTGCAGCACGGCGCGGTAACGGTCACGCGGCGGCTGGTCATCGGGCATGTTGGGGGCGAAGCTGCCGGCGGCGCGCAGGATCAGGCCGACCGGGGCCATGGAAGGCTCCAAACGGAAGCTCGGCGAGGTCCATACGCCATCGGCGCCGGCGCGCAGCTCCACGGTCTGCGCCACCCGGCCGGTGAAATGCACCACATAGATCCAATACCCCGGGCCCAGGACCAGGCCGGCGAGGATCAGCAGCAGGGAGAGGGTTTTTAGCATGTGGTCAGGCCGTCGGCAGCAAGGCGGAAGGCAGGCATTCTAACCCGCCAACCCGGCGGCCCGGCGGGCCGCCTTAGAGCCGTTTGTGCCGCTTGAGGTGTTGCAAGACCAGGGTGGCCACCTGCACGCGGTTGTGGAAGCCCAGCTTCTGCATGATGTTGGCCAGATGGTTGCGCACGGTGTTGTCGGAGAGGTTGAGCTTGGCGCCGATCACCTTGTTGCTGTAGCCCTGGGCCACCAGCTCGGCGATCTCCATCTCCCGCTGCGAGAGTTTGGACAACGGGTCGCCGCCGGTGTCGCCGCGGGCGATCTTTTGCAGCACGTGCGGCGGGAAGGCGCCGGCGTCCTGCATGACGATCCCGATGGCGTGCAGGATCTGGTCGGTGTCCGAGGATTTGAGCAGATAGCCGTCCACCCCGGTGTCGATGGCGGCGCGGATCTCCTCGTCGGCATCCTCGACGGTCAGGATGATCACCTTCATGCCCCGCGCCTTGAGCTCGGGCACGAGGTCGAGGCCGTCGCCGTCGGGCAGCGAGCGATCGACGATGGCCACGTCGGCCTGGCCACCGCCCTCCAGCCAGGCGCGCAGACTGGCGATGTCGGCGCAGTCGGCGGCGACTGCGATCCCCTCCTCACCCTCCAGGGCCCGTTTCAATCCCAACCGCAGCAGCGGGTGGTCGTCCAGGATGATCACGCGTATCGGGTTCATGGGTTGTTGTTGTCTCCATGGCTGGTGGATTCGTACCAATCATAGCCGCATTGTGAAGGTACGGCTACAAGAGGGGGCGTGCGGGCGAGATCGAGCGCCGGCTTGGGCCTCAATCCAGGGCCTGATAGCGGACCTGCAGGATCTCGAGCTCGCGGTATCCGCCGGGGACCTGACAGCGCACGCAATCGCCCTCGCGGGCCTTGAGCAGTGCGCGCGCCAGCGGCGACACCCAAGAGATGCGGCCGCGCGCGGGGTCGGCCTCGTCCATGCCGACGATGCTGTAGGTCGCCTCCTCGCCCTTTTCGTCCAGCACGGTGACGGTGGCGCCGAAAAAGACCTGATCGGTGGGCTCGCGGTTCGCCGGATCCACCACCACGGCGGACTCGATGCGCTTGGTGAGATAGCGGATGCGCCGGTCGATCTCGCGCAGCCGTTTTTTCCCGTAGATGTAGTCGCCGTTCTCCGAGCGGTCACCGTTGCTCGCTGCCCAGGCCACCACATTGACCAGCTCGGGTCGCTCAACCTTGACCAGATGCGCCAGCTCGGCCGCCAGGCGGGCATAGCCGGCGGGGGTCATGTAGTTGGGCATGCCCGCCGGCAAGGGGGCGATGCCGCTGTCTTCCTCCTCGGTCTCGGGCAGATCGTCGCGGACGAAGGCCTTGCTCATTCCTCTGCATCACGGGGCGGCCGGCCGTCATAGACCAGGGCGCGGCGCCGCTCGAGGTAGAAATCGCGGGTGAATTCATAACCGTCCAGGGCGGCCATGTCCACCGCCGCCTTGGCCTCGATCAGGTCGGTGCGGTTGCTGATCACGCGCAAGGCATAGGTCCGGTTGCGGGGACCGACGTCATCCATGTAGCGCACCGGGTCCAGGTACTGGAGGTCCACGAAGAGGCCCGTCGAGTCGCGGAAGCTGCTCGGGCCCAGCAGCGGCAGCACCAGGTAAGGGCCGCTGCCAAAGCCCCAGCGGCCCAGTGTCTGGCCGAAGTCCTCGTTGTTCTTCCTGAGCCCCATCTCCGAGGCCACGTCCAGCAGACCCAGCAGCCCAAAGGTGCTGTTGACGGCGATGCGCATGAAATCCGAGGTACCCGCCCGGATCTTGGCCTGCAGCAGGTTGTTGGTCATCACCCGCACGTCCTCCAGATTGGAGAAGAAGTTTCGCACCCCGGTCTGCACGAAGCTCGGCGTGATGGCCCGGTAGCCCTTGGCGATGGGCAGGACGATCGCGTTATCCACGGCCTCGTTGAAGCTGAAGATGGCACGGTTGAGCGGCTCCAGCGGGTCATAGGTCTCGGCCTGGGCGAGACAGAGTCCCGGTGCGGCAAGGCTGCCCAACACCAGCACAAGGCGGACGGTGTGCATTCGATATCCCTCTGTTCTCATGATCAGGCCGATGGTGTATCGGCCCAGGGCGCAGTTTACTTGAGCCTGTCGGCACCGGGGAACAAGGGTGGATGCCGACTGTGGCCATGGACCGTTTTTGTCTTGAGAAGATCCCGGCCGTGCGAGTACAATTCAAGATTTTCAAGATCCTGTTTGGAGTTAGGCATGTCCATCGACACCGCGCAAAAGGCGCAGATCGTGAAGGAATTTCAACGCGCCGCCGGCGACACCGGCTCGCCCGAGGTGCAGATCGCGCTGCTGACCGCGCGCATCAACGACCTGACCGGTCACTTCAAGACGCACGCCAAGGATCATCACTCCCGCCGGGGGCTGCTCAAGCTGGTCTCGCGTCGGCGCCGTCTGCTCGACTATCTGAAATCGCGCAACAGCGACGCCTACCGCAAGCTGATCGACCGGCTCGGCTTGCGCAAGTAATCCGTCCGACAGGGCCGCACGGCGGCCCCGGCGTCAACATCTGAACGAGGTCAGTGTGAATCCTGTCAAGAAGACATTTCAATACGGTCGCCACACGGTGACCCTGGAGACCGGGGAGATCGCCCGGCAAGCCACCGGGGCGGTCATGGTGAACATGGACGACACCGTCGTGCTGGTGACCGTGGTGGCGCAGCGCGAGGTCAAACCCGGGCAGGACTTCTTCCCGCTGACCGTCGACTATCAGGAAAAGGCCTATGCCGCCGGCCGCATCCCCGGTGGTTTCTTCAAGCGCGAGGGCAAGCCCTCTGAGAAGGAGACCCTGACCTCGCGGCTGATCGACCGGCCCATCCGGCCGCTCTTTCCGGATGGCTTCTTCAACGAGGTCCAGGTCATCGCCACGGTGATGTCCTCCAACCCCGAGGTCGACTCCGACATCCCCGCCATGCTCGGGGCCTCGGCGGCGCTGACGCTCTCCGGTGTGCCCTTCAACGGCCCCATCGGGGCGGCGCGCGTGGGTTACATCGACGGCCAGTACGTGCTCAATCCCACCCTGTCCGAGCTCAAGTCCTCCCGGCTCGACCTGGTGGTGGCGGGCACCGAGTCTGCCGTGTTGATGGTAGAGTCCGAGGCCGACGAGCTGCCCGAGGACGTCATGCTGGGGGCGGTGGTCTTCGGCCACGAGCAGATGCGCGTGGCCATCGACGCCATCAACGAGCTGGCCGACGAGGCCGGTAACGAGCCCTGGGACTGGACGCCGCCGGCGCCCGAGACCGAGCTGATCGAGCGCATGCGCGCGCTCGCCTGGGACGACCTCTCGCGCGCCTATTCGATCAAGCAGAAGCAGGCGCGGGTGGCCGCCGTGGACGAGATCCGCAACCGCGTCCTCAATGAGCTGATCACGCCGGACATGCCCACCGAGCGCGCCAACGTCGTCAAGGACCTGTTCCACAACCTGGAGGCCCATGTGGTGCGCGGCCGCATCCTCGAGGGGCTGCCGCGCATCGACGGGCGCGACACCCGCACCGTGCGCCCCATCAGCATCCGCACCGGGGTGCTGCCGCGCACGCACGGCTCCGCATTGTTCACCCGCGGCGAGACCCAGGCCCTGGTGATCGCCACCCTGGGCACCGGCCGGGACGAGCAGATCATCGACGCGCTCACCGGCGAATACACCGAACGCTTCATGCTGCACTACAACATGCCGCCCTTCGCCACCGGCGAGACCGGCCGCGTGGGCGCGCCCAAGCGCCGTGAGATCGGACACGGGCGGCTGGCCAAGCGTGCGCTCATGGCCTGTCTGCCGAGCAAGGAGGAGTTCGGCTACACCATCCGCGTGGTCTCCGAGATCACCGAGTCGAACGGCTCCAGCTCCATGGCCTCGGTCTGCGGCGGCAGCCTGGCGCTGATGGACGCCGGTGTGCCGATGAAGGACCACGTCGCCGGCGTGGCCATGGGTCTGATCAAGGAGGGCAACCGCTTCGCCGTGCTCACCGACATCCTCGGCGACGAAGACCACCTGGGCGACATGGACTTCAAGGTCGCCGGCACCACGCGCGGGGTCAACGCCCTGCAGATGGACATCAAGATCCAGGGCATCACCAAGGAGATCATGCAGGTGGCGCTCGCCCAGGCGCGCGAGGCGCGGCTGCACATCCTGAAGCTCATGCAGGAGGCCATCGCCGGCCCGCGCCAGGAGATGAGCGAGTTTGCCCCGCGCATCATCACCATGAAGATCAACCCGGAGAAGATCCGCGACGTGATCGGCAAGGGTGGGGCGGTGATCCGCGCGATCACCGAGGAGACCAACACCCAGATCGACATCGAGGACGACGGCACGGTGAAGATCGCCTGCGTCAGCCAGGAGGCGGGCGAGGCGGCGAAGAAGCGCATCGAGGACATCACCGCCGAGGTGGAGGTGGGCCGGGTCTACGAGGGCACCGTGCTCAAGATCCTGGACTTTGGCGCCATTGTCAACGTCCTGCCCGGTAAGGACGGACTGCTGCACATCTCGCAGATCGCCCACGAGCGGGTCAATGCCGTCTCCGACCACCTCAAGGAAGGGCAGACCGTGCGCGTCAAGGTCCTGGAGGCCGATGAGAAGGGCCGGCTGCGCCTGTCCATGAAGGCGCTCATCGAGCCGCCGGCCAAGGCGCCCGAGGAGTCCGCCGCGGGCTGAGGCGGTCGCCGGCCGGGTTCAGTGCGCGGTGCTCCCCGTGCCGCGCACCAGATCGAGGAAGCCCTGCCACCAGCGGCGGCGGTTCTGCGGCACGTGGTGGCTGGGCTCAAGGTCCGAGGGCGGCATGCGGCTCATCACCCAACCTGGCAGGATGCGCACCTTGCTCGACCCGCATGAAGTGCCCAGGTGGTTGGGGTCGTAGATCTTGACCAGGCGCGGGTTGACCGGGTCGTCGGTGTAGACGATGCCGCAATAGTCCTCGTGGTGTTCCCGCCGCAGCAAGGCGTCGATCTCGCGGATGAAGGCCGTCACCTGCGTTGCCTCGGCGGGTTTTTCTGGCCGCGGCTCGCCCAGGGCATAGAGGTACCAACCGCCGGCCGGGTCTAGGCGTGCCCAGAACTGGTCGAGCTGCTCCCAGGTGAGCAGGCTCACCAGGGTGCCGTTGAACAACGCATCGAACTCCGGGTTGACGTCGGGCACGGCGTGCGCAGGCTGGCTCATGGCGATGGGCACTTGAATTGGGGCAGGGGGCGCCCATTGTTTCCGAAGCCCCCGCGTTTGACAACATTTGCATGCGAGAAAAGCGATGTTGAAAGCCCTGTTGTTCGATGTCGACGGCACGCTGGCCGACACCGAGCGCGACGGACACCGGCCCGCCTTCAATGCGGCCTTCCGCGAGTTCGGCCTGGACTGGGAGTGGGACGTCCCGCTCTATGGCGAGCTGCTGGCGGTGACCGGCGGCAAGGAGCGCATGCGCCACTACGTCGAGCGCCACCGCCCCGACTGGCCGCGGCCGGCCGACTTCGACGACCTGGTGGCGGAACTGCACCGGGCCAAGACGCGTCACTACACCCGCATGCTGGCCGAGGGGGGGATCCCCCTGCGCCCTGGCGTCAAGCGCCTGCTGGAAGAGGCGCGCGCGGCCGGACTGATCCTGGGTGTGGCGACCACCACCACGCCGGACAATGTCACCGCCCTGCTCCGACACAGCCTTGCCGAGGACGGCGAGCAGTGGTTCGCGGTGATCGCCGCCGGTGACATCGTCCCCGCCAAGAAACCGGCGCCGGACATCTATCTCTGGGCCCTCGAGCGGCTCGGTCTCGCACCAGACGAGTGCCTCGCCTTCGAGGACTCGGAAAATGGCCTGCGCGCGGCGCAGGCGGCGGGCATCAGGACCGTGGTCACGGTCAACGACTACACCCGTACGCACGACTTCACCGGGGCGCTCGCCGTGCTGACCGACCTGGGCGAACCGCACGCGCCCTATACCCGTCTGGACGCGGGTGGCAGCGGCGAGACCGGCTGGGTGGATGTGAAGCGCCTGCGCGCGTGGTATGCCGGCGCCTGAGGCCGGCACTTACGGCCGTCGCCGCTGGGCCGCCTCAAGGGTGTTGGCGAGCAGGGTGGCCACCGTCATGGGGCCGACACCGCCCGGCACGGGGGTGATCCAGGCGGCACGCTCGCTCGCTGCGGCGAACGCCACGTCGCCGACCAACCGGCCGTCTGCGAGCCGGTTGATGCCCACGTCGATGACGATGGCCCCGGGCTTGATCCAATCGCCCTTGACCAGCTCGGGCCGCCCCACGGCCGCCACCAAGAGGTCGGCCTCACGCACGTGCCCAGGCAGATCGCGGGTGGCGCTGTGGCAGACGGTCACCGTACAGCCGGCCAGCAGCAGTTCCAGGGCCATCGGCCGACCGACATGGTTCGAGGCCCCCACCACCACCGCATGCAGTCCGCGCAGTGGCTCTCCGGTGGCGGCCAGCAGACGCATCACCCCGTAAGGCGTGCAGGGCCGCAGCAGCGGCATGCGCACCGCGAGCCGGCCGATGTTGTAGGGATGGAAGCCGTCGACGTCCTTCTCCGGCAGGATGCGCTCGATCACCGTCTCGCCGTCGATCTGTGGCGGCAGCGGCGCCTGCACCAGGATGCCGTCCACCTCGGGGTCGGCGTTGAGGCGGTCGATGAGGGCGAGGAGCTCATCTTGGCTGGTGGTCGCCGGCAGGTCGTAGGCGAGGGAGCGCACCCCCGCACTCGCGCAGGCACGGCGCTTGTTGCGCACATAGATGGCGGAGGCCGGGTCATCGCCCACCAGGATCACGGCCAGCCCCGGTGCCGGCCGGCCGCTTGCCTGCCTTTGCGCGACCTGCCGGGCGATGTCCTGCAGCAGTTGATCGGCCAGGGCCTTGCCGTCGAGGATGCGGGCGCTCATGGTGTGTGGTGTCAGGGCGTCAAAAGCTCCATTCTAACCGAGCGCGCATTGATTTCACCGCCCCGACAAGGCATAATGCACAACCTTCGGGGTGTAGCGCAGCCCGGTAGCGCGCTTGCTTTGGGAGCAAGATGTCGGAGGTTCGAATCCTCTCACCCCGACCATCCCCAAAGCGCACTACCAGGCTTCACTGCTCGCGGGAGAACTGCCCGTAGCTCAATCGGATAGAGCACCAGCCTTCTAAGCTGGGGGTTACAGGTTCGATCCCTGTCGGGCAGGCCAGACGAACAGTGGCGGCGGTAGCTCAGTTGGTAGAGCACTGGATTGTGGCTCCAGGTGTCGTGGGTTCGATCCCCATCCGTCGCCCCAAACAACCCTGCCGCACACCGCACCGATGTGAACGGGCGCGAGCGACTCAGGCGTAGGTATCGACGCGATTGCCCAGATGCGGCGGGTTCGCCCCGACCTGCCTGGCCGTCTCCAACAGGGCCAGCAGCCCTTGCGCCTCGGTCTCCATACGCCGCCTCAACAAGGCCATCTGCAGATGGCTGGCATGTACGCCGTGCTGGAGCGCCACGGCCGAGGTGCTGACGGTCACTGCATCCATCCGGATCCCCTCGTTCGCCGTGCGGCTCAGGTGCCCTTGCGCACCGAGCGGGCCTTGCTGCCCTTGAGCCCCACCGGCGAGAGGCCATAGGTCCAGCGGTTGCGCCAGGCGTTGTAGACCAGGGTTGGATACTCGGCCTTGCCCAGGCTGCCGTTGTAGCGGCCGAGCGCGCGGAAGAGATCGCCGCGCTCGATGTCGAGGTAGTGGCGCAGGATGGTACAGCCGTAGCGCAGGTTGGTGCGCAGGTGGAAGAGATTGTGCTCGCGGGTGCCGATGACGTCGACCCAGAAGGGCATGACTTGCATGAAGCCCATGGCCGAGGCGCTGGAGACGGCATACTTGCGAAAGCCGCTCTCCACCTCGATCAGCCCCAGGACCAGCTCCGGGTCGAGGCCGGCGCGCGTGGCCTCGTAGTGGACCGTGTTGAGGAAGTCCTCGCGAAACTCGGGGTCGGGGATGTAATGCTCGAGACGCCGTGACATCTCGGCCAGCCAGGCCTTGACGTAGGGGTCGTCGGCGAAGGCGGCCTGGTCGCGGCCGAGGTCCGCCACCGCCTTGGACAGCTGGGCGCGCACGCTGGCCGACAGCGGCTCGTACTTCTGCGCGCCGGCGATGGCCGTGCCGGCGACCAGGGCGAGCAGCCAGATCAGCCGTTTGCTCAGTCTTTCCAGCGACATGACTTGACGCGTTCCTCGACGAATCGCACCGCCTCATCCTTAGCAATGCGCGTGCCGGCGGTGTCGGTGCGGGCCTGGTATTCCAGCTGCCCGTCTTTCAACCCCCGTTCGCTCACCACCACGCGGTGCGGGATACCGATGAGCTCCATATCGGCGAACATGACACCGGGCCGCTCGTCCCGGTCGTCCAACACCACGTCGATGCCGGCGGCCAGCATCGCATTGTATAGATTATCGGCAACTTCGCGGACGACTTGACTGCGCGCGTAGCCGAGCGGCACGATCGCCAGCTCGAACGGCGCCATCGCCTGGGGAAAGACGATGCCACGCTCGTCGAAGCCCTGTTCGATGGCGGCGGCGACGATGCGCGAGACACCGATGCCGTAGCAACCCATGATGGCGACCCGGCTCTTGCCCTGCTCGTCGAGGAAGGTCGCGTTCATGGCGGCGGAATACTTCGTGCCCAGCTTGAAGATGTGGCCCACCTCGATACCGCGGCAGATGGAAAGCCGCCCCTTGCCGTCCGGCGAGGGATCGCCGGCCACGGCGTTGCGCAGGTCGGCCACTCGGGGTTCGGGCAGGTCGCGGTGGAAGTTGACCCCCCGCAAGTGGTAGCCGTCCTCGTTGGCGCCACAGACGAAATCGGCCATGGCGGCGACCGAGTGGTCCGCCCAGACGGGTAGCTTGAGCCCCACCGGTCCCAGCGAGCCGACACCGCAGCCGACGGCCGCGCGGATCTCGGCGTCCGATGCGAACTCCAGCGGGGCCTTCACCCCGGGCAGCTTGGCCGCCTTGACCTCGTTGAGCTCATGGTCGCCGCGCACGAGCAGGGCCACTAGGCCGTCCTCGCCGCGGACGATGAGGGTCTTGACGACCCGGTCAGGGCTGAGATGTAAGTAAGCGCATACTTCCTCGATCGTGTGCTGGCCTGGGGTGGGGACCTTTTGCAAGGGTTCGGACGGCGCCGGCCGCGGGTTGGTCGGCGGCAGGGCCTCGGCCAGCTCGACGTTGGCGGCGTAATCCGAGTCCGGGCAATAGGCGATGGCGTCCTCACCGCTGTCGGCCAGGACGTGGAATTCGTGCGAGTGGCTTCCGCCGATCGCCCCGGTGTCGGCGGCCACGGCCCGGAACTTCAGCCCCAACCGCGTGAAGATGCGGCTGTAGGTCGCGTACATCACCTGGTAGGTCGCATCCAGGCTCGCCTCGTCGGCGTGGAAGGAGTAGGCGTCCTTCATCAGGAATTCGCGCGCGCGCATGACGCCGAAGCGCGGGCGGATCTCGTCGCGGAATTTGGTCTGGATCTGATAGAAGTTGACCGGCAGTTGCCGGTAGGAGCGGATCTCCCGGCGGGCGATGTCGGTGATCACCTCCTCGTGCGTCGGGCCGAACAGGAAGTCGCGGTCGTGGCGGTCCTTGATCTTGAGCAGCTGCGGCCCGAACACCTCCCAGCGGCCGGTCTCCTGCCACAGCTCGGCGGGGATGACCGCCGGCATCAGGAGCTCCACGGCACCGGCGCGGTCCATCTCCTCACGCACGATCGCCTCCACCTTGCGCAGCACGCGCAGGCCCAGCGGCATCCAGGTGTAGAGCCCCGAGCCGAGGCGTTTGATCAGACCGGCCCGCAACATCAGCTTGTGGCTGATGAGCTCGGCCTCGGCCGGCGCCTCTTTGCTGGTGGAAAGGAAGAAGCGGGATATGCGCATAATATGACCTGTCCGACAAAGCCCTCATCTTATCAAATGCGTTTCCTCTCCCGTCTCGGCCGCGGTCCGGGCCAAGCCTCGGTGGAGATCAGCGAAAAGGATGGCGTGCGCCTGCTGCACCTGGGCGGGCCCGCCGTGCAGAGCGCCATGCGGCTGAAGGCACCCTTCGACCTGGAGCTCGAATACACGCGAGCGATGCTGGCCTTTCTGCTCTTCCGCCCGGAGGCGCGCGAGGTCGCTCTCATCGGGTTGGGCGGCGGTTCGATCGCCAAGTTCATCCACCGGCGGCTGCCACAGATCCGCCTCACCGCCCTGGAGATCAACCCGGAGGTGGTGGCCGCCGCCCGCGCCTACTTCCTGCTGCCGGACAACGACGCCCGTCTCGACGTGCGGGTGGCCGACGGTGCGGAATACGTGCGCCAGTGCGAGGCCCAGCTCGACGTTTTGCTGGTGGATGCCTACGACGCCGTGCGCATCGTCGAGGACCTGGCCACGCCCGAGTTCTACCAGGCCTGCCTGCGCGCGCTGCGCCCCGGCGGGGTGGCGGTGTTCAACCTGTGGGGGTCGGACCACCGCTACGAGGTCTACCGCGCGCGGCTGGAGATGGTGTTCGGGGGCCATCTGCTCCAGTTGCCGGCCGAAAAGAAGGGCAACATCGTCGTCTTCGCCTTCAAGCCACCGCTGCCGGAGTTGGATCGGCCGCTGCTGCGCGGTCGTGCCGAGCGGCTGGAGCGCGACCTGGGGCTGGAATTCACCCGCTTCGTCGAGCGTCTTTACAGCAGCAACCGGCCGCCGGCGGGCTGGCCTGCCTCCACACCCGGCTGAGCCGCGCCAGGACGGGCTCTGGCGGTGTCTTTGCAAGGCCGGCCAAGGGTGGGAGAATGCGTATAGATTGTGAAACCATAGAGGACGGCCATGATCGACAAAGACGGTTACCGGCCGAACGTAGGGATCGTGTTGTGCAACGCCCACAACGAGGTGTTCTGGGGCAAACGGGTGCGGCAAAACGCCTGGCAGTTCCCGCAGGGTGGCATCAAACCCGGCGAGAGCCCGGAGCAGGCGATGTACCGGGAACTGCACGAGGAGGTGGGTTTGCTGCCACAGCACGTCCGCATCCTTGGCCGCACCCGCAACTGGCTGCGTTATGACGTCCCGCGCGAGTGGATGCGGCGGGACTGGCACGGCCACTATCGCGGCCAGAAACAGATCTGGTACCTGCTGCGCCTGACCGGGCGCGACTGCGACGTGTGCCTGCGCGCCACCGATCACCCCGAGTTCGATGCCTGGCGCTGGAGTGCCTACTGGGAACCGGTGGAGGCCGTGGTGGCCTTCAAGCGGGATGTCTATCGCCTGGCCCTGGAGGAACTGGAAAAATACCTCCAGCCGATACACCTGCCGCGCACACGCCACCCCTATCTCCACGCCATGCGCGCGCACATGGAGCGGCCCTGAGCGCCGACACGCTAGGACAGCAGCGATGGACGCAAACCCCTACAAGGTACTGCCGGTCATGCCCTTGCAGAAGGGGGCGAGCTTCGTCACCCCGAGACAGGACATTCCCGAGCGCGTCACCCTGGACACGCCAGCCCTGGAGGTGATGACCGATTTTTCCAAGGTTACCGCCTACACCATCGGGCCGCTGGAGACCATCGAGTCGGCACGCGCCCGCATGATCCACCACGGCGTGCGCATGCTCCTGGTGGTGGATGAGCAGAACCAGATCCTGGGCCTCATCACCGCCACCGACCTGACCAGCGAGAAGCCCATGCAGGTGATCCAGACCCAGGGCATCCGGCACTCGGACGTGTTGGTCAAGGACATCATGACCCCGCGCGAGCGGTTGGAGGTGCTGTGCATCGACGACCTGAAGACCGCGGTGGTGGGCGACGTGGTGGCCACCCTGCAGGCGCAGGGCCGCCAGCACGCCCTGGTGGCTGACCGACGGCCCGATCGCAGCCAGACCCTGCGCGGCCTGTTCTCCGCCTCGCAGATCGGCAAGCAGCTGGGCATGCCCATCCACACCGTCTCCGTGGCCCGCACCTTCGCCGAGATCGGCGCGGCCCTGAACCGTTAGTGTGAAACTGGCAGCGCGCAAGGCCGATGGCCTCGCCGCCCCGGCCCAGTGGGAGGCGGGTCAGCCGCTCTGGCAGCGGGTGCCGAAGAGGGACGCCTCAGGCAGGCCCTACGTCGATTTCATGATGCTGGCGCCGGGGCTCAACAGACGCTCTGCGGTCGAGCAGCACCAGGTCATGGTGCTGGTGCGCGGGGTGCTGGAGCGCTTCGGCGACGACATCGTGTTCGCTGACTTCAACCTCGACATCAATGTCCTGTGGGTCTCGCTGCGCTGCCAGCCCGGGCTCATGACCCAGGTGGTCTGCCTGTTGCGGGCCAAGGTGCCCATGCTGCGACTGGTGTCGCACAGTCCTGAGCTCATGGCATGAAACCGAGCGCTCACCATACGCACCATGACTTCCCCATGCCGCAGGGCCGGGAAGGCAAGCGCGAAGGCATGAAGAGGACTGCCGCCGCCCTGCTCGCCGCACTGTTCGCTGTCTCGGCCTTGGCGGGGCCGGACCACCAGGCGATGCAGCCGGCTGCCCAGCCCAGCCCCGGCAGCGTCCAGAACCCAGCGCCCCCAGGCCTCTACCCATACTACCTCGTGCCCTTCTTCCCCTTCCTGTGGCCGGTGCCACCGGCAGCGCTGGCGCAGCCACAGTCCTATCCGTTCGTGATCTGGCTGCCCTTCCAGCCGCCTGCGCCCCACGCACCAGTTACCGCCCCGCCGGCCGCCCCCCCACAACCCGCGGTAGCCTCACCGGAGCCACCGGCCCCGCCCGCGCCACCCGTGACCGCGCAGGAGCCGTCCACCGCCCACACACCCACGCCGGTCGCCCCACCAGAGGCCGCACCGCCACCTGTGGTGGCGGACGAGCCACCGCCACCCGTGGCCGAGGCCTCCCAGGCCTCTGCACCGCCCGCCGAGCCGGCCCGAGCGGGCGCGCCGGCGCGCAAGCCCCCTGCGGCAAAACCTGCGGCGAACCCACGGCCTACACCCGCCACCATGCCGGCCAAGCGCAAGCTGTGCTGGCGGGACGGGCGGTTGGATGTTTGTAAGTAAGCGCTTACTTGTGGCTTAGTCCCGATTTCTTTTGGGTGCCCGACAGGACGTCACAGGGGCCAGGCGGACCCATTGCCTGGGTTTGAGCGAGGCCGCCGCGCAAGGCTTGGCAGACACGGCAAAAGCCGAGTAAAATAGTCAACAATGATGTCGGGCGCTTGCCGTGGGTTCCGACATCGGCCTGGACGGCTTGAAATGCTGCGGCTGCGTCTCCATCTGCGACCGCACAAGCCCAAGCAGGCGCCGGGATTCAAACAGTTCAATCAACCAACGCTGAGGTCTGACCATGTCGGTTTCCGAATTGCAAGTACAGACGGCCCTCAAAGAGCTCGTCGATCCCAACACCCAGAAGGATTTCATCTCCACCAAGTCCGCGCGCAACATCAAGGTCGAGGGCGGCAAGGTCAGTCTCGACGTGGTCCTGCCCTATCCGGCCAAGATGGTGATGGACGGCATCAAACAGGCCGTGGAGGACAAGATCAAGCGCATCCCGGGGGTGGAGTCGGTCGAGACCAACGTCACCTGGAAGATCGTCGCCCACAGCGTGCAGCGCGGGGTGAAGCTGATCCCCGGGGTCAAGAACATCATCGCCGTGGCCTCGGGCAAGGGCGGAGTGGGCAAGTCCACCACGGCCGTCAACCTGGCCCTGGCACTAGCCGCCGAGGGGGCGCGCGTGGGCATGCTGGACGCCGACATCTATGGCCCTTCGCAGCCGACCATGCTGGGCATCCATGGCCGCCCCGAGTCCGAGGATGGCCAGTCGCTGGAGCCCATGATCGGTCACGGTCTGCAGGCGATGTCCATCGGCTTCCTGATCGACGTGGAGACCCCCATGGTCTGGCGCGGCCCCATGGTGACCCAGGCCCTGGAGCAGCTGCTCAACAACACCCGCTGGAAGGACCTCGACTATCTGGTGGTGGACCTGCCGCCGGGCACGGGCGACATCCAGCTCACCCTCGCCCAGCGCGTGCCAGTGACCGGCGCGGTGATCGTCACCACCCCGCAGGACATCGCGCTGATCGACGCGCGCAAGGGGCTCAAGATGTTCGAGAAGGTGGGCGTGCCCATCCTCGGCGTCGTCGAGAACATGTCCATCCACATCTGCTCGAAGTGCGGCCATGAGGAGCGCATCTTCGGCGAGGGCGGCGGCGAGCGCATGTGCAAGGACTACGGTGTCGAGTTCCTGGGCGGGCTGCCGCTGGACATCCGCATCCGCGAGGAGACCGACTCCGGCAAGCCGACCGTGGTGGCCGAACCCGACAGCCGCATCGCGCAGATCTACCGGCAGATCGCCCGGCGGGTGGCGGTCAAGGTGGGCGAACTGGCGGTGGACCACTCCTCCAAGTTCCCCAACATCGTCATCCAGAACACTTGAGCCCGGCTGCCGCGGGTGGCGCGCCCGACGCAGCCCGCCGGCTGCGACGGTGAGCGGGCGCTTGACAAGCAGGGGTGACTAACCCATCATACACCGTATGACAAGGGTTGCCGAAGCCACTCCCGTTTACGCCGCGTCGTCCGTGCGGCGGGTCAACGCGCGGCTGGACCCCGCCACCCAGGCCGAGCTGGAGTGCCTGATGCAGGAGACCGGCATGACGGTGACCGAGGTCATCCGCACCGCCATCCACCGCCTCTACCAGCAGCGACAGGCACCCTCCCCCAGCGTGGCGGACAGCTTCGCCGACCTGATCGGCGCCATCGAGGGCCCGGAGGACTGGTCGAGTGACGTCAAGAAGGCCCTGACCGCGGGGCTCTCCGGCAAACACGCGTGATCATCGCCGACACCGGGTTCTGGGTGGCGCTGTTCAACCGCAACGATCGGCACCACGCGCGGGCCCGCGCGGTCGCCCTGGAGCTGCGTGAGCGGCTGGTGACCACCTGGCCGGTGCTCACCGAGGTCACCCACCTACTCGCCCAGCGCGGGCATGTGACCCTGGCGCGGCGCTTCCTCGAGCGTTGCTTCGCCGGCGCGGTGGAGATCTTCGAGCTGGATGCCGAGGCACGGCAACGGGTCTTGCCGCTCATGCAGCGCTACAGGGACCTGCCCATGGATCTCGCCGACGCCTCCCTCGTAATCCTCGCCGAACGGCTCGGTCACGGTCGCATCCTCTCCACCGACCAGCGCGACTTCGAGACCTATCGGTGGAAGCACCACCAACCTTTCGAGAACCTGCTGCTCGCCTGATGTCATGAGTATCAAATCCGACCGCTGGATCCGCCGCATGGCCCTGGAGCATGGCATGATCAGCCCGTTCGAACCGGGCCAGGTCAAGGCGGTCGACGGCCGCAGGATCGTCTCCTACGGCACCTCCAGCTACGGCTACGACGTGCGCTGCGCCGATGAATTCAAGTTGTTCACCGACATCAACACCACCATCGTCGACCCCAAGGCCTTCGATCCGCAGTCCTTCGTCGAGGTCAAGGGCGACTACTGCATCATCCCGCCCAATTCCTTCGCGCTGGCCCGCACCATCGAGTACTTCCGCATCCCGCGCGATATCCTGGTCATCTGCCTGGGCAAGAGCACCTACGCCCGCTGCGGCATCATCGTCAACGTCACACCGCTCGAGCCGGAGTGGGAGGGCCATGTGACCCTGGAGTTCTCCAATACCACACCGCTGCCGGCCAAGATCTATGCCAACGAGGGCGTGGCGCAGATGTTGTTCCTGCAGGCCGACGAGGTGTGCGAGACCTCCTACCGCGACCGCGGCGGCAAGTATCAGGGGCAGACGGGCGTGACGCTGCCGAAGATTTAGCGAGGCTGCCAGATCCTCCACGGAGCACGACATGGAACTTTCAGCGGTTATCACCCCTGCACCTGAAGGCGGTTACGTCGCCTATAACCCCGAGACGGGCACGACGACTCAAGGCGAGACCGTCGAAGAGGCATTAGCTAACCTGCGCGAGGCAACCGAGCTTTATCTGGAGGAGTTTCCCCTGTCTGTCACCGGGCGTCCTCTACTGACGACATTCCAGGTCCCTGAGCATGCCTAAACTCCCGGTCGTCTCCGGCGCCGAAGTGGTCCGCGCGCTGGAGCGGCTTGGGTTTGGGGTTGCTCGTCAACGCGGCAGCCATATCGTCATGCGCCGTGGTTCCATGGGTTGCGTCGTGCCGAACCACCGCGAATTGAAAGTTGGCACACTCGCAGGCCTGCTCAAGCAGGCTGGCGTGTCGCTGGAGGAATTCCTTGATGCGCTTGACGCCTGAGATTGTGCATCAGGAGGGACGCGATGCCGGAAGTCGGCTTGGCACCCCCAATACTTGTGGCGTCAGGCGCGAGGCGCGCGGAGTACAATCTCGCCAGCCTCAAAAGACGACGTCTAAACGCCTCAGAGAAAACCGCAGGGTTCACGATGACCCCCCCTCACCCCTAACCCCTTTCCGCTGACATGCGCTTCCGTTTCCCCGTCGTCATCATCGATGAAGACTTCCGCTCGGAGAACCAGAGCGGCCTGTCCATCCGCGCGCTTGCCCAGGCCATCGAGAAGGAGGGCATCGAGGTGCTGGGGGTCACCAGCTATGGCGATCTCTCCTCCTTCGCCCAGCAGCAGTCGCGCGCCTGCGCCTTCATCCTGTCGGTGGACGACGAGGAGCTGGCCAACGAGGAGGAGGAGACCATCGCCGAGCTCAGGGCCTTCGTCGAGGAGATCCGCTTCCGCAACGCCGAGATCCCCATCTTCCTGCACGGCGAGACGCGCACCGCGCGCCACATCCCGAACGACATCCTGCGGCAGTTGAACGGCTTCATCCACATGCTGGAGGACACGCCGGAGTTCCTCGCCCGCTACATCGCGCGCGAGGCGCGGGCCTATCTCGACTCCATCGTGCCGCCTTTCTTCCGCGCGCTCACCCACTACGCCGCCGACGGCTCCTATTCCTGGCACTGCCCCGGCCACTCGGGCGGGGTGGCCTTCCTGAAGAGCCCCATCGGCCAGATGTTCCACCAGTTCTTCGGCGAGAACCTGCTCAGGGCCGACGTCTGCAACGCGGTGGACGAGCTGGGGCAGCTCCTGGACCACACCGGCCCGGTGGGGGCCTCGGAGCGCAACGCCGCGCGCATCTTCAACGCCGATCACCTGTTCTTCGTCACCAACGGCACCAGCTCGTCGAACAAGATGGTCTGGCACTACACGGTGGCCCCCGGCGACATCGTGCTGGTGGACCGCAACTGCCACAAGTCGGTGTTGCACTCCATCATCATGACCGGGGCGATCCCCATCTTCCTCACGCCGACCCGCAACAACTACGGCATCATCGGCCCCATCCCGTTGGACGAGTTCCGGCCGGAGAACATCCAGAAGAAGATCGCCGCCCACCCCTTCGCGCGCGACATCAAGGCCAAGCCGCGCGTGCTCACCATCACCCAGAGCACCTACGACGGCATCCTCTACAACGTGGACACCATCAAGGAGCTGCTGGGCGATTTCATCGACACCCTGCACTTCGACGAGGCCTGGCTGCCGCATGCGGCCTTCCACGACTTCTACCGCGGCATGCACGCCATCGGCAAGGGCCGGCCGCGCTCGCGCGACGCCCTGGTCTTCGCCACCCAGTCCACGCACAAGCTGCTGGCGGGGCTCTCCCAGGCCTCGCAGATCCTGGTGCAGGACTCGGAAACCCGCAAACTCGACTACCACCGCTTCAACGAGGCGTATCTGATGCACACCTCCACCTCGCCACAGTACGCCATCATCGCCTCCTGCGACGTGGCGGCGGCGATGATGGAGCCGCCGGGCGGCACCGCCCTGGTGGAGGAATCCATCCTGGAGGCGCTCGACTTCCGCCGCGCCATGCGCAAGGTGGACGCCGAGTTCGGGCAGGACTGGTGGTTCAAGGTGTGGGGGCCGGATCACCTGGCCGAGGAGGGGATCGGCAGCCGCGAGGACTGGCTGCTCGGGGCCAACGAGCGCTGGCACGGCTTCGGGCCGCTCGCCCCCGGCTTCAACATGCTCGACCCGATCAAGGCCACCGTCATCACCCCGGGCCTGGACGTGGATGGCGACTTCGCCGACTGGGGCATCCCGGCGGCCATCGTCACCAAATACCTGGCCGAGCACGGGGTCATCGTCGAGAAGACCGGGCTTTACTCCTTCTTCATCATGTTCACCATCGGCATTACCAAGGGCCGCTGGAACACCCTGGTGACCGCGCTGCAGCAGTTCAAGGCCGACTACGACGAGAACCAGCCGCTATGGCGGGTGCTACCGGAGTTCGTCGAGAAGCAGCCGCGCTACGAGAAGGTGGGGCTCAAGGACCTGTGCGACCAGATCCACGCGATCTACAAGGCCAACGACGTGGCGCGGCTCACCACCGAGATGTACCTCTCGGAGATGGCCCCGGCCATGAAGCCGGCCGACGCCTTCGCCAAGATGGCCCACCGCGAGATCGAGCGGGTGGAGATCGACCAGCTCGAGGGGCGCATCACCAGCGTGCTGCTCACCCCCTATCCACCCGGCATCCCGCTGCTGATCCCGGGCGAGCGCTTCAACAGCACGATCGTGCGCTACCTCCAATTCACGCGCGAGTTCAACGAGCGCTTCCCCGGCTTCGAGACCGACGTACACGGGCTCGTCAAGGAACGCGACAACGGGCGCTGGCGCTATTACGTCGATTGCGTCGCCTAGGCGCGACGCGGCCGGCAGCCCTAGCGGATGGCTGACACGACGCTCACGCGGCTAGCCGCCGGCCGGCTGGAAGCTGAACTTGCCCTCTTTTTCCGCGAAGGTGCCCAGCCTGCGGCCCAGGTCGGGCGGGGTCTCGTCGAATTCCTGCACCCGGCAGCTCTCCAGGCCGAGGGCGAAGTGGCGGTCCTCGATCTCGAGGATCAGGATGGGCTCGGGGTATTCGGGCGGCGCGGCATACAGGGCATAGTCGGCGGATAGCGGCACGTCCTTGATCTCGAGTCCGCCCTGGCACTGCGGCAGGTGGCTCACCGTCACCGCGAGCCGGCCGGTGTCCTGCCAGAACCAGTCCTGGCGGCGTGCCAGCACGACGCTCAACTCCTCCTCGGCCTCGCTGCGGTAGGAGGCGGTGTCGTTGACACAGCCGGCCAGCAGCAGGGGCAGGGCGATCAGCCCGAGCACGGCCCGCCTGCCCTCTCCCCCAGCCCCTCCCCCCCGGGGGGAGGGGGGGTCACTCGATGCCCTGGCTGGCAAGGTATTCATCATAGGTGCCCTCGTAGACCACATGGCTGCCGTCCAGTTTGAGTTCGATGATCTTGTTGGCGAGCGATGATACGAACTCGCGGTCGTGCGAGACAAATATCAGCGTGCCGTCGTATTTCTCCAGCGCGGTGTTGAGCGACTCGATGGACTCCATGTCCATGTGGTTGGTGGGCTCGTCCATGATCAGGACATTGGGCCGCAGGAGCATGAGCTTGCCGAACAGCATGCGCCCCTGCTCGCCGCCGGAGATCACGCGCGCCGGTTTTTTCACCTCGTCGCCGGAGAAGAGCAGCCGCCCCAGGGTGCCGCGGATCAGGGTCTCAACGTCCTGGCCTTCGTAACCGCCGGCGCGCACCCAGCGCGCGATCCACTCGACCAGGGAGGCGTCGGTGTCGAACTCGGCCGAGTGGTCCTGGGCGAAATAGCCCAGCTTGGCCTTCTCCGCCCACTGAATGCGACCGGCCTGGGGGGTTAGCTCGCCCGTGAGCAGCCGCGTGAGCGTGGTCTTGCCCACACCGTTCTCGCCGATCACCGCCACCTTGTCGCCGGCGGCGATGTGCACCGAGAGGTTGCGGATGACAGGCTCGGCGGCGGTGTAGCCGAAGCTCAGGCCCTCGACCTCGCAGGCGAGGCGGTGCAGCTTGTCCTTGGGGTCGTATTCGAAGCGGATGAAGGGATACTGGCGCGAGGAGGGCTTGACGTCCTCGATCCGCAGCTTTTCGATCTGTTTGCGCCGGCTGGTGGCCTGGCGGGCCTTGGCCTTGTGCGCGGCGAAGCGGCGGACGAACTCCTCCAACTCGGCGATGCGCTCCTTGCTCCTCGCCTGTTGCGCCGCCAGGCGCGCGCGCGCGGCGGTGCTGGCCTCCATGTAGTCGTCGTAGTTGCCGGGGTAGACGGTGATGGTGCCATAGTCCAGGTCGGCCATGTGGGTGCACACGGCGTTCAGGAAGTGCCGGTCGTGCGAGATGATCACCATGGTCGAGTCGCGGCTGTTGAGGATGCCCTCCAGCCAGCGGATGGTGTTGATGTCCAGGTTGTTGGTCGGCTCGTCGAGCAGCAGGATGTCGGGGTCGGCGAACAGGGCCTGCGCGAGCAGCACCCTGAGCTTCCAGCCCGGCGCCACCTCGCGCATGGGGCCGTCGTGTTTCTCCCGGGGGATGTCCAGGCCGAGCAGCAGCTCGCCGGCGCGGGCCTCGGCGTCATAGCCGCCCAGCTCGCCGAAGCGGGCCTCCAGCTCGGCGGCGCGCATGTAGTCGTCCTCGGTCGCCTCGGGGTTGGCGTAGATGGCGTCCTTCTCCTTGAGACAGCGCCACAGCTCCTCGTGGCCCATCATCACCACGTCGAGCACGCGCATGTCCTCGTAGGCGAACTGGTCCTGGCGCAGATAGGCCATGCGCTCGCCGGGGTCGAGGCTCACACTGCCGGCGGTGGGTTCCAGCAGTCCCGCCAGGATCTTCATGAAGGTGGATTTGCCGCAGCCGTTGGCGCCGATCAGGCCGTAGCGGTTGCCCTCGCCGAACTTGACGTTGACGTTCTCGAACAGGGGCTTGGCCCCGAACTGCATGGTGATGCCGGTGGCGATGAGCATGGTGCGCAGGTGCTTCGATGTAAACTCGGCATTTTAACCGCCCTGGACGGGACCGACCCGTCCGCCCATCGTACGTCATGAAAGCCTTGCTGGAGAAGATTGGTTTGGAGGTCCACCAGGATCTCGTGCCCTATGTGGAGCAGGGGCTCAAGATCCTGCTCGTTCTGGTCATCGCCTGGATCCTGTTGCGTCTGATCCGCAAGATGATCGGCGCCTTCAAGCGCTTCGCCTTGAAGCGCGCCGACGACGCGGAGTCGGTGCGGCGGGTGGAGACGCTGGCACGGGTGATCCGCTACGTCGCCACGGTCCTGCTGGTGATCGCCGTGGTGATGGAGATCCTCTACCTGCTGGGGATCTCCATCGCGCCGCTGCTCGGTGCCGCGGGCGTGGTCGGTATCGCCGTGGGCTTTGGCGCACAGAGCCTGGTCAAGGACTTCTTCACCGGCTTCTTTCTGCTGCTGGAGAACCAGATCCGCGTGGGCGACTTTGTCGCCATCGCCGGCGAGCGCGGTCAGGTCGAGGAGATCACACTGCGCCATGTGCGCCTGCGCGCCATGGACGGCAATGTGCATTTCATCCCCACCGGCATGATCGACAAGGTCACCAACATGAGCCTGGAGTTCTCGCGCGCTGTGGTGGACATCGGCGTGGCCTACCGCGAGGACCTGGACGAGGTCTTCCAGGCCATCCGCGACACCGCAGCCGAGCTGCGCCAGGACCCGAACTTCGGCCCGAGGATCCTGGAGGACCTGGAACTGCTGGGGGTGGAGAACTGGGCCGATTCCTCCGTGGTGATCCGCTCCCGCTTTAAAGTGGTGCCGCTCGAGCAGTGGAACGTGCGGCGCGAGTTCCTGCGGCGGCTGAAGAAGACCTTCGATGCGCGCGGCATCGAGATCCCCTACCCGCACCTCACCCTCTACCCCGGCCGCGCCAAGGACGGCAGCGCGCCGCCCTTGCGCCTGGTGGTGGAGGAGGGCGCTCAGAACAGCCGCTTGAGCCGCTCGTAGCCGCGGCCTATCTCCTCGGCCAGCAGGCGGGCGGCGGCGCGCACGTCCTCCGCCGCCTCACCGGCGACCTCGGCCGCCTGTTTGGCCTTGGCGCGCAGCTCGTCGAGCTTGCCTTCCAGCTCGCGCCATTCGTCCTGCGCCTCCAGCTTGGCGAGATGCGCCCTGACGATCAATTCGTCGCGTTGGGTGGCCAGGGCGTCGATGAGTTTCTGCAGTTCCTCGCGGGCTTGCATGTGTGCCTCCTCAGTCTTGCACGAACAGCTACATTGAATATAGAAGACAACTGCGCCTGTAGCTGCAGGCGTTGGCGCGGATGCGCGTATGATGGCCTCCGCGCGCAGACTGAGACTACCCCAAGACGGAGACAGGCGATGAAAAAGACCCGGATCCTGGCCATGGTCATGGCCGGCGGCGAAGGCAGCCGGCTGCACCCCCTGACGGCGGAGCGATCGAAACCCTCGGTTCCCTTCGGCGCGCGTTACCGGATCGTCGACTTCGTGCTGTCCAACCTGATGAACTCCGGCATACACGCCATCTATCTGCTGGTGCAGTACAAATCGCAGTCGTTGATCGAGCACGTGCGCAAGGCCTGGGTGCTGCCGCCCATCCTGCCGGAACATTTCATCACCGTGGTGCCACCGCAGATGCGGCGCGGCCAGGTCTGGTTCCAGGGCACGGCCGACGCGGTGCACCAGAACCTCAACCTGATCCGACAGCACAGGCCCGACCTGGTGGTGGTGTTCGGGGCCGACCACATCTACCGCATGGACGTGCGGCAGATGGTGCAATTCCACCTCGACAATGGCGCGGAGGCGACCGTAGCGGCATTGCCGGTGCCGCTCAAGCAGGCCTCGGCCTTCGGCATCATCGACGCCGACGCGCACGGCCGGGTACGTGCCTTCCTGGAAAAGCCCGCCAGCCCCCCGCCCATACCCTCGGACCCGACCCGTGCCTATGCCTCCATGGGCAACTACCTGTTCAACGCCGATGTGCTGGAGCAGGCCCTAATCGAATGCCACGCGCGCGGCGAGAACGATTTCGGCAAGCACGTGCTGCCGCGGCTGACCGAGGGGGGGCGGCTGTATGCCTATGACTTCGGGCAAAACCGTGTGCCGGGCGTGCGTGACTACGAGGAGCACGCCTATTGGCGCGACGTCGGCACGCTGGACGCCTATTACGAGGCGCACATGGACGTGCTGGGGCTCACCCCCCGCTTCGACGTCTTCAACGCCCAGTGGCCGATCTTCTCGAGCAATTATCAGGGGCCGGTGGCGCGCTTCCAGAACGCGCAGATCGACAACGGTATGATCAGCGCCGGTTGTCTCATCAACGGCGCGCGGGTGAAGGACTCGGTGCTGCGGCGCGAGGTGGTGCTGGAGCCCGGGGTGGAGCTGGAAGGTTGTGTGATCATGGATAACGTCACCATCCGCGCCGGGGCCAAGCTGCGGCGCGTGATCGTCGACCGCTACAACATCATCGAGCCCAACACCCGCATAGGCTTCGATTCGGCCGAGGACGCGGCGCGCTACAAGGTGACCGAGAACGGGGTGGTGGTCCTGCCCGAGGCGCAGCCCTACGAGACGGCGCGCACCTCCTTCGCCGAGGAGAGTTGATGGCGCTGGCGGTGTGGCCGGGCCGCCCCTATCCCCTGGGGGCGACCTGGGACGGCGAGGGGGTGAACTTCGCCCTGTTCTCGGAGCATGCCGAGGACGTGGCGCTGTGCCTGTTCGACCCCAAGGGCCGGCGCGAGGTCGAGCGCATCTTCCTGCGCGAGCGCACCGACCAGGTCTTCCACGCCTATCTGCCGCAGGCCCGGCCGGGGCTGCTCTATGGCTACCGCGTCTACGGCCCCTATCGGCCGGAGGCCGGCCAGCGCTTCAACCCCAACAAGCTGCTCATCGACCCTTACGCCAAGGCCTTGGTCGGGCAGATCAAGTGGTCCGACGCCCATTTCGGCTACCGCATCGGCCACCGGCGCGAGGACCTGTCCTTCGACCGCCGTGACTCGGCCTCGGGCATGCCCAAATGCCGGGTGATCGACCCAGCCTTCACCTGGGGCGACGACCGGCGGCCCAATACGCCCTGGCACGACACGGTGATCTACGAGCTGCACGTCAAGGGCATGACGCGGCTCCACCCCCTAGTGCCCGCCCCCTTGCGCGGCACTTATGCCGGGCTGGCAAGCGAGCCGGTGATCGAGCACCTCAAGCGCCTGGGGGTGACCGCGGTGGAGCTGATGCCGGTGCACGCCTTCGTCGACGACCGCGCCCTGCTGGCGCGCGGGCTGCGCAACTACTGGGGCTACAACTCCATCGGCTATTTCACCCCGGACATGCGCTACAGCGCCACCGGCTCGACGCGCGAGTTCAAGACCATGGTGAAGACCTTCCACCGCCATGGCATCGAGGTGATCCTCGACGTGGTCTACAACCACACGGCCGAGGGCAACCACCTGGGCCCCACTTTGTGCTTCCGCGGCATCGACAACGCCGCCTACTACCGGCTGGCGGAGAACCCGCGCTACTACCAGGACTACACCGGCTGCGGCAACACGCTCAACATGATGCATCCGCGCGTGCTGCAGCTGATCATGGACTCGCTGCGCTACTGGGTGCAGGAGATGCACGTCGACGGCTTCCGCTTCGATCTGGCCAGCGCGCTCGCACGCGAGCTGCACGCCGTCGACCGTCTGGGGGCATTCTTCGACATCATCCACCAGGACCCGGTGCTCTCCCAGGTCAAGCTCATCGCCGAGCCCTGGGACCTCGGTGAGGGCGGCTATCAGGTGGGCAACTTCCCGGTCGGCTGGACCGAGTGGAACGGCAAGTACCGCGACGCGGTGCGCGCCTTCTGGAAGGGCGAGGGGGGGCTGATCGGCGAGCTGGCGAGCCGGCTCACGGGGTCTTCCGACCTCTACAGCCACAGCGGCCGCCGCCCCTACGCCAGCATCAACTTCGTCACCTGCCACGACGGCTTCACCCTCGAGGACCTGGTGTCCTACAACGACAAGCACAACGAGGCCAACGGTGAGGGCAACCGCGACGGCGAGAGCCACAACCGCAGCTGGAACTGCGGCGTCGAGGGGCCGACCGACGACCCGGCGATCCGGGCGCTACGCGCCCGGCAGAAGCGCAACCTGATCGCCACCCTGCTGCTGTCGCAGGGGGTGCCCATGTTGCGCGCGGGCGACGAGCTGTCGCACAGCCAGCAGGGCAACAACAACGCCTACTGTCAGGACAACGCCATCTCCTGGCTCGACTGGAAGCTCACTGGCGAGGCGCGCGCCTTCCTGGAATTCGTCACCCGCGTGCTGGCCCTGCGTCGCGAGCATCCCATCTTTCGCCGTCGCGGTTTTTTCCACGGCCGGCCGGTGCACGGCGAGGACGTCAAGGACATCGCCTGGCTCAACCCGGACGGGCGTGAGATGAGCGACGAGGAATGGCATCAGCACTTCGCCCGCTGTCTGGGGGTGTATCTGTCCGGCGCCGAGCTCGACGAGGTCGACGCGCGCGGCCGGCCCGTGCGCGACGACGACTTCGTCCTGTTGATCAACGCGCACCACGAGGCCATCCCCTTTCGGCTGCCGCGCTATGGGCGCGGCGACGACTGGTTCTGCCTGCTCGACACGAGTTTCGAGCGGGGGCTGCGCGCCGACGGCCGCCACCAGGCCGGCCAGACCTATCCCCTGCAGGGCCGCTCCCTGGTCCTGCTCATGCGCCCGCGAGTCCGCAAGACGGGCAGCGAGTGAAAGCCCTCAAGCAACCTACGGTCGCTGTCTCCTGTAACCTGGCCCCGGTAACCTGAACCCCATGTCCTTCGACGAACGCATCCACCGCCTGGCCGAACGGGCCGGCATTCAGCCCCTGTACCAGGACATCTGGGGCCACAGCCACGCGGCCAGCCGTGAGGCCAAACAGGTGCTGCTCGCCGCCATGGGCATCGCCTGCGCCGACGAGGCGGCCGCCGAGGCGAGCCTGCGGCAGTGGGAGGCGGCCGAGTGGCGGGCGCTGCTGCCACCGGTGCAGGTGCACCCCCAGGGGCCGGAACCCGTGCGCATCACCCTGCACCTGCCAGCTGGCTGGCGCGATCGCAGCGGCCATTGGCAACTGACGCGGGAAAGCGGCGCGACCACGGCGGGGACGTTTCACGCTGGCGAGCTGCCGGAGCTGGCGCGCACCACCCTCGACGACGGCGACACTCTCGCCCTGGGCCTGACCCTGCCGCCCTGCGACGAGGCCGGCCATCACCGCCTGCGCCTCAGCCTCGACGGCCTGCCGGAGGCGCAGATGCCGCTCATCGTCTGTCCCCCCGCCTGCCACCGGCCGCCCGCGCTCGAGGGCGGTGGCCGCGTCTGGGGGGTGAGCGTGCAGCTCTACGGGGTGCGCTCGCGGCGCAACTGGGGTATGGGCGACTTCACCGATCTGGCCAACCTGGCCACGCTGCTCGGGCAGCAGGGCGCGGCCCTCATCGGCGTGAACCCCCTGCACGCCCTCTACCCGCACAACCCCGCGCACTGCAGCCCTTACAGCCCAAGCAGCCGGCAATTCCTCAACGTGCTCTACATCGACGTCGAGGCCGTGCCCGACTTCGCAGAGTGCGCCGAGGTGCAGGCGGCCGTGGCGGCGCCCGCCTTCCAGGCGCGGCTTGCCGACCTGCGCGCCGCCCCCTTGGTCGACTACGCCGGGGTGGCGGCGGCGAAATTCCCCCTGCTCGAGCGTCTCTATGCCCACTTCCGCGACCACCACCTGGCCCGGGATACGGCGCGGGCAGCGGAATTCCACCGCTTCGTCGCCCAGGGCGGCGAGGACCTCCATCGCTTCGCCCTGTACGAGGCCCTGCAGGCCCACTTCCACGCCCGGGACACGGCGCTCTGGGGCTGGCCGGTCTGGCCCGAGGACTGGCGCGACCCCGAAAGCCCCGAGGTGGTCGCCTGGGCTGAGGCCAACGCCGAGCTGGTGGAATACCACCTCTACCTGCAATGGCTCGCCGCCGAGCAGCTCGAGCGGGCAGCGCAGGCGGTGCGCGCCAGTGGGATGGCGGTCGGCCTGTACCTGGACCTCGCCGTCGGGGTCGACCGCGGCGGTGCCGACACCTGGATCCACCGCGATCTCTACGCCTTCGAGGCGAGCGTGGGCGCGCCGCCGGACGACTTCAACCTGCATGGCCAGGACTGGGGCCTACCGCCGCTCATCCCGCACCGGTTGCGCGCGGCCGCCTACGCCCCACTCATCAGCACGCTGCGCGCCAACATGGCCGCCGCCGGGGCGCTGCGCATCGACCATGTGATGGCGCTGATGCGGCTATACTGGGTGCCGCCCGGCCTGCGCGCCGATCAGGGCGTCTATGTCGCCTATCCGCTGCAGGACCTCGTCGGCATCCTCGCCCTGGAGAGCCGGCGCGCCCACTGCCTCGTCGTCGGCGAGGACCTCGGCACCGTGCCGGACGCCATGCGTGCCGCCATGCACGAGCGCGACATCCTTGCCTACCGGCTGTTCTATTTCGAGAAACATTGGGAGGGCGACCACCGCTTCAAGGCCCCGCACGAGATCGGCCATGGCGCCTTGGTGGCCGCCAGCACCCACGACCTGCCCACGCTGTGCGGATTCTGGCGCGGCAGCGACCTGGAGTGGCGCGCCCGCCTGAATCTCTTTCCCTCCGAGGCCATGCGCGAGGCACAGATCGTCACCCGCGCCCAGGACCGCGCCCGGCTGCTCTGGGCCTTGCACTGCGAGGGCCTGTTGCCCGAGGGCGTCTCGCTTGACCCAGCGCAGGTGCCGGAGATGACGCACGCGCTGAGGCTGGCCATCCACCGCTATCTCGCCCGCAGTGCCGCCCCCATACTCCTGGTACAGGCCGAGGACCTGCTGGGCGAGGTGGAACAGGCCAACCTGCCAGGCACGGTGGCTGAACACCCCAACTGGCGTCGCAAGCTCTCCCTGCCACTGGAGGACTGGGCAACAGACGCACGCATCGTCGAGACCGCCCGCGCCCTCTCCGCCGAGCGCGGCCATCCCATTGATTGAAAAGGCGATTTCGAGCGCCTGCGGGATTGAATTCCGGCGTTCTTGCTCTATATAGAGAGTGAAGCAGTAACAACAAAGGAGGTGACCATGAGCGAAGAAGTCCGTAAAGAGGAAGTGGCCGTGCGTCCGGCCGAGGGTGGTCAAGTGCAGAAGGCGGCGCCCGCGCGCTGGCTGAGCCCGTTCGAGGAGATGGAAAGGCTTATGGATGAGTTCTTCCCGCGCGGCTGGTTGCGGCGTTGGGAATGGCCCGCCTTCCCCGAGTTGTCCCGTCGCTTCGAGTTCAGGATGCCCAAGGTCGACATCATCGACCGGGCCGAGGAGGTGGTGGTCAAGGCCGAGCTGCCGGGCATCGACAAGAAGGACCTGGACGTCACCGTGACGGGCGACACCATCACCATCAAGGGCCAGACCCGGCATGAGGAGAAAGAGGAGAAGGGCGACTACTTCCGCAGCGAGATCTCGCGCGGTAGCTTCTCCCGTACCCTGGTGCTCCCCGCTGCGGTCGATGCCGCCCGCGCCAAGGCCACGTTCAAGGACGGCCTGCTGGAGGTGACGCTGCCCAAGAAGGAAGAGGCCAAACGCCAGAGTGTGACCATAGAATGACGGCACACTGAGATGGCGAGACCGGGCCAGAGGCCCGGTTTTTTTCATGCAGCCGCCGACTCGCCCACATAGCCATCCCCGAGCCCCGGGTGATCGGCGCGCGGGGTGTCCAGGGGTAGCCCTGCACCAGATCGACACCGAAGGCGCGCAGCAATTGCAGGCTGCGCGCATCCTCGACAAACTCCGCCACCGTGACCCGGCCCATGCCGCGTGCCACGTCGGTGATCGCCTTGACGAAGATCTGGTTGTCGCGGTCGTCCGGCAGGCTGCGGATGAACATGCCGTCGATCTTGACCGTGTCCACCGGCAGGTGTTTGAGGTAGGCGAAGGAGGAGAAGCCGCTGCCGAAGTCGTCCAGGCAGATGTGGCAGCCGGTCAGGCGCAAGGCCTCGATGAAGCGCTGGGCGTCGGCCAGGTCGGTCACCGCACTGGTCTCGGTGAGCTCCACCATCAAGCGGTGCGCGGCCACCCCGTGGCGGCGCAGCAGGTCGGCGATGTACTGCGGCAGGCTGGGGTCGTCGAAGGAGCGCCCGGAGATGTTGACCGCCAGCGGCGGCATGTCGGGCCGCTCGCCCAGCAGGCGGATGGCCTCGGCCAGGACCCAGCGGTCGATCTCCAGGATGCGGCCGCTCTTCTCCGCCACCGGGATGAAGCGGCCGGGCATGATCATGCTGTCGGGCCGCTCCTCGTCGACCATGCGCACCAGCGCCTCCAGATGCGAGAGGGCGCCGTCGCGGGCGCGATAGACACCCTGGAAGTGCAGGCGCAGTAGCCCCTTGGCCAGGGCATGGTCGATGCGGTCGTTCCAGGTCAGATGGTGCACCATGGCCGGCAGGGCGTCTTGTTCCGGACTGTAGATACGCCAGGTGTTCTTGCCGGCCTGTTTGGCCTGGTACATCGCGGCGTCGGCGTGCGTGATCAGGGCGTCGGCGTCGGTGCCGTGCATGGGGTAGAGGGCGATGCCGAGGCTGCTGGTGAGCCGCAGGTTTTGCCCCTCGAAGCGGAAGGGGATGGCGCCCACTGCGCGCACGATGCGCTCGGCCAGCTGGATGACCTCCTGCTCGCGGGCGTTGGGCACCAGCAGGGCGAACTCGTCCCCACCCAGGCGGGCAAGCGTCTCGTTGCGCCGCACTAGGGCGTTGACCTCGCTGGCCACGCGGATCAGCAGGGCATCGCCGGCGCGGTGGCCGAAGGTGTCGTTGATCACCTTGAACTCGTCGAGGTCGAAAAACAACAAGGCCCCCATCGTCGCATTGCGCTCGCATTCGGCCAGCATGCGGCCGAGCTCCTGTTGGAAGCGGTGCCGGTTGTACAGCCCCGTGAGCGAGTCGCGCTCGGCCAGATAGGCGAGCTGCTGGGCGGTCTGGCGCTCGTGGGTGACGTCTTCGTAGATCCACAGCTGGCCGATGTAGCGCCCCTCCGCGTCGCGCACCGGGTAATTTAGCTGGGTCACCACACGGCCGTCGGCCATGGGGATCTCCAGGCTGTGAGTCGCCCCGCCCTGGAAGGGCGGGGCCTCCTCGCCACAAGCTTGAACGGGGCCTGCGGCCCCCGGTTGACGCTTCGTCTCACTGACGCTCGACCCGTGGTCGGAGACCTCGCGCGTCTCCAACACCGCCAGCATGTGGCGCGAGAAGTGGTCCGGCCGCGCCAGGGTGCTGGTCGACTGGGCCAGCACCGCGTTGACCGGCAGGCCCACCAGGTGGCTGGTCTCCGGCACCATCCAGATGCGGCGGAAGGCCGGGTTGTGATAGACGACCCGGCCGTCGGCGCCGACGAACAGGATGCCCAGGTTCATGGCGGCGAGCAGGGCGTGCAGCCGTGCCCGCTCCTCGCCGGCCTCCTGGGCGTAGCGGCGCTGCTCCGCCTCCGAGCGCGATAGACTGGACAAGGCCTGGCGCAGGTCCTCCTCGGTGGCGGTGAGTTCCTGCAGCCTGGCCTCGATGGCGTCGATCATGTGGTTGAAGGCCTGGGCGAGCTGGCCCACCTCGTCCCGGGAGCGCACCGGCACGGTGGTGTCCAGCCGCCCGGCGGTCACCGCCTGGCTGGCGCGAGTGAGCTCGGCAAGATGGCGGGTGAGCCAGATGCCCAGGACGGTGAGGAGGACGATGGAGAGCAGGATCTCGGCGCTGGCGATCAACACGCTCTGGCGCAGCAGGTGGTCGTGCGCCTGCTGCAGGAAGGCGGCCGACAGGCCATAGGCCAGCCGGCCGTACTCCCGGTCCGCCATGCGGATGGGCACCACCAGGTCGAAGCGCCCGTCGCGCACCGCCCGCAGGGAGAGCTCCGGGCTGGGCGGCGGCAGGGCCTGATCGGCGGGCCAGCCGGCCTGGGCGATGCGCTGGCCGTCGCGGTCGATCAGGACCAGATAGGTGATCCCTTCCCGGCGCTGGCTTTCCTCCAGGATCTCCTGCAGGCTGGCGTAGTCGCGCTGGACCAGAGGGGCGGCCAGGGCGGCGTTGAACAGGACGTTGAGCTCCTCCACCCGCAGCCGAGCCTGCTGCATGAGGCTGTCGTTGGAAAGACGCAGGCTGTTGGCCACCAGGAGGGTCAGCATGATCACCTCCACGACGACGCTGGCCAGCACCAGCTTGGTGCGCAGCCGGATGGCCCTGGACGCGTTCATGGGGTGGCGCGCAGGAGCCGGGCCACCTCTCGCGCCGCGGGGTCGAGTGCGCGCAGCTCGGCGGCACCGATCTCGCGCAGCCCCTCATAGCCGGTCCTCGCCAGGAATTCGCGGCCTTCCGGGCTGTCCGGGAAACTGAGCAGCAGGGCCTTGATCCGCTCCGCCTCCCGGCCCAGGCGCGGATGGGCGACCCACACCAGCGCCGGCACAGGGGGCAGCTCCATGTACACTGCCAGCTTGTCGCGCAGGGCGTCGGGCCAGGCACGCATGCCCGCCGGCGAGGTGAGGCCCAGCAGGGCCTCGCCGCTGGCAACGGCGTGGGCGACACTGTTGTGGCTGCGCGCATCGACCACGCGGAAGTCGCGCTCGGGCCTGAGCCCTTGCCCTTCCAGCCAGTGCAGGGCCTGCAGCACGATGAGGGCTAAGGGGTCGAATATGGCAAGCCGCTGCCCGCGCAACTCGGCAACAGAACGCACCGGTCGCGCCCGCGCCATGATCACCACGGCCCGGTTGACCGCCCGGTAGGTGGCCAGGGGCTGCATCTGCTGCTCGGTCTGGGCAAGACGGGCGAGGTGGGAGGCGGTGAGGGCCAGGTCATAGGACCCGGCTTCGGTCTCACGGTGAAAGGCGCGGAAATCGGCCGCCGTGTGCATGACCACGGGCCGCCCCAGCTGCCGCTCCAGGTAGTCGCGCAGGGGCTGATAGTGGGTGAGCAGGGTGCGGGTGCTCAAGGTCGGCAGCAGGCCGACCTTCAGTGCCTCCGTGCCCTGCGCCAGGGCGGTGTCGGGCAGCCCGCCGGTGAGCGCCAGGCAGGCGGCCAAGACGGACAGGACGCGCAGGAAGGACCGCCGCGCCGGAGAAACCGGGCGGGTGTGGCGGGCGGGGTTGCCGGGACTCATGTGCTACGGACTCTCGACGGCTCGACGCTATAACGGCCGTATGCCCGGAAACTTGAGCCGAGGGCTCAGAGCGCCCTCAGAGTGTCTTGACCAGGACCTTGGAGCGCCGCTGCCAGTTGTACAGGGCCTTGCGCGGGGCCGGCAGGTCCTCGGGAGTGGCCTGTACGAAGCCGCGCTCGAGGAACCAGTGGGCGGTGCGGGTGGTGAGCACGAACAGCCGCGTGAGGCCCTGTTCGCGCGCGGCCTCCTCCACCGCGGCGAGCAGCGCCTCGCCGCGGCCGCTGCCCTGGAACTCGGGGTCGACGGCGAGGCAGGCCATCTCGCCCGCTCTCGCCTCGGGGAAGGGGTAGAGGGCCACGCAGCCGATGACGCGGCCGTCCAGCTCGGCGACGAAGAAGCGCTCGATCTCGCGCTCCAGCAGCTCGCGCGGCCGGTGCACCAGGATGCCGGCCGCCTCGAGCGGCTCGATGAGCGCGAGGATGCCGCCCACGTCGGCGATGGTGGCCGGCCGCAGGTTCTCCACCGTCTCGCGCGTGAGCATACAGCCCACCCCCTCGTGCGTGAAGAGCTCCGCCAGCAGCGCCCCGTCCACGTCGGCGCTGATCAAATGCACGCGCGCCACCCCCTGGCGACAGGCACGTATGGCGTGCGGCAGGTAGAGCTTGAAGTCACCCTCGGGCAGCTCGCGCAGCAGGCGCTGCGCCTGCCGGACGGTGAGTCGGCTTAAGCGCCGGCCGCGGGCATCGACTGCGTCGCCCACATCCAGGATGAAGATCAGCTTGTCGGCGTTGAGGGCGATAGCCACCTCGGTGGCGACGTCCTCCAGGGTCAGGTTGAAGACCTCGCCGGTGGGTGAGTAGCCGAGCGGCGAGAGCAGCACGATCTCGCCGGCGGCGAGCCGCGCGCGGATGGCCTCGGCCGCCACCTTGCGCACCTCGCCGGTGAACATCAGGTCGACCCCGTCCACCACGCCGGCCGGCCGGGCGATGACGAAATTCCCCCCCGCCACGCGGATCTCCGCGCCGGCCATGGGCGTGTTGGGTAACCCCAGCGAGAGCAGGGTCTCGATCTCGATGCGCGCCGTGCCGACCGCCTCCTTGACGCATTCGAGCGCCGCGGCGTCGGTCACGCGCAGGTCGCGCACGTAGCGGATGGTGAGCGCCCGCGCCGCCAGCCGCGCCTCCACTTGCGGCCGCACCCCGTGCACCAGCACCAGGTGCACGCCCAGGGCGTTGAGCAGGTTGACATCGTGGATCAAGTCCACGAAGTCCTCCCGCAGCATGGCGTCACCGCCGAAGGCGATGACGAAGGTCTTGCCACGAAAGGCGTGGATGTAAGGGGCGGCGGCGCGGAACCAATCGACGAAATCGGACATAGGGGTACAGGGTACAGGGGACAGGTTACAGGGTACAGAGGACAGGGTACAGAAGGGTTTGCGCGCCGCGCAGCGGCGCGGCGTGATGCGCAGGCGAAGTTGGCCTGCCGACACGCGACCGCGCGGCAAAGCCGCGCGCAAGCCCACTGTACCCTGTAACCTGTCCCCTGCTAACTGTCCCCCCACAACGCCTGCATGGCCGCCAGCGCCGCCACGGCCGCGGTCTCCGTGCGCAGGATGCGCGGGCCCAGGTTGATGGGCTGGAAGCCACGCTCGATCGCCGCTTTCCGCTCGGCCGGGTCCAAGCCCCCCTCGGGGCCGGCCAGCAGCACGAGCGGCGCCACGGGCGGCGGCAGGTCGCGCAGCCGTGTACTGGCGGCGGGGTCGAGCAGCAGGCGCAGGCCGATTTCGGCCTCGGCGGTGGCGAGCCAGTCGTTGAAATCGCGGATCTCCTCCACCACCGGCAGCCGCACACGGCCACACTGTTCGCAGGCCGACATCACCACCCCCTGCCAGTGGGCGCGGCGCCGCACGCGCTTGTCCGCGTCGAGGCGCACCACCGTGCGGCGCATGGTCAGGGGCTGGATGCGGGCGATCCCCAGCTCGACCGCCTTCTGCAGGGTGTAGTCCATGCGCTCGCCGCTGGAGATGCCCTGCGCGAGCGTCACCGTGAGCGGCGACTCGCGGCTGACCGCCCGGCAGGACAGCACGCGCGCCTGGGCCTCGCGCCCGCCCTGGACGAGCTCGGCCTCACACTCCGTCCCGTCGCCATTGAAGAGCACCAGGCCATCGCCCACGCGCAGGCGTAGCGCCCCCAGGGCGTGGCGGCTCACCGTCTCGGTGAGCCGCGCCGTCTGGCCGGGTGCGAGCGGGATGGGACAGTAGAAACGGGCGATGGCCATGCGTGCGCAAGAATCGGGCTCGGTATTGGTATCATCCGGCCAGCGAGTGACAGGAGGCAAGCCATGGTGCGCATGCAGACCCCGGTGTGTGACTTCGGCCGCCCGGCCGTGGATTTCGACCTGCTCGGTGTGGACGGCCGGCGCTATACCCTCGCAGACGTGCGGGGACCAAACGGGCTGTTGGTGATGTTCATCTGCAACCACTGCCCCTACGTCAAGGCGGTCAAGGACCGCATCGTCCGCGACGTCGAGGACCTCAAGTCCTACGGCATCGGCGCCGTGGCCATCATGGCCAACGACTCCACCGACTACCCCGAGGACAGCTTCGACAACATGCAGCGGATCGCCCGCGAGTGGCGGCTGCCCATGCCCTATCTGTGGGACGAGACGCAAGAGGTGGCGCGCGCCTATGGCGCCGTGTGCACGCCCGACTTCTTCGGCTACAACGCGAGGCTTGAACTGCAATACCGCGGGCGACTCGACGCCTCGACCAAGGAAACCGCCCCGCCCGACGCCCGGCGTGAACTGTTCGAGGCCATGGTGCAGATCGCCCAAACCGGTGAGGGTCCGCGCGAGCAGATCCCCAGCATGGGCTGCTCCATCAAGTGGCGCCAGGGCTAGCCCTCACCCCTCACCCCTCACCCCTCACCCCAACATGTCGCCGCTCCTCGCCCAGGTGATCGAGGCCGTGCGCGCGGTCGGCCGCGAGGAGGTCATGCCGCGCTACCTCAAGGTGGCACACACCCGCAAGGACGACGGCAGCCTCTTCACCGAGGCCGACATGGCCGCCCAGCAGGCCCTGACCGAACGGCTCACGGCCATCGCCCCCTACCCCGTGCTGGGCGAGGAGATGGACGACGCCACCCACCGCCGGCTCTGGGACGAGGGTGAGGAAGGGTTGTGGTGTGTGGACCCGATCGACGGCACCACCAATTTCGTCAGCGGGCTGCCCTTCTTCGCCATGTCCATCGCCCTCATGCGACACGGTCGCAGCGTGCTGGGCGTGGTCTACGACCCCCAGGCCGACGAGTGCTTCTATGCCGAGACCGGGCAGGGCGCCTTCGTCGACGGTGAGCGACTGCCGATCAAGACCCCGCCCGAGGCACTCAGGCGCTGCATCGCCGGCATCGACTTCAAGCGCATCCCGCGCGCGCTCGCCGCCCGCCTGGCGGCGGAACACCCCTACAGCTCACAGCGCAACCTCGGCGCCAGCACCCTGGACTGGTGCTACCTCGCCGCCGGCCGGCTGCACGTCTATCTGCACGGCGGGCAGAAGCTGTGGGACTATGCCGCCGGCTGTCTGATCCTGGAGGAGGCGGGCGGTGTGGTGAGCTGCATCCAGGGCACCGACCCGTTCTGGACCGGCAGCCCCTGGACCCGCTCGGTGGTGGCCGCCCTCACGCCGGGGCTGCATCGCCAGTGGCAGGCCTGGGTCGATAAATCAAGCGCTTGAATTGATAAAAAATTTTTATTCCCTGCGGCCGTGCCGACGCAGGCCGCATCGGGCAAGGCGCCGCCGTCGATCGCAAGGGCTGGCCCGCCCGCGGCCGGGCCAGGCCGTCTTGCCCGGGCCGGGGGGCTTGTAGATAATTGGGGCCTTTCTGTCCGAAATCCGGGCCGGCCCAAGATTTTTTTATCCAGAGGAACTCAGAGATGGCAACCCGCACCGACCTTGCCAACGCCATACGCGCCCTCGCCATGGACGCCGTCGAACGCGCCAAGTCCGGCCATCCGGGCGCGCCCATGGGCATGGCCGAGATCGCCGAAGTGCTGTGGAACCACCACCTGCGCCACAACCCGGCCAACCCCAAGTGGCCCGATCGCGACCGCTTCGTGCTGTCCAACGGGCACGGGTCCATGCTGCTCTATGCCCTGCTGCACCTGACCGGCTACGACCTCAGCATGGAGGACATCAAACAGTTCCGCCAGCTACACTCCAAGACCCCGGGCCACCCGGAATACGGCTATGCGCCCGGCGTGGAGACCACCACCGGGCCGCTGGGCCAGGGCATCACCAACGCCGTGGGCATGGCGCTCGCCGAGAAGATCCTGGCGCATCAGTTCAACAAGCCCGGGCATGAGATCGTCAACCATCACACCTATGTCTTCATGGGCGACGGCTGCATGATGGAGGGCATCTCGCACGAGGCCTGTGCGCTGGCCGGCACCTGGAAGCTCAACAAGCTGAT
Organism: Pseudomonadota bacterium; assembly: GCA_021826065.1. Lineage (GTDB taxonomy): Bacteria > Pseudomonadota > Gammaproteobacteria > Burkholderiales > Thiobacillaceae > JANWZL01. The sequence continues at coordinate 131,930 of JAKADY010000001.1, forward strand.
CGCCTTCTGGGACGACAACGGCATCTCCATCGACGGCCATGTCGAGCATTGGTTCACCGAGGACGTCTGCAAACGCTTCGAGGCCTATGGCTGGAACGTCATCCCCAATGTGGACGGGCACAGCTTCGAGGCCGTCGAGGCGGCCATCCAAAAGGCCAAGCAGTCCACCGACAAACCCACCCTGATCCAGTGCAAGACCATCATCGGCAAGGGCTCGCCCAACAAGGCCGGCACCCACGACGTGCACGGCGCCGCCCTGGGCCACGAGGAGGTCGAGGCCACCCGCAAGCACATGGGCTGGAACTATCCCCCCTTCGTCATCCCCCAGGACGTCTACGACGGCTGGGATGCCCGCACCAAGGGCGCCGGGCTGGAGAAGCTCTGGAACAACAAGTTCGCCGAGTACGAGAAGGCCTACCCGCAGGAAGCGGCGGAGTTCAAGCGGCGCATGGCGGGCGAGCTGCCGGCCAACTGGGCCGAGCACGTGAAGGCCGCCATCGCCGCGGTCAACGCCAAGGCCGAATCGGTCGCCACGCGCAAGGCGAGCCAGATCGCCATCAACGCGCTCGCCCCGGTGCTGCCCGAGTTCGTCGGCGGCTCGGCCGACCTCACCGGCTCCAACCTTACCAACTGGACCGGCTGCCATCCCATCCGCCACGGCAACCCCGGCAACTATATCTCCTATGGTGTGCGCGAGTTCGGCATGGCCGCCATCATGAACGGCATGGCCCTGCACGGTGGCATCCTGCCCTTCGGCGGCACCTTCCTGATGTTCTCCGAGTACTCGCGCAACGCCCTGCGCATGGCGGCGCTGATGAAGCAGCGCGTCATCCACGTCTTCACCCACGACTCCATCGGCCTGGGCGAGGATGGCCCCACCCACCAGCCCATCGAGCAGACCGCCACCCTGCGGCTCATGCCCAACATGGCGGTGTGGCGCCCCTGCGACACGGTCGAGACCATGGTCGCCTGGGCCAAGGCGGTGGAGAAGCGCGACGGCCCCACCAGCCTGATCCTCTCGCGCCAGAACCTGCCCTTCATCAAGCGCACCGACGCGCAGATCGCGCTGATCGAGCGCGGCGGCTACGTCCTGTCCGACTGCGAGGGCGCGCCGAAGGTGGTGCTGATCGCCACCGGCTCCGAGGTGGACCTGGCCTTGAAGAGCCAGGAGGCCCTGAAGGCCGAGGGCATCGCCGCGCGCGTGGTGTCCATGCCCTCCACCGACGCCTTCGACCGCCAGGACCCGGCCTACAAGGACAGCGTGCTGCCCAAGGGGGTCAAGCGCGTGGCCATCGAGGCCGGTTCCACCGACGGCTGGTGGAAATACGTCGGCTGCGACGGGGCGGTCATCGGTATCAACCGCTTCGGCGAGTCCGCCCCGGCCAACGTCCTGTTCAAGGAGTTCGGCTTCACCGTCGAGAACGTGGTCGCCACCGTCAAGGGTATCCTGTAACGACAGCGGGGCGCCACGAGCGCCCCTTTTGCATTTCGGTCTTCTCACCTCAAGGAGCAAACAATGACGATCAAAGTCGGCATCAACGGTTTCGGCCGTATCGGCCGCATGGCCTTCCGCGCCATCGCCAAGGAATTCCCGGACATCGAGGTGGTCGCCATCAACGACCTGCTCGAGCCCGACTACCTGGCCTACATGTTGAAATACGACTCGGTGCACGGCCGCTTCAACGGTGACATCGCCGTCGACGGCAACCACCTGGTGGTCAACGGCAAGCGCATCCGGCTCACCGCCGAGAAGGACCCGGCTAACCTGAAGTGGGGTGAGGTCGGTGCCGACATCGTGCTCGAGTGCACCGGTTTCTTCCTCGACGAGGAGTCCTGCAAGGCGCACCTTAACGCCGGGGCCAAGAAGGTGGTCATGTCCGCCCCGTCCAAGGACAAGACCCCGATGTTCGTCTATGGTGTGAACCACAACGCCTACGCCGGCCAGGCCATCGTCTCCGCCGCCTCCTGCACCACCAACTGCCTGGCCCCCATCGCCAAGGTGCTGCACGACAACTGGGGCATCAAGCGCGGGCTCATGAGCACCGTGCACGCCGCCACCGCCACCCAGAAGACCGTCGATGGTCCCTCCAAGAAGGACTGGCGCGGCGGCCGCGGTATCCTGGAGAACATCATCCCCTCCTCCACCGGTGCCGCCAAGGCGGTGGGCAAGGTCCTGCCGGAATTGAACGGCAAGCTGACCGGCATGGCTTTCCGCGTGCCGACCTCCGACGTCTCCGTGGTGGACCTCACGGTTGAGCTCGAGAAGCCCGCCAAGTACGAGGAGATCTGCGCCGCCATGAAGAAGGCCTCGCAGGAGGGCGACATCAGCAAGACCCTGGCCTACACCGATGAGAAGGTGGTCTCCACCGACTTCCGCGGGGTGGGCTACTCCTCCATATTCGACGCCGAGGCCGGCATCGCCCTGGACGACACCTTCGTCAAGGTGGTGGCCTGGTACGACAACGAGTACGGCTACACCTGCAACATGCTACGGTTCACGCAACACATCGCTGCCAGGTGACGGGGTACAGGGTACAGGTTTCAGTGTGCGCGGCCGCAGGCCGCGCAAACAGGCTGTAACCTGTAACCTGACCTCTATAGCCTGATCGTTCAGGAATGGGCCGGCCCATTCCTGAACGATCAACCAGGAGTGCATCATGGCCAAATTTCTCCGCATGACAGACCTCGACCTCAAAGGCAAGCGCGTCTTCATCCGCGCCGACCTGAACGTGCCCGTCAAGGACGGCAAGGTCACCTCCGACGCCCGCATCACCGCCTCCATGCCCACCATCGAGTTCGCCATGAAGGCCGGCGCGCGGGTGATGGTCACCTCCCACCTGGGCCGCCCGACCGAGGGCGAGTGGACGCCGGAGGTGTCGCTCGCGCCGGTGGCCGAGGTGATGAGCCAGAAGCTCGGCAAGCCCGTGCGCCTGATCAAGGATTGGGTGGACGGCGGCTTCGAGGTGGCCGAAGGCGAGGTCGTGCTCCTGGAGAACTGCCGCATCAACAAGGGCGAGAAGAAGAACGCCGAAGAGACGGCGAAGAAGTACGCCGCCCTGTGCGACGTCTTCGTCATGGACGCCTTTGGCACCGCCCACCGCGCCGAGGCCTCCACCTACGGCATCGCCCAGTACGCCCCGGTGGCCTGCGCCGGCATCCTGGTCACCGAGGAGCTGGAGGCGCTGGAGCGGGCGCTGGCCAACCCCGCCCGGCCCATGGTCGCCATCGTCGGCGGCTCCAAGGTCTCGACCAAGCTCACCGTGCTCGAGGCGCTGTCCGAGAAGGTCGACCAGCTGGTGGTCGGCGGCGGCATCGCCAACACCTTCCTCAAGGCCGCCGGCAAGAACGTCGGCAAGTCCCTGTGCGAGGACGAGCTGGTGCCCACCGCCCGCGCCCTCATGGAGAAGATGGCCGCGCGCGGGGCGAACATCCCCATCGCCGTGGACGTGGTGGTCGGCAAGAAATTCGATGCCAACGAACCGGCGGTACTCAAGAGCGCCGACGAGGTGGCCGACGACGACATGATCTTCGACATCGGCCCCAAGAGCGCACAGCAGCTCGCCGACATCATCATGAACGCCGGCACCGTGGTGTGGAACGGCCCGGTCGGCGTGTTCGAGTTCGACCAGTTCGGCGAGGGCACCAAGACCATCGCCCAGGCCATCGCTGCCACCAAGGCCTTCACCCTGGCCGGTGGCGGCGACACCATTGCCGCCATCCAGAAATACGACATCTACGACAAGGTGTCCTACATCTCCACCGCCGGCGGCGCCTTCCTGGAGTACCTGGAGGGCAAGGTCCTGCCCGCGGTCGAGATCCTTGAAAAGCGCGCGGCCGTCTGATCCACGGGAGAGGTGCTCAGGCGTGCGGGGTGATGCGTTGTCGCATCACCTCTTTCCCCTCACCCCTCACCCCTTACCCCTCACCAAAAAATGCTCCGCAGAACCAAGATCGTCGCCACCCTGGGCCCGGCCAGCCGCGACCCCAAGGTGCTCGACCGCATGATCGAGGCCGGTGTGGACGTCGTACGGCTGAACTTCTCACACGGCAGCGCCGAGGAGCACATCCAGGCCGCCGAGCTGGTGCGCTCGCTGGCCAAGACGCGCGGCCGCGCCGTCGGCGTGCTGGTGGACCTGCAGGGCCCCAAGATCCGCATCGGCCGCTTCCAGGACGGCAAGGTCACCCTGCAGGAGGGCGAGCGCTTCATCCTCGACGCCGATTGCAAACTCGGTGACGCGACCCGCGTCGGCCTGGACTACCCCGATCTGGTCCAGGACGTCTCCCGCGGCGCCACCCTCTTGCTGGACGACGGCCGCATCGAGCTGTGGGTCGAGGAGGTCGAGGGCAACCAGGTCATCTGCAAGGTGGTGCGCGGCGGGGTCCTCTCCAACAACAAGGGCATCAACCGCAAGGGCGGCGGGCTGTCCGCCGCGGCCCTGACCGACAAGGACATCGAGGACATCAAGACCGCGGCGCAGCTGAAGGCCGACTATCTCGCCGTCTCCTTCCCCCGCTCGGCGGCCGATATGCAGCAGGCGCGCGAGATCCTGCGCGCCGCCGGCGGCCGCGCCTGGCTCATCGCCAAGATCGAGCGGGCCGAGGCCATCGAGGCGCTACCCGAGATCCTCAACGCGAGCGATGCCATCATGGTGGCGCGCGGCGATCTCGGGGTGGAGGTGGGGGATGCCGCCGTGCCGGCCCTGCAGAAGAAGATGATCCGCATGGCGCGCGAGCGCAACAAGCTGGTCATCACCGCCACCCAGATGATGGAGTCGATGATCGACAGCCCCATCCCCACCCGTGCCGAGGTCTCCGACGTGGCCAACGCCGTGCTCGATGGGACCGACGCGGTGATGCTCTCGGCCGAGACGGCGGTGGGCAAATACCCGATCGAGGCCATCGCCGCCATGCACCGGGTGTGCATCGAGGCGGAGAAGGAGGTCGAGCGGCCGGAGTTCCCGCTCAAGGCCGCCGAGGAGGGCATCGTCCGCGTGGACGAGGCCATCGCCAAGTCGGCCGCCTTCACGGCGCTACACCTCAACGTCAAGGCCATCGCCGCCATGACCCAGTCGGGCGCCACCGCGCTGTGGACCTCGCGCATCAGCACCCATGTGCCGATCTACGCCTTGACACCCGAGGTCGAAACCCGTAGAAAAGTCACGCTCTTCCGCGGTGTCTACCCCATCAACTTCCGGCCCTCCAGCAACGACCGCGACCAGCTGCTGGCCGAGGCCGAGGAGGAGTTGCGGCGGCGCGGCGCGGTGCGCAACGGCGACCTGATCCTGCTCACCATCGGCGAGCCGATCGGCAAACCGGGCGGCACCAACACCCTCAAGATCGTTCGCGTCGGCGAACGAAAGAAGGTTTAACCTAGCGAACAGGAGATCCCGATGGCCCTCATCACCCTGCGTCAACTGCTGGACCATGCCGCCGAGCACGGTTACGGCGTACCCGCCTTCAATGTCAACAACATGGAGCAGATGCATGCCATCATGCAGGCCGCCGACGCCTGCGATGCGCCGGTCATCGTCCAGGCCTCGGCCGGCGCCCGCTCCTATGCCGGCGAGCCCTTCCTGCGCCACCTCATGTACGCCGCCGTGGAGATGTATCCGCACATCCCCATCTGCGTGCACCAGGACCACGGCGCCTCGCCCGCGGTGTGCTTCCGCTCCATCCAGTCCGGTTTTACATCGGTGATGATGGACGGCTCGCTGATGGAGGACGCAAAGACCCCCGCCACCTATGAATACAACGTCAACGTCACCCGCCAGGTGGTGGAACTCGCCCATGCCTGCGGCGTGTCGGTCGAGGGGGAGCTGGGCTGCCTGGGCAGCTTGGAGACCGGCATGGCCGGTGAGGAGGACGGCGTGGGCGCCGAGGGCAAGCTGGACCACTCCATGCTGCTCACCGACCCCGACCAGGCCGCCGACTTCGTCAAACAGACCAAGGTCGATGCGCTCGCCATCGCCATCGGCACCAGCCATGGCGCCTACAAGTTCACCCGCCCGCCGACCGGCGACATCCTCGCCATCGACCGCGTCAAACAGATCCACGCCCGCATCCCCAACACCCACCTGGTGATGCACGGTTCCTCCTCGGTGCCGCAGGAGTGGCTCAAGATCATCAACGAGTACGGCGGCGACATGGGCCAGACCTACGGCGTGCCGGTCGAGGAGATCGTCGAGGGCATCAAGCACGGCGTGCGCAAGGTCAACATCGACACCGACCTGCGCATGGCCGCCACCGGGGCGATCCGCAAGTTCCTCTGGGAGAACAAGAAGGAGTTCGACCCGCGCAAATTCCTCAAGGCCGCCACCAAGGCCATGAGCGAGATCTGCAAGGCCCGTTACGAGGCCTTCGGCTGCGCCGGCCAGGCCAGCAAGATCAAGCCCCTGAGCCTGGAGGCGATGACCAAGCGCTACGCCAGCGGCGAGCTCGATCCCAAGGTCAACTGAGTCCGGTCACCCAAGGACACTGAAGGCGGCTGCGGCCGCCTTTTTTGTCGACCTTTCCCCGCGCAGGCCTGAGCAACCGCCGCGCTGGGCGGCGGTTGCGCGCGGCGGCGGCATGGGTTTTACTCTGGACTGCTCGCCTGCCCCACCGACATGTCCCGCGCCCGACTTGCCCTGATCCTCCTCGTCCTGGCCATCGCCGGTGGACTCGTCTGGGGCTTCATGCCGCGGCCGGTGGTGGTGGAGCTGGCGCAGGTGAGCCACGGGCCGCTCACCGTCAGCGTCGAGGAGGAGGGCAAGACGCGGGTGCGTGACCTCTACGTGATCCATGCGCCGATGAGCGGCTATCTGCGCCGCATCGAGCTGAAGGTGGGCGACCCGGTGCGGCGTGGCCAGGTCCTGGCGGTCCTCGAGCCCGCGCGTGCTGACGCCCTAGACCCGCGCACACGGGCACAGGCCCTGGCGCAGATGCGCGCGGCCGAGGCGAGCCTGGCGGCCGCTCGCGAGGAGGCACGTGCGGCCGCGGCCGAGGCCGAGCTGGCGCGGCAGGAGCTGAAACGGGCCGAGGCCCTGGGGCAGGCCGATTTCCTGTCGCGCGCCGCCGTGGACCAGGCCAGGACGCGGGTGTCCCGCGCCGAGGCGGCGCGTGAGGCATCGGCGCATGCCGTGGACGTAGCGCGCCATAAGCTCGAGACCGCACGCGCCGTCCTGGCCCGAGCCGCCGCCCTGCACGCAGGCAGGCCGGTGGAGCGGCTGGAGGTGCGCGCCCCGATCGACGGGAAGGTGCTGAAGTTGGTGCGCGAGAGCGAGGGCACGGTGGCGGCGGGGCAGCCCCTCTTGGAGATCGGCAACCCCGAGGCGCTGGAGGTGGCGGTCGACGTGCTCTCGACCCAGGCCGTGCGCATCCGGCCCGGCGGGCGGGTGAGCCTGGAGCGTTGGGGCGGGCCGCCGCTCACGGGGCAGGTTCGGGTGGTGGAGCCGGCCGGTTTCACCAAGGTCTCGGCTCTGGGGGTGGAGGAGCAGCGGGTGCGGGTGATCGTCGACATCACATCACCGCGCGAGGCCTGGCAGGGGCTGGGTGATGCCTTCCGGGTGGATGCCCGCTTCGTCCTTTGGGAAGGTGACGATGTCCTGCAGGTGCCGGCGAGCAGCCTCTTCCGCCACAACGCGGGCTGGGCCGTGTTCGTCGTCGAGGCGGGCCGGGCGCGGCTGCGCCCGGTCCAGCTCGGGGAACGGGCGGGGCTGGCGGTGCAGGTTCTCTCGGGTCTCAAGGCCGGCGAGCAGGTGATCAGCCATCCGGACGACCGCATCCGCGAGGGTGTACGGGTGAGGCCGCGCACATGAGCCACAGACCCATCCTCGGTCTCGCCCTTGGCAGCGGCTCGGCCCGCGGCTGGGCACACATCGGCGCCATCCGCGCCCTGGAGGAGGCCGGGTTGCGTTTCGCCGTGGTCTGTGGGACCTCCATCGGTGCCCTGATCGGCGCGGCCTATGCCTCCGATAGCCTGGAGCGGCTGGAGAGCTGGGTGAGCGGACTGAAGATCAAAGAGGTGGTCGGTTTCTTCGATCTCACCCTCAACGGCGGCATGATCCGGGGTGACCGGCTGATGGACTTCTTCCGCGCCCATTTTCGCGATCGGGCGATCGGTGAGCTCGGGCAGACCTACGCGGCCGTCGCCACCGACCTGGCCACGGGCCGCGAGGTCTGGCTGCGCGAGGGCGGCTTGTTGGAGGCCGTGCGCGCCTCCATCGCCCTGCCCGGCTTGTTCACCCCGGCCCTCCACAACGGTCGCTGGCTGGTCGACGGCGGCTTGGTCAATCCGGTGCCGGTGTCGCTCGCCCGTGCCCTGGGGGCCGAAATCGTCATCGCCATCGATCTCAACACCAATCTGGTGGGCCGGCACCTGCGTCCGCGCACGCGAGCCCCCGCCAGCAACCGGCCGACCGAGGACAGCCTGGCCGCCGCCCTGATGCAGCGCCTACAGACGGGCATCCAGGCCCTGCCGCTGCCCTGGCGTGACAAAGACGAGGAGCCCCCCTCCCTGTTCGACACCCTGGCGACCAGTATCAACATCATGCAGGTGCAGATCAGCCGCAGCCGCCTGGCCGGCGAACCGCCCGACGTGCTGATCACGCCACGGCTGGCACACCTCGGTCTGCTGGAATTCCATCGCGGACGCGAGGCGATCGCCGAGGGGCGGCGGGCGGTCCAGAGCGTCCTGCCACAACTGCGCGAGCTCGAATTGATCGGCTAGATTTGCCGGTTCACGCTCTGCGCCCACGGCGGGTGAGCGCGGGAAATCGGCGCGCCGACCCCCGCGTGGGGGGATCGGTCCCGAACCCGGCTGCCCGGGGTTCAAAGGCCGCCGAAGAGGCTGCCGGCGCGCTGCGCCTGTTCGGCCAGGCCCCGGAATAGGCCCCCGGCGAGGTTCATGCCGCCGGCGGCCATGTTGCCCATAGCCCCGGCCGCCTGGGCGAGATCGCGCTTGTGCAGCAGGCAGTCGGGATCACGCTCACCCGGCTGCACCGGACAGGCCGGGCCCGTCTCCGCTTGGGTCGGACAAGCGGTTGCCGGGGCGAGGAAGGGCAGCGCGAATACACAGGCCTGTGCCGAGCTGGCGCCGAGCGCGACAGTAAGGGCAAGGGCGGTGAGCGACTTCTTCGAATGATGCCTGGACATGACGTGACTCCTATCGAGATGCCCGTCGGGATTGACGGGTAAGGTCAGGTTACGCCGCCAGCGTTGGCAGACGATGTCCGAGCGGTGGCGGAGTGTAACCAGTTGTTGCAGACCCGGCACAAGGCTCGACGCGGTGACCCCGGCATGGCGCTTACATCATCCTAAAAACCGCAGTTGAACGCGCCCGAAAGCGGGCTTGTACGACCGGCTGGCAAGGCGTGACGACGCCGCAGGGTGGCTCCCTGCAAGGAGGCGCAACGCAGCCAGACGGGCGTACAAGACCGAAGGCGGGCGCGGAGCGTGTTCACCCTCTGGGAGAGGATGACCGGAGGCAAAAATCTCTAGCATCATCGAGCTGTTACGAAGCTATAAGAGCGGTCAACTGCGGTTTTTAGGATCTTAGCAGCAGGATCCACACAGGCAGGGCTAGCAGGAACAGCAAGCTGGTCCAGCTCACCGTCAGCGCTGCGGCGCGCACATCCAGGCCGAAACGGTCGGCGAAGCTCGCGGCCATCAGCATGGTGGGCATGGCCACCTCGAGGATGGCGGCGCTTTGCGCCGGCCTGAGCTCGCCCAGCAGCAGATGGGTGAGGGCGAGGACGACCAAGGGGGCAATGGCCAGCTTCACGGCCACCGCCGCCAGCACTGCGCGGCTGGGTTTGAGTGCGCCCCAGGGGATGGACAGCCCCAGGGTGAAGAGCATCAGCGGGATGGTCGCCTGGCCCATGAAGCGCGCCGCCTGGATCAGCGGCTCAACGTGCAGGCCGGCGAAGTTGACGGTGAAGCCGAGCACGAAGCCCCAGATCGGCGGCAGTCTCAGGACCGTGGCGAGCAGACTGGTACCACGTCCTCCCGGATGACCCAGACGTGTGGCGATCCAAACCCCCAGGGTCCAGAGCAGCGGGGTGGAGGCCAGGACGTCGGCGAAGGCGGCGTAGCTGCCGCCCATGGGCCCATACAGGAAGGTGAGCACCGGGTAGCCCATGAACAGCACGTTGCCGAAGCTGCCGGCTAGCAGGATGGCGGCGCGGCTCTCTCGCGTGAGCGTGCGTCCCAGGGGTGCGTGGTAGAGCAGGGGGTAGAGCAGTGCGGCGCTGACCAGGATGCCGGCGATGGTGATCACCGGTACGGTCAGCAGTTCCCGGTCGAGTCTCGCCTGGGCCGAGAGGGCGAACAGTAGCGGCGGTGCGAAGACGTCGACGACCAGGCGGTTGAGGCAGACCCGCAGCTTGTCCGCCGGCGGGTCCTGGCGCAGCCGCGCCCACAGCCCGCCCGCCGTGACCAGCAGGGCGATGGGCAACCAGACCTGAAGGAAGAGTTCGAGCAGGAAGGCGGCGGACATGGGACGCCGACATTATGCGGCGTCCCGCTTCCCGCCGGTGGAGGCGACCCCCGTCGCGAGACGAGATGGCTGGTTGGCGCTCAGTTCAGCGTCGCCGGCCGTGTGGGGCACAGCACGATGCGGGCCCCCTCCGGCTGCACCGAGCGGATGATGGCCAGGTCCTCGGGCGTGAGGATGCCATAGGGGTCGCCCTCCCCATACAACACCGGGGTCGCCTCGCCGACTGCCATAGCAGACGGGGCAGCGGGCTCGGGGGCGCGCACCGAGGCCATGATGGCGAGATCCTCCTGGCTGAGATATTCCGGCTGGCACTCCGGCGCGGCCTGGGCAGAGAGGGCGGTGAACAGGATGGCAAGCAATCCAAACGTAGTACGCATGATCACTCCTTTCGTGTCAGACGTATCAAAGGGATTGATACACACGTACTAGTCTAAGCGATCGAATTTGATTTATATCAAGAATAGTTGATCTAATAACTCGACTAATACGAGTTGTTGCTGCTATGCAACAATGCGATCATGCCTCCGGCTCCAGGCCCAACTCCTGGATCTTGCGCGTGAGGGTGTTGCGCCCCCAGCCGAGCAGGTTTGCGGCCTCGATGCGGCGGCCGCCCGTGTGGTCGAGGGCGACGCGGATCAGGGTGCGCTCGAATTCGGCCGTCAGGTCGTCGAGGATGCCGTGCTCGCCGCGGGCGATTCGCGCCTGGGCGGTGCGGGCCAGGGCCTCGGCCCAGTCGAGGGCATCGTGCCGCGGCTCCTCCAGGGTCTCCGGCGGCAGGTCCTTGGGCTCGATCACCTGGCCGGGCGCCATCACCGTGAGCCAGTGGCAGAGGTTTTCCAGCTGGCGGACGTTGCCGGGATAGGGTAGCGCCGTGAGCAGGCGCATGGCCTCGTCGGAGACCTGTTTCATCTCCACACCCAGCTCGCGCGCGCTCTTTTGCAGGAAGTGGCGCACCAGCAGCGGGATGTCCTCGCGCCGTTCGCGCAAGGGGGGCAGCTTGATGCGGATGACGTTCAGGCGATGGAACAGGTCCTCGCGGAACAAGCCCTGACGCACCCGCTCCTCCAGGTTCTGGTGGGTGGCGGCGATGACCCTGACGTTGACGCGGATAGGGGCGTGACCGCCGACGCGGTAGAACTCCCCGTCGGCCAGCACACGCAATAGCCGTGTCTGCAGGTCGGGCGGCATGTCGCCGATCTCGTCCAGGAACAGGGTGCCGCCCTCGGCCTGCTCGAAGCGGCCGCGGCGCGAGCCGGTGGCGCCGGTGAAGGCGCCGCGCTCGTGGCCGAAGAGCTCGCTTTCCAGCAGGTCCTTGGGGATGGCGGCGGTGTTGAGCGCAATGAAGGGCTTGTCGTGGCGTGGACTGTGCCGGTGCAGGGCCCGCGCGACCAATTCCTTGCCCGTACCCGTCTCGCCGGTGATGAGGACTGTGGCATGCGACTGCGCCAGCCGGCCGATGGCGCGAAACACCTCCTGCATGGCCGGCGCCTGGCCCAGCATGGCCTGGCCGGTGAGGCCGATCTCGCCGCCGCCGCCCTCTTCCCGTTTGCCCTCCTCCAAGGCGCGGTGGATCAACTCCAGGGCGTGATTGAGGTCGAAGGGCTTGGGCAGGTATTCGAAGGCCCCACCGGCAAAGGCCGCCACCGCAGAGTCGAGGTCGGAGTAGGCGGTCATGATGATGATCGGCAGCCGCGGGTGGCGCTCCTTGACCTTCTCCATGAAGGCCAGACCGTCGATATCCGGCATGCGCACATCGGTGAGGATGGCGCCGGGGGTCTCACGTTCCAGGGCGCGCAGCGCGGCCGTGGCGGAATCGAACACCTGATGCGGCAGGTTCTCGCGCTTGAGGGCCTTTTCGAACACCCAGCGGATGGAGCGGTCGTCGTCGATGATCCAGATCGGTCGCATGTTCGTGGTAGAGGTCAGGCGTCAGGGGTGGGGGGATGCGTGACAGTTTTCTCGGATTCCTGATCCCTGACCCCTGATTCCTGAACCGGCAGATAGATCGAGAAGCAGGTGTGGCCCGGCTCGCTGCTGAGGTGGATGACACCCCCATGACGTTGAATGAGGCTCTGGGCGAGGGTGAGTCCCACGCCGCTGCCGCCCTCGCGGCCGGAGACCAGGGGAAAGAAGATCTTGTCCTGCATGTCCTCGGGGATGCCGGGTCCATGATCGATGATGTCCAGACGGATGGCCAGTCGCCAGCGTTTCATGGCCAGGGTCACTTGCCGCACCGCACGGGTGCGGAATACGACCTCACCTTGGCCATCGACCGCCTGGGCGGCGTTGCGGGCGATGTTGAGCACGGCCTGGATCAGTTGCTCGAGGTCGCCCTGGAGCTCGGGCAGGCTCACGTCGTAATCGCGGCGGATGGTGAGCTCGGGATACTCGGCCAGCAACAGGCTGCGCACGCGCTCCAGCACCTCGTGCACGTTGACGGGACGGATATCCGGCCTGCGCGCCGGGGCGAGCCAGCGATCGAGCAGGTCCTGCAAACGGTTGGCCTCCTGGATGATGACCTGGGTGTATTCGGTGAGTTCGGCGCCGTTGAGCTCGGCCTCCAGCAACTGGGCCGCGCCGCGCAGCCCGCCGAGCGGGTTGCGGATCTCGTGCGCCAGCTGGCGCAACAGCCAATGCACGGTCTGCGCCTGCGCCATGGCCTGCTCCTCGCGGGCGATCCTGACGCTGTTGCCGGCGGGGTGGAACTCCAGGACCACCGCCTCCGCCTCGAGCGGGGTCACCGTCACGTTGAGGGTCAAGGCCAGTTCACCGACCTCGACCAGCAACTGGTGTTCGGTGAAGGTCACGCCCTCTTTCAGTGCGGCGTCGACGGCACGCTCCAAATCGGGGCAGGGGCGGATGATGCTGGACAGGGGGCGGTTCAGGGCATGGTGTGCGGACACCCCGAGCAGGTTCTCGGCCGCGGGATTGAGGTAGCGGATGTGGCGCTCGGGGTCCAGTAGCAGGACGGCCGTGGCGAGGATGTCCAGGCCAGGGGTGGCAAAGTTCATTCGCAGGAAGCCAGGGGATCGTTTACAACCCCGAAAAGCAAGATTCGGACCACCCGCAGTTGAGCCAGTACGCGCGCAAACTTTGAATGAGGTGGGCTGAGCCAGGGCTCACCGAATCAGCGACAGCTCCTTGTTCAGCATTTCGATGTTCTTCTCGTGCAGGCGCACGCTGTCGGCCAGACGATTGAGGTTGGCACCGGGTTGGCGGCTGGCCTCGGCCAGGGCCCGACGCGCAGCCTCCAGGTTGCGCTGTTCGCTTGCCAGTTCCTGCATCAGCAGTTGTCGGCGCATGTCATCCCGGCGCCGCTGGGTGCCGGGGTCGACCTTGGGGAAATAGGCGGGCGAGGGTGTGGTCACGCGCGGACGCGTCGGCGGCGTGGTGGCCTTGGGCAGGGTGGGCGCGCTGGGCGGTGGGTCGAGCTCAAGCTTCTTTGCACCGGGCCGGGGCATGTTCGTGTAGGTGACGTTGCCCTGGTCGTCGATGAATTTGTAGATCTCGGCCTGGACGCCGAAGGCGAGCCCCACGCTGCAGAGCCCCAGAGTCAGGCGGTGGACGAAACGCATGGCACAACGCTGAGAGGCGACTTGAGCAGTGTATGCCCAGGCCCCGCGGGCGGCAAGAAAAAAGGGCAGCCGCAGCTGCCCTTGGTGAACGGCGCTTGCCTCAGACCGAGTAGTACATGTCGAACTCGACCGGATGGGTGGTCATGCGCAGCCGCGTGACCTCCTCCATCTTCAGCTCGATGTAGGCGTCGATGAAGTCGTTGCTGAACACCCCGCCGCGGGTGAGGAACTCGCGGTCGGCGTCGAGCGCCTCCAGGGCCATGTCGAGCGAGTGGCAGACCGTGGGGATGGCCTTGGCCTCCTCGGGCGGCAGGTCATAGAGGTTCTTGTCGGCCGGGTCACCCGGATGGATCTTGTTCTGCACGCCGTCGAGCCCGGCCATGAGCATGGCGGCGAAGGCGAGATAGGGGTTGGCGATGGGGTCTGGGAAACGCACCTCGATGCGGCGCGCCTTGTCGCTCGCCACGTGCGGGATGCGGATGGAGGCCGATCGGTTCTTGGCTGAATAGGCCAGCATCACCGGTGCCTCGAAGCCAGGCACCAGCCGCTTGTAGGAGTTGGTGCCGGGGTTGGTGATGGCGTTCAATGCGCGCGCATGCTTGATGATGCCGCCGATGTAGTACAGCGCGAACTCGGACAGACCCGCGTAGCCGTTGCCGGCGAACAGGTTCTTGCCGTCCTTCCACACCGACTGGTGGGTGTGCATGCCGGAGCCGTTGTCGCCGACGATGGGCTTGGGCATGAAGGTGGCGGTCTTGCCATAGCTGTGGGCGACGTTGTGCACCACGTATTTCAGGATCTGCGTCCAGTCGGCGCGCTGCACCAGGGTGGAGAAGCGGGTGCCGATCTCGCACTGGCCGGCGGTGGCCACCTCGTGGTGGTGTACCTCCACCGGCACGCCCATCTCCTCCAGGGCCAGGCACATGGCCGAGCGGATGTCCTGCAGGCTGTCGATGGGGGGCACCGGGAAGTAACCGCCCTTGACCTTGGGCCTGTGGCCGAGGTTGCCCACCTCGGTCTGCTCACCGGAGGACCAGGCCGCCTCTTCGGAGCGGATCTTGACGTGGCAGCCGGACATGTCATCGTGCCAGGTCACCGAGTCGAAGATGAAGAACTCCGGCTCAGGGCCGAAATAGGCGGTGTCGCCCAGACCGGTGGACTTCAGATAGGCCTCGGCGCGCTTGGCGATCGAGCGCGGGCAGCGGTCATAGCCCTTGCCGGTGTCGGGCTCGACCACGTCGCAGGTAAGGATGAGCGTGGGCTCGTCCATGAAGGGGTCGATGTTGGCGGTGTCCGGGTCGGGCATGAGCAGCATGTCCGAGGCCTGGATGCCCTTCCAGCCGGCGATGGAAGAGCCGTCGAAGGGGTGGCCATCGGTGAACTTGTCCTCGCTGAAGGCCTTGACCGGCACAGAGACGTGCTGCTCCTTGCCGCGGGTATCGGTAAAGCGGAAATCGACGAATTTGACGTCGTTTTCCTGGATCATTTTCATTACATCGGCGACCGCCATATTTGCGCTCCTATGGTTGAATGGACACGGGTTGAAGCGAGAGACCAGCCATAAGCACAATGCGTGCCAGCTTCAAAATGGTGCTTACGCATTGTGCCACAATGCCCTGACGGGCGGCTCGACTTTTGTTCTGCACCGGATTGGTGCGCCGCGCACTTAAACAGTGCGTGGAGTGTGGCGGGGCGCCGCCGTAAAATCAGTCCTTTTCAGTCCGCATCCATGACCGACCACTACGCCGTCTTCGGCAACCCCATCGCCCATTCCAAATCGCCCGTCATCCACGCCGCGTTCGCGCGGCAGACCGGGCAGGACATGGACTACACGGCGCTACTCGCCCCCCTGGACGGCTTCGCCGAGTGCGTGGCCGCCTTTCGCGCCGGCGGCGGCAAGGGTGCCAACGTGACGGTCCCTTTCAAGGAGGCGGCCTGGCGCCTCGCCGACCAGCGGACGGCCCGCGCGGAGGCGGCGCAGGCGGTGAACACCCTGCGCTTCGACGGCACCGAGGTCCTGGGCGACAACACCGACGGTGCCGGCCTGGTGGCCGATCTCACCCGCAACCTGGGGCTCGATCTCAGGGGACGGCGCATCCTGCTCATGGGGGCCGGTGGCGCGGCGCGCGGGGTTATCCAGCCCCTGCTCGTAGAAGGTCCTGCCATGCTGTTCATCGCCAACCGCACGCCTCAGCGCGCCATCGAGCTGGCCGAACGCTTCGCCGGCCTCGGGCCGGTGCGCGGCGGCGGCTATGAGGACCTTGTCGGCACCGCCTACGACCTCGTCATCAACGCCACGGCGGCCAGCCTGGCGGGTGAACTCCCACCGCTGCCGGATGGCGTCTACGCCGGCGGGGCCCTGGCCTACGACATGATGTACGGCCGCGACACCCCCTTCCTGCAGCACGCGCGCGCCGCTGGCGCGCGCACCGCCGACGGGCTGGGCATGCTGGTGGAACAGGCGGCCGAGGCCTTCTATCTGTGGCGCGGCGTGCGCCCGCAGACCACCCCGGTCATCGCCCTGTTGCGCGGTGAGTCGGGGTAAAGGTAGGCGACATGCTCCGCATCCTGCTCAAGACGCTGCTGGTCGTCTTCCTCGTCGTGCTGGCGGTGCAGCTCTGGTTTCTGGTCCAGGTGGCCTGGTGGGGGGTCTTCAACCCCGGCTCCACCGCCTTCATGGAGGCGGGGCTCGCGCGTCTGCAGGAAAAGGACCCGGAGGCCGAGCTGCATCACCGCTGGGTGCCCTATGAGCGCATCTCCATCCACCTCAAGCGGGCGGTCATCGCCGCCGAGGACAGCCGCTTCCTGACCCACCAGGGCTTCGACTGGGAGGGCATCGAGACGGCGGTGGAGAAGAACCTCAAGCGCGGCCGCATCGTCGCCGGCGGCTCCACCATCAGCCAGCAGCTCGCCAAGAACCTGTTCCTCTCGGCCTCGCGCAACCCGATCCGCAAGCTGCAAGAGGCGGCCATCACCGTGATGCTGGAGACGCTCTGGAGCAAGCGACGCATCCTCGAGGTGTATCTCAACGTCGTCGAGTGGGGCAATGGCATCTACGGTGCCGAGGCCGCCGCCCGCCACTACTACGGCATCCCCGCCGCCCGGCTGGGGCCGAGCCAATCCGCCTATCTCGCGGCCATGCTGCCCAATCCGCGCTATTACCAGACCCACCGCTCGGCCCGCGGGCTGCTCAAGCGCCAGGCGATCATCGAACGGCGCATGCGCCAGGTGTCAGTGCCCAGATGACAGGGGACGGAGGACTGTGGGCCGGCGCGTGAGGCCGGCCTCTCTCACTTACAGTCCTCTGTCCTCTGTCATCAGTCTTCTGTACTCTCTGTCCACTGTCCTCTGCCCTCTATCCTCTGAATGGATCCCAATACCCGCACCTCCGAGCACCCGGAGGATAGCCTGCGCCAGGTCATGGACCTGATCGCCCGCCACCGGCTGGTGGAGAACCTGGTGCACAAGCAGGACATGCCGCGGCACGAGCTGGTGGAATCGCTCGTGCACAAACAGAACCTGGCGGAGCTGCAGAAGAAGCTCGACCAGCTCCACCCGGCCGACGTCGCCTACATCCTCGAGGCCCTGCCGCTGGAGGACCGGCTGCTGGTCTGGGACCTGGTCAAGGCCGAGCGCGACGGCGAGATCCTGATCGAGGTCTCGGATGCGGTGCGGGAGTCCCTCATCGCCTCCATGGACAACCAGGAACTGGTGGCCGCCGCCGCCAGCCTGGACACCGACGAGATCGCCGACCTTGCGCCTGACCTGCCGCGCGACGTGGTGCAAGAGCTGCTGCGCTCGCTCGACGAGGCGAAACGGGCGCAGGTCGTCTCCTCGCTCAGTTACCGCGAGGACTCGGTCGGCGCGCTGATGGACTACGACTTCGTCACCATCCGCGCCGATGTCACGGTGGAGGTGGCCCTGCGCTATCTGCGCCGGCTGGGCGACCTGCCCAGTCACACCGACAAGCTCTTCGTCGTGGAGCGCGATGGCACCCTGGTGGGCGTGCTGCCCTTGAAGCGGCTGCTGATCCACGACCCCGAGGTCCACGTGGCGGCCATCATGGTGGACGACCCGGTGACCTTCCGCCCCGAGGACGACGCCTCCGACGCCGCCCAGGCCTTCGAGCGCTACGACCTGATCACCGCCCCGGTGGTCGACGCGCGCGGCAAGCTGATCGGCCGGCTGACGGTGGACGTGGTGGTGGACTACATCCGCGCCCAGACCGAGTCGGACATGCTGGCGCTGGCGGGCTTGCGCGAGGAGGAGGACCTCTTCACCACCGTCTGGAAGGCCGCCAAGAACCGTTGGATGTGGCTGGGCATCAACCTCTGCACGGCGCTCATCGCCTCGCGCGTGGTGGGCGCCTTCGAAGACAGCATCGAGAAGCTCGCCGCCCTGGCCGCACTCATGCCCATCGTCGCCGGGCTCGGGGGCAACACCGGCAACCAGACCGGCACCCTGGTCGTACGCGGCCTGGCCCTGGGCCTTATCACCCGCGACAACGCCCTACGTCTGCTGGTCAAGGAGCTGGGCATCTCCTTGCTCAACGGCGTGGTCTGGGGCGGCGTCATGGGGGTGGTGACCTATCTGCTCTACGGCAATGTGGGCCTGGGCGCCGTCATGGCCCTGGCCATGCTGCTCAACCTGACGGTGGCCGCCCTGGCCGGCTTCTTCGCCCCCACCCTGATCGACCGCCTGGGGCGCGACCCGGCCTTCGGCACCGCAGTGCTGATCACTTTCATCACGGACTCCATGGGGTTTTTCATCTTCCTGGGGCTGGCGACGGTGTTCCTGCTTTAGCGTTGTTCCGAACTCGAGCGATCAGCGCCAGCCGAGTGGGGAGCGATGGCGGATTCGGCTACGCTTGAAAAGCGTGTTTGCACGATCTCGCGGCGCGTGGTGCAATGTTCTATGAGATCGAGACAATCCGCCCTGACGCGCGGGGCGACGGATCAGCTCGTACGGCGCCGATTGCTTGACGCCCTTGCCTGGGCATGATCGAATCGACCCAGCACCAGCACTCGATTCGACACCTCATGCGCCTGAAACCGGAGCAGATAGAGCGCATTCGGGACATCGTGCATGAACTGGTTGGCTACCAAGCGGAGGTACGCCTGTTTGGCTCCCGCCTGGACGACACCGCCCGCGGCGGCGATATCGATGTCTTCGTCTGTGTGCCGTATGCGGTTGAAGAGCCTGCCTTGCTCACGGCCCGCATCGCCGGACGCTTAAGCCGTGCCCTGGACGGCCGTAAGGTCGATGTGGTCCTTGCTGCCCCGAACCTCAAGGTCCTGCCCATACACGAGGCGGCCCGCCGGGAGGGGGTGCCCTTGTGATCATCGACGCGCGTGCACAAGCACGGCTCAATCGCTTGGCCTCCCTGGTCAGCAAGGAGCTGCGCCACCTGTTACGCACCGATGCGCGTCTATTCGCGGAGCCGTTCACCCTGGCGCGCGCGAACGAGCTGGATGACGACGAGGGCCTGGCCGAGCGGGTGGAAGCGTTCGTTTCGCGTTTCGGCAGGTTGCAAGACACCTTGGGCGATAAGGTGTTGCCAGCCTGGCTGGCCGCCCATGGCGAGCGTCCCGGCAGCTTTGCCGACAACCTCGACCGCGCCGAACGGCTGGGGCTCATCGAGGACGCCCAGGCGTGGATCGACATGCGCAAGCAACGCAATCAGATGGTCCATGAATATGTTGAAGATCCAGCCGTGCTGGTCTCCGCACTGCAGGCTGGACATGCCTTCGTACCCGTCCTGGCCCGCGCGGTGAAACGGTTGATCCCCAACGCCGATCAAGACAACAAGCCTCAGATGGAGTCATAGAAAGACGAAATGAAGAAAACCGCCCTCATCACCGGCATCACCGGCCAGGACGGCGCCTATCTCGCCGAATTCCTGCTCGCCAAAGGGTATGAAGTGCACGGCATCAAGCGGCGCACCTCGCTGTTCAACACCGACCGCATCGACCACCTCTACCAGGACCCGCACGAGCCCAACCGCCGCTTCATCCTCCACCACGGCGACCTCACCGACGCCTCCTCGCTCATCCGCATCATCCAACAGGTACAGCCCGACGAGCTCTACAACCTCGCCGCCCAAAGCCACGTGGCGGTCTCCTTCGAAGAGCCCGAATACACCGCCAACTCCGATGCGCTCGGCACCCTGCGCCTGCTCGAGGCGATCCGCATCCTCGGGCTCACCAGGAAGACGCGCTTCTACCAGGCCTCCACCTCCGAGCTCTTCGGCAAGGTGCAGGAGGTCCCGCAGAAGGAAACCACCCCCTTCTATCCCCGCAGCCCCTATGCCGTGGCCAAGCTCTACGCCTACTGGATCACGGTCAACTACCGCGAGGCCTACGGGCTCTACGCCTGCAACGGCATCCTCTTCAACCACGAATCCCCCATCCGCGGCGAGACCTTCGTCACCCGCAAGATCACCCGCGCCTTGGCGCGCATCAAGTTGGGGCTGCAGGACTGCCTCTATCTCGGCAATCTCGATGCCCGGCGCGACTGGGGTCATGCCCGCGACTACGTCGAGATGCAGTGGCTGATGCTGCAGCAGGACAGCCCCGAGGACTACGTCATCGCCACCGGCGAGCAGTACAGCGTGCGCGACTTCGTCAACGCCGCCGCCGCCGAGCTGGGGATGCAGATCGAATGGCGCGGCCAGGGGGTGGAGGAGCGGGGCCTATGGACCAATGCCCCGGGTGCGGGCGCTGAACGCTGCATCGTCCAGGTCGACCCGCGCTACTTCCGCCCCACCGAGGTCGACACCCTGCTGGGTGACCCGACCAAGGCGCGCGAGCGGCTCGGCTGGCGCCCGAAGACCAGCTTCCGCGAGCTGGTCGCCGAGATGGTGCGCGAGGACCTGAAGAGCGCCGAGCGCGACGCGCTCATCAAGCGGCATGGGTTTAAGGCCATGGACTTTCACGAATAACACCACGAAGATCGTGCTACACTCAAACCGTGTGTTTTTCAGGTCCAGGTACAGGCCATGAGGAATGTCACCGTAACGCTCGACGACCGTGTCGCCGACTGGGCTCGGGTATGGGCTGCGCGGCATCGCACGAGTGTCTCGAAGATGCTCGGTGCACTCCTGGCGGAGAAGATGATGCAGGAAGAACAATACGAGATGGCCATGGAGGAATACCTGGCCCAGGGGCCCGAACCCATTAGCGCGGAGATGCAGGGACTGCCCTATCCCAGCCGGGAATCGGCGCATGAGCGATAGGGTCTTTGTCGATACGAACGTCCTGATCTATGCGCGCGATGCGGTCCATCCGGAAAAGCAGTCAAGGGCGGCGCTCTGGATGGAATCGCTTTGGCGCAATCGGACCGGGCGCCTGAGCTATCAGGTCCTGCAAGAGTATTACGTGATCGTCACGCAGAAGCTCAAGCCGGGCCTGGCCACCGAGAAGGCACGACAAGACGTGCGTCGGTTGGTCCTGTGGCAACCCGAACGCACCGATGCCGCCCTGTTGGAATCGGCCTGGTCGCTCGCCGATCGCTACGGCTTTTCCTGGTGGGACGCCCAGATCGTCGCGGCGGCGAAACGAGCCCGTTGCAGCCTGCTGATTTCCGAAGACCTGCAGGATGGGCTGAACATCGACGGGCTGCGGATCATCAACCCCTTTCTCGCCGACCGCCTGCCAACCTGAGGCCCCGGACGAGCGTATGAAGCCTGACAGTCGAATCTATGTGGCCGGCCATCGGGGGCTGGTTGGCAGTGCGCTCATGCGCGTGCTCACGGCCAAAGGCCACACCAACCTCATCACCCGCACCCACGCCGAGCTCGACCTCACCGACCAGGCCGCCGTCGAGGCCTTTTTCGCCCAGGAAAGACCCGAATACGTCTTCCTCGCCGCCGCCCGTGTGGGCGGCATCCTCGCCAACGACACCTATCCCGCCGAGTTCATCCGCGACAACCTCGCCATCCAGACCCACGTCATCCACGCCGCCTGGCGCCATGGTGTCGAACGCCTGCTCTTCCTCGGCTCCTCCTGCATCTACCCCAAGCACTGCCCGCAGCCGATGAGGGAGGAGTACCTCCTCACCGGGCCGCTTGAGCCCACCAACCGCCCCTACGCCATCGCCAAGATCGCCGGCATCGAGATGTGCTGGAGCTACAACCGGCAATACGGCAGCCGCTTCCTGGCGGTGATGCCCACCAACCTCTACGGCCCTGGGGACAACTACCACCCGGAAAACAGCCACGTCATCCCGGCGCTGATCCGCCGCTTCCACGAGGCCAAGCAGAACAAAGCCCCCAGCGTCACCGTCTGGGGTACGGGGGCTCCACGGCGGGAGTTCATGTATTCGGAGGACATGGCTGAAGCCTGTGTCTTCCTGATGAACCTGCCGGACGAGCAATTCGTGCCGCTGCTCGCCCAGGACCGTAACAGTGGACTGCCGCCGCTCGTCAACATCGGCGTGGGCGAGGACATGACCATCCGCGAACTGGCCGAGCGCGTCCGGGCGGTCGTCGGTTTCGAGGGCGAGATTGTCTTCGACCCGAGCAAGCCGGACGGCACGCCGAGGAAGCTGTTGGATGTCTCGAGGATCCAGAGCCTGGGCTGGCGCGCAGGGGTGGGCCTCCAGGACGGCTTGCGCCAGGCTTACGCCGACTTCTTGTCCCGCCGGCGACTGCCACAGGATGTCGGTCAGTCCAGCCAGCGGACGAGATAGAAGAGGCGGAAACCCTCGGAGGAGCGCGAGGGGCCGTGTGCAACGGCCGCGTAGTAGCCGGCCTCGGGACGGGCGGCGGCGCGGGCCTCGGCCTCACTGGCGTAGACGGTGACGCAGTTTTCCGGGAAGCGCTTGCGCTGCCGTGTCTGCGGGCTGTAGATGACCACCCAGGCGGTCTGCACCACCTGGGTCTCGCTGTCGGAGATCAAGGTGCTGATCGCCTCGGCCATGGCCGGTGATCAATGCTTCTTGGTGGGCGGGATGAAGGTCATACCATGCGCGGTGGGCGGCTCGTCGACGTAGCGGGGTCGCTCGTTGCGGGCGAGTCCTAGGGCATCGGCCAGCTCGGCCTCGCGCGCGGCGATCAGGCCCAGACACATGCGGATGTTCTCCACGGTATCGGACTGCAGTGGGCTGGGTACGCCGTCGCGCGGCGCGCAGTCGCGCACGATGGAGGTGAGCGTCTTGCGCATGGCGCGCATGATCTCGCGTTCTTTGGACAGTTCGGCCTTGTCTTCTGACATGGTGGGGCTCCGGTGGGTGAGTGGCCTATTCTCGACCCGGCCGCCGCGGGGGTCAACCATGCGGCCATCCAGGGCATTGCCCCGGTCAGCCCGGTTGGTAATCGCGCCGACAAAGGCCGCGCATCTCGCAGTATGCGCAAGTGTGCGGCGCCCCCTGCGCGGGCAGGGGGGCGCCCGCAGCCATGGCCGCCAGCGTGGCGCGCAGGCGTTCACGCTCCGCAGCCGCCGCCGTGGGGAGATCGACGTCGGGGCCGAGGCTTTCGACCCGTTCGTCGTCGAGGATCAGATAGGCCGCCTCCGCCGCATCGGTCAGGAGGCCATAGAAGCCGAGCTGGACGTCCTCGCCCGGCTGCTTGAGGCGCCGGCGCAGGCTGTCGCGCCGTTTGACCTTGTAGTCAAGCACGGCGAGTCCCTGCGGCCCCTGGTCGATGCGATCGAGGCGCCCCTGCAGGGTGACGACGCCGTCCCCGCCCAGGGGGAGAGCGCGTTCGCGCTCGACCTCGCCCGCCTGCCAGCGATAGCCCTGCGCCTCGCGTGCGAGGGCCCAGTCGAGATAGTCGTTCATGCGCCGCTGCCAGCGCAGCTGCCAGGCCAGGGCCAGGTAGGTGAGCTGACGCTGCGGGGCGAAGACCGCCTCGGTGATCTGCTGGAGTTCCTCCAGGAGTCGCTCGCGCGGGGTATCGGCGAGACGCGGATACAGGGTATGGAAGCGCTGCAGGACGGCGTGCACCAGCAGCCCGTAGTCGCGCTTCTCCATCTCCTCCGGCACGGCCTCGACCTCGGCCAGGCGCAGGATATGGCGTGCGTAGAAGCGGTAGGGGCAGTCCACCAGGCTCTGCCAGGCGCTGGCGGACAGACGGTTCGGGACACGTCCCGTGCTCGGTCGTGCGGCAGGCGTGGCGGGGAGGGCGGGCGCCGTGGCCAAGTCCAGGTACAGCGGGGCCTCCGCCTTGAGCGTCACACCCCAGGCCAGGCGGTGCACGCCGTCGAGCAGCTCCAGCCACGGGCTCAAGGCGTTGGGTTCGCCCTCCTGGCGCGCCTGCCAGGTGATCAGCACGCGCGGGATGTGGCACAGCACGTCGCTGAGCGCCGCGCGCAGATCCTCGGCGCGCACCGCGCTGGTGGGCAGACCCAACTGGGCGCGGACCCGGTCGCCGAACACCCCGTTCGCGCCAGACCCCGGCAGGTGTGCGGCATCGGCGCTCAAGACGATGGCGGCGTCGAAGTCCCGCAGGCGCGCGCCGGTCAGCGAGACCAGGCGCACGGGGCTGTCGATCCGGTCGTCGCGGAATGTGGCCTGGTCGAGCTGCAGGGCGAGCCACTCGCGCCAGCCGGCGAGGCCATAGGCGGTCTCGTGACCGGCGACCGCCTCGGTGAGCCGCTGCAGCCATAGCAGGAGCTGACGCCCGGCGACATCGCTGGCGAAGGCGGGCAGGGCGCCCAGATCGGTCAGGGCATCGAGCAGACGCTGCTGCCAGTCGCCCAGGGGGCGTCGGCGGCCGGCGAGGCGGGCGAGCGCGCACGCCAGCCGATCGAGCAGAGGCAGCGCCGCGGGCACCTCGCTGCGCGCCAGCGTGTGCATCCGCTCGAGGCCGGCGACCACCCCCGCGCGGCGCAGCGCCGTCTCGAACTCGCCCACGGCGCGCTGGCGTGTGTCCGGGTCGAGATCGGCGAAGACGAAGGGAGACTTGAGCAGGTCGAGCAGGTCGCGGTGGTAGCAGTCATCCAGCCGCAGGGCGAGCAGGCGGTCGATGACATGCGACACGGCGGCCGTCGACAGGGTCCAGCCGGTCTCGTCCTCGATCAGGATGCCGTCGCGCTCGAGCAGGGCGCGCAGGCGCCGGGCGGTGAGCCGGTCCAGGGCGATCAGGGCGATGCGGGTGATGCCTTCCGCGGCCCAGGCGCGGACCTGCTCGGCGGCGGCGCGGGCCTCGGACTCGAGATCGCCAGCGGCTGTGAGGCGCACCTCCGGCAGCAGGGGGCTTGCCGGGAGGGTCTCGGCGAGCCGCCGCGCCCGCTCGTTGAGCGGCGATGCCGATTTCCCCCAGGCCGCGTCGAGCAGCGCCTGCCGCTCTGGATGGACCGCCCGCCAGGGCAGCTCGCGCACAGGGTGGCGCTGCGACCAGCGCGCGAGCAGACCGGTCTCCAGCCGGCTCGGGCGCATGAGCCCCAGGACATAGAGCGGGCCGGTGGCGGCATCGGCGGCCAGGGCGAGCCGATGCGCATAGTCGCGCACCGTGTCGGCGGCTTCGCCCTGCTGCATCGCCTGCCAGAGCTCCAGCACCAAGGCGGCCTCGGCCTCGAGCAGCCGCGAGCGGCGGGCACCATAGGCGGCGCGGACCTGGGCCAGCCAGGCCTCCGGCGCGTCGGCCGGCCCGGCCTGCTCGGCGGAGAGTTCGTCGAGCAGGTCGAGCAGCTCGGCGGCCACGGGCCAGAGGGCCTGCGTGCGTACCACACCGGTCCTGGACAAAAAATCGTGGACCTGGGCCAGGCGTTGGCCCTGCGCTTCGCAGGGGGTGGCCACCGGCTGCGCCGCCGCCAGTGTGGCAAAGGTCGCCACCCGCGGCGGCAGGAAGACGGGCATGGTGATCCTGCGGCGCAGCGCGGCGAACAGGGGGGAGGCCGCGTGCAGGTGGGGGAGCAGGACGGTGCAGGCGCTTAGGTCCGGCAGCCGGGCGGCCTCGTGTTCGAGCAGTGCGGCGGCCGCCGCGTCGAAGCCCACGAGTTCTGGGCGGTGATTCGGCGTGCAGGTCACGAGGGGGGCGGACATGACGCGGATTCTGCCTCAAGCCCCGTGTGCCTGGCATCCCGTCAAAACAAAAGCCCCGGCGGTTTGCCGGGGCCAAGAGAGGAGGAGGATGTCAGTCGCACCGGATGACCTTGCGACCAACAACCCCTATCGTTCGCCAGATGGCTCAAGCGCCCAATAGGGGATACGACGACATGAAACGCACATACCGCAGACAGCCCATATGCACATTTCAGATACGAATATATGAAATGATGGCCTCCTCGTCAATAGAAAATCGAATTGTTCCTCCGGGCGTCCGCTTCAGGGCGGTGGCGTCGGGGCAACGGTGGCGGGCGCGGTGCGCACCGGCTTGTGCGGCGGCGGTGGTTGCCAGCCGAGCGCCGCCAGCAAAACGGCGAAGCCGACCACGTAGCCGAGCGCCACGTGCCAGCCGCTCTTCAGCCAGGCCACCACCGAGCGCGCCTCGGGGAACAGGCTGGACAGGGCCACCCCGGCGGAGGAGCCGAACCAGATCATGGAGCCGCCGTAGCCGACGGCATAGGCCAGCACCCCCCAGTCGTAGCCCCCCTGGGCGAGCGCCAGGGCGGTGAGCGGGATGTTGTCGAACACCGCCGAGACGAAGCCGAGCCCCAGGGCGGTGAGCCAGCTCGCCTCGGGCAGGTGCTCCACCGGCATCATCGAGGCGCAGATGACCAGGGAGAGCAGGAAGACGCTGCCCTTGGCCGCGTCGGGCAGCAGCCGCCATTCAGGGCGGCGCAGGGGGATGGCGAGCAGGATGGCGAGCCACACCGCCACGCCCAGGAAGGGGAAACGATCGGCCAGTTCGGGATAGAGGCTGTTGACGGCGACATTGGTGGCGATGGCGGCGGCCAGGATCCAGACGACGATGGCCAGGCGGGCCCAATCGAGGGGGGCGGCGGTACCGGTCTCACGCACGATTGGCTGGAGGGCATGCTGCTGGCGGGCGGCGACCAGCCCGAAGACGAGCAGGGCGGTGATGGCGGCCACGTAGGCATGGACGAGCTGCATCGGCGCCACCCCGTCGATCCACATCATGGTCGTGGTGGTGTCGCCCACCACACTGCCCGAGCCACCGGCGTTCGAGGCGGCGACGATGGCGGCGAGGTAGCCGATGTGCACGCGGCGGCGGAAGACATGGGCGGCGACCGTGCCGCCGATGAGGGCCGCGGCGATGTTGTCGAGAAAGGCGGACATCACGAACACCATCGCCAACAGCAGAAAGGCACCCCGCCAATCGCCTGGCAGCAGGCGGGGCAGGACATGGGGGAGGCGACTGTCCTCGAAATGGCGGGCAAGGATGGCGAAGCCGAGCAGCAGCCCCAGCAGGTTGGCGAGCACGACCCACTCGTGCGCGAGGTGAGCGAGCCACCCCGCCACCCCCGCGCCTTCGTGAAAGCCGGTGAAGGCGATCTTGTAGAGCGAGATGACGACCATGCCCGCGACGGCGATCGGCAGGGAGTGCCGGTGCCAGAGGGCGACCCCCAGGAGGGTCACGGCGAACAGGACGAATTCGATGGGGATGCCCAGGACGGCGGCTGTGGCATCCGCCGCCAGGGCGGGGGGACACGCCAGGCCAGCGGCCAGGAGGCTCGAGAGGCGGCGCACCACCTTATTTGACCAGGGTGACGGGGATGGGCGAGAGGTGCAACACCTTGGTGGCCACCGAGCCCATGAGCAGGCCCGTGAGGGCGGATTGCCCGCGGGTGCCCATGACGATCTGGTCGCACTGCAGCTCGCTGGCCAGCCGCACGATGCTGGGTGCGACCTCGCCCTGGATCAGATGGCAGTGGGGCTCGATGCCCGCCTCTCTCAGGATCGTGCAGGCGGGTTCCATCACCGCCTGGCTCCATTCGCGCTCCATCTCCGCCAGTTCCTCAGGGCGGATCAGGCGGCGCACGATCCAGTCTTCCCCGGTGGGTTGCACACTGACCACGTGCACTTCGAGCCCAGGTACCAGCCTGGCCAACCCGGCGACATGACGGGCGGCGCTAAGCGAGCCTTCTGAGCCATCGACGGGGAGCAGGATCTTGCAGGGCATGGGTAGGGTCCCTTCAGGACTGGTTGACCAGGATGGGCATACCCTGCAGCGGCCAGAGCGTGACCAGGGCGAGCCCCAACACGGCGAGCAGGATCAGGCTCAGAGGGATGCCATGACGGAAGAATTCGCCGGGGGTGAACTGTTTCGAGTCGTAGGCGATGGCATTGGGTGCGGCGCCGATCAGCAGCAGGAAGGGCATGCCGGCGGTGACCAGGGCGGAATAGACGATGACCTCCGGCGCCACGCCCAGGTAGCGGGCGATGACTAGGGCCACGGGCAGGACGATGGCGATGGCCGCGACGTTCATGATGAAGTTGGTCATGATCAGCACGAAGGCGGCGATGCCCATGACGAAGACCCACCAGTGCGCATCCTTGAGCAGCCCCAGCCATTGGACAGCCATCCACTCGGCAGCCCCGGTGTTCCACAGACAAAAGCCGATGGACATGGCGCCGGAGAAGAGCAGCACGATGTTCCAGGGCACCTCCTCCAGGTCCTTGACCGAGAGGATGCCGAGGATGAAGAAGAGCAGGGTGGTGGTGAGGATCACCGCAGCGCGGTCGATGGGGGCGAGTAGCGGGATGAAGGACTTGGTCGACATCACCAGGACCAGGGCGGCGACGATGACGATGACCAGCTTCTCCTGCAGGGTCATCGGCCCCATGGCGACGGAAAGCCGCTTCACCTTGTCCCTGAGGCCGGGGATGGTGGCCTTCTCGGGTTTGAGGAAGGTGCGCAGGTAGAGCCAGATGAGGAAGACCATGCCCCAGCCGATCAGGAACATGTACTCGGTGAGCTGGAAGAAGGTGATGTGCCGCCCCGTGAACCCCTCGTACATGGCGGCGGCGGCCGGGGCGCGGGCGGCGCCGAGCATGGTGACGATGCTGCCGGCGCCGGCGGCATAGGCCATGCCGATGAACAAGGCCTTGCCGAAGCGGGTGGGCTTCTCGCCCTCGCCATAGAGGGCGTAGATGGCGAGCAGGATGGGGAACATGGTGGCGGCCACGGCGGTATGGGCCATCAGGTGGGCGAGCCCCGCCGTGATGACCAGGGCCCCCAGCAGGATCCGGTCCGTGCGCTCGCCCACCACCGCCAGCATCTTGTAGGCGATGCGCTTGGTCAGCCCCGAGCGGGTGAAGGCGAGACCGATGACGATGGAGCCGAAGATGAACATCACCGCCGGGTCCATGAAGTCGTGGAAGGCCTCCTTGGCCGGGCGGATGAAGAACATGGCCTGGAACACGCCGATGGCGATGGCCGTCACCCCAATGGGGATCACCTCGAACACCCACCAGATGCCGGCCATCAGGAACAGGCCGATGGCCGCCTTGCCCTCACGCGACAGCACGAAGGTCTTGCCGGCGGGGTCCACCGCGACGGGCCAGGGGGGCGAGAAATCGATCGCCAGGAAGACGGCGAGCCCGAGGAGCAGGATGCCGGTCTTGCGCCAGTCGATGGGCGGCCGGGCGGGCTGCAGGGTGATACCGCCGCTGCGTTCGCCTTCACTCATCGAGCACGGCCCGCGCGGCTTCGTTGAACACGTCGATCATGCGCACGACCCCGGCCAGGGCCGGCCCATCGGTGACCGGCAGCATGCTGATGTCGTGGATGACCATGAGATAGGCGGCCTTGGTGATGGGGTCGTCAATGCCGACCCGCGCCGGCACCGGTCCCATGAACGCCCGCACCGGCCGGCGGGCCGCCTCCTTGCACTGTTGCTGGCAGGTCTCCGCCCAGATCAGGGTGAGCGAGGGGAAATCGGGCAAGGGCCCCTGTGCACGATGACCGAGTTCCTGGCTGCGCAGATAGTCCGGGAACAGGCCGCGCAGGATGTCGCGCATGCCCAGGATGCCAATGAGCTCGCGCCGCGCGTTGAGGACCAGGACGTGGCGGTAGCGGTGGCCGGTGGTCAGGCCCTCGCGCAGGCAGACGAAGGCGTCGCGCAGGCGGGCATCGGCCCCGACATGGGGATACTCCACCAGCGGGATGCAGATCTCCCGTACGGTGCGGCTGAGCGGCATGGGGTCTCCTGGATACCGGACCTGCAGATTCCAAAATAAGCAATCCGCGGCCGTAAAGCAATCCAGGCAGGGTCCTCGGCCCGGGCGATAAGGTTTTCCTGATATACTGATCAGTTACATTCTAAGCCCTAACACCCCGTCCATAATACCCCGTCCACCCCCGCCAGGATCGCTCATGAACCCCGTGCTGCT
This sequence comes from Pseudomonadota bacterium, assembly GCA_021826065.1. Classification (GTDB taxonomy): domain Bacteria; phylum Pseudomonadota; class Gammaproteobacteria; order Burkholderiales; family Thiobacillaceae; genus JANWZL01. The sequence goes on from JAKADY010000001.1 coordinate 162,215, forward strand.
GCGCTTCTTCCCCTTTCTGCGCTGGTTTCCCGTCAAGACCGAGACCCTGAAGCTGGACTTCATCGCCGGGCTGACCGTCGCCCTGGTGCTGATCCCGCAGTCCATGGCCTATGCGCAGCTCGCCGGTATGCCGGCCTACTATGGCCTCTACGCGGCCTTCCTGCCGGTAGCGGTGGCGGCGATGTGGGGGTCCTCGCACCAGCTGGGCACGGGGCCGGTCGCCGTGGTGTCGCTGCTGACCGCCTCATCGCTATCGGTCTTCGCCGCGCCGGGCTCACCCGACTTCATCGCGCTCGCCATCCTGCTCGCCTTCCTGGTGGGCGTGATCCAGTTCACCCTGGGGGTGTTCAAATTGGGGGTAGTGGTGAACTTCCTCTCCCACCCGGTCATCGTCGGCTTCACCAACGCCGCCGCCATCATCATCGCCCTGTCCCAGGTGAGCAAGATCTTCGGGGTGCCCATGGGGCGCAGCGAGCACTTCATGATGGACATGTGGGGGGTGCTCAAGCAGCTCGGCGACACGCACCTGCCGACCTTGGCGATGGGCCTGGGGGCCATCGCCATCATGTGGGCGGTCAAGAAATACCGGCCGAAGTTGCCGGGCGTGTTGATCGCCGTGGTGATTACGACGGTGATCTCCTGGGCGATCGGCTTCGAGAAGAATGCCGATGGCCGCCTGGAGCAGGTGCGCGACCCGGAGCTCTTCGCCCTGGTGCAGGCGGTCGATGCCGGGGTGCGGCGGCTCGACGAGCTCAACAAGGCGGTGGCTGCCAAGCAGGAGGCGTTAGCGGCGGCGGAGAAGGCGAATGCGGATTCCGCCCAGCTCCTGCGGCTGGAGGCCGAGGTGGGGCTCGCCCGTCTGGCGGTGAAACAGGCCGAGGAGCAGTTGAACGAGATCAAGGCGCGGCTGCGCCACGTCCAGGTGGTGCGCGAGGTGGACGACCAGGGCAACACCGTGGGCGTCTATCCGGTCGGCCGGGCGCCCCAGGGGGCCAAGCTCGACGAGGCCAAGTACCGTATCCGCAAGGTGGGCAAGGGGCAGTTCAAGCTCATGGGCGGCGGCGAGGTCGTGGGCACCATCCCCGAGGGCCTGCCCAGCCTGAGCGTGCCGCAGCTCGATTGGGACAAGATCCGGGCGCTGTTCTCGACGGCCCTGGTGATCTCCCTGGTGGCCTTCATGGAGGCGATCTCCATCGCCAAGGCCATGGCCGCCAAGACCAAACAGCGCCTCGACCCCAACCAGGAGCTGATCGGGCAGGGCCTGGCCAACCTGGTCGGCTCCTTCTCGCAGTCCTTCCCGGTGTCCGGCTCCTTCTCGCGCTCGGCGGTGAACCTCAACGCCGGGGCGGTGACCGGCATGTCCTCGGTGTTCACCGCGCTGATCGTGCTCGTCACCCTGTTGCTGCTCACGCCCCTGCTCTACCACCTGCCACAGGCCGTGCTGGCGGCGATCATCATCATGGCGGTGGTCGGGTTGGTCAACGTGGAGGGCATCAAGCATGCCTGGGAGGCGCACAAACACGACGGGGCTGCCGCCCTCGTCACCTTCGTCGCCACCCTGGCCTTCGCCCCGCACCTGGACATGGGCATCATGGTGGGGGCCGGGCTGGCCATCGTGCTCTTCCTGCTGCGCACCATGACGCCGCGCGTGGCCCTGCTGGGGCGTTACTCCGACGGGACGCTGCGCGACATCAAGGTGCACCCGCACCTGGCCACCAGCAAGCACGTCATGGCCCTGCGCTTCGACGGCTCGCTCTATTTCGCCAACGTGTCCTACTTCGAGGACGCGGTGCTGGAGGCGCTGGCCTCCCACCCCGAGGCGAAGTACGTGCTCATCGTCGGCGACGCCATCAACCAGCTCGACGCCTCGGGCGAGGAGGTGGTGCACCACCTGGTCGAGCGGCTGCGCGAGAGCGGGGTGGAACTGGTGTTCTCCGGGCTCAAGAAGCAGGTGCTCGACGTGATGCGCAGCACGGGGCTCATCGACCTCGTGGGGCAGCACAACATCTTCGCCACCGAGAACCAGGCCCTGGCCGCCATCTACGAGCGGTTGGGCGAGGAGGCGGCGGACGATCTCCTGTGTCCGGTCTTGCCCATGCGCACCGCCTGAGTCGGGACACGGGCTGAACCTGGCGGGAGGGGCAGATACGCAACGTCGTGATGCAGATTTTTCCCTTCCTGCGCTGGTTCCCGCTGGCGCCGGGGACCCTCAAGGCCGACCTGATCGCCGGGGTGACCGTCGCCCTGGTGCTGATCCCGCAGTCCATGGCCTACGCCCAGCTCGCGGGCGTGCCGGCCTACTACGGCCTCTACGCCGCCTTCCTGCCGGTGGCGGTGGCCGCCTTGTGGGGCTCGTCCAACCAGCTTGCCACCGGGCCGGTGGCCATCGTCGCCCTGCTGACGGCCTCGGCCCTGCAGCCGCTGGCCACCGCCGGCAGCGCCGAGTACATCGCCTATGCCGTGCTGCTCGCCCTGATTGTCGGGGTCATCCAGCTCGGTCTGGGCCTGCTGCGCCTGGGTGTGGTGGTCAACTTCCTGTCGCACCCGGTGGTGGTCGGCTTCACCAATGCGGCGGCCATCATCATCGGCCTGTCGCAGCTGAACAAGCTGCTGGGCGTGTCCATGCCCAAGAGCGACGTGTTGTTCCGCGACATCTGGGGGGTGCTCACACAACTGCCGGACACGCACGTGCCCACGCTGGTCATGGGCGCCGGCGCCATCGCCCTGATGGTGGTGATGAAAAGACGCCTGCCCCGCTGGCCAAACGTCCTGGTGGCGGTGGTGTTGACCACCCTGCTGAGCTGGGCGCTGGGCTACGAAGGCAAGCGCGAGCTGCCCATCGCGGCGGTGGCGCAAGCGGAGGTGCAGCAGTTGCTGGCCGATTACCAGGCGCGCGAGAGCCAGCACAGGGCCACCCAGGCGCGCCTGGCCGAGTTGCAGGGTCGTCTCAAGGCCCAGCGCGGGCAGATGCGGCCGCAGGACGTGATCGCCCTGCGCTACGAGATCGACCTGCTCGAGCTGCAGGCCCGCGGCGAGGAGAAGGTCGCACGCGAGATCCTCAACCAGCTGCGCAAGCTGCAGTTCGAGTCGGACGGTGAGCGCCTCTACATCACCGGGCTCGCGCCGGCCGGCGCGAAGACCGACGGCAAGCGCTGGCGCATCCGCAAGATCGAGGACGGGCGCCTGAAGCTGGTCTCGGGGGGCGAGGTGGTGGGCAACGTGCCGGCGGGGCTGCCCGCCTTCGGCCTGCCCGCCTTCGACCTGGGCCGTGTCCTGGAGCTCTTGTCCGCCGCCATCGTCATCGCCCTGGTCGGCTTCATGGAGAGCATCTCCGTGGCCAAGGCGATGGCGGCGAAGACCCGCCAGCGCATCGACCCCAACCAGGAGCTGATCGGCCAGGGCCTGGCGAACGTGGCAAGCAGCCTCTCCAACGCCTTCCCGGTGGCCGGCGGCTTCTCCCGCACGGCGGTGAACATGAACGCCGGGGCGCGCACCGGCCTGGCCTCGGTGGTGACGGCGCTGGTGGTTCTCCTCGCCCTGCTCTTCCTCACCCCCCTGCTTTACCACCTGCCGCAGGCGGTGCTGGCCGGCATCATCATGCTGGCGGTCATGAGCCTGTTCAACTTCGCCGCCATGAAGCATGCCTGGCAGGCGCACCGGCACGACGGGGTGGCGGCGGCGGTGACCTTCGTCGCCACCCTGGTGTTCGCCCCCAACCTGGACTACGGCATCCTGGTCGGCGCTGCCGTGGCCATCGTCCTGTTCCTGGCGCGCCGCATGCGGCCTCGGGTGGCGCGGCTGTCGCGCCATCCCGACGGCACGCTGCGCGACGCGCGCGTGCACGGGCTGCCCGAGTCCGAGGCCATCGTCGCCCTGCGTTTCGACGGCTCGCTCTACTTCGCCAATGTCGCCTACTTCGAGGACGCCGTTCTCGCGGCGCTGGCCGACAACCCCAAGGCCCGATACGTGCTGATCGTGGGCGACGGCATCAATGAGCTGGATGCCTCCGGCGAGGAGCTGATCCACCACCTCGTGCACCGGCTGCACGACAATGGGGTGACCCTGGTCTTCTCCGGGCTCAAGAAGCAGGTGCTGGAGGTGATGCAGCGCACCGACCTCTACGCCACCATCGGCGAGGCGAACTTCTTCCGCACCGAGGACCAGGCCTTGGCGGCGATCTATCAGCGCCTGGAGGCGGCGGGCTACGACCGCAGCCAGTGCCCGCTCAACCTGCCTGAGCGCAGGGATCTGTTCGAGTGAACGGGGGGATGGGAACCCGCGCGCGCTCGGAGAGTCGTTCAGGTTTCTCCCCACACGCCGACTGCGGATGTCCGAGACGATCACCGTGACCCACGCCGGCCTGCGCGAGCGGCTGCGCGGCTTCATCGAAGATGCGCGCACGCAGCGGGTCATCCTCATCCTGATCCTCGTCAACGCCGTGACCCTGGGCCTGGAGACGGCACCGTCGGTCATGGCTGTGGCCGGGCCGTACATCCTGGCCCTGGACAAGGCCATCCTGTCGGTCTTCGTGGCCGAGATCGCCATCCGCCTCTTTGTTCACCGGCTGGCCTTCTTCCGCGACCCCTGGAGCGTGTTCGATTTCCTGGTGGTGGCCATCGCACTGGTCCCCGCCACCGGCCAGTTCAGCGTGCTGCGGGCGCTGCGCGTGCTGCGGGTGTTGCGCATCCTGACCATCGTGCCGTCCATGCGCAAGGTGGTGGGGGCGCTGCTGGCGGCCATCCCCGGCCTGGGCTCCATCGCCCTGGTGCTGGCCATCATCTACTACGTCTTCGCGGTGATCGCCACCAACCTGTTCGCCACGACCTACCCGGAGTGGTTCGGCGACATCGGCCGCTCGCTCTACACCCTGTTCCAGATCATGACCCTGGAGAGCTGGTCGATGGGCATTGCCCGGCCGGTGATGGAGAACTTCCCCTATGCCTGGGCCTTCTTCATCCCCTTCATCCTGATCGCCACCTTCACCATGTTGAACCTCTTCATCGCCATCATCGTCAACGCCATGCAGTCCTTCAGCGAGGCGGAGCACAAGGACACGGTGGCGGCGGTGGAGGCCGCGCGCGAGCATATCGAGAGCGATCTGCACGCCGAGCTGCGGGCGCTGCGCCAGGAGATCGCCGCGCTGCGGCAATCCCTGGACGAACGCGCGCGCGGCTGAGCGCGGTCGGCCGCGCCCCCGGTCAGAAACGGGCGGTCAGGGTGGCGCCCAGGAAGGGGGTGGTGTCGGTGTCGACCTCGCGCAGCGTGCGGCCGGCGGCGTCCTCCACCCGCAGCTCGCCCCCCGTCACCACGCCGGCATAGAGGTTGAGCGTCGCCTGCTCACCGAGCGCCCGCGAGGCGCGCAGGAACACGGGCGCCCCGCGCTCCTCGCCGATGCCGTTGGGCACCGGGCCGTTCTCGTCCAGACGGAAGCGCGTCGAGCGCCAGGCCGCGCCGAACCCGATGTTCCAGCCGTTGTCGAGGCGGTAGTCGAGCTCCAGGCCGGCGGGGCCGGTCGGCCCGGCGGGCAGCGGGTTGAGCAGACGCCAGCGCTCGCCCAGCCGCCAGTCGACCAGCAGGAAGGGGAAGACACGCGTCTCTTCCAGGCGGTCGTAGACCCCCAGGCCGAAGCCGAGACGGTTGCCGTCGTCGTAGCGTTTGGTCGCCGAGACGATGCCGCCCCAGGTGAGGGCCTCGGCGGTGTCGGCGCCGTTTGCGCGAAACCAGTCCACCGAGGGGGTGAGCCCCAGGCTCCAGCCCCCGCCCAAACCGAAGCTGAGCGGCACCGACACACCGTAGCGCTGCACGGTGTTCCATGGCGCCAGGCCGCCGAGGCGCGTGGGGTTGGTGAACCCGTAGTCGGTGTAGTCGTAGCTCAAGGTCACGCCGACGCGGCGCTCGCCGCCAAGGTCTCTCTGCGCCCCGGCACGCAGGATGAGCCCTTGCGCGTCGTAGTCACCGCCACCGTCCAGGCCGGCCTCGCCCTGATACACCGGGGTGACCGAGACGAAGGGCCGCCAGCCGGTCGCCTGGGCCTGGGCGACGGTTGCTGCGAGCAGGGTCAGTGCGAATGGGATGGCTTGGCGGGTGGGCGCGGATAGGCGGTTCATGGAGGCTCCAAAGGCGGGGTGGCGGGACGGTGCGGTGGCCTGGCTCGGGACTTGCCGCCGGGTCGGCCAGCTGCGATTGGCTCATCTGAATCCGTCAGACGTGGCTGAGTTCCCGCGCCACCGGAGGCGCTTAGCCTGCGAACAATCCCTGCCGGGCGGCGTCGCTGATCGCCACCACGGCCGGGTGGCGCACGCGGCGCTCGGCCGAGATGGCGTAGAAGCGCTCGCGCACGGCATCGGTGCCGCCGATCGAGGTCACCCCATACAGCCGCATGACCTCGCTGGCGATGACCTCCGGGGCCGGGAAGACACCCACGCCGCCGCTGCCGAAGGCCTTCATGAGCGCGCTGTCGTCGAACTCGCCGACGATGCGCTGGCGGATCTGCAGCCGGCCCAGCCAGCGCAAGATGCCCGCGCGCAGGGCGCTGTCCTCGCCGGGCAGCAACAGCGGCGCCCCCTCCAGGTTGTGCGGGAAGGGGCCGCGCAACCCCGCCGCCAGGGCCGGCGTGGCGAAGAAGCGCACGCCGCACTCCCCCAGGGCATGGCTGTAGCCCTTGACCTCGGTGCCGCTGGGCAGGGGGCTGTCGGACAGGACCATGTCCAGGTGGTGGATGGCCAGCGCGGCGAGCAGGCGCTCGAGCTTGTCCTCGCGGCAGACGATGCGCACCGGCTCCGGCAGTTGCAGGGCGGGGGTCAGCAGGGCGTAGGCGATGGCCTTGGGCACCGCGTCGGCCACACCCACGCGAAACAGGACGCTGCGGCCCTGCGGGCGGCTGCGCAGCAGCTCCTCCAGCTCGCTACCCACCTGGAAGATCTCGTCGGCGTAGGATACGACCAGACGGCCCGTCTCGGTCAGTTCCAGTCTCCGGCCGCGGCGGCGCAATAGCTGGGTGCCGAGGTCCTCCTCGAGGGCCGCGACCTGGGCGCTGACGGTCTGCGGGGTGAGGCCGAGGCGTTCGGCGGCACGGGCCACGCCGCCGGCCTTGGCCACCGTCCAGAAGTAGTGGAGCTGGCGGTAGCTGAGCATGTGGGTACTTCGGATTTTCCGAATGATAAATCAGAAATATTCGGCTGTTTTCGATTTAAAGAGTGGCCTATCCTGCAGGCTCCACACCAATCAGGAGGTGGCTCATGCAGCTCGACATCCAGTCCCAGGGGTTTGACCTCACCGCCGGCATCCGCGCCCACACGCGCCGTCGACTGGCCTTCGCGCTGGGGCGCAGCGCCCTGCACGTCAAGCGCGTGGCGGTGCAGTTGATCGACATCAACGGCCCGCGCGGCGGCGTCGACAAGCGCTGCCGCATCCGCGTCCTGCTGCGCCCGTCTCAGGAGGTGGTGGTGGAGGACACGGAGCTCGACCTCTACACCGCCATCGACCGGGCGGCGGAACGCGTCGGCCGCGCGGTGGTGCGCCAGGTCCGGCGCCTGCGCCAAACGGCCCTGGCGCGGGCGCGCACGGACGCGGGTGTGACGCCCGAGCCCCAGGGCTGAGCGGCAGGCATGAGCGACCCCAACCCGCTCTGGCATACGCGCGCGGCGGCCGAGGCCGCCCGCCGGCTCGATACCGACCCGCAACAGGGGCTGGACCCGGCGCAAGTCCGCGCGCGCCTCGAACAGCACGGCGAGAACCGTCTGGCGGAGAAGCCGCCGCGCGCCCGCTGGCTGCGTTTCCTCGACCAGTTCAAGAGCCTGCTGATCCTGGTCCTGCTCGCCGCCGCCGTGTTGGCGGGGGCCATCGGTGACCTCAAGGATGCCATCGTCATCCTGGTGGTGGTGCTCCTCAACGCCGTGCTGGGCTTCTGGCAGGAGAACCGGGCCGAGGCCACGCTGGCGGCGCTCAAGAAGATGCTCTCGCCCGAGGCGCGGGTGCGGCGCAGCGGTCGTGTCGAGGTGATCCCCGCCGCGGGGCTGGTGCCGGGCGACGTGGTGCTGCTGGAGGCGGGCGACCGCGTACCGGCCGACGGGCGGCTGCTGGCGAGCCACGGCGTCGAGGTCGACGAATCGGCACTGACCGGCGAGTCGCAGCCGGTGGCCAAGGATGCCGCGGCGGTGGTCGCCGCGGACGCGCCCCTGGCCGAGCGGGTCAACATGCTCTTCATGAATACCGTGGTCACGCGCGGCCGGGCGGAGCTGCTGGTGACCGCCACCGGCATGGCCACCGAGATGGGGCGGCTGACCGGGCTGCTGGAAGAGGCCGAGCCCGGACCCACACCGCTACAGGTCCAACTCGACGCCATGGGCCGTCGTCTCGCCCTGATCGCCGGTGTCGTGGTGACCCTCATCCTGGTCCTGGGCTTGTTGCGCGGTCAGCCCTGGGTGGAGACCCTGCTCACCTCCATCGCGCTGGCCGTCGCCGCCATCCCCGAGGGTCTGCCGGCGGTGGTCACCGTCACCCTGGCCCTGGGCATGCACCGCATGGCGAAGAACCGGGCCATCGTCAAGAAGCTGGCCGCCGTCGAGACCCTAGGCAGCACCACGGTGATCTGCTCGGACAAGACGGGCACGCTGACACTCAACCAGATGACCGCGCGCGCCCTGTGGTATGGCGGTGTGCGCTACCAGGTCAGCGGCGAGGGCTATGAACCGCATGGCGCGATCAAGCCGGTGGGCGACGCCACCCCCGCCGACCTCACCCCCCTGCTCAAGGCCGCCGCCTTGTGCAACGACAGCCGACTGCGCGACGGCCAGGTGATCGGCGACCCGACCGAGGGGGCGCTGCTCGCCCTGGCGGCCAAGGGCGGCATCGACCTGCAGGGCGGGGCGGTGCCCGGCCTGCCGCGCATCGCCGAGGTCCCCTTCGAGTCGGTCAACAAGTTCATGGCCACCTTCCATCGCGACGGCGATCGCGTGCGCCTCTACGTGAAGGGGGCACCGGACGTGCTGCTGGAGCGCTCGACCCAGTGGATCGGCCCGGGTGGGGTGGCGGGGCTGGACGCGGCCGGTCGGTACGAGATCATCCGCCAGAACGAGACCCTGGCGCGCGAGGCCCTGCGCGTGCTGGCCGTGGCCACGCGCGACATCCCGGCCGCGGACTTCGACCCGGGCGGCGACCTGACGGCCTATGTGCGCGAGCTCACCCTCATGGGGCTCGTCGGCCTCATCGACCCGCCGCGACCCGAGGCGCGCGAGGCCATCCGCCTGTGCCATCGGGCCGGCATCAAGGTGAAGATGATCACCGGCGACCATCGGTTGACCGCGGCGGCCATCGCCCGCGACCTGGGCCTCACCGGCGAGGTGGTGGAGGGGCGGGAGCTCGACGGCCTGAGCACGGTGGACCTCGACGCCCGCATCGAGGACATCGCCGTGTTCGCCCGTGTGGCCCCGGAGCACAAGGTGCGCATCGTGCAGCAGCTGAAGGCGCGCGGCCATGTGGTGGCGATGACCGGCGATGGTGTGAACGACGCCCCGGCGCTCAAGAACGCCGACATCGGCGTGGCCATGGGCATCGCCGGTACCGAGGTGACCAAGGAGGCGGCCGACATGGTCCTCACCGACGACAATTTCGCCACCATCGTCGGTGCGGTGAAAGAGGGCCGGGTGATCTACGACAACCTGATCAAGTTCGTGCGCTTCCAGCTCTCCACCAACATGGGTGCCATCCAGACCGTGCTCGGGGCGAGTCTCATGGGCTGGCCGACGCCGTTTACGGCCATCCAGATCCTGTGGATCAACATCATCATGGACGGCCCGCCGGCCATGACCCTGGGGGTGGAGCCGGCACGGCCGGGGGTGATGCACGCGCCGCCAAGGCGGCCGGAGGCGCGCGTCCTGACCGGGCGGCGGCTGGCCGTGCTGCTGTTCTACGGCCTCGTCATGGCGGTGGGCACCCTCGCCCTGTATGCCCACGCGCGCGGCCAGAGTGAGGCCTATGCCCTGACGCTGGCCTTCACCACCTTCGTGCTGTTCCAGTTCTTCAACATCTTCAACGCCCGTGCCGAGCGCTCCAGCGCCTTCGCCGCCGGCTTCCTGCGCAACCGCTGGCTGTGGCTGGCGCTCGCCGGCGTGCTGGCGCTACAGGTGCTGGTGGTGCACTGGGGGCCGGCGCAGGCGGTGTTCGACACGGTGGATCTGCGGCCGTCCGACTGGCTGCTCGCCGCCGCGGTCGCCTCCAGCGTGCTGTGGCTGGAGGAGCTGCGCAAGCTGGTGATGAAACTGTACTGGGGCGCGCGTCGCCCGGGTCGGCCGGTGCACTTCTATGGGAACTGAGACATGAATGGCAGACTGGGACTCTTGGCCTTGGCCGCGCAGTTCGCGCCGCGGCTGTTCAAGATCCGCATGGGCACCTGGATCGCCATCGCCGTCGGCCTGCTGGTGGTCTTCGGCCTCTTGGTCTGGGCCGCCGTGGCCGCGCTGGGCTGGGTCTACGGCCAGGCCCAAGGACTGGTGGGCACGGCGCGGGAGGCGGCCGCGGGACCCGCACAGGCGGTGCTGGAACAGGCCGAGCAGATGGTGCCAGCGGTGCGGGAACGGCTGGACGCCCACCTGGGCGACTACGTTCCTGCCCTCAAGGGCCCAGGGGCGCCTGCGCGCGATGTCTCCGGCGAAGACCTCGGGCCGTTGCTGCGTTACCCCGGCCTCGCCCGAACCGCCTGGCAGCGGCAGGAGAGCGGGGCCAGCGTCGAGTACAGCGGCCGCGCCGATTACGACGCCGTCCTGCGCCACTACGTCGACGGCTTCGCCCGGCTGGGTTTCACGCAGATGGTGCAGTCGGCGAACCGGGACGCCGAGACGCATGTCTACCGCAAGGGCAACGAGCGTTACACCGTGCACCTCACACGCCTGGGGCGCGATGAGGTGAGCGTGCGCATCGAATCTTCCCGGAAATGAGCAGCTCGGAGACGGTCCCCCATGAAACGCATCCTGGTCCTCCTCGCCCTGCTGGGCGGCGCCCTGTGGCTCACGGGCTGTGCCGAACCGCCCTACACCAACGTCGACAACACCCAGCTCAAGACCCTCATGCAGCAAGGGGTACCGCTCTATGACGTGCGCCGCCCCGAGGAGTGGCGCCAGACCGGAGTGATCGAGGGCAGCCGGCTGCTCACCTACGTGGACGCGCGTGGCCGTTTGAACCCGGAGCTCCTTCCGCGCCTTGAGGCCGAGGTGCCCAAGGACGCCCCCATCGCGCTCATCTGCCGCACCGGCAACCGCACCGACAGCCTGGCCCGCGAACTGGCCGAGCTGGGTTACACGCGCATCTATAATGTCCGCCACGGCATCACCCGCTGGGTCGCGGAGGGCAACCCGGTGGTCCGGCCCTGATCCCAAGTCGATCAATATCCAACCTGCACATGCCAGCCCAAACCGAGCGCGCGAGCCCCTGGGTCGAGCTGCTCGTCACCCTGCTGATCCCGGCCTTCGTCCTCATGCAGTTGAGCGACCCGCAGCGGCTGGGGCCCCTCCTTGCCCTCCTGCTGGCCCTGGCCTTCCCGTTGGGCTGGGGGCTCAAGGACCTGCTGGCCCGGCGGGGGTTCAACTTCTTCGCCGTCCTGGGCCTCGTGAGCATCCTGCTCACCGGCGGCATCGGCCTGCTCCAGCTCGACGCGCGCTGGCTGGCGGTCAAGGAAGCGGCCATCCCCGGCGTGCTGGGCCTCTTCGTGGTCGGCTCGGCCTTCACCCGTCGCCCCCTGGTGCGGCTGATCCTCATGAGCCCGGCCCTCATGCATGTCGAGCGCATCCACGAAGGCCTCGCGCAGCGCGGCAACTTGGCCGCCTTCGAGGCTCGGCTACGCGCGGCCACCTGGATGCTGGGCGGTGCCTTCTTCTTCTCCGCCTTGATGAACTACTGGCTCGCCACCTGGATCGTGGTGAGCCCGGCCGGGACCCCCGAGTTCAATGAGGAGCTCGGCCGGCTCACCCTCCTGAGCTACCCCGTCATCGCCCTGCCGTCCATGCTGATGATGGCGGCGGTGCTGTACTACCTCACCCGCGCCATCCGCGAACTGGCCGGGCTCACTTGGACCGAGGCGCTGCGGCTCTGACCGCTGGGGTGGTGGGCCAACGTGGTCTGCCACCCCGCTGACGCTCACCCCCACAGCGTCAACACGACGCGCCCGTGACGGGCGACAATCGCGGCAGCATGCTCAAGCCCCTCCTCGCCCTGCCGCGCACCGTCTGGCTGATCGGCCTGATCAGCCTGCTCAACGACAGCGCCAGCGACATGATCTATCCGCTGGTCCCGCTCTATCTCGCCTCGGTGCTGATGGCGGGGCCGCGCGCCCTGGGGATCATCGAGGGCATCGCCGAGGCCACGGCCAGCCTGCTCAAGCTCTTCTCCGGCGTGATCGTCGACCGCACCCACCGTGCCAAGCCCTGGGTGGTCGCCGGCTACGCCCTGGCCGGCTTCGCCCGCCCCCTGATCGCTTTCGCCACGAGCTGGACGGGGGTGCTGGTCCTGCGTTTCGCCGACCGGGTGGGCAAGGGTCTGAGGACCTCGCCGCGCGACGCCCTCCTCGCCGCCAGTGTCGCGCCCACCCAGCGCGGGCTCGCCTTCGGCCTGCACCGGAGCATGGACCACGCCGGCGCGGTGGTCGGGCCGCTCATGGCCGCCCTGCTGCTGGGGCTGGGCTGGTCGCTGCAAGAGGTGATCCTGTACGCCCTCTGGCCGGCCGTGCTCTGCCTATTGCTGGCCCTTTGGCTCAAGGAGCCGCGACACGACGGGCTGCGGCCGGCGACACCCCCCTTCAGCTGGCGCATGAACGGACTGCCGGCATCGTTCAAACGCTACATCGCCGTCGTCGCCCTGTTCACCCTGGGCAATTCGTCCAACATGTTCCTGCTGTTGCGCGCCCGCGAGCTGGGCCTGCCCGAGGCCCAGGTGCCGCTCGCCTGGGCCGGTGTGGCGGCGATCGCCATGGCCTTCTCCACGCCGCTTTCCGCCTGGTCGGACCGCGTGGGGCGCAAGCGGCTGCTCACCGCCGGTTGGGCGGCCTACGGGGTGTTCTACCTGGGGCTGGGCCTGGCACCGCCCGCCACGCCCTGGCTCTTGTTCGCGCTGTTCGCCTTCTACGGCCTGTTCCTGGCCGCGACCGAGGGGGTGGAAAAGGCCCTGGTGGCCGACCTCGCCCCAGAGGGGCTGCGCGGCACGGCCTTCGGCTGGTTCAACCTGACGGCGGGGCTTTTGCTGCTGCCGGCCTCGGTGATCTTCGGCGAGATCTACCAACAGGCCGGCGCGCTCGCGGCCTTTGCCTTCTCCGCCGGCTGCGCCCTGACGGCGGCGGGGCTTTTGCCGCTCTGGGCATTGCGGGCCGCGGCGCGGGATAATCCTAAAAACCGCAGTTGACCGCTCTTATAGCTTCATAACAGCTCGATGATGCGAGAGATTTTTGCCTCCGGCCATCCTATCCCAGAGGGTGAACGCGCTACGCGCCCGCTTTCGGGCGCGTTCAACCGCGGTTTTTAGGATAATAGGCTGCAACCACGTCCCTGAGCCTCGCCCATGTCCTGCGCCTGTGAAGACCACTGCGCCACGGCCGCCCTGCAGGCCCGGCAGCGCGCAACCCTGCGCAGCGTCCTCGTCATCAACGCGGTGATGTTCGGGGTCATCGCCGCGGCGGCCTTCCATGGCGACTCGACCGCACTGCTGGCCGACAGCCTGGACAACCTGGGCGACGCCCTGACCTATGGCCTGAGCCTCTACGCCGTCTCGCGCGGCCCGACGGTCAAGGCGCGGGTGGCCCTGTTCAAGGGCGGATTGATCCTGCTCGCCGCCCTGGGCGTGGCGGCGCAGATCGTGCACCGGCTCCTCGTCCCCAGCGTGCCCGTGTTCGAGGTCATGGGCGTCTTCAGCCTGCTGGGGCTGGCCGCCAACGGCGTGTGCTTCTGGCTGCTCACGCGGCACCGCGACGAGGACGTGAACATGAGCTCGGTGTGGGAGTGTTCGCGCAACGACATCGCCGCCAATGTCTCGGTGTTCGTCGCCGCCGGCGGCGTGGCCCTGACCGGCGCGGCCTGGCCCGACCTGTTGGTCGCCCTGGGGCTCACGGTCCTCCTGCTGCGCTCGTCCCTTCGCGTGATCGGCTCGGCGCGGGCGGAGTTGCGCGCCGCGACGTGACCCTGCCGCTGTGGCACCACTTCGCCGTCTCCGGGGTGGAGACCTGGCTGTGGCTGCCGCCGCTGGCCGCCCTGCTGATCAGTTTCTTCACCAGCATGGTGGGAATCTCCGGCGCCTCCTTGTTGGTGCCGTTCCAGATGAGCGTGCTCGGCTTCGCCAGCCCCTCGGCCTCGGCCACCAACCTGGTGTTCAACCTGCTGGCCATCCCCGGCGGTCTCTACCGTTACGGGCGCGAGCGGCGTCTTTTCTGGCCCCTGGCCCTCGTCATCACCGCCGGCGGCATCCCCGGTGTCTTCCTTGGCGCCTGGCTGCGCACCCATGTCCTCGCCGACCGGGCCGCCTTCGAACCCTTTGCCGCGGCCGTCCTGGGCTATCTCGCCTGGCGCATGCTGCGGGACGTCAGGGCCGGGACGGGCAGCCCACAGGCTGCCGGACCGGTCAGCCTCACCGCCCTCGGCTGGCGCGAGATACGCTTCCGCTTCGGGGCGGCTGAGCATGCCTTCGGCGTGCCGCTCATGCTGGCCTTCGCCTTCGGGGTGGGGGCGGTGGGCACGGCCTATGGCATCGGCGGCGGCGCCTTCATGGTGCCCCTGTGCCTGTCGGTCTGGCGGCTGCCCGTGCACGCGATCGCCGGGGCCACCCTCCTGGCCACCTTCCTCTCCTCGGCCATCGCGCTCATCGCCTACAGCGTGCTGCCCGCCCCCCCCGGTGTGGCGGTCCGCCCGGACTGGGCCTTGGGGCTCGGCTTCGGCCTGGGTGGTCTGGTCGGCGCTTATCTGGGGGCGCGCCTGCAAAGACGCGTCCCCCAGGCCTGGCTCAAGGGCCTGCTCGCCCTGCTGCTCGCCAGCCTGGCCGTGCGTTACGCCTGGCCGGGCTGACCCCGGCCGCCCGTCGCGGCGTTGCGAACGCCTCGCAACGCCTGGCTGCGCTCCCTCAATCCGCCTGCTTGCGTAGGAAGGCCGGGATGTCCAGGGTGTCGATGCCCTGGGCGGCGGCGGCGTCCATGGCGGCGGCGCTGCGGCGCGGGTTGACGCGGAAGCTGGTGGGGATGTCGTAATCCGTGACCGTGTCGAAGGGCCGGGCCGGGGCAGGCATGCCGTCCGTGCCGGTCGCCGGCAGCGTGTTCTGCACCACGATGGTGGGCTTGACCTGCGGCTTGGCCACGGGGTTGCCCAGGCCGGTGGCGACCATGGTCACGCGGATGGCGTCGCCCAGGGACGGGTCCATCGCCGTGCCGACGATCACGGTGGCCTCCTCGGCGGTGAAGCTCTTGATGGTCTCCATCACCTCGTAGTACTCGTCCAGGGTCAGGCTGTCGTCGGAGGTGATGTTCACCACCACGCCGCGGGCGCCGCGCAAGTCGACGTTTTCCAGCAGCGGGCTCTTGACCGCGGCCTCGGCGGCCTGACGGGCGCGGCCCTCGCCCTGCGCCATGGCCGAACCCATCATGGCCATGCCCACCTCGCTCATGACCGTGCGCACGTCGGCGAAGTCGACGTTGATCATGCCGGGGTTGCTGATGATCTCGGCAATGCCCGACACCGCCGAGTGCAGCACGTCGTTGGCGGCGGCGAAGGCGTCAGTGAGCTTGGTCTTGCCGCCCAGTACCTCGCGCAGCTTCTCGTTGGGGATGACGATGAGCGAGTCGACGTGCTCGGACAGGGCCTTGAGGCCCTGCTCGGCGGCGCGGGCGCGCTTGGCCTGTTCGAAGGCGAAGGGCTTGGTCACCACGGCGACGGCGAGGATGCCCAGGTCCTTGGCCACCTCGGCCACCACGGGGGCGGCGCCGGTGCCGGTGCCGCCACCCATGCCGGCGGCGATGAACAGCATGTCGGCGCCGTCGATCAGCTCGGCGATGCGCTCGCGGTCCTCCAGTGCCGCCTCGCGGCCGATCTCCGGCTTGCCACCGGCGCCCAGGCCTTTGGTGGCACTGTTGCCGATCTGCAGCTGCACCGGCGCCCGGTTGCGGCGCAGGGCCTGGGCGTCGGTGTTGATGGCGATGAACTCGACACCGGTCATGCCCTTCTCGATCATGTGATCCACGGCGTTGCCGCCACAGCCGCCCACGCCGATGACCTTGATGACGGCGTCCTGGGTTTGTACGTCTTCCAATTCGAACAACATGTCACACCTCCTCGTCACGCATGCAAAGTGAATGAAAAACCTCGGCTAGCCAACCCAGGCCCCTGCCCACCGGCCCCTAGCCACCCTAGAAATTCTGTTGAAACCATGCCTTCATCCTTTCGAACACCTGTTTGAAACCGGCCCCCTTGAGAAGGCTGGCCTGGTCGAGCGCGTGCTTTTCCAGGCCGGCGAGCAGCAGGCCCACGCTGGTTGCGTAGCGCGGACTGCGCACCCGTTCGGACAGGCCGCCGACGTATTCCGGCACGCCCAGGCGCACCGGCATGTGGAACACCTCCTCGGCCAGCTCCACCATGCCGCGCATAGAGCTGGAGCCGCCGGTCAAGACCAGGCCGGAGGAGATCTGCTCCTCGAAGCCGCTGCGCCGCAGTTCCGCCTGGATCAGGCTGTAGAGCTCCTCCACGCGCGGCTCGATTACCTCGGACAAGGTCTGGATGGAGAGCATGCGTGGCCCGCGCTCGCCGATGCCGGGCACCTCGATCATGTCGCGCGGGGCGATCTGCCGCAGCGCCACGCCGTGCTGGATCTTCAGGTCCTCGGCCTCGCGCGTGGGCGTGCGCAGGGTCATGGCGATGTCGTTGGTGATCTGGTCGCCGGCGATGGGGATCACCGCGGTGTGTTGGATGGCGCCGCGGGTGAAGACGGCGATGTCGGTGGTGCCGCCGCCGATGTCGACCAGGCACACGCCGAGGTCCTTCTCGTCTTCGTTGAGCACGGCGAGCGAGGAGGCGAGCGGCTGCAGGATCAGGTCCTTGACCTCCAGGCCGCAGCGGCGCACGCACTTGACGATGTTCTGCGCCGCCGAGACGGCGCCGGTGACGATGTGCACCTTCACCTCCAGGCGCACGCCGCTCATGCCCTGCGGCTCGCGCACGCCCTCCTGGCCGTCGATGATGAATTCCTGCGGCAGCACGTGCAGGATCTGCTGGTCGGTGGAGATGTTGACCGCGCGCGCGGTCTCGATCACCCGCTCGATGTCGGCATGGGTGACCTCGCGGTCGCGGATGGGGACCATGCCGTGCGAGTTGAGCGAGCGCACATGGCTGCCGCTGATCCCGGCATAGACCTGGGAGATCTTGCAGTTGGCCATCAGCTCGGCCTCTTCCAGCGCGCGCTGGATGGCGGCCACCGTGGTCTCGATGTTGACCACCACGCCCTTTTTCAGCCCGCGCGAGGGGGCCGAGCCCATGCCCAGGATGTTGATGCTGCCTTCGGGGGTGACCTCGGCCACCAGGGTGACGATCTTCGAGGTGCCGATGTCGAGGCCGACGATGAGGTCCTTGTTGTCGCGCATGTCAGATCAGAGTGGTATTTCGCTGAAACGGGGCGTCGGCCGCTGCCGTGCGCGCTGCCTGCGGCCCCTTCTCGCCCGTCCGGGCTGCCCCGGCCTGGGCCTTCGTGTTCTTGTCCCCGCCCTGCATCACCTTGGCCGCGAAACCATTCGGGTAACGCAGGTCGATCTGGGTCAAGGGCCCCAGGCGTTGCACGGCAGCCGGATAGAAAAGGACGAAGCGCTGGACCCGCTCGGCGAGCCGCTCGCGGCCCAGCTCCAAGCTCACGCGCGGGCGCGTCGGTTCGGCCGCGCCGTCTTCCAGGGTGAGCCGCCAGGCGCCGCGCGGGCTGAACTGCAGGGCCTCGATGCGCCAGCCGGCCGGGTCGAGCAGGGCCTGGAACTCCGCCAACCGACGCGCCACCTCGCGTTCGCTGCCCTCGGGGGCATAGACACGCGGCAGCCCGGGCCAGGGGCGCACAGGGAAGCGCTCGCCCTGGGTGTTGAGCATCTGCTGGCCATTCCAGGCCGCCGCCGGTACGTGCTCCTCGACCTCCACCACCAGGCGGTTGGGCCAGATGCGCCGCACCGTCGCCTGGCGCACCCAGGGCAGCCCTTCGAAGGCCATGCGGGCGGCATCCAGGTCCAGGGTGAAAAAGCCGCCTTTGAGGCCCCGGACCACGCCGCCGACGGCCTGCCGGGTCTCGGCCTGGCCGGCGCCCAGGACGGTGACCTCGCGCAGCGGAAAGAGGTGCTCGGTCAACGCCCGCGTGGCGAGCGCACCGGCGAACACCCCGGTGGCGAACAGCAGCCAGGCGCTCAGTCGGTTAAGGCGGTGCGGGTCATCCCACATGGCTGGTCAGCGAAGGGTTGTCCAGGCGCGCCTGGGCGAGGATGCGCAGGCACAGCTCGTCGAAGGCGATGCCGGCGGCGCGGGCGGCCATCGGCACCAGGCTGTGATCGGTCATGCCGGGGGCGGTGTTGATCTCCAGCAGGTAGGGCTCGCCCGTCGTGTCGACGAGGACGTCGACCCGCGCCCAACCGCGGCAGCCCAGCACGCGGTAGGCCTCGCGCGCCAGCGCCTGCATGCGTGCCTCCTGCGCCGGCGCCAGGCCCGCGGGGCAGAGATAGCGGGTGTCGTCGCGGAAGTACTTCGCTTCGTAGTCGTAGAACTCGGTGGCGGGCACGATGCGGATCACCGGCAGCGCCGTGAGCGCCTCGCCCTCGCCGAGGACGGCCACCGTGTACTCGCCGCCGCCCAGGAAACGCTCGGCCAGGACCAGGCTGTCGTGCCGGGCGGCGGTGGCAAAGGCATCGCGCAGCTCGCCGGGGCGCTTGACCTTGCTGACACCGACGCTGGAGCCCTCGCAGGCCGGCTTGACGAAGAGCGGAAGCCCCAGCGCGCGCTCGACCGCGTCGAAGTCGCTGTCCTCGCGCAGCAGGCGGAAGTCGGGCACCGGCAGCCCCGCCGCCTGCCAGATGAGCTTGCTGCGCCACTTGTCCATCCCCAGGGCCGAGGCGAGCACGCCGCTGCCGGTGTAGGGGATGCCCATCAACTCCAGCGCCCCCTGCAGGCTGCCGTCCTCGCCACCGCGGCCGTGCAGGATGACGAAGACGCGGTCGAAGCCGGCCTGGGCCAGCGCCGTGAGCCCCTGCTCGGCCGGGTCGAAGGCGTGCGCATCCACACCCTGGCGCTTGAGCGCGGTGAGCACGGCCGCCCCGCTTTTGAGCGAGATCTCGCGCTCGGCGGAGCGCCCGCCCATCAGCACGCCCACCCTGCCCAGGGACTTCACGTCGATCTGCATCACGGCCTCCTATCCCCGTTCGCCCACGATCTTCACCTCGCGCACGAGCTTCACCCCCGTCTTCGCCTCGACCGTGGCCTCCACCCGCTCGATCAGGGCCTCGATGTCGCGGGCGCGCGCCCCGCCCAGGTTGACGATGAAATTGGCGTGTTTCTCCGAGACCTGGGCGGCGCCGATCCTGAGCCCCTTGAGCCCGCAGGCCTCGATCAGCCGTGCCGCGTGGTCACCGGGCGGGTTGCGGAAGACGGAGCCGGCGTTGGGCAGGTTGAGCGGCTGGCTGGCCACACGCCGCGCCAGCAGGCGCTTGATCTCCTCCCTCGCGGCGGCGCCGTCGCCGCGGGGCAGCAGGAGCCAGGCGGCGACGAACCACTCCTCCTGTTTGGCCTCAGCCTGCACCTGGCGGTAGCCCACCCGGAAGTCGCGCGGGTGCCGCGTGGCGAGCTGGCCCTGCCGGTCGATGGTGAGGACCTGGGCGACGCAATCCCAGGTCTCGCGGCCGTAGCAGCCGGCGTTCATGGCCAGCGCCCCGCCGATGGTGCCGGGGATGCCGGCGAGGAACTCGGCACCGACGAGGTCATGCCGGGCGGCAAAGCGGGCGACCTTGGGGCTCGCCACCCCGGCCTCGGCATAGATCACGCCGATGCGGCTCGCGTCCTGACCGGCCCAGGCCGTCCCCTGGCGGCGGCTCTCCAGGCGCAGGGCGGAGAGGGCCTTGTGCGTGAGGATGATGGTGCCGCGGTAGCCGCCATCGCGCACCAGCAGGTTGCTGCCCAGGCCGATGAACAAGATGGGTTCGTTCGCGTCCAGGGTGCGCAGGAAGATGGCCAGGTCGTCGAGGTCGGCCGGGGTATAGACCCGGTCGGCCAGGCCGCCGGCGCGCCAGGAGACGTGGCGCGACATGTCCACATGGAAGGCCAGCTCGCCACGCAGGCCGGGGATGGCGTGTTCGATCTCTGCCAGGGTCATGCCGTCTCTCCCATCACCGCCAGTTGGGCGGGCACCTGGCCGATGGAGCCGGCCCCCATGGTCAGCACCACGTCGCCGTCCTGGACGATGTCCACGACGGCCTGCGGCAGGGCCTCGACCTCGGCGACGAAGACCGGCTCCACCCGCCCGGCCACGCGCACCGCGCGGGCCAGACTGCGGCCGTCGGCGGCGACGATGGGGGCCTCGCCCGCCGCATAGACCTCGGTGAGCACCAGCGCATCGGCCTGCGAGAGGATCCGCACGAAATCCTCGAACAGGTCGCGCGTGCGCGTGTAGCGGTGCGGCTGAAAGACCAGGACCAGACGCCGGCCGGGGTAGGCGCCGCGGGCGGCAGCGAGCGTGGCGGCCATCTCCGCCGGGTGGTGGCCGTAATCGTCGATCAGACAGAAGCGCCGCCCGTCCGGCAGCCGCACCTCGCCATAGCGCTGGAAGCGCCGGCCGACCCCGCTGAAGCCGGCCAGGGCCCGCTGCACCGCCGCATCGGGCAGCTGTAGCTCCCAGGCCACGGCGATGGCGGCCAGGGCGTTCAACACGTTGTGCCGGCCGGGCAGTGCGAGTCGCACCTCGATGGGCGAGCGCTCGCCATTGCGTAGCGCCGTGAATGCCATCCCGCCGCCTTCCTCGCGCACATCCACGGCCTGGATGGCGCAGTCCTCACTCGTGCCGTAGGTCATCACCGGCCGGTCCACGCGGGGGAGGATCGCCCGCACATTCGGGTCGTCGGCGCACAGCACGGCCATGCCCCAGAACGGCAGGTGGTGCAGGAACTCGACGAAGGCCGATTTGATCCGCTCGAAGTCGTGGCCGTAGGTCTCCATGTGGTCCTGATCGATGTTGGTGACCACGGCGATGACGGGGTTGAGCTGCAGGAAGGATGCGTCCGACTCGTCCGCCTCGGCCACCAGGTATTCGCCCTGCCCCAGCCGCGCGTTGGCCCCGGCGGCGAGCAGCTTGCCGCCGATGACGAAGGTGGGGTCGCAACCCGCCTCGGAGAGCACGCTGGCGATGAGGCTCGTGGTGGTGGTCTTGCCGTGCGTGCCAGCCACGGCGATGCCCTGCTTGAATCGCATGAGCTCGGCCAGCATCATGGCCCGTGGCACCACGGGGATGCGCCGCTCGCGCGCCGCCAGCACCTCCGGGTTGTCCGGCCGCACCGCGGTGGAGACCACCAGCACGTCGGCGCCCTCGACGTGCGCCGCCGCATGCCCCCGGTAGATGCGTGCGCCCAGCGCCGCCAGACGCCGGGTCGCGGCGTTGTCGGCGAGGTCGCTGCCGGAGACCGTGTAGCCCAGGTTGAGCAATACCTCGGCGATGCCGCTCATGCCGGAGCCGCCTACACCGACAAAGTGGATATGCCGCACCTTGTGCTTCACAGGCGGCCTCCTGAACGTGCTTGCGGCCCGGCGGCTCGGCGCCCCTCGCGGCCGGTCGCACCTACCGCCTCGCGGCGGCAGGCACTGCTCCCTGCTCGGGGCGCCCCGCCTACACCGACAAAGTGGATATGCCGCACCTTGTG
>JAKADY010000061.1 GCA_021826065.1 Pseudomonadota bacterium
ATACAACCAGTCCATCCCGCAGAAGGCGCTCGGCCATATCACTCCTCAAGAGGCCCTCAAAAACTGGTACGCTAAACGCCCCGATCTGTTCAAAAAACGTGTTTACAATCAGGCGGGACCTGACAGTCAAATCAAAAGATTTCTGCAGCGGCGGATAGCAGACCCCGATCTTCTCGTTGCATCCCTGATAGTTCGCGAGCAGCGTGATGCGCTTGGCCTGCAGGGGTCGGTCCAGGACGATCTCGGCCCTGAAGGGTTTCTTGTAGGTCTCCATGGTGCCGAAGAACGGATCGTTCTTGACCTCGCCAGCGGGGAGCCGCACTTCCTTGATGAGCACGCCGCCCGAGTTTTTCAGCGCGAAGAAGGTCTTGTTCTTGTAGAGATAATGGCCTTTCGCCGGCTCGAATTCCGCAATCACCGTGTTGGGAGCGCGGACGGAGACTTTGAGCTTGAACGCTTGATCAGGCGGAAGAGGCTCTTCGGCGGCCAATGCCGCGCTCGCATAAAGCGCGAGGATCTGAATTGCCACCAGGGCGGCGTGTTTCAAAAATGGTTTGATCATCTTGTTTGCTTTCCTTGTCCAAGTCAGGTACCAAGTGACGCATCGAGGTACTGCCGAAGTTTCGAGAAGTCGATCGCACCAAGCGTGCGCGACACCACTGTCCCGTCCTTGTCGATGAGGAAGGTGGTGGGGACGACCCGCGTGTCGCCGAATTGCCGGGCGAGCTTTCCGTCGCCATCCAACGCCACCGGGAACGGCAGGCCGCGACTTTGCGCGAAGTTCCTGACCTGATCCGGGGCGTCGTAGGCCATCGCCACGGCGACCAGCTCGAAGCCGCGGGGTTGGTACTGCCGGTAGGTCTCAATGAGATCGGGCATCTCGCCCACGCAGATCGGGCAGCTCGTGGCCCAGAAGGTCACCGCGACCACCTTGCCGCGCAGATCCTGGAGCCGCATCTGACGGCCGTCCAGGGTCGTGAAGGCGGCGTCGGGCCCGGTCGGTCGCTGGGCGAGCGCATAGGCGGCGAGCGTCACGCCGACGACGGCGAGCGCGGCCAGCGCGACCCGCCAGTTGCGGCTAAGCGCCATTGAACCGCTCCTTGTCGATGCGCCCGTCCTTGACGTGGACCACCCGCTGGGCACGCTCGGCCACGGCCGGGTTGTGAGTCACCATGACGATGGTTCGGCCCTGTCCGTGGAGGCTACTGAGTAGACTCAGCAGCTCGGCTTCCGAGGCGGAATCCAGATTGCCCGTGGGCTCGTCCATGAGCAGGATGTCAGGATCGTTGGCGAGCGCCCGCGCCACCGCCACCCGCTGCTGCTGGCCGCCGGAGAGCGCGCCGGGCGGCAGGTGGGCCTTTCCCGCGAGGCCCACCGATTCGAGCAGCGCCATGCCCCGTGCCCGGTCGTCCCCCTTGCCACCGAACCAGAGCGCCAGCTCGATGTTCTCTAGCGCCGTCAGATGCGACAGCAGGTTGAAGGACTGGAACACGAAACCAATCGAGCGGGCGCGGGTATGGGCGAGTTCGGCGGGCCTAAGGCGGGTGAGCTCGGTGCCGTCCAGATGGACCTGGCCGCTGGTGGGCTGGTCGAGGCCGCCCATGATCTGCAACAAGGTGCTCTTGCCGTGGCCGGAGGGACCCATGATGGCGAGCCATGCGCCGCGCTCCACGTCGAGGCTGATCCCCGACAGGGCTGCGGCGGCGGCCTCGCCGGTGCCGTACACCTTGGTCACGTTTTCAATACGAATCACCGCTTCAGGCATAGCGCATGGCCTCCACCGGGGTAAGTTTTGCCGCTCGATAGGCCGGGTAGAGCCCCGCCACCAGGGCAAGACCGATCGACAAGCCGAAGGTCAGCAAGACGGTCGCGCTGTCGAGGCTCGGCACCGGCGACTGGCGTAGTGACGCCGTGAAGGCATTGTCGGTGAGGTAGGGCCCCAGCACGTAGGCGCCGAGCATCCCGATCAGTAGGCCCAGCACGCCGCCGATCAGGCCGTACAGCCCCGATTCGAGCAGGAATGCGGAAAACAGCGTGCGCCGCGTGCCGCCGACGGCCTGCATGATCCCGATCTCGCGCCGGCGCTCGTACACCGCGGTGAGCAGGGTGTTGACGATGCCGAAGGCCGCGGCCAGCACACCCACCGCGGCCACGGCCTGCATCGCGCCGCTCACCGTGCCGACGATGGACAGGATCGACGACAGGAGCTGCTTGTCGGTGACCACGGCGACGTTGGCCTTCTCCTGGATGCGCAGGCTCACCGCATCGACCTGTTGCAAATCCTCGACCTGGACGGCGACGAAGGACACCTTGCCCTCCACGGCATAGAGCTTCTGCACCACCGGCAGCGGAACGAAGCTGGCGACGTCGTCCTTGTTGCCGGCCTCCCGCAGCACGCCGACAACGGGGAGGGAGCGCCCGCGCACGGTGAAGGTATCGCCCGGCTTGAGCTGGAACTGCTGGGCGATGGCGGCGCCCACCACCACCGCCGGTTCGTCGGCAGCCTTGAAGTAGCGTCCTGCGGCGATCCGCCACTTCTGCAAGGCGCGCATTTCCTCGGGCAGGATGCCGATCACGGGCACCGGGCGATTGCGGAAGGCGGTCTTCTCGTTGAGGTAAGGAACGGCGCTCTTCACGCCCGGCACCGCCATAATCTTGTCGAGCTCGGACATGGGGATCGCCTCGGGCAACTGCTCCCCGGTGAGCACCGAAATCTGCTCGTAGGCGCACCAGCCCTTGGGCGTGATCACGAGGTTCGCGCCCAGGCCTTGCGCCTGTTTCTTGATTTCAAGCTCGAGCCCCTGGCCAATGCTCAAGAGGCTCACAAAGGCGGCCATCCCGATCGCCACGCCGCCCAGCGTGAACGCGAAGCGCCCCTTGCGGCGCAGCAGGTTGCGCCAGACGAGTTTCCAGAGATTCATGCGCGCCTCACTTCCTGATCGAGCCGAGATTCTCGACGCGCTCGGCGTCGAGATAGTCGAAGCGCGCGCCCTTGACGATCCTGCCGCGCACGTTCAGCTCGTCCCAGGGATTGGGCAGCGTTCCGTTGGCCTTCACCGGCAGATAGTTCTTGGCGCACTTGAGGTCCCGGCACACCCGCGCCTCGCGCGAGTCGATCATGGCGAACATGCCGGGATGATCGGGCGGCGCGACGGCCATGACGCCGCGCACGAGGATCGTCCCCTGGTAGCCCTTCATGTCGGCGGCCAGGTCCTCGACCTGAAGCGCGCCGGAAGGCAACGCTCGCTGATTAGCGCCGAGCATGTCCGGCAGGCCGCTGAAGGGGGATTTTTCGGTTGTCCAGCCGATGGCCGCCGCACCCGTTATCCCGATCGCCAATAGCGCGAGCCGGCTTCGTTTCTTTCGTCCGGAAGTCATGCCTGTGTCCGAACCCCTGTCTGTGGATGTCTTTGCCATGATTGCTTCTCCTCTAAATCAACCGACCCGCCGGTCGTTAAACCATTGAATGTCCGCCTCGCTCATTTGCGGGCCGTTTGTCCTGCGGCGCCTTGAGCAGCCTTGCGGAATTGAAGGACACCAGCACGTCCGGGAGCGCTTCCGTCGCCGCCGCCATGACGGGCGTCAGCACCCCGATCGAGGCGAGCCCCATGGTCACGACGTCCCATGCGATGCCAAGAACGATGTTCTGCCGGATGACGCGGTAGGTGCGGCGTCCCATGCCCAGCGCGGCCGGCACCTGGCTCCAGTCGTCGCGCATGAGCGCCACGTGCGCGGCCTCCAGGGCCACGTCGCTGCCCACCACGCCCATGGCGATGCCCACGTCGGCCTGGGCGATCGCAGGGGCGTCGTTCACGCCGTCGCCGATCATCGCGACGCGATGCCCGGCCCGCTGCAGATCGCGCACGATCGCGATCTTGTCCTGGGGCATAAGGCTTGCCCGGTATTCGTCGATGCCGAGCCGGTTCGCGATGGCGGCGGCAACCCGTTCGTTGTCGCCAGTCAGGAGGATCAGCCGGCGCACGCCCATGTTCTTCAGCGCCTCGATGGCGGCGGGAACCTCGTCGCGGATCACGTCGGCGACCGCGATGACGCCTTCCGCGACGCCGTCGATCGCCAGGAACAGCGCGCTCTTGCCGTCCCGGCCGAGCGTCTCTGCGCTCGCCTCGGCCTGCGGGGTCAGCGGGATGCCCTGGTCGGCGAGGAATTTCGCATTGCCGAGCAGGACGGCCTTGTTCGCCACGACGCCGCGCAGGCCTTGCCCGACGAGGTATTCGAACCGCTCGGGCTCGGGCACGGCGATCTCCTGCAAGGCGGCGCGGGCGAGGATCGCCGAGGCGATGGGATGCTCGGAGCGCTTCTCCAGCGCGGCCGCATACTTCAGGAGTTCGGTGTTCCCCAAGCCGTTCAGGGACACCACGTCGGTTACTTGCGGCTTGCCGAAGGTGACGGTGCCGGTCTTGTCCATGACGACACAGTCCACGCGGGCGAGCGTCTCCAGGTAGAGACCGCCCTTGATGAGCAGGCCGCGCTTGGCGCCGCTGCCGACGCTGGCGATCACCGAGAGCGGCGTGGCGAGGCCCACGGCGCAGGGGCAGGCGGCGACCAGCACCGCGATGGCGTAGGTGAGCTGGCCGGAGAACAGATAGGTGAGCACCGCGATGCCGATGGCGGTGGGCAGGAAATAGGTGGTGAAGCGGTCGGCGAACTTTTGCACCGGGGCCTTGACCGCCTCGGCCTCCTCGACCAGCTTGACGATCTTGCCGAAGGTGGTGTCCGCGCCGACGCGCGTCACCCGCACCTCCAGGTAACCGGCGACGTTGAACGTGGCGGCGAACACTGGGTCGCCGGTCTGCTTGTCGACCGGCATGCTCTCGCCGGTGATCGACGACTGGTTGACCGAGCTTGTCCCGTGAACCACGGTGCCGTCGGCGGGGATCTGCTCGCCTGGCCGGATGGCGACGATGTCGCCGGGCTTGAGCGCCTCAACCGCGACCTCGACCTCGCGGCCGTCGAGCTTGATCCGCGCCGTCTTGGGCGCGAGCCGGATCAGTTCCTGAATGGCCTTGCGCGACTTGCCGGTGGTGAACTCCTCTAGGAAATGTGCGATGCCCATGAAGAACACGATCAGCATCGAGGACGTGTACTGGCCGATGGCGGCGGCGCTGAGAATCCCGACCGACATCATCGTGTCGACGTTGATCTGCCGGTTGAGGGCGCCCAGCACCGCGCGCCTGAAGATGGGAAAACCGCCGATCGCAATAGTGGCCAGCAGGACCGGAAGGGGAATCCTCTCCTTGGCGGCGTCGAGCCAGCCGAGGTATTCGCCGCCGATCTCAAGCAGCGCGATCACCGCCACCAGGGCCACGAAGCCGAACCGGATCGCCTCGCCGGAAAAGCCGCGCGGTTCAGCGGCAGACCGGGCGGGAAAGAGTTCGGCGGGCCGAACCTTATAACCCAGCGCGGCGATGGAACCCGCGAGTTCCGTCGGGTCTACCTTGCGCTCGTCGTAGCGCACCTCGACTTTTTCGGCGGCGGACAGAATCTTCACGCTCTCGACGCCGGCGCGGCGGCTAAGTGTCTGCTCCACGGCCACCGAACACTCCGTGCAGCACAGTCCCTCGACCTTAAGCGTGAGCGTGTGTTCGTCCGTACTCTTCATCGCCGGGTCGACGGATGCATCGGTCATGCAAGCCGCTCCTCCAGCAGGCGAAGATCGCCCTTGAGCACCTGGAGCAAGGCTTCGCTCTGGAGCCGGTAATAAACCATCTTCCCGTCGTTGCGCATGGCGAGCCAGCCCTGGTCGCGCAGAAGCTTCAACTGATGGGAGGTGGCGGCCACGGTGAGATTCAGCACATGCGCCACGTCGCACACGCACAGCTCCCCTTGTGCGAGCGCCAGTAGAATCTTCAGGCGGGTCGTGTTGCCGAGCAGCTTGTACAACTCCGCCAGGCGTGGAAGCTGCTGCTCTTCCTGAGCCAGTTCCGCCTTGATGCGGGCAACCTTCTCCTGCTCGAAGCAGGTCACCTCGCATACCGGGCTTACGATCACTTTGGGTGTAGTCATGCACAGCCTCATTTAGATATTTGCGAAAATGATGATATGAAATCGGGCGCAGTGCAAGGACGATAGCGTTTGAGCCAATTCAAGGATTGGCCGTGGAACTCTTGGTGGCGCGGGACAAGCGAACGGAAACCCCCTTCACCCGTATCGGACGCTCGCGTCGGCCAGGCCTATCCGTGCCCGTTGTTCCTCCCACAACAGCGGCGTCCCCGACGCCAGGTCGAACAGCGTCACCTCTTGCGGCAGGGTCTCGTCGAGGATGGCGGCGACGATGTCCGGCGCCAGGGTGGTGAGGTTCACCATCCGGCTCACATAAGCCCGATCCATTCCCTCGCGCTCGGCCACTTCGGACAGCGTGCGTGCCTCGCCGAACTCCAGCATGGCGAGCCAGCGGTGACCGCGGGCGAGCGCGAGCTGGATCGGTGTCGGGGTGTCATCCCAAGGACGTGGCTGCATGGCCTCGCCGTCCGGCAGAGTCACCGCCTTGCGGCTGCCGCGTCGTTTGATCCGAATCGGCACGGAGATGGTGAGACTGCCGTCGCTCGCGGTGATCATCTCCGCCTGGCCGGTCTTGGCGATCAGGATTTCATTCATGCCACGGCCTCCTCAAGGGTCTCTGGGGTTGGTTCGGGACGCAGCTCCAGGGCCAGCACCTCGATGCCATTGGGCCGGAACCGCACCTCGATGTCGTTCATTGATACGATCACCTTGTCGATGAGCAGGCGCACGATGCGCTGTTGCTCGGCCGGAAAGAGCTGATCCCAGATCGCATCCAGCCGGGTCATGGCCACAGTGACCTGCGCTTCGTCCAGGGATGGATCAAGCCGGGCGGCACGCTCGGCTACCCCGGCGACCATGTCCTGGGCACGCAGCACGCGGCGCATCTGCTCCAGCACCGCGGCCTCCA
The DNA here is from genome assembly GCA_021826065.1 of Pseudomonadota bacterium. Lineage (GTDB taxonomy): Bacteria > Pseudomonadota > Gammaproteobacteria > Burkholderiales > Thiobacillaceae > JANWZL01. Next base: position 6,929 of record JAKADY010000061.1, read on the forward strand.
GCTCACCGGCCGGCAGGCGCGGCAGCCCGGAGGCGCCAGCATGCTCCTTGTTCTCCCGAGTTGGCAGGTAGTAGCGGTAGATGCGCCCGTTCTTCTTGCGTGTGGACCAGGGCGTGAGCGCCCGGCCATCGATCCCCACGACGATCCCCTTGAGCAGGAACGGCACCCGGGCGCGGGTGTTGTTGCCTCGCACACGCGAGTTCTGCGCGAGGATCGCCTGGGCGGCATCCCACAGAAGTGTGGCAGGGGATTGCCGTCCTGTCATTGGTGGCGCATGGCCACGAGCTGAGATGCGTGCTCAGCGCTGCGCGGCGCTCAGGCGCTCGTATTCCTGGCGCACGAGTTCTGCGCCATAGCGGCGTTCCAGGCGGCGCACGGTGAAATGGGCGCGGGCGACGTCCTGGAAGTGCTGCATGAACACCAGGTTGACCAGGGCACCGCTCAACGCACCGAGGATGGGGACCATCTGCACGGCCGCCTTCTGCGTCACGACGACGCCGAAGCGGGCGGCGATGGCGGCGATGAGCTCCACCAGCACAGGATGCGAAGGCTTGAGGATGCCGTGTTGGAGCACGTGTTCGGGCACGCGCGACAGGTGCACCGCCAAGGCCAGACGGATACCGTAATAGCCCGTCTCGGCGGCGTCGTCTTCATCGGTGCGGCCGCCCAGGGCGAGGACTTCGACGCAGGCAAGCCGCGTCTCCGGCTGGGACAGGTCCTCGCCCTCGTCGCGGGCGATGTCGGCGATGGCACGCAGCGTCAATGTGGTGGAGACCGGCAGCTCCGCCAACACCGCGGGCAGGCCGAAGAAGCCGCCCAAGGCCCCAGCCGTGGCGCTGAGCAGCTTGTGTTCGCCCTCCCGTCCATACGTTGGGGCCGCACGCGTCTCCAGGGAGTCGATGGCCCAGTCCAGCGCCCGCAGCAGGGTCTGCTGACTGGCCTGGCGCAGGGCCTCGTACCAGCGCCGCGGCAGCAGCTTGATGCCGCGTTCCAGGGGCAGCCCGACGAAATTGGTGAGGCGCGCGGCGAGGCTGGGGTGTTCCAAGTGGAAATGGGCATCCCGCAGGATGGCCAGGTCTTGTTCGGAGAGGACGGCATTGCTCGCGGCAGTCATGGCGATGGCCTCGTGCGACCGTTTTCGCCTTGGGAGGTCTCGGCTTGCTCTCAGCATAGCACCGACCGGGGGGCGCTTGCGGCCCGCTTCGACTTGACGGGCGTCGGCGGCTTGTTAGAAAGAAATTACAAGGGGTGTCAAAGCGCCCCACGCGAGAAAGGGGTTGCAACATGATCCGCAGTCTAGACGTCACCACCCGGGTCTCGCCGGAACTGGCGGAGATCCTCGAATTCCACGCCAACAACCCGGACGCCCTGGAGACGGCCACGTTGGGCTCGGTGCGCGCTGCCCTGGCGACCGGTGAGGCGGGGGAGGGCTATGAGGCCGACCGCCTGCACCCGGAGACCAGCGAGACCCTGCTGCAGGAGCTCGATGCCTTGATCGACGAGTTCGGCGTCGAGGCCCCCGCAGCCGATTTCATCAAGCAGTCGGCGAGCGAGGCCCTGAGCCGGGTGATCGAGGCAGTGATGGAACAGTCAACCCAACCGCCGACGCTGGCCGACGTGCAGGAGGCGATGCAGGAGGGGCTGATCGCCCACCTGATCGGGGAGGGGGTTCTCGACGAGGACGAGGACGAGACTCTCAGCGCGGAGATCGAGGACCTGATCGACCGCTACGGGGCGGACGCCCCGGCGGAGGATTTCATCCACTACGAGTGAGGGTCACCGGATGGGTCGCCGGCACCCGCGCCGAACAGGCGGTCGAGTGCCTGGCGATCCGTTGTGGGGGGTTCAGTTTCATTGGGATCAGCGCCGAAAAGGGCGTCGAGTTCACGGCGTGGGTCTCTGTCGGGGCGCGCGCGGGGCCCGCTCGCCCGCGGGGCGGCCTGGAACCACTCGCAGGTGTTGGCTCGCGTCTTGTCCCTGACCTCATCCGCCAGCGGCTCCCGGCAGTGTTTCGCCTTGGTGGTGTCATAGTGCCGGCACATCCGGCAGACGTGCAGCTCGGCACGGCAGGCGGGGCAGCGCGCGAAACGGCCGTAGGGCCGCGGCAGATCGCTGATGTCCGCGCCGCACTGCCAGCAATGCCAGGTCTGCGGGTCCGTCACGCTTGCACAGCAGGGGTCAGGCTACCGTGTCGTCGGCAGACTCGGGGTGCTCCGCTGCATGGGCCGCTTGCGCACGCCAGTAGCGGTGGATCGCCTGCACCGCATGCGGCAGCTCGGCACAGAGCTGACGGTGGTTGGGGTCCGAGGCCGGCCCTGTGCTGCGGGCGAGGGCGTGGATGGGGGCGAGCCAGGTGGTCAGGGCCTGGTCGGCGTGCCGGACCCAGAGCTCCTGGTAGAGGGTCATGCCGGCGCGATAGCCCTGGCACCATGCCGTGGCGTCCATGACGAGGTCGCCACGGCCGCCGCGTACGAATTCCAGCACCGGGCGAAAGGCATCGGGTTGCGCGAGGCTGCGTTCGATCTCGGCGTAGAGCCGCATGGCGAGGCCCAGCATGTCCTCGGCCTGGGCCCCGTCCCGGAACACCGGCTCGTCGAAGACGAGGCGCAGCCACTCGCTGGGCTCCATGGCCTCCGGGCCGCTGGCGAGCGCCGTCAGAAAGCCGTGGGCGTGCGACAGGCCCATGGCGTCGCGGCCGCAGGCCTCGGAGTGCAGAAAGTCGTCCAGGCGGAGCAATTCGGCCTGGGTCAGGGCGGGGGCGGGGGCAGGTAGCATGCCTGCAGCTTGCGCCTCGCCGCCGGTTCGGTCAAGCGAAATTTCGTCACCGCGCAGCGGCTCACTGCAGGCGCGGCGCGGGCGTCGGGGCGGTGTCGGGCTCGCTGGCGAGCGGGGCTTGGGCGGCGGAGAGCAGGCCGCGGCTACGCGCCTGGGCCTCGACACGGGCGACGAGTTCCGGCGAGGCATAGCCATCCACGGGTAGCCCGACCTGGCGCTGGAAGGCCTTGATCGCCGCGCGCGTGCGGCTGCCGGGTATGCCGTCGGCCTCGCCCGGCTCGAAGCCCAGGGCGTCGAGCTGGCGTTGCAGCTCGATGATCTGCTGGCGGGTGAGTCTCGGGTGGCGCGCCCCCTGGCCGTTCTGCAGGCCCGGCAGGCCGCGCAGGCGGTCGGACAGCAACCCCACCGCCAGGGCATAGCTCAGCGATCGGTTCCAGTTCAGGATGATGTTGAAGTTGCCATAGACCAGAAAGGCGGGCCCCTTGTAGCCCTGCGGCAGGATGATGGCGCCCTGCAGGTTCGAGTTCGGCAGGGGTGAGCCATCGGCCTGGGTCACACCCATGGCCGCCCAGGCGCTCACCGGCCGGGTGAGGCTCAGGCGGGCCTGCTCCCAGTCGAAATTCTCCGGCAGGCGCACCTCGCGCCCCCAGAGCTCGTCCGCCTTCCAGCCCAGGCGGCTCAGATAGTTGGCGGCGGAGGCGAAGGCGTCGTGCAGCGACCCCCAGAGGTCCTTGCGGCCGTCGCCATCGGCATCGACGGCATAGGCGCGGAAGGTCGAGGGCATGAACTGCATGTGCCCCATGGCCCCCGCCCAGGAGCCCTTCATCGCCGTGACCTCGACATGTCCCTCGTCGAGGACGGCCAGGGCGTCGAGGAGTTGGGCGCGGAAGAACTGGCTGCGGCGGGGCTCGAAGGCCAGGGTGGCGAGCACCGCGGGCACGGCGAAATCGCCCATGAAGCCGCCGTAGTTGGTCTCGAGCCCCCAGAAGGCCACCAGGACGTGCGGCGGGATGCCGTAGCGCCGCTGCACGGCGGCCAGCAGCTCGCGGTGTTCGTCGAGCAGGCGGCGGCCCTCCTCGACGCGCCGGGCGGTGACGCGCCGCTCGAGGTAGTCGAGGAAGGGCTCGAGGAATTCCGGCTGGCGCCGGTCCAGCTCGATCACGCGCGGGTCGGGCTGCACGCCGGCCAGGGCCCGGTCGAAGGTCTCCGCCCGGATGCCGCGCGCGATCGCCTCCTGGCGCAAGGCGGCGAGCCAGGCCTGGAAATCGTCCCCGGCCGGTGTCTGCGCCAGCACGCTCGCCGAGAGGGCGAGCAGGGCGAGGCCCAGGCAGCCGTCGCGGATTGCACGAAACAGGGTCATGGGGTGTCTCCTCGAAGCGGTGCGCGATCACCGGGGGTCTCGTTGGCAGGACAGCGCAGCTGCCTTATCGTTCTCGCATGTTCGCGCCTCTGACCCTCGATGCCCTGACCGCGCGTTATGACGCGCTGCTGCTGGATGCCTACGGCGTGCTGGTGACGTTGACATCCTGGGCGCGGCGCGCTTTGGCATCGACTCGGTCCTGGTCATGAGCGGGGTCAGCCGGGGTGAGGCGGTCTCGCCGGCTGCCGGGGTCCAGCCCACCGATCGGATCGAGTCGCT
>JAKADY010000017.1 GCA_021826065.1 Pseudomonadota bacterium
GGCTTGTACGCCCGGCTGGCAAGGCGCGACGACGCCGCAGGGTGGCTCCCTGCAAGGAGGAGCAACGCAGCCAGACGGGCGTACAAGACCGAAGGCGGGCGCGTAGCGTGTTCACCCTCTGGGAGCGGATGACCGGAGGCAAAATCTCTTGCATCAGCGAGCTGTTACGAAGCCATAAGAGCGGTCAACTGCGGTTTTTAGGATCATGGCCGGCACAAGCGTTTTCATGGGCCATGGCGGCTTATCGGCCATGGACGGTTATCGTTCTGATCCGCGAAATGGTCAAAGCCGTGCGCGGGGATGGCGAGCGGCCGTCCCTGCGCGTCGCGCACGGTCAGCGCCTGCCCCTCGACGATACGGCCGATGCGGGTGAGGGGCAGGCCGAGGCGCTGGGCGAGGGCCGCAATGGCCCCCTCTTGGGCAGGCGGGGCGGTGAAGATGAGCTCGTAGTCGTCGCCGCCCGCCAGCAGGCAGTGGCGTGCGAGGTCTTCCGGCACGCCGGCGGCGAGGGCCGGCTCGGCGGGCAGGCGCGCGAACTCCAGCTCGGCACCGACACCGGAACGCTCCAGGATATGACCCAGGTCGGCCAGCAAACCGTCAGAGAGGTCGATGGCGGCGCTGGCGACCCCCCGCAATGCACGCCCCAGCGCGACCCGCGGCTCGGGCCGGTCCAGACGCAGCCGACATTCGGCGGCCAGGCGTGGATCGAGTTTGACGCGGCCCTGGAGATGGGCGAGCCCCAGGGCGGCCCCGCCCAGGCGGCCAGAGACCCAGACATCATCCCCCGGCCGGGAGCCGGCGCGCGTGAGGGCCTGCCCCGCCTCGACCTCGCCGAGGATGGTCACGCACAGGGTGAGTGGGCCGCGCGTGGTGTCGCCGCCGATGAGGTCCACGCCATAGCGCCCGGCCAGGGCATAGAACCCTAGGCTGAAGGCGGCCAGCCAGTCCTCGTCGGCCTGAGGCAGGGCGATGGCGAGCAGGGCCCAGCGTGGGCGCGCGCCCATGGCGGCGAGATCGGACAGGTTGACGGCCAGGGTCTTGTGCCCGAGGGCCTCGGGCTCGGCATCGGGCAGGAAGTGGCGCCCGGCGAGCAACATGTCGGTGGAGACGGCCAGCTCCATGCCGGTCGACACCGTACACAGGGCGGCATCGTCGCCCACCCCCAGCCGCGCGCCCGGCGACGCACGGGAGAAATGGCGGGCGATCAGTTCGAATTCGGAGGGCATCCAGGGACGGTGAGGGGTGAGGCGGCCTCACAGCGCGGTCACCGACCTTCGGCCTGCAGCTCCATCGCGCGCGCCGTGCGGGCAAGTTTGTCGAGTACCCCGTTGACGTACTTGTGCCCGTCGGTGCCGCCATAGCGCTTGGCCAGCTCGACCGCCTCGTTGAGCACCACCCGGTAAGGTACGTCTGGGCTGTGCAGGAGCTCATAGGCCCCCAGCAGCAGGATGGCATGTTCGATGGGCGAGAGCTGGGCGGTCGGTCGGTCGAGGTGTGGCGCGAGTGCCGCGTCAAGGGTCGCCGCATGCTCCAGTACGCCCTCGATCAGTGCCTTCAAATGCGCCGGATTGGCGTCGCGGTATTCCTCGGCCTCCTCGCTCTGCACGAGCAGACGGGCGAGGTCGTCCCCCGTGAGCAGCCACTGGTAGAGGGCGCGCAGGGCCAGCTCCCGGGCGAGGCGCCGGCTGCCGCGGGACTTGCTCATAGCGCTGCGAGCAGGCGCGCCATCTCGATGGCGCACAGCGCCGCGTCACGCCCCTTCTCCGACATGCGGTGGGTGGCCTGGTGGTCGGTGTCGGTGGTGAGCACGCCGTTGGCGATGGGCACGCCGGTGTCCAGGCCCACGCGGGTGATGCCGGCGGCCATCTCGTTGGCGACGATCTCGAAGTGGTAGGTCTCCCCGCGGATCACCGCGCCCAGGGCGATCAAGGCGTCGAAGCGGCCGCTGCGGGCCATCTTCTGCAACACGAGGGGCAGCTCCAGGGCACCGGGCACGGTAACGATGACCATGTCCGACTCCTTGACACCCTTGCGCGTGAGCGTCGCCGTGGCGGCGGCCAGCAGGCCCTCGCCCACGTCCTGGTTGAAACGGCTCAGGGCGATGCCGATCTTGAGGCCCGTGCCGTCCAGATTGGGTTCGATTTCCAGGATATTGTCGTAGCGGGCCATGTCACTCTCCCTTGGGTTGCAGATAGCCTGTCACCTCCAGCCCGAAGCCGTCCATGGCGGGCATCTTGCGCGGCACGGCGAGCAGGCGCATCTTGCCCACCTTGAGGTCGCGTAGGATCTGGGCGCCAATACCGTAATTGCGCAGATCGAACTTGCGCGCCGGCTTGGGGGCGTCGGTCGGCAGCGCGCGGGCGGCCAGGTCGTCGGCCGTCTCCGGGCGGTGCAGCAGGACGATGGCGCCGCGCCCGGCCTCGGCGATCAGGCGCAGGGCCTGCGGCACGCTGAAGCTGTGGCCGTGCGGCGATTCCTCCAGGACGTCCAGCAGGGAGACGGGTTCATGCACGCGCACCAAGGTCTCCTGTTCCGGCTGGATCTCGCCGCGGGTCAGGGCCAGGTGGGTGGCGCGGGCGAGCTTGTCGCGGTAGACGACCAGACGGAAGGCGCCATAGGCGGTGTCGATGTCGCGCTCGCCGACGCGCTCGACCAGGCTCTCGTTGGCCGCACGGTAGTGGATCAGGTCGGCGATGGTGCCGATCTTGAGGTTGTGCTGACGGGCGTATTCGATCAGGTCCGGCAGCCGCGCCATACTGCCGTCCTCTTTCAGGATCTCGCAGATCACGGCGGCCGGCTCCAGCCCGGCCAGCGCCGCCAGGTCACAGCCGGCCTCGGTGTGCCCGGCGCGCACCAACACACCGCCGTCCTGGGCGCGAAGCGGGAAGATGTGGCCGGGCTGGATGATGTCGCTCGGTTTGGCGTTCTTGGCCACTGCGGCCTGTACGGTGCGGGCGCGGTCGTGCGCGGAGATGCCGGTGGTGACCCCTTCGGCGGCCTCGATGGAGACGGTGAAGGCGGTGCCGTGCGGGGTCTGGTTGTTGGCCACCATCATCGACAGGCCCAGCTGCTCGCAGCGCGCGCCGGTGAGCGTCAGGCAGATCAGGCCGCGGCCGTGCTTGGCCATGAAGTTGATCGCCTCGGGCGTCACGTGCTCGGCGGCCATGACCAGGTCGCCCTCGTTCTCGCGGTCCTCCTCGTCCACGAGGATGACCATGCGGCCGGCGCGGATCTCGGCGATGATGTCTTCGATGGGGGTCAGCATCGTTCCGGGTCAGTCCTTGTCCGTGGCGCTGGCATAGGCGAGCAGGCGCTCGGCGTAGCGGGCCAGCATGTCCGCCTCCAGGTTGACCCGGTCCCCCGGCTTGAGGTTCTTGAGCATGGTGGCCTCGAGGGTGTGCGGGATCAGATTGATGGAAAACTCGCCGCCGTGCACCCGGTTCACCGTGAGGGACACCCCGTTGACCGCGACCGAGCCCTTGGGCGCGAGGTAGCGCTCCAGGCCCTTGGGCGCGCGGATGTCGAGGCGCACGCTGTCGCCCACGCGCTCCACCCGCACCACCTCGCCCACGCCGTCGACGTGGCCGGAGACGAGGTGGCCCCCCAGCCGGTCCGACAGGCGCAGGGCCTTCTCCAGATTGACCGACTCGCCCGGCGCGAAGCCCACGGTGCAGGCGAAGGTCTCCTGCGAGACATCGACGCTGAAGTGGGCCGGCCCCTTCTCGACCACGGTGAGACACACCCCGTTGACGGCGATGGAGTCGCCGATCGCCACGTCGTCGAGGTCGAGCCCGCCGCCGGCGATGGTGACGCGGGCGTCCCCCCCGCTCGACTCAGTGAGGTGTTGCACGTGGCCGACGGCCTGAATGATCCCTGTGAACATGGCGGTCCTGTCAAAACGGCATGCAGTGAGCGCTACCGCCGCGAATGCGCGAGAAAACCGTCATTGTAGGGTTTTGCCGCCTGGCCGAGAACCCCGCCCCCATGGCCTCATTGCGGCGGCAGGGCCACGTCCTCGTAGAGGTCGTCGAGGCTCAACACCAGGTCGAGCCCGCCGCAGCGCAGGGTCAACACCTCGCCCTCCTCCAGACAGCCCGTGCGCCAACCGACCGCGACGTCACGCAGATAATAGTCCGCCTGACGCTGTTCCGATTCCACCAGCAGGTAACACTGCAGGCTGGTGAGCCCGCGGTAGGCCAGCCACTTCTCACGCCGGTCGATGTTCACGGTGGAGGGCGAGAGGACCTCGACGACGATGCAGGGGGCGGTCTTGTAGTGCGGGTGGTCGTCGGCCGGGTCGCAGCAGAGCATGACGTCGGGGTAGTAGAAGGCGTTGAGCCCGGCCACCCTGAGCTTCATGTCGGCGATGAAGACGGCGCAGGGGCTGCCGCGGGTAGCGGCACGCAGATGGAAAAACGCATTGCCCGCGATACGGTTGTGCCGCTCGCTGGCGCCGGACATGGCGTAGACCTCGCCATCCACGTATTCGTGTTTGACCGCGGCCTCGGCCTCCATGCGCAAGTACTCCTCCACCGAGAGGGGGTGGTAGACGGCGGCTTGGGGCATACTCGACTCCGTGTACGCCTTGCGGCTTGCGTTGCATTCTACTCCGGCCGCAGACGCAGGCGCAGGTCAACGCCCACCCACCGCACGTCCAGGAGCCGCCAGCCCTGGCGCTCGCCCATGTCGGTCAGCGCCGGCAGATCGAACAGCCCGCGCGCCTCATGCCCCAGCGTCACCGGGGCGAGATAGGCCAGCCACTCGTCGACCAGGCCGGCGGCGAGCAAGGCGCCGTTCACCGTGGCCCCGGCCTCCACGTGCAGCTCGTTCACCCCCCGCTGGGCCAGGACCTCCATGAGCAGCCCGAGGTCGGGCCGGCCGGCGGGGCCGGGCAGCTCCAGCACGCTGGCGCCCGCCGCCAACAGCGGTTCGAGCCGCTCGGGCTGGGCCTCCTGGCAGACCAGGAGCGTGTTGCCACCCTCCAGGACACGTGCGCCTGGCGGCGTGCGCAGCGCGCTGTCGAGCACCACCCGCAGCGGCTGGCGCGGTGTGTCCACGGCCCGCACGTTCATCTGCGGGTCGTCGGCGAGCACCGTGCCCACGCCGGTGAGCACGGCACAGGCCCGTGCCCGCCAGCGGTGCACATCCCTTCGCGCGGCCTCGCCGGTGATCCATTGTGACTGCCCATTGAGCAGTGCGGTCTTGCCATCCAGGCTCGAGGCGGTCTTGACGCGCACCCAGGGGCGGCCGCGGGTCATGCGGCTGATAAAGCCGACGTTGAGCTCGCGCGCGGCTTCCTCCAGCAGCCCCACCTCGGCACGGATGCCGGCGAGCGTCAACAGCTCGATGCCGCGCCCCGCGACCTGCGGGTTGGGGTCGCGCATGGCCGCCACCACGCGCGCCACGCCGGCATCGATCAGAGCGTGGGCACAGGGTGGCGTGCGACCGTGGTGGCTGCAGGGCTCCAGGCTGACATAGACCGTGGCGCCGCGTGCCCGCGTGCCGGCGGCACGGAGGGCGTGGATCTCCGCATGCGGCTCGCCGGCGCGCGCATGCCAGCCCTCCCCCACCACTTGGCCGTCCTTGACGATGACGCAGCCCACGCGCGGATTGGGCGTGGTGGTAAAGAGCCCCCGCGCCGCCAACCGGAGCGCCCGCGCCATGTGGGTGTGGTCTTCGGCGCTGAACATCCGGCCTTACTTGTCCAGATCCCGGATCGCGTCGCGGAAGTCGTCCACGTCCTGGAAGCTCTTGTAGACCGAGGCGAAGCGGATGTAGGCCACCTTGTCCAGGCGCTTGAGCTCATTCATCACCAGCTCGCCGATGTAGCGCGAGGTCACCTCGCGCTCGCCCAGCGCGAGCAGTTTCTGGATCACCCGGTTGATCGCCTCGTCGGTGAGCTCGGTGGGCACCGGCCGCTTGTGCAAGGCGCGGCGAAAGCCCTCGCGCAGCTTGTCGAGTGAGAAGTCCTGCCGCTCGCCATCCTGCTTGACCACCGTCGGCAGCCGGATCTCCGCCGTCTCATAGGTGGTGAAGCGCTTGTCGCAGGCTGTGCAGCGCCGACGCCGGCGTACCGTGGCGCCGTCCTCCGACAGCCGGGTCTCGGCGACCTGGGTGTCGGGGTGACCGCAGAAGGGGCAACGCATCAGGTTACAGGTTACAGGCTACGGGTTTCAGCAAAGAATCATCCGCGCCTTCGGCGCGCATACTTTCACTGACTCCTGAAACCTGAAACCTGACCACCGTAGACCGGGAAGGCGGCAGTGAGCTTGCCGACCTCGGACCGGACGTGGCCGATCACCTTCTCGTCGTTGGGCGCATCCAGCACGTCGGCGATCAGGTGGGCCAGGCGCTCGGCCTCGATCTCGCGGAAGCCGCGCGTGGTCATCGCCGGGGTGCCGATGCGGATGCCGCTGGTGATGAAGGGCTTTTGCGGGTCGTTGGGGATGGCGTTCTTGTTGACGGTGATATGGGCGCGGCCCAGGGCGGCCTCGGCGTCCTTGCCGGTGATGCCCTTGGCGCGCAGATCGACCAGGAAGAGATGGCTCTCGGTGCGACCGGAGACGATCCTGAGGCCCCGCTCCTCGGACAGCACCCGCGCCATCACGCGGGCGTTGGCCACCACCTGCTCCTGGTAGGCGCGAAACTCCTTGCCCATCGCCTCCTTGAAGGCGACCGCCTTGCCGGCGATGACGTGCATGAGCGGGCCGCCCTGCAATCCGGGGAAGATGGCCGAGTTGATCGCCTTCTCGTGCTCCGCCTTCATCAGGATGATGCCGCCGCGCGGGCCGCGCAGGGTCTTGTGCGTGGTGGATGTGACGACGTCGGCGTGCGGGATGGGGCTGGGATAGACCCCGGCGGCGATCAGCCCCGCGTAGTGGGCCATGTCCACCATGAAGATGGCGCCGATCTCCTTGGCCACGCGGGCGAAACGCTCGAAATCAATGCGCAGTGAGAAGGCCGAGGCCCCGGCGATGATCAGTTTGGGCCGGTGTTCGCGGGCGCGGGCCTCCATGCCGGCGTAGTCGATGTCCTCGTTGGCGTCCAGCCCATAGGCCACGACGTTGAACCACTTGCCGGACATGTTCAGCGCCATGCCGTGCGTGAGGTGCCCCCCCTCGGCCAGGCTCATGCCCATGATGGTGTCGCCGGGCTTGAGGAAGGCCAGGAGCACCGCCTGGTTGGCCTGCGAGCCGGAGTTGGGCTGCACGTTGGCCGCCTCGGCGCCGAATAGCTTCTTCGCCCGGTCGATGGCGAGCTGCTCGGCCACGTCCACCCACTCGCAGCCGCCGTAATAGCGCTTGCCGGGGTAGCCCTCGGCGTACTTGTTGGTCAGCACCGAGCCCTGGGCCTGCATCACAGCGGGGCTCGTGTAGTTCTCGGAGGCGATCAGTTCGATGTGTTCCTCCTGCCGCCGGGCCTCGTTCTCGATGGCGGCCCACAGCTCGGGATCGACGTTCTGGATGGTGTGATCGGCGGCAAACATGGCTAAGGTCCTGAAAAAACAAAGTTTGTCATTTTAACACGCGGGGGCGGCCGGTCGCGGGTCGGCACCTCAGCCGCGGAAGATGAAATACACGGCGCCGATGAGACACAGACCGGCCCACAGATAGTTCCAGGACAGTGTCTCGCGCATGTAGAGCACGGCGAAGGGGGCGAACACCGCCAGCGTGATCACCTCCTGCATGACCTTGAGTTGGGGCAGGGTCAGCTGCTGATAGCCGATGCGGTTGGCCGGCACCTGCAACAAATACTCGAACAATGCCACGCCCCAGCTCGCCAGGGCGGCGATCCACCAGGGCTTGTCGTTCAGGTGTTTGAGGTGGGCATACCAGGCCACGGTCATGAACAGGTTGGACAGGGATAGCAAGACCACGGTCTGCAAGACGACCGGGTTGACGTAGCTGCTTAGGTTCATGCCTGCGCACTCAGATAGACACGGGACAGCTCGACGTAGCGCTCGGCCTGGTAGGCGAAATGGGCGATCTCCTCACTGCTCAACCGCCGCACGGGCCGAGCCGGGCGACCGAGGTAGAGCCAGCCGCTCGCCAGGACCTGGCGCTCGGTCACCAGGCTGCCGGCCGCCAGCAGCACCTGCGGTTCGATCACCGCATGGTCCATGACAAGGGCGCCCATACCGATCAGGCACTCGTCACCCACGCTGCAGCCGTGCAGGATGACACCGTGGCCAACAGTCACCCGCGCCCCGATCACCAGGGGCGCCCCGTCCGGGTCTTCCGGCCGCCGATGGCTGACATGGAGTACCGCGTTGTCCTGAATGTTGCTCGCCTCACCCACGCGGATGCGGTTGACATCGCCGCGGATCACCGCCCCGGGCCACACCGAGACCGCATCCCCCAGCGTCACGTCGCCGATCACTGTGGCGGTCGGGTGCACGTACACACCCCCGCCCAGTTTGGGCACAATGCCGGCAAACGCCTCGATGGCCATGACCAGAACCCCTTGGAAAAACCGCGGTCTGGCCGCAAGTATAGAGTCCTAAACGCCAGTCAGGAGCGCCATGAACCCCTTGCTCGATTTCACCGGCCTGCCGCGCTACAGCGAGATCCGGCCCGAACACGTCACCCCCGCGGTCGATCAGCTGCTCGCCGAAAACCGTGCCCTGGTGGAGCGGCTCGCCGCCGAGCCGACACCCCCCACCTGGAACGGCTTCGCCCAGCCCCTGGAGGACGCCAACGAACGGCTCTCCCGCGCCTGGGGACAGGTCTCGCACCTGCACGCCGTCCTCGACAGCCCCGAGCTGCGCGCGGTCTACAACGAAAATCTGCCCAAGATCACCCAGTACTACGCCGAGCTCTCGCAGCACGAGGGGCTATACCGCAAGTTCAAGGCCCTGGCCGCGAGCCCCGAGTACGCGCAGTTGAGCCCCGCGCGCCGGCGTATCATCGACAACGAGCTGCGCGACTTCCGCTTGGGTGGCGCGGAGCTCGCGCCCGAACAAAAGGCCCGCTTCAAGGCGATCCAGGAGGAACTGGCGCGGCTGTCCGCCAAGTTCGAGGAGAACCTGCTCGATGCCACCAACGCCTGGTCCAAGCTCGTCACGGACGAGTCGGAACTCGCTGGCGTGCCTGAGGACGTCAAGCAGATGTTCGCCGAGATGGCCCAGGCCGCGGGCCAGACGGGGTGGCGGCTCAACCTGCAGGCCCCTTCCTACCTGCCGGTGATGCAATTCTGCGCCAACCGGGGGCTGCGTGAGGAGATGTACCGGGCTTACGTCACCCGCGCCTCGGAATTCGGTCCGGCGCAGTTGGACAACACCCCGCTCATCGACCAAATCCTGCGTCTGCGCCGCGAGGCCGCCCGGCTGCTGGGCTACCCCGATTACGCCCACGTCTCGCTGGTGCCCAAGATGGCGCAGTCACCGCAGGAGGTGCTGGACTTCCTCAATGAGCTCGCCCGCCGTGCCAAGCCCTATGCCGAGCGGGACATGCAGGAGCTGCGCGAATTCGCCGCCAAAGAGCTGCAGCTTCCACGACTCGAGGCCTGGGACGTGGCCTACGCCTCGGAGAAGCTCCGGGAGGCGCGCTACGCCTTCTCCGAACAGGAGGTCAAGCAATACTTCCAGGAGCCGCGCGTGCTGGCCGGGCTCTTCCGCCTGATCGAGACCCTCTACGGCCTGGAGATCCGCGAGGCGCAGGCGCCGGTGTGGCATGAGAGTGTAAAGTTTTTCGACATCCGCGACCGCACGGGCCAACTGATCGGCCAGTTCTATCTCGACCTCTACGCCCGCGAGAGCAAGCGCGGCGGCGCCTGGATGGACGACGCCATCACCCGTAGGCGCAAGGGTCAAGCCATCCAGACCCCGGTGGCCTATCTCAACTGCAACTTCTCCCGCCCGGTGGGCGGCAAGCCGGCGCTGCTCACCCACGACGAGGTGATCACCCTCTTCCATGAGTTCGGCCATGGGCTACACCACCTGCTCACCCAGGTCGAGGACCTGGGCGTGTCGGGCATCAACGGCGTGGAGTGGGACGCGGTGGAGCTGCCCAGCCAGTTCATGGAGAACTTCTGCTGGGAGTGGGACGTGCTCAAGCACATGACCGCCCATGTGGAGACCGGCGAGCCCCTACCGCGTGCGCTCTTCGACAAGATGCTGGCGGCCAAGAACTTCCAGGCCGGCATGCAGATGGTGCGGCAGATCGAGTTCGCCCTGTTCGACATGCACCTGCACTACGACTTCGACCCTGACGGCGGCAAGGGTGTGCTGGCGCTGCTCGACGACATCCGCCGCCAGGTCGCGGTGGTCTTCCCGCCCGCCTACAACCGCTTCCCCAACAACTTCTCGCACATCTTCGCTGGCGGCTACGCGGCGGGCTACTACAGCTACAAGTGGGCCGAGGTCCTCTCGGCCGACGCCTACAGCCTGTTCGAGGAGAACGGGGTGCTCAACCCCGAGATCGGCCACCGCTTCTGGAGCGAGATCCTCGCCCAGGGCGGCGCGCGCCCGGCCATCGAGTCGTTCAAGGCCTTCCGCGGGCGGGAGCCGACCATAGACGCCCTGCTGCGACACAACGGCATGGCCTGAGGCAGTTTGCCCCTTACAACGCCGGCCCGCGCCGGCGTTGTCGTTTTGTCGGCGAGCGCTGCTAGAATCCCATGCAGGAGGGGAGCGCGCATATGTTGAAAGGACTCGGGCTGTTGATCCTGTTGACCCTGACCATGACGGTTGCGGCCGCCGGTCAGATGTACCGCTGGGTGGACGAGCGCGGCCGCGTGTATTACTCCGACCAGCCGCCCCCGCCCAAGGCGCGTGAGGCGCAGGCGCTGAAGCCCCGCCCGAGCGTGGTGGAGACCGACAAGGAAGGCTTCGAGCTGCGCCGCGCGCGCGAGGCGAACCCGGTGGTCCTCTATATTACCGATTGCGGCGAGCCCTGCGATCAGGCGCGCGACTTCCTCACCCAGCGCAAGATCCCCTTCACCCGCAAGGACCCACAGCGGGTGCCGGAGGATGCCGTGGCGCTGAAGCAACTCGTTGGGGCGCTGGAGGTGCCGGTGATCCAGGTTGGCGGCAAGCATCAGAAGGGTTTCGACCCGGCCGCCTGGGAGGGCCTGCTCAGCGCGGCGGGCTACCCCGTGCGCACGGAGGCCAAGGGTCGTTGATTCGGCCCCTTCAGACCGCAACACAAAACAACCAACCCCGCCAGACAGTCCCCATGCACGAGCTCATCGGCTGGTTCGGCCCCGAGCCGGAAGACCCGAACCGGGCCGGCGAGACTCTGGCGCGCATGCGCCAGGTTCGCCCCACCGCCGTCGGCAACCCGGCCAGCCAAGTCCACACGCACGGCCTGCTGGCCGTGGCGGGCGAGTCGGCGCAGATCGCCGAGGAGGACGGCATCCTCGCCGCCGTCATCGGCCTGCCGCGCACGGCAGCGGGTGGGCGGCTGGATGCACAGACGCTGATCGATCTGTGGCACAGACACAGCGGCAACCTCGCCGCCCAGGTTTACGGCCCTTACGCCCTGGCCATCGTCGACCGGCGCAACGACTCAGTCTATCTGGCCATCGACCGCATCGGCATCCACAGCCTGTCCTTCGCCGTTCGCAATGGCCGCATCGTCTTTGCCGACCGTGCCGATGCGGTGGCGGCGCACCCGACCGTGGGACGCGCGCTCGACCCGCAGGCCCTGTTCGACTACTTCTATTTCTATGACGTGCCGGCGCCGCGCACGATTTATCAGGGGGTCGAGAAGCTGTTGCCGGGCCAGTACGCCTGGTACCGTCACGGCCGCATCGAGCGCGGTTTCTACTGGCATCTGCAATACCGCGACGCCCCGCGCCACGACTTCGCGGCCATGTCGCGCCGCTTCCACGACCTGCTGCGCACCTGCGTGGCACGCGCCGCCGAGCCGGGCGCCACGGCGGCCTTTCTCTCCGGCGGCACCGACAGCTCCACCGTCGCCGGTATCTACAAGGAACTGACCGGCCAGCCGGTGCGCACCTATTCCATCGGCTTCGCCGCCGAGGGCTTCGACGAGATGGAATATGCGCGCATCGCCGCCCGCCACTTCGGCCTGGACGCGCGCGAATACTACCTGAAGCCGGAGGACATCCTCGCCGCCATCCCCATCATCGCCGCGCAGTACGACGAGCCCTTCGCCAACGAGTCGGCGGTGCCGGCCTATTACTGCGCCCGCATGGCGGCGGCCGACGGCTATCGGGTCATGCTGGCGGGCGACGGCGGCGACGAGATCTTCGGCGGCAACGCGCGCTACGCCAAACAAAAGGTGTTCGAGGCCTGGCAGCGCATCCCCGCGCCGCTGCGCAGCGGCTTGATCGAGCCGCTCGCCCGGCTGCCGGGGCTGGAACGGCTACCGCCGGTGCGCAAGCTGCAAAGCTACATCCGCCAGGCCAACATCCCCCTGCCCGAGCGCATGGAGTCCTACAACTACATCTACCGGCAGCCGTTGAGCGAGATGTTCACCGCCGACTTCCTGGCCGGGATAGACCCGCACGAGCCGGCCCGGCTGCTGGAGGACGCCTACCACCGCGCCGCCTCGGACTCCTACATCAACCGGATGCTGCATCTGGACCTCAAGTTCACCTTGGCCGACAACGACTTGCGCAAGGTCAACGGCATGACCGAGGCGGCCGGCATCGCCGTGCGCTACCCCCTGCTCGATGACGCCATGGTCGAGTTCTCGGGTGAGGTGCCGCCGGACTGGAAGGTCAAGGGGCAATACCTGCGCTGGTTCTTCAAACAGGCGCTCAAGGGCTATCTGCCTGACGCCATCATTCACAAGAGCAAACATGGCTTCGGCCTGCCCTTCGGTGTCTGGGCGCGCGAACACTCGCCGCTGCGCGAACGGGTGGAAGAACGGCTTGCCGCCTTCCGTACGCGCAACCTGCTGCAACCCGCCTACCTCGACCGTCTGCGCCGGGAACACGCCGAGGGGCACGCCACCTACTTCGGCAAGATGCTGTGGGTGATCGTGATCCTGGAGGAGTGGCTGGCGGCGCGCGGCCTTTGACATTCAGAGGCCGCGCTTGAGGGCGCGGCCATAGATCTCCCGGTAGTTGGCCACCGTCCGCGGCCAGTTGCGCTCTGACTCGACGTATCGCCGACCGGCGGCGCGCAGCCGGGCGCCGCCATCGGCCAGGTTGAGGGCATCCAGCGCCCGGCGGGCCAGGGCCCCGACATCGCCGGCGCGAAACAGCAGCCCCGTCTCGCCGTCGCGGATCAGCTCGCGGTGCCCGCCCACGTCGGAGGCGATGAAGAGCCGCTGCTGCGCCATGGCCTCCAAGGGCTTCAAGGGCGTCACCAGCTCGGTCAGCCGCATGGGATGGCGGGCATAGACCAGCAGATCGATCTGGTCGTAGTAGCGGTTGACCTCGCGGTGCGGCACGCGACCGGTGAAGACGACCTTGTCACCCACGCCGAGACTTGCGGCCTGGGCCTTGAGATTCGCCTCCTGCGGGCCGCCGCCGACCAGCAAGACGCGGATGTCGGGGTCTACCGCCAGGAGCCGCGGCAGGGCGGCGAGCAGGAGGTCCAGGCCCTCGTAGGCATAGAACGAGCCGATGAAGCCCAGCACCCGCTTGCCCGTCAGGCCCAGTTGCGCCCGTAAGGCGGGATCCGGGGCGCCGCCGGGGACGAAGGCCTCGGCGTCCACCGCGTTGGGCACCACGCCGATCTTCCCGGCCGGGATGCCGCGGGCGACGAGGTCCTGGCGCAGCCCCTCGCAGATGGTGACCACCTGATCGGCCTGGCGCACGGCGCGGGTCTCCAGCCATTTGGTGAAGCGGTAACGCGGGCTGCCCTCATTGGTGCTGCCGTGGTCCACCGCGGCATCCTCCCAGAAGGCACGGATCTCATAGACCACGGGGATCTGCATCCGCCGGCCGACGGCGAGCGCGGGATAGGCGTTGAGCAGCGGCGAATGGGCGTGGATGAGGTCGGGTTTAAGGGCACGGGCGAGTTCATGCAGCCGGGCCTCGGTGGCGCGCATGAGCGCCCATTGGTCGAGCACGGGCAGGCGCGCGGCCAGGCCCCGGGGTTGCCGCGTGCGGTAGAAATGCAGGCCCTCGGCCACCTCCTCCGCGCTCGGGCATCCGCCCTGTTTGGGGCTGGTCAGGTGCCAGGTCTGCCAGCCCATGCGCTGCTGCTGGCGTAGGATGTTGGCACTGCGAAAGGTGTAGCCGGAGTGCAGCGGCAGCGAGTGGTCGAAGACGTGCAGGATCTTCAGGCTCATGGGATTAGACGCGGGTCTGTCGTTCTTGATTTTCAAGGAAAGCGGCGAACATGAGCAGGGACCACAGGGCGGCGCTGTGGTCGCGATAGCCCGCGATGTGGTCCTCGACCATGCGCCTGAGGTAAGCCATGTCGAAATAGCCCGTGTCGGCCATGCGCTCGGACAGCACGCTGGCGCGCAGCTTGTCCTTGAGCGGGCCGCGGAACCAGTGCTCCAGCGGGACGGCAAAGCCCATCTTGCGCCGGTACATGAGGTCGTGCGGCAGATAGGGTTCGAGGGCGCGCTTGAGCAGGTATTTGCCCTCCGTGCCCTTGAGTTTGTAGCCGACGGGCAGGCCCGAGACCCACTCGACCAGCTTGTGGTCGAGGAAGGGCACACGCACCTCCAGGGCATGCGCCATGCTGGCGCGGTCGACCTTAGTGAGGATGTCGCCGACCAGATAGGTCTTCATGTCCAGGTACTGTACCTGGCTCACCGTGTCCAGATGGGCACAGCGGGCGTGGTGACGGCGTAGCACCTCCACCGCCCGGTAGCCCGCGAGGCGACGGCGGAAGGCGGGGCTGAACAGGCGCGCGCGCAAGCCGTCGCTGCACACCGACACGCCGTGGAAATAGCCCTCGACGGTGTCGCGCGCCATCGCCTCGAAGGTGGTCTTGGCGCGCAGGAATTTGGGCGCCCAGTCCGCCTTGGGGTAGAGGCGGCCGAGCAGGCCGAAGAGCGGCCGCCTGAGCGCCAGCGGCAGTAGCCGGCGCATGCGCTCCTCGTACAAGTGCCAGCGGTAGCGCCGGTAGCCGGCGAAGTTCTCGTCGCCGCCATCGCCCGAGAGCGCCACGGTGACCTGCCGGCGGGCCAGTTCGCAGACCCGGTAGGTGGGCATGGCGGAGGAGTCGGCGAAGGGCTCGTCATAGAGATGCGCCAAGGCGTCCACCAGGCTGAAGTCGTCGGCCTCGACCCGATCGACGTGGTGATCGGTGCGGTAACGTTCGGCCACCTGGCGGGCGTATTCCGACTCATCGTAATCCTTCTCGGCGAAGGCGATGGAGCAGGTCTTGACCGGCTTGTCGGAGAGGCCCGCCATCATCGCCACCACCGCCGAGGAATCCACCCCGCCGGAGAGGAAGGCCCCCAGCGGGACCTCGGCCACCAGACGAATGCGCACCGCCTCGCGCAGCCGCTCGATGAGCTCGCGCTCGGCATCCTGCAGGCCGATGGACGGCAGCGGTTCGAACGGTACGTCCCAGAACTCGCGCGGCTTGGGTAACGGCTGGCCGCGACGGACGGTCAGCGTGTGGCCGGGCGGCAGCTTAAGGGCCGTCGTGTAGATGGTGCGCGGCTCCGGCACGTAGCCATAACCGAAGTACTCCTCCACCGCCGCCTCGTCGATCTCGCGGCGGAAACCGGGCCAGGCGGTGATCGTCTTGAGTTCCGAGCCGAACACCAGCCAGCCGTCGTCAGTGGCGGCGTAATAGAGGGGCTTCACCCCCAGGCGGTCGCGCGCCAGGAAGAAGACCTGCCGCCGGCGGTCCCACAGGGCGAAGGCGAACATGCCGCGGAAGTGGGCAACACAGTCCTCGCCCCACTCCTCCCAAGCGTGGACGATGACCTCGGTGTCGGAGCGGGTGCGAAAGCGGTGGCCCAGGCGGGTGAGCTCAGGGATCAGTTCGACGAAGTTGTAGATCTCGCCGTTGAACACCACCCAGACCGTATCGTCCTCGTTCGCCAGGGGCTGTTGTCCCGTGGCGATGTCGATGATGGACAACCGCCGGTGCCCCAGGCCCAGGCCGGGCTCCAGGTGCAGGCCCGCCTCGTCGGGGCCGCGGTGGAGCAGCATGTCGTTGATGCGCTCGAGCCGCGCGCGGTCCACGGGGCGGGTGCCCGTGAGGTCGAAGACACCAGTGATGCCACACATAGGGGGTGTAGGGTGTTTGTTAGGGTTCTTATCGGTGCAGACCGGGGATGTTTGAAGGCGCCGCCTTCGGCTGCGTCTGCCCCAGGACCTCGTCATACACGGCCTGATAGGCTGCGGCCATGCGCTCGAGGGCGAACTCCCGTTCCACCCGCGCGCGCGCAGCAGCCCCTTCGCGCTGGCGGCGTTCGGTGTCCCGCGCGTAGTCGAGCAACAGCCGGGCGAGCCCCTCGACATCGCCCGGGGGGAACAGGCTACCCGTCTCGCCGACCCGGACGAGTTCCGGGTTGCCGCCGACCCGGGTGGCCACCACTGGCAGGCCCGTGGCCATGGCCTCCAGGATGGTGTTGGAGATGCCCTCGCCGAGGGAGGGCAGCACGAACACATCCATCAGCCGCATCAGCTCGGGTATGTCGTCGCGCTGGCCGGCAAACCAGACCTGCCCGGCCAGTCCGGCCTCCCGGACCAGGGTCTCGCAGATCGCGCGCTCGGGGCCGTCGCCGACCAGGACCAGGCGCAGGCCCTGGGGATCCGGTGCCTCGGCGCTGAGGCGGACGAAGGCGCGCGCCAAGGTGGGATAGTCCTTCACGGCCACCAGACGCCCCACACTGCCGATGACCAGGCGTGCGCCGTCGAGGAAACCGGGCGGAGCGATGGCCGGTCTGCCCCCGGCGCGCGGCCGGAAGCGCACACTGTCGACACCGTTGTAGATCTGCGTGATGCGCGCCGGCCGCACCCCCACGGTGTCAACGAGCCAGCCGGCCAGGTCGCGGCTCACGGTGATGTAGCGATGTACCAGGGGACGCGCCGTCCGGCGCAGGAGGTTGTATTTCCAGTTACGTCCCGCCAGATCGAAGACGTCGCGGCCGTGCTCCCCATGCACACGCCCCGGCACCCGCAGGGCGGCGGCGACGAACTGGGCCTCCAGGGCGTTCAAGTTGCGGGTGTGCACGATGGCGGGCTTCAGCTCACGCAGCACGCGGGCCAGGCGCCGGTACAGGCCCAGGTCATGCCCCGGCCGCTTGTGCAGATCGTGGAAGCTCACCCCTACGCGGCGGATGCGCCGGCAGAAGTCGGTGTGATCGGTGAGGCTCACGATGGCATGCCGGTAGCGACCCGCCGGCAGGTGGTTGATGAGGTTCACCACGCCGTTTTCCATGCCGCCCGTGCCGAAGTGATAGACGACATGGGCGATCAGCGCTGGAGCGCTCATAGCCGATCCGTGATGCCGTTCAGGGCCGGGCCCATCTCGGCGAGGAAGGCGCGCAGCACCCGCTCGGCCTCGGCCGGCTGGTCGGTGTAGGGCGCGGCGATGATGTAGGCGGTGCCGTCGTCGCGCCCGCCGAAGACCTTCTCCAGCGCCAGCTCGATCTTGATCAACAGCGGGTGCAGGTCGTTGCGACCCATGACGCGATTCCATTGCCAGGCGAGGATGCGCTCACCGCGCTGGGTGCGCAGCCTCGCCTCCAGGACGCGGTAGGCCTCGCCCCCGACCTCCAACCGGAAGACACGCTGGCCGACGTTCTGCCAGCGCGGGTGTTCCTGCTCCACCATGAGGTTCTGGCTGTTGATGAGCTCGTGGTCCTGGCGCTGCTGGGCGTAGTGGGCGACGAACAGCAAGACCCGATCCTCGCCGCGCGCATAATGCAGCTTGAGCTCGGTATCCATGCCGATCCAGCGCGGCAGCCAGTCGTTGAAGGGGCTGTCGGTCACCTGCCAGCCCGCCGCCGGCTGCGGCGCGGCTAGGCTCACCGCGGCGACCGGCCGGGAGAGCCACTGCTGCCACAACGGCGCCATGGCGGTGACCGCGACGAGGATGGCGGCCATGGCGATGGGCGGGCGCGGGCTGCGGGGCGCAGGCGGTGCCGCCGGCTGCACCTCGGCGGCCTGGGTGTCCTCGCGCCAGATGAGCCCCACCCAGAACATGAGCAGCATGACGATGCCGAACCAGATCCAGCCGTAGATGTAGTGGTCGATGCCGAGCGCGAGCTTCATGTCCGAATAATGGGCGATCAGCACGATCATGGTGGCGCGGAAGCCGTTGGCGATGATGGGTACGACGATGCTCGCCACGGTGAAGGCGATGCGCTTGCCGAGACTACGGTAGGTGAGATAGGCGTAGAGCAGCCCCAGGGTGAGCGAGGCGAGGATGTAGCGAATGCCCGAGCAGGTCTCCACCACGCTCCAGTCACCGCTGGGCAGGCTGAAGTAGGTCCCATCGCGATAGACGGGCAGTCCCACCAGGCGCACGGCGGCCACCGTGAAATCGGCGGTGAAGTCCATCAGCGGCTGCATCAGGAACTCGCCGTTGGGCACCATGAGCAACAGATAGAACAGAGGGAAGGCCGCCGCCTTGAGGAGCCCCGGCCCGAACAGGGCCCAGACCGCGGCGATCCACAGGCCCACCAGGGCGTACTGCTCCGCCACCAGCACGCCGCCCGCCCAGGCGACCAGCCACAACAGGAGCAGCCCCACCACGGCAATGAGGGCACGTGGGTCGGGCCGCGTCTCGACCGCGGCGAGGCGCTGGCGGTCGCGCCAGATCAGCCACAGGGCGATGGGCAGGATGACATAGCCGTGCGCATAGGTCTCCGAACGCTCCCAGATCGCCACCATGGACTGCGCAGTGGGCAGGAACAGGAGGGCGATGGCCGCCCAGGTGAGGCCGAGTAGTCCCAGGGCCTTGAGCCAGGCGGTCCTGTCGGTTGGGATCTCTGCGCTGATGCTGCTCATGGTGTCCTTTCCTGCGCCAGCGGTCCGGGCGGGAGGGGCGTGACGCACGTCGGGCCGGCGTTGGTTTTGCACACGTTAACTGGGGCTGCAGCCTCGACCAGGGCATCGACTCGGGCGAGACAGGCCTCCCAGGCATAGTCCTGCAGGACCCGCCGGCGTGCGGCCGGCCCCAGGTCGCTGCCTTGCAGGGCCTGCAGCACGGCCTCGCGAAATGCATCGGCCCCGTCGGCCAGCAGCACCTCCTCGCCCGGCCGCGCGTCCAGGCCCTCCAACGCCTGCGGGGAGACGACCACCGTGCGCGCCATGGCCATTGCCTCCAGGACCTTGTTCTGGATACCACGGGCGATGCGCAGGGGGGCTACGGCCACTGCCGCGTGCGCCAGATAGGGACGCACATCGGGCACCCGGCCGGTAACGACGATCCCTGCCTGACGGGCCAGTGCGCGCACCTCGGCGCTGGGGCGGCTGCCGACCACATAGAAGGCGAGCCGCGGCCGCTGCGCGCGAAGCGCCGGAAAGACCTCGCGGGCGAACCAGGTGACGGCGTCCACGTTGGGCCAGTAGTCCATCGCCCCGGTGAAGACCAGGACCTCGGCTTCCGGTGGATAGGGATCGTCATAGGGTCGCTCTGGCGAAAAATAATCGGCGTCCACGCCATTGCCGTACCAGCCGACCCGCGGTGCGCATTCCGGCGCGGCCCGGCGAAAGTCGGCTGCCTCCTGGGCGGAGACGAACAGGCTCGCATCGAACTCGGCCGCCACGCGCCGCTCCCAGACGAGCAGCCGCGCCGCCTCGCGCCGGTAGAGCCAGGCAAGAGGCCAGGGGCGTGTGCGGGCATACTGGCGCCATTTGTCGGAGTCCATGTCGACGAAGTCCATCACCCGCCGCGCAGTGCGCGCATCGATGACGAACTGGGCCACCGCCGAGGAGTAGCAGACAATGCGGCGCACCCCGGCATCGAGCCGCTGCCGCACCCAGGCCTGCATCCCGGCGTGGCGGTAGAAGGCCAGCGTGAGGGGCTCTCCGCTGATCAGCCCGCGCAAGGCGGCCAGCTTGGCAACCGTGGGCTTGAGTCCTTCCAGATGCACGCTGGCGCACATCGCCTGCAGGGCCCCGGCGTGTCGCCAATCGTCGGGGTCGTCGACGAAGGCACCCAGGTGCACGCGGTAACGCTGGGCCAAGTGCCGCAGCAGATGGTAAGAGCGGATCTTGTCGCCCTTGTCGGGTGGATAAGGGATGCGGTGGGCGAGGAACAGCAGGTCGGGCAGGGGCATATCCTCGCCCATCGCGCTGGTCTCGATACCCTGAGGGACCATATGATCGGCGCCCATCAGCCGAGATTTCGCACGATGTGGGGCCCCAGGAAGTTCGCCACCGGCAGGGGCAGGCGCTGCCAGGCCCGAATGAACAGGCGGTACTTGGGGTTGTTGGGGTTGTTCTCCGGCAGCCGCTGGGCGCGCACCAGCTTGTAGCGGTAGTTGAGCGGCTGCGGCTCGAAGCCCCAGTTGCGCTTGAAATCGTAGGGGCCGGTGCCGACCTTGCTGCGGCCGTAGTCAAAGATGCGCACCCCCTGCTCGCAGGCGCGGCGCATCACCTCCCAATACTTGAAGTCGTTGGCGGCGAGCGCCCGCGCCTCGACCGTGTCGCCGGCGTAGTAGGGCAGGATCTCGTCACGGAAGCGAAAGGACAGCACGCCGCTCACCACCCGGCCCGCCTTGGTGCGCACCAGCAGCACCTCGCAATCGCGGCCGAAGGTCTCGCGCAGGGCGGTGAAATAGCGCTTGGGCAAGGCCGGCGTGCCGTGTCGGCGGACATTGTCGGCATAGACGCGGAAAAAGCCGTCCACCCCGGGCTCCAGCTCCGCCACCAGCTCGTGCTTGATACCCTTGCGCACCATGGCCCGCTGCTTGCGTGGGATGGCCAGCATGTTCTTTTCCACCTCGGGCTCGATCGGCTTGCGGAAGGTGACATAGAGGTCGGTGCCCGGCCAGTCGGCGTGCGCGGGCCGGTCGCGGTCGCGGTACTCCAGATGCCCCACACCCAAGGACTGCGCCAGTTCCTGGGCACGGGCGTCCAGGGCCGCGCGCGCGGCCTCGCTCACCGCGGCGATCCCGCCATAGACGCAGAACGGGGTGGAGATCAGGGCGTGGCCGAACAGCCGGCTCTTGACCTCGACCAGGGGCAGCACCCCCTCGATGCGCCCCGCACGCTCGGCCAGCAGGTAGTGCGGCGTGTGGCCGAAGACACGCGCGTTGATCGTACGCCAGGCATAGCGATGGAAGAAGGTCGCCTCGGGCGTGGCCTCGACGAAGGCGTCCCAGGCGGCGGCATCGGCATCTCCGGCGGCGCGGACGATCAGATCGGACATGCGCTTAAGGCGAGGCAGGCCGCGCAGCCGTAGCGCAGCCGTAAGACACGCTGGCCAGAGACGACGCATGGACGTCGTCCGCCCGGCCCCAGCGGAAATCCTTGAGCAGTCGCCGGAGCTTGCCCTCCATGCGCTCGAGGTTGACGTAATGGCGGAAGCGACTGCAGGCGCTGGCACCGGGCACCCGCGGCTGGGCGGGGTCCACCTCCCAGGGATGGAAATAGAACATGCAGGGCTGCCCCTCCACGCGGTTGACCCGTTCGATCAGGCGCCGTGACACGGCATAGGGCAGCAGGCGGAAGAAACCGCCGCCAGCCGCCGGAAGGTTGCGGCCGGCCAGTCTGACCGTGGTCGGCGGCAGCTCCAGGAGCTCAGGACAGCGTGCCGGCCGGTAGGGAAAACGCGGGGCCTCTGGCATGCCGTAGTGGTCGTGGGCGATGGGGTAGATGCTGGAGCTGTAGGCGTAGCCGGCCGCCGCCAGCTCATCCAACGCCCAGAGGTTGGCCTGGCCGATGGAAAAGCTGGGGGCACGGTACCCGCGCACCGCCACGCCGGCGATGTCCTCGAGCAGGGCCTTGGCGCGGATGACGTCCTGGCGGAAGGCCGGCCGGCTCATCTCGCTCGCGCGCTGGTGGCCGTAGCCATGGCTGGCGAGCTCGTGCCCGTTGTCGCTGATGCGGCGCACGAGCCCCGGGTAACGCTCGGCAACCCACCCCAGTGTGAAAAAGGTCGCCTTGACCCCGTGTTCGTCGAACAGGGCCAGGATGCGCTCGACATTGGCCTCCACGCGGCAGGGCCAGCGCTCCCAGTGCTCGCGCGGTATGCGGTCGGCGAAGGCGGCGACCTGGAAGTAGTCTTCCACGTCGACGCTCATCACGTTGCGCATGCTGTCCTCCCGCAGGCTCATGTCCTTGTGGTCCTCTCAGTCCGTCCATCAAGGCAAGCAATACGCGCGCCAGGTCTTGGGTTCCGCAACCACCCCACCCAACGGGGTTTCGGCTGGCTCGGAAGGGGCAAACCGCGTGTGCTTTCGTGCCTTGTGACGATATTTCGTCAGCTATCCAGCCAGCCGCGCACGATCGTGGCGATGCGCTCCGCCGCCCGCCCGTCCCAGTACTCGGGGATGCGACCGCGCTTGCCGCCGCTCGTCAGGATGTCGTCGAAACATTGCAGGATCTTTTCCGGGTCGGGTCCGGTGAGCGTATTGGTGCCCTCGGTCAGCGTGATCGGCCGCTCCGTGTTCTCACGCAGGGTGATGCAGGGTACGCCCAGGGCCGTGGTCTCCTCCTGTAGACCACCGGAGTCGGTCAGCACCAGGGTGGCCTCGCGCACGAGTCCCAGCATCTCCAGATAGCCCTGTGGTGGCAGCAGCCGTATGCCCGGCCGTTCCAGCCGGTCGGCCAAACCGAAGCGCTCGGCGGCCGCCCGCGTGCGCGGGTGGATCGGGAAGATCACCGGCAGGCGGGCGGCGATGCGTGCCACGGTGTCCAGCAGTACCGCCAGGGTGTCGGGTTCGTCCACGTTGGAGGGGCGGTGCAGGGTCAATACCGCATAGCCTTGCTGGGGTCTGTGGCCCAGGGTTTGCTCGACCGGGACGGCACGCGGCAGGTTGCGCCGCAGGGTGTCGATCATGACATTGCCGACGAAGTGGACCCGTTCCGGCGCGATCCCCTCACGACGCAGGTTGTCGAGCGCGCCGCGCTCGGTGGTGAAGAGCAGCTCGGAGAGCTGGTCGGTGAGGACCCGGTTGATCTCCTCGGGCATGCGCCGGTCGAAGCTCCGCAGGCCCGCCTCGACGTGGATCACCGGCACCCCCTTCTTGGCCGCCACCAGGGCGCAGGCGATGGTGGAGTTGACGTCCCCCACCACCAGCACCGCACGCGGCGACTCGGCGTCCAGTACCGGTTCGAAGGCGCGCATGATCTCGGCCGTCTGCACGGCATGGCTGGCGGAGCCCACCTCCAGGTTCACATGCGGCCGCGGGATTTCGAGCTGCTCGAAGAAGCTGTCGCTCATCGCCGCATCGTAGTGCTGCCCCGTGTGCACCAGCCGGGCACGGACGGGGTACGCCGCGAAGGCGGCCATGATGGGCGCGATCTTCATGAAATTGGGACGTGCGCCGACCACGCACAAAACTTCGCACGTACTCATTCAATCGCGCTCCTGGCCTTCACTGACCGTGTAGAGGATCTTGCGCACCATGGGGATCAGGCGGGTGAGCCCCCGCTCGATCTGGGTGATGCGCTCCTCCAGTTCGGCCGGTAGCGCCACATTGACGGCCACGGGGTTGGCGGCAGCTGCCGCCATCACCGGCGCCTCGCGCACCGGGGCGCTCTGGTGATGCACCTCCTGCTTGAGGTCGGCGATCACCTCCTGCACCGCCCGCGCATCGAACTGGTTGCGCTCCTCGAGAAAGCCGAACAGCAACAGGCGGTCGCACAGGGTGTTGATACGGCGCGGCACCCCGCCCGAAAAGGCATGGATCGCATCGAAGGCGTCCTCGGTGAAGGACGGGTTGCCGTGCCAGCCCACGGTCTTGAGGCGGTGCAGGATGTAGCCCATGGTCTCGTCGCGGTCCATGGGCCCCAGGTGATAGGAGGCGATCACCCGCTGCCTGAGCTGCTGCATCTCCGGGCTTTGCAGGGTGTCGCGAAACTCCGGCTGCCCCAGCAGGAAGCTTTGCAGCAGGGACTTCTCGCCCTCCTGGAAGTTGGACAGCATGCGCAGCTCCTCCACCGCCTTGGCCGACAGGTTCTGCGCCTCGTCGACGATCAACAGCGCCAGCCGACCCTGGCGCAGGGTGTCGCGCAGGAAGGTCTGCAGGTTGTTGAGCAGGGCCGCCTTGGACAGGTGCTCATAATCCAGGCCGAAGGCGGCCGAGACGCTGCGCAGCATGTCGTCGGCGTCGAGCTGGGTGCTGACCAGGTTGGCCACCAGGTAGTGGCCGCGCTCCAGCCTCTTGAGCAGGTGTTTGACCAGCATGGTCTTGCCCGCGCCCACGTCGCCGGTGATGATGATGAACCCTTCGCCCAGCGATAGCCCGTATTCCAGATAGGAAAAGGCCCGCTTGTGTCCCCGGCTGCCATAGAAGAAACGCGGGTCGGGGTTGAGCTGGAAGGGCTTGTCGCGCAGGTGGTAATAGGCTTCGTACATGCTGGGGATCAGTCAGAACCGCATGTTGAGGCGGGCGGCCAGGGAATTCTCGGTGTAATCCTGGTTGCTCAGGTTGGAGTCGCGCTGCTGGTGGCGCACCTCAAGGCTGCCGCTCACGTCCGGCTGGAAGCGTCGCGTCAGGGTCAGGCCGATGTTCCAGTAGTCGTCTCCGCGCGCATTGGCCGTGTTGTTCGGGTCGTCCACCTCCAGGTGCGAGTAGCCGGTGGACAGGGTGACGGTGGTGCGCTCGCCCGGGCGTACGCTCAACGAGGCCTGCAGCCCGGTGCGACGGTCCTCCCGGCCCTGGACGAGGGTGCCTTGATATTGCTGGCGAGTGTCGAACAAGCTGAGACGGACGGTTGCACGTCGCAACTGGTAACTGAACAGTCCTGTCAGCCCCTTGTTAACGTGGGTTCTATCCAAAATTACCGGAACGAAAGCGGACGCACCAAATAGTCCCGCAAGTGCGGAGTCGCTCAGTTTTGTGCAGCCAGCCGGTGTCTCCGCACCCAATGGTATTGGCGCGATTACGAATTCACCACATTGCCAGGCATCGAAGACATTTTCGAAGAACAGTTGGTCATAGCTCGTGAGACTCTCGCGATAGACCAGGCCCCAGGTCGATTTGCGCGTACGGTGATTGAGGCTCAGGGCGTGGCTGCGGCCGAAGTTGCGCTGGGTGCTGGAGGCCGTGAGCGTGGTGCGCAGCGTGGGCTGGAAGGTCACGCTGCCGCTGACGAAGTCGCCGCTGTCCGACCAGTTGTAGGCCAGCTCGCCGAAGATGCGCCGCCCGGGTGTGTAGTAAAAACCCAGGCCGTAGTAGGAGAAGTCGCGGATGCGGTTGCTGGCGCCGGGGAAGTTCCCCTTCTGCAAGCCCGCCTGGGCGGTCAACCCGAAGCCCTGCCGCAACTGGAGCCGGGCGTAGGCGGAGCCCTGTTCGCTGTCGGTGTCGGCCAGGCTCTGGTAATCGGTCTCGCGGCGGCTGTAACTCAGGTTCCAGGACAGTGGGAAGAAGTTGCTGCCGCTCTGTGCCGCGAAGCTGTATTGGTTGGCACTACTGTCGCGCCCGGAGCCGCCGCTGGCATAGTACTGGTCGCGCCGCAGGCGCAGCTCGACTGTGGCGTCGGAGCCGAAGCGGTGCTTGAGATAGGGGCTGAGAGAGTAGCCATAGGTCTGGCGGGTATTCTGAATCCCGACCCCATCGCCCAGACCGATGCCGCTCACATAGTCGATCAACTCCTGCGACGCGCGGGCCGACGCATCGAGATAAAACCAGTCCTCCAGCAGCTCAGCCTGGGCCTGCCCGTTCAGGTTGTGACGGACACGGCTGCGGTCGGTGTCGTTGGCGTAGAGATAGCCCGTCAGGCTGTAATCCGCATCGACCTTGAGTTTGCGCCCCTCGCGTCGCACCGAGAGGCCCGGGCTCAGCTCGGTGATCCAGTCGCTGTGTTCGAGCCCCTTCGGACGCAGGTAGACGTTGTCAGAATAACGCTCCGCCAGGCTCAGCCGCGGGCTCCACTCCCAGTCCCTCGCCGCGGCCGCTGCCGGCAGTAGGGTGGACAGGGCAAGGAACAGGAGGGTCGGGCGCCGCAATCGTCTACCGGCCGTACTCGCCATAGCCGTATCCATAACCGTAGCCGTAGCCATAGCCGTAGTAGTCGCCATGGACGCTGCGGGCAGGCGCCTTGTTGAGCACGAGGCCGATGTGTTCGCAGCCGGAGAGGTGCGTGAGGGCGTCCTTCACCGCCTCCTGCGGCGTACGCTCGGCCTCGACCACGAATACGATCTGGCCCATGTAGCTGGCCAGCACCGTCGCCTCGCTGGTCGCCAGCAGGGGCGGCGAGTCGAACAGGACGATGCGGTCCGGGTAGCGGTTGGCGATGTCCTCGACGAAGGCCTTCATGGCGGAGCTCGCCAGGAGCTCGTTGGCATGGGCGATGGAGGGCCCTGCCGGCAGGACGGTGAGCTTGGCGATGTCGGTCTTGATCAGGACGTCGGAAAGCGGCAGCCGGGGATTGCGCAACACGTCGATCAGCCCGTCCTTGGCCTCGATGCCCAGATAACGGGGGATGGCCGACTTGGCCACGTCGGCATCGACCAGCAGCACGGTGTTTTCCATCTCGGTGGCCATGCTGATCGCCAGGTTGATGGCGGTGAAGGACCTGCCCTCACCGGGCAGGCTGCTGGTGATCATGATCAGGTTGCCGCGCGGCACGCGCGGTGTGTCGCCGTGGCCGAAGGCCCGCGCCAGGAGCGGCCGCTTGATCAGGCGGAACTCCTCGGCGATCTTGTCGCGGCCGGCGTCGGGGGTGACCATGCCCATGGCCTTGAGACGCGCGATGTCGATCGAGACCTGGCGCGAGGTCCCGCCCCAGACCGTGGCGGGCCCCTCTTGGTCGTCGCCACTCGGTTTACGGGCCGGCCTCGCCGGGGTCTCGTCAAAAGAGGCGGCCGCCCGCTCGATCGACTCCTCGATCAGTGCCCGCTCCCGTTGTGCGTCCTCACCGGTGAGCGGTCCTTGCACCGGCGGCGTCTGGTACTGGGCCTCCAGCTTGCCGGCGGCCTTTTCGATGATGCTCATGGACGTTCTCCTCCGATCGTCAGGCCGCGGGGGACAGGACCAGGTAGTAGGTCATCAACACGCCATAGGCCATGACCAGCAGGCCGGTGCCGAGGGCGTAGCTCAGGTTCAGCCGCCGCTGGCGCTGCCGATAGGCGCTGGTCTCGACCCGCGTCACCACGCCAAGCGGCTGCAACCCTGTCAGCTCCCGCAGCTGGCGGCGGGTGTCCACCGTCGGGCGCAGCTGCACGAGTAGGAAGGCAAGGGCGATGCCGGCACCCAGCCCGCCCAGCGGGGTGACCGAGATCAGCAAGGGGCGGTTCGGCCAGGCCGGCTTGGTGTCCACGCGCGGCGGGTCGATCACGCGGAACTCCACGGTATCGGTCTTGGCCTCGACCTCGCCGGTCATCATGGCCGACTCACGGCGCGCGAGCAGGGCGGTGTAGTTGCTCTTGTAGATGTCGTAGTCGCGCATGAGCTGGGCCAGCTCGTTCTCGAGCTGTGGCAGCAGGTCCACCTTGCGCAGGAGCTCGGCGCGCTGCTGTTCGAGCTGCCGCACCCGCGCGCGCAGCGAGGCGACCGTCGCGTCGGCCTCGGCGATGGCGATGGAGAGCTGCTGATAGACGGGGTTCTGCGCCTTGGCCGCCACCGGATTCTCCTTCGCCCGTGCGGCCTCGGCGGCGCGGGCGGCCTCCTCCTCCTTGGCCTTCTGCTCCTGCAGGCTGGCGATCAGGCCCTTGACGCGCTGGATCTCCGGGTGCAGGTCGGTGAAGCGCAGCCGCAGGTTGTCGAGCTGGGTCTGCAGGGCATTGATGCGGTTGTCGATCAGACTGTTGCTGACCGTCGTCACCGGCGGCGGCAGCAGGGGCGCGGAGATCGTCTCCTCCTGCTCGGCCAGCTGCTGCTCCAGCTGCTTCTTGCGGTTGACCGCCTCCTCCAGCTGCAGCCGCGTCTCGCGCAGGCTCTGGTCGAGGGCCTCGACACGGGCGAAGAAGCCGCCGCCCTGGCCGGGCATCTGGCCGACGTTGCGGCGCTTGAACTCCTCGATCTGCTTTTCCTTCTCCAGCAGCCGGGCCTCATAAGACTTGATCTGGTCATCGAGGAATTTCTGGGTGTTGGTGAGGTCCCGGCGCGTGCTGCCCAGGCTCTGCTCGGTGAAGATGGTGAGCAGCGCCTGCACCACGCGTTTGCTCAGGTCGGGGTTGGCGTGGACGAAGCCGATGGTGTAGAGGTTCTCGCGGGTCGTGCCCTCGAGCCGTATGCGCTTGGCGAGGTCTGCGTAGAGGGCCTCCAAGGCCTTAGGGTCCTTGGCGCGCAGGTCAAGGTCGGTCATGCGCGCCACCTTCTCCAGGTTGGGGCGGCTGACCAAGGTGCGGGTCATCATCGCCACCTGCTGCTCGAAGTTGGGCTGGATGGCCAGGCCCTGCAACAGGGGTCTGAGTAGGGACTGGGTGTCGACATAGACCCGGGCCTGCGCCCGGTACTCGTTCTGCAGCAGGTAGATCCACACCCAGCCGACGATACATACCAGCCAGGTCATCCCCAACACCAGCCAGCGCCGCCGCCATACCCCCCTGGCGATCCCCAACAACTGCGCGATCTGTTCGTTCATAAATATTGGTCCGCGTCGGTTTCCCTGATAGGCCGCAGTGGTCAGGCGATGGGCTTAGAACCAGCTCTCCGGGATGATCAGCACGTCGCCCGGCATCATCTCCACGTTGGCGGAGATGTCACCGGCCTTGAGCAGGTCCTCCAGGCGCACGGCGAATTGTTGCGGCTTGCCGTCGACCACGCGCAGGATGCTGGCCTTGTTGCCGGCGGCGAAATCGGTGATGCCGCCGACGCTGATCATGACGTCGATGAGCGACATGTTCTCCCGGTAGGTCAGCGTCTGCGGCTTGGTCGCCTCACCCAGTACACGGATCTGCTGGCTGTACGGGCCGGTGCCGCCGGCGACGATCACCGTGACGATCGGATCCTGGATGTAGCGGGCCAGGTTCTTCTCGATCTCGCGCGCCAGCTGGGTCGGCGTCTTGCCGCTGGCGGGCAGATCCTCGATCAGGTTCATCGTCAGCTTGCCGTCGGGGCGGATGGGGAAGGAACCCGACACCTCCGGGTTACCCCAGACGAAGACGTTGACCGTGTCGCCCGGGCCGAGCAGATAGGTCCAGTCGAAACCGCCCGGGGCCTTGGCGGGGGCGGGCGGGTAGATGGGTTGAGTGGAGCAGCCGACCAGCACGGCAAGCAACGCAGGCAGAACGAGACGCTTCATGGTGACCCCTTTTGGTTCTGACACAGCCGTGGCGATTATGCCACAAGCCTATTTCACGACAGGTACAGGACTAGCAAACGCCGGGCCAGCCGCTGACGGGTGGCGGACCCACACGGACAGGCCCGAGCGTCGCCGGTGGTACACTGTCTGCACAGAGATATCGACCGCAACCCCCATGCCCTTTAACTCCCTGACCGAACTGGCCGCCGCCGTACGCGAATTCGGCCGCGAGCGGGACTGGCACCTCTACCACACCCCCAAGAACCTCGCCGCCGCCCTGGTGGTCGAAGCGGCCGAGCTGCTGGAACCCTTCCAGTGGCTCACCCCGGAAGAGAGCCAGAACCTGCCCGAACACAAGCGCACTGCGGTGCAGCAGGAGATGGCCGATGTCCTGATCTATCTCGTCAGCCTGGCCAACGTGCTCGAGGTGGATCTGCTCAGGGCGGCGGAGGAAAAACTGGCCATCAACGCGCGCAAGTACCCGGTGCACAAGGCCAAGGGCTCGTGCGCAAAATACGACGAACTATGAGCTACTACCGGCATCACCTGTTTTTCTGCCTCAACGTGCGCGAGGACGGCGGCGCCTGCTGCACCCAGCACAACGCCGAGGCCTTATTCGAGTACGCCAAGAACAAGGCCAAGCAGATGGGGCTGCACGGCAAGGGCGGCGACTGCCGCATCAATCGCGCCGGTTGTTTCGACCGCTGCGCGCAGGGGCCGGTCTGCGTGGTCTACCCCGATGCGGTCTGGTACACCTACGTCGATGAGGCCGACATCGACGAGATCCTGGAGTCACACCTGCGCGACGGTCGTGTGGTCGAGCGTTTGAAACTCGACTAGGTTAAGATGGCCCATGGCTCACTGCGTTCGCCGCCCCCCGAGGGGGCTCCCAGTACGCTTGGGGCGGCCCGGTGCGTACTGGGATGACGACCGCACCTCAGGCCCCCGTCGGACTGCGGCCTGCCGGCGGTGAACGTCAGCTGATTGCGCGCGACGACGGCGGCTTGATCGAGACCCTGGTCGAGACCCCGAGCGGCGTGGCGCGCGGCCTGGCGCTGATCGCCCACCCACACCCCCTGCACGGCGGCAGCCTGGACAACAAGGTGGCGACTATCCTCGCCCGCGCCGCCCTGGCCTGCGGGCTCGTCGCCGTACGGCCCAATTTCCGCGGGGTGGGCGCCAGCACGGGGACCTTCGATCACGGCATCGGCGAGACCGAGGACCTGCTCGCCGTGGCCAATGAGATGGGACGGCGCCATCCGCAGCTACCCTGGTCGCTGCTGGGATTCTCCTTCGGTGCTTATGTCCAGCACCGGCTCGCCAGCCGCCTGGAGGCCCAACGCCTCATCCTGGTGGGCCCCGCCGTGACGCTCTATCCGTTCGGGCCGCCACCCGTGCCGACCACCATCGTCCATGGCGAGGCGGACGAGCTGATCCCGCTCGCCCAGGTCGAGGCCTATGCCCGCCAGCACGCCATCCCGCTCATCGTCCTGCCGGCGGCCGGCCATTTCTTCCACGGCCAGCTCATCGCCCTGCGGGAGACCGTCCGGAGCCTGCTGTGTCCCCCCTCATCCTCAAGGGCCTGACCAAGCGCTACGGGGCCACCCCCGTGGTCGACGACCTCTCCCTGGAGATCGCCGCCGGCCGCTGCCACGGGCTGCTCGGGCCCAACGGCGCCGGCAAGACCACCACCCTGCGCCTGGCGCTGGGCCTGATCGAGGCGGATGCCGGCGAGATCCGCCTGCTGGGCCATCGGCTCCCGCGCGAGGCCGCCGCGGCCCGCCAGCGGGTCGGTGTGGTGCCGCAGGCCGACAGCCTGGACCCGGACTTCAGCGTGCGCGAGAACCTGCTCGCTTACGGCCGCTACTTCGGCCTGAGCCGCCGCGAGACCGAGGCGCGCATCCCCGCCCTGCTCGAATTCGCCGGGCTGTCGAACAAGGCCGAGGCCAAGGTGCCCACCCTCTCCGGCGGCATGAAGCGACGCCTGACGCTGGCGCGATCACTGATCAACGACCCCGAGCTGATCATCCTGGACGAGCCCACCACCGGCCTCGATCCGCAGGCGCGCCACCTCTTCTGGCAGTGCCTGCGCCGGCTCATCCAGCAGGGCAAGACCCTGCTGCTCACCACCCACTTCATGGACGAGGCCGAACGGCTGTGCGACCGCATCAGCATCATCGACCACGGCCGCATCATCGCCGAGGACAGCCCGCGTGCCCTAATCGAGCGCCACATCGAACCGCACGTGGTGGAGGTCTTCGGCGAGGGGCTGGCGGACTGGGTGGGCTGTGGCCGCAGCCTGTGCCAGCGCTGCGAGCAGGCCGGCGAGACGCTGTTCTGTTACACCGATGAACCCACAGCGGTG
This sequence comes from Pseudomonadota bacterium, assembly GCA_021826065.1. Lineage (GTDB taxonomy): Bacteria > Pseudomonadota > Gammaproteobacteria > Burkholderiales > Thiobacillaceae > JANWZL01. Next base: position 31,568 of record JAKADY010000017.1, read on the forward strand.
ACCGAGGCGATCGACCGGCAGGGTGGGCTGCGCTACCTGCACCGCCCCGCCAACCTGGAGGACGTCTTCCTCAAGCTGACCGGTCGGGACCTGAGAGAGTGAGGGGTGAGACGTGAGGGGTGAGATGGGCAGTGAGGCCATGCCGAGCAAAGGGGCTACCTCCGCCTCTCGCCTCACCCCTCACGCCTCACCGTGGAGATGGCTGCCGGTCTGGCAGCGCAACTTCATGGTCTGGCGCAAGCTCGCCGGGCCTTCGATCCTCGGCAACCTGGCCGACCCCCTGCTGTACATGTTGGGCCTGGGCTATGGCCTGGGCCAGTTCCTGGGTGAGGTGCAGGGAGTGCCCTACCTCACCTTCCTGGCGGCGGGGACGCTGGCCTACAGCGTCATGAACAGCGCTAGCTTCGAGACGCTCTACTCGGCCTTCTCGCGCATGCACGTGCAAAAGACCTGGGACGCCATCCTCAACACACCGCTCACCCTGAACGATGTCTTGCTCGGCGAGCTCATCTGGGCGACCAGCAAGAGCCTGCTGTCGGGCCTGGCCATCCTGCTGGTGATCTGGGTCCTGGGGCTCTACGCCGACTTTGGCCTGACCCTGTGGCTGCTGCCGGTGATCGTGTTGACGGGGCTGACCTTCTCGGGCCTGGGCCTGATGGTCAACGCCGTGGCCCCTAACTACGACTTCTTCCTCTACTACTTCACCCTGGTCATCACGCCCATGGTGCTGCTCTCCGGCGTCTTCTATCCGACCGAGGCCCTGCCTGCCTGGCTGGGGGCCTTGGCTGACCTCCTGCCGCTCACCCACGCCATCGGCCTGGCCCGGCCTTTGGTCCTGGGGCAGTGGCCCGAGGCGCCGCTCCTACATGCGCTGGTGCTGCTCGCCTATGCCGCGGCCGGGTTCCTGGCCGGACTGGCGCTCACGCGCCGGCGGCTGTTGCGCTAACCGTTCATGGCTGTTAAGCCGCTCAAGCCCTGAGAAACGCTTGTGCCGGCCATGAACGGTTCCCCCTCCCCCACCCCCCCGCCTGCAGGGGAGGGGGCTTCGAGAGTCGGCTCGCCGACTTTCACGCTAAGCTTCGGGCGCTCAGGGCACCAGCAGCAGATCGCTGTTCAACCTGGCCCGTAGCCGTTCCAGGGCATTGAGGTCCGCCACGCTGTCGGCCGGCAGCACCAGCGCCGCGGCGCGCAGCCGGTTGGCGGCAGCCGCCACGGCATCCGGCCGTGCCTCGGGCAACCGCTCGAGGCTGACGTCGTGCGCACTGCCGATGGCCCAGCCCACCTGCTGGGCCTGGGCCCGGAAGCTCTCGGGATCGGGCGCGGCGATCAGCACCACGCAGGGTCGGTCGGTGGCGCGCGCGACCCGCAGCGCCACCGTGATTGCCGCGGCCGCTGCCATGCTGCCGTCGAACAGGGTCACCACGGGCCGTGGCCGCCCGCGCACATGCACGGTTCGCCGGACGAGCAGGACCACGTCCGGGTTGGCCGCCTGTTGCAGGAGCAGCGGCAGCGGTTTGCCCTGCAACACGTGGAAGGTGTAGCGCAGGCTGCGCGCCTGGGCCGCCTGGATCAGGGCCTGCTCATAGCGTCGCGCCGTGGCCTGCAACAGCCGGGCCGTGCGTTCCCAGGCGAGCGCGCGCCGCTCGCCGCTCAGCCGGCCGATCTCCCACATGCTCGGCAAGCGACAGGCGCGGATGAGGTCGACATCCTCGACGAACAGGGCGGCGAGCTCGGCCTCCAGGGCGGCGGCGAGCTCCGCGGCGGCGTCGATAGCCGCCAGCTCTTCGCTGGCCCCGCTCAAGGCGAGCAGGACTCGACGGACACCGGCCTGCAGGGTGCTCATTTCCTGCGGCTGGCGCGGCGCCGGGACTTCGCCTCGCCGTGTCCGGCATAGGCCTGGCGCAGGCTGGAGAACTCGATGAGGCGCGCCGCCACCCGGTAGTTGACCGAGCCCTCCGGCACCACGCCCTGTTCATCGGGTTCGCCGGCGGGGGTGCCGGTCAGCAGCTCGATCGCCTCGTCGACGTGGCTGATGGGCCAGACGTGGAAACGCCCGTCACGACAGGCCGCCACCACGTCTGCGCGGAGCATCAGGTGCTTGACGTTGGTCTGCGGGATCAACACGCCCTGCTCGCCCGTGAGCCCCCGCCTGGCGCAGATGTCGAAGAAGCCCTCGATCTTTTCGTTCACCGCGCCGATGGCCTGCATGCGGCCATGCTGGTCGACCGAGCCGGTGACCGCCAGCGACTGCTTGATCGGCAGCCCGGCCAGGGCCGAGAGCAGGGCGCAGAGCTCGGCCATGGAGGCGGAGTCGCCCTCGACCTGGCCGTAAGTCTGCTCGAAGGTGAGCGTGGCGGTGAGCGACAGGGGCAGGCTGCTCGCGTAGCGCGTGGCGAGGAAGGAGGACAGGATCATCACCCCCTTGGAATGGATGGCGCCGCCCAGGTCCACCTCGCGGTGGATGTCGATCACCTCGCCCTCACCCAGGCGCACGTTGGCGGTGATGCGGGTGGGATGGGCGAAGCGGCTCTCGCCCAGTTCGATGACCGACAGGCCGTTGACCTGGCCGGTCATCTGGCCGCTGGTCTCGATGTGCACCGTCCCGCGCAGGATGGCGTCGTGGATGCGCTCGCGCAGCCGCCCCGTGCGCCGGTCGCGCGCGTCGATCACCGACTGCACCTGGGCGTGCGACACCTGCGCCGCCCCGGCCTGGCGGGCAGCAAAATCGGCCTCGCGCATGAGGTCGAGCAGGCCTTGCATGTGCGTGGACAGCCGCTCGGCGTCGCCCGCCATGCGCGCCGCCGCCTCGACCAGGCGCGCACAGGCGGAGCGGTCGAAGGGCATGAGTTTCTCCCGCCGCGCCAGGGTGGCGATCAGGCGGGCGTATTGCAGCGTCGTCTCGGGGCTGCGTGGCAGCTCGTCCTCGAAGTCGGCGACCACCTTGAACAGCTCCGGAAAGTCCGGATCGTATTCGCACAGCAGGTAGTAGAGCAGGCGCTCGCCCACCAGGACCACCTTGACGTCGAGCGGGATGGGTTCGGGCTCGAGCGAGATGGTGCTGGCGAGCGAGAGCATCTGTGCCAGCGAATCGGTGCGGATGCGGCGCGAGCGCAAGGCGCGCTTGAGCCCCTCCCAGGCGTAGGGCTGGGTGAGCAGGCGGTGGGCGTCGAGCACCAGATAGCCGCCGGTGGCATGGTGCAGGGCGCCGGGCTTGATCAGGTTGAAGTCGGTGATCAGCGCCCCCAGGTGCTCGATGTGCTCCACCCGACCGACCAGGGTGGCGTGGCTGGGGTGATCCGGGGCGACCACCGGCGCGCCCCGCGTGGCGCTGCGGTCGACCAGCAGGTTGACCTGGTAGCGGCGGAAGGAGGGGGCCACCGCCACCGGCAGCCCCATGATCTGTGGCATGCCCTCCTGTGGCTTGCGGAAGTCGTCGGCGGTCTCCACCAGGTCCTGCTCCACCGCCTGCAGGTAGTCGAGGACTGCCGGCAGGTCGCGGTATTTCTCCTTCAGCTCGCCGATCTGATGCTCCACCGCCAGGCGGGAGAACTCGCGGTTGAGCTCCCGCACGCGCTCGCGCTTTTCGCGCAGCCACTGCGGCGCCTGGCGGATCAGCTTGTGCAGACGTTCGTGTAGCCGTTCGATGACCTCGCGGATGTGTGCCTTCTCCGCCTCCGGCAGCTTGTCGAACTCCTCCGGCCCCAGCACCTCGCCGTTGCGTTCGGGGGCAAGCCCGAAGCCGCTCGGGGTGCGCAGCAGGGCAATGCCCTCCCGTTCGGCCTCCTCCCCCAAGGCGCGGAAGGCGGCTGCCTCGCGCTCGCTGAACTCCTGTTCGATCTCCTCCAGGCGGTTGCGGTATTCGTCGCTCTCGAAGATGGCGGGGATCGCCGCCAGCAGGTCTTCGACGAGACGCTGCATGTCGGCCTTCAGCTCGCGCCCGCGGCCGGCCGGCAGGCTCAGCGCCCGCGGCTTGTGCGGCTGGGCGAAGTTGTTGACGTACACCCAGTCCGACGGTACCGGCCGCGTGGCCGCCGCGGCCTCCACCATGTCCATGACCAGCGAGCGCTTGCCGGTGCCGGCCGGTCCCATGACGTAGAGGTTGAAGCCCTCGGCCGGCATCGCCAGGCCAAAGCCGACCGCCTCGGCCGCGCGCGCCTGGCCCAGCATACCGGGCAGGTCTTCGAGTTCGTCGGTGCTCTCGAATGGGGTAGGGAATTCACAGCGGGTGTAGAGCAGTTCGGGGTTCAGCGCGTCGGGCATTCTGGGGCGTTTTTTGTCAGTGGTTGTTGCGGCGGAAATCGACGTGGCCATCGATGATGGTGTACTTGACCTGGCCGATCATCTCCATGCCCAGGAAGGGGCTGTTCTTGCCCAGGGACATCAGGCTGTCGCGCCCCACCGTCCAGGGCTGGTCGGGGTCGAACAGGCACAGGTCGGCGGGACGCCCGACGGCGAGCACACCGGCCTGCGTGCCGAGGATGCGCGCCGGGCGCCGGGTGATGAGGTCGAGCGCCTGCGCGAGCGGCACATCCATCTCGCGCGCCCACTTGAGCGTCAACGGCAGCAGCAGCTCGACACCGGTCGCGCCCGGCTCGGCCTCCTGGAAGGGCAGTTCCTTGGCGTCGTCGTTGACCGGTGCGTGATCCGAGCAGACCGCATCGACCAAGCCCTCGCGCACCGCGGCGCGGATGGCCTCGCGGTCGCGCTGGCTGCGGAGCGGCGGCACCAGGTGGCAGTTGGCATCGAAGTCGGTGAGGTCCATCTCCGACAGGTGCAGGTGATGGACCCCGACATCGCAGGTGATGCGCAGCCCGTCGTGCTTTGCACGACGCACCATCTCTAGGCCGGCCCGGCTGGACAGCCGGCACAGGTGCACGCGCGCGCCGGTCTCGCGCGCGAGCAGCAGGATGGTTTGCAGTGCCACCGTCTCGGCGGGCACGGGGATGGCGGGCAGCCCCAGCCGCGCCGCCACCACCCCGTCGTGGGCCACGCCACCGCGCGCAAGGTGCGGATCCTGCGGGCGCAGCCACACCGGCAAGTCGAAGGTGACCGCATACTCCAAGGCACGCAGCAGCACCGCCGTATCGATGAGCGTCGCGTCGGCCTGGCTGAAGGCGACACAGCCCGCCTCGGCGAGCTCGGCCATCTCGGTCAACCGTTCGCCCCTGAGCTTCCAGGTGAGCGCCCCGACCGGGTAGACGCGCGGGCCGGGGCTCATGCGCGTGCGAAACTTGAGCATCTCGATCAGACCCGGCTCGTCCAGGGGCGGGTCGGTGTCGGGTGGACAGGCGAGCGAGGTCACGCCACCGGCGGCGGCCGCGCGCATCTCGGTCTCCAGGGTGGCCATGTACTCGAAGCCCGGTTCGCGCAGCCGTACCGAGAGGTCCACCAGGCCCGGACAGACGACGAGGCCCGTCGCATCGATCACCTGATTGGCGTGGAAGTCCGCCGGGGTCTCGCCCAGGGCGACGATGTGCCCCGCGGCGATACAGACGTCACCCGTACGGTCGAGCCCGCTCTCCGGGTCGATGAGGCGGCCGTTGCGGATCAGGATCTTCATCTCAGAGCGGAAGAGGCGTTTGCATGTGGTCAGTGCTCGGGATCCATGGATACGGCCGCAGCCCTCAGGCCTCGGCAGCCGGCTTCACACCACTGCCCGCCAGCAGGCTCATCACCGCCATGCGCACGGCAATGCCATAGGTCACCTGGTTGAGGATCACCGAGTGGCGGCCGTCGGCCACCGCCGAGTCGATCTCCACCCCGCGGTTCATCGGCCCAGGGTGCATGACGATGGCGTCGGGCTTGGCGCGCTTGAGCTTCTCGGCGGTGAGCCCCCAGTATTTGAAGTACTCCTGTGGCGAGGGCAGCAGGGCCCCCTGCATACGCTCGTTCTGTAGCCGCAACATGATGATCACGTCGCAGTCCTTGAGCCCCGTCTCCATGCGGTAGTGCACGTGCACGCCGAGGCTGTCGACATCGCGCGGCAGCAGGGTGCGCGGCGCGATCACCCGCACCTCGGGGCAGCCCAGGGTGGTGAGCGCATGGATCTGCGAGCGGGCCACGCGCGAGTGCAGCACATCCCCCACCACCGCCACGGTGAGGTTGTGGAAGGCCCCCTTGTGGCGGCGGATGGTGAACATGTCGAGCAGACCCTGGGTCGGGTGGGCACAGCGCCCGTCGCCGGCGTTGATGACGTGGATGTGCGGCGCCACGTGGCGCGCGATCAGGTGCGGGGCACCGCTGGCGGCGTGGCGCACGACGAACATGTCCGCCTGCATGGCCGAGAGGTTGGCCACCGTGTCGAGCAGGGTCTCGCCCTTGCTCTGGGCGGAGGTGCCGATGTTGAGGTTGACCACGTCGGCAGACAGCCGCTTGGCGGCGATCTCGAAGGTGGTGCGCGTGCGCGTGGAGGGCTCGAAGAACAGGTTGAAGATGGCCTTGCCCCGGAGCAACGGCACCTTCTTCACCTCGCGCTGCGCCACCGAGATGAAGGACTCCGCCGTGTCCAGGATCTGGATGAGGATGCGCGCCGGCAGGCCATCCAGCGTGAGCAGATGGCGCAGGCTGCCGTCGGCGTTGAGCTGCAGGTCTGCGGTCATGCGCGGGAGAGGAAAAGAGAAAAGCAATGAGAGAAAGGAAGCGCGTTCGAGCCGGGCGAGAACCGCTGCAGGGCGGCACCCACTTTTCTCGCTTCTCTCATCCCTTTTCTCTCACCACAAACGACAACGTGCCCGCATCGTCGCGGACCAGGCTCACGTGCTGGCGCGCGCCCAGATCGAGCTTGAGGCCGACATAATCGGGGCAGATCGGCAGTTCCCGCCCACCGCGGTCGATCAGCACGGCGAGCCGGATCGCGGCCGGGCGGCCATAGTCGAACAGGAGGTTCATGGCCGCGCGCACGGTGCGGCCGGTGTAGAGGACGTCATCGATCAACAGGATGTTGCGGTCCTCCACCTCGAAGGGGATGTGCGAGGGTTTGACCTCGGGGTGTAGGCCGATGCGCGAGAAATCGTCGCGGTAGAAGGCGATGTCGAGTACCCCCTGGGGCGCGTCGCTGCCCAACTCGCGCACGAGTGCCTCCATCACCCAGGCCCCGCCGGTGTGGATGCCGACCACCGCCCAGTCGGGCCCCAGGGCCGGACGGATGTCAGCGGCAAGCCGGACGATCAATTCCTGGGGTTGTGGCAGGTTCATGCGCGGGCGAAGTAGTCGTCCAGGATCTGTTGCGCGGCCATGCTGTCGATGGCGCTGCGTGCGCGCCGTCCGCGCACCCCAGCCTCGGCAAGCCGCGCCTGTGCCTCCACCGAGGTCAACCGCTCGTCCACCAGCGCCACCGGCAGGCCGAAGCGCCCCGCGAGCTGGTTGGCGAAGCGCTGGCAGCGGCGGGTCAGTTCATGCGGCTCTCCGTCGAGCGTCAGCGGCAGCCCCACCACCAGCTCGACCGGCCGCCACTCGGCGATGAGCGCGCCGATGCGGGCGAAACGGGCGGCATTGGACTCTGCGTTGATCGTCTCGAGCGGGTGCGCCGTGCGCGTCTCCCACTCCCCAATGGCCACACCGATGCGCCTCAAGCCAAAATCGAAGGCCAGAACCGGACCCTTCTTCAGAACAGTGGGCATTAAACCGAGGACGGCGGGCTGTTCGCCTGCCCCTGGCATAGGCAGGTGGTCACGCCCACCTAGTCCTCCGTCCTCAGTCATCCGTCCTCTGGTAGCGTCATGAGCGCCCGCGCGCCAGCGCGGGTGGAAAGCGACAGTCGTCCGTCCTCAGTCCTCTGTCCTCAGTCAAGCGTGCCCCGCCTGTTCCGAGAGCATGGCGAGATCGATGCCGAGCAGCTGCATGGCCGCCGGCAGCCGCTGCTCGGGGGGCAGGTCGAAGATCACGTCGGGATCGGCCGCGACGGTGAGCCAGGCGTTTTGCTTGATCTCATCCTCGAGCTGACCTGGTCCCCAGCCGGCATATCCTAGGGTGACCAGGATCTGCGCCGGCCCCTCGCGCCGGCCGGTGGCCTCGAGGATGTCCTTGGAGGTGGTCAACCCCACCCGGTCGTTGATCGCCAAGGTCGAGTTCCACGTGCCCACCGGCCGGTGCAGCACGAAACCGCGCTCCACCTGCACCGGCCCGCCGTAATAGACCGGCATGTTGATCAGCCGCTCGTCGTCGAGGGTGAGCCCGATCTGCTCGAACAGCTTCTCGAGCGACAGGTCGATGGGCCGGTTGACCACCACCCCCAAGGCCCCCTGCTCGCCATGGTCGCAGATGTAGGTCAAGGTCCCGGCGAAGTTGGGGTCTGCCATGTTGGGCATGGCGATCAAGAAGTGGTCGGTGAAGTTGGCGTTTTGCATGCGGCTGCCGCTCGCGCGGCCACGAAGGCGTTCACGCTTTCATTGTAAACCCCGCACCCTGGGACGCAAAATCACGCCTGCCAACCCGCAACGCCCTCGCCGATCCCGTGTCCTTGCATGATGCCGCCCTGGTCTGGTTCCGCCGCGACCTGCGCCTGACCGACCACGCCGCCCTCGCCGCCGCCCTGCGCGCGGCGCGGCGGGTGCACTGCGCCTTCGTCTTCGACACCGACATCCTCGACCCTCTGCCCACACGCGCGGATCGGCGCGTGGAGTTCATCTGGGAGAGCGTGCGCCTGCTCAAGCAGGCCCTGCAGGGCAGAGGGGCCGAACTCCTCGTCCTGCACGGCCCGGCCCGGCGCCTGATCCCCGAACTGGCCGTGCGCCTCGAAGTGGACGCGGTCTACGCCAACCGCGACTACGAGCCTTTCGCAACTGCCCGCGACGCCGAGGTGGCCGGCAGCCTGGCCGCGGCCGGCCGCCGTCTGTCGCTACACAAGGACCAGGTGATCTTCGACACCGACGAGCTGCTCACCGGCAACGGCCGCCCCTTCCACGTCTTCACCCCCTACCGGCGCGCCTGGCAGGCGCGGCTCACCCCCGGCGACTATGCCCCGCACGCCGTGGCCGAGCACCTCGACCGTCTGGCCCCCGCCGCGCCCACGCCCATGCCGGCGCTCGAAGACCTCGGCTTCACGCGCACCAACCTCGCCGCGCTTGGCGTGCAGGCCGGCGAGGCTGGGGCGCAGGCACGGCTTCAAGACTTCCTCCAGCGCATCGACCACTATCACGAGCGGCGCGACTACCCCGGCCTCAAGGGGCCCTCCTACCTCTCCGTGCACCTACGCTTCGGCACGGTGAGCATCCGCGAGCTGGTGGGCCTGGCCGTCGCGCGCGACAGCGAGGGCGCGTGGATGTGGCTGTCCGAACTCATCTGGCGCGAGTTCTACCAGATGCTGCTGTGGCACTATCCCCAGACCGTGACGCATGCCTTCCAGGCCAAATACGACGCCATCGCCTGGCCCAACCCGCCCGGTCACTACGAGGCCTGGTGCGAGGCACGCACCGGTTATCCCATCGTCGATGCGGCGATGCGGCAGTTGAACCAGACCGGCTACATGCACAACCGGCTGCGCATGATCGCCGCCAGCTTCCTGGTGAAGGACCTGCAGGTCGACTGGCGGCTGGGCGAGCGCCACTTCGCCGACAAGCTCATCGACTACGACCAGGCCGCCAACGTCGGCGGCTGGCAGTGGTCGGCCGGTGTGGGCACCGACGCGCAGCCTTGGTTTCGCATCTTCAACCCCGTGACGCAATCGCAGCGCTTCGACCCAGAGGGCCGCTTCATCCGCCGCTATCTGCCCGAGCTGGCGGCACTGCCCGACAAATACCTGCACGCCCCCTGGACCCTGCCGGCGGCCGAACAGACCCGCTTGGGCTTCGTGCCGGGGCGCGACTATCCCCCGCCCATCGTCGATCACGCAAAGGCCCGCCAGGCCACGCTCGCCCTGTTCAAGGCCGTGCGATGATCGAACGCGCCCTCGTCCACCACCCCACGACCGCGGCCGCCTGGATCGAGTCTCTGGTCGTGCGCCTGAATCGGGAGGCGGCCGCGCTCAGGGTCGAGTTCTTTCTGCAGGGCGACCTCACCCACCTGAGGTTGCCGAGCGGACCGACCGGCCGCCGCGACGGCCTGTGGCGGCACACCTGCGGCGAGGTCTTCATCGGCAGAACCGCAAAGCCGGCCTACCGCGAGTGGAACCTCGCCCCGTCCGGCGCCTGGCAGGCCTATGACTTCACCGCCTATCGCGCGGGCATGCGGCTGGCCGGGGTAGAACCGCCGGTGATCCATCTCGACCACGGTCCTTCAGCGCTTACGCTGACGGCGCACCTGCCCTTGCAGGATCCGCAAGACGACGGCGACATCCGTCTAGGCGTCAGCGCCGTGCTGGAAGACACCGGCGGCGCGCTCTCCTACTGGGCGCTCAGCCACCCCGGGGAGCGCCCGGACTTTCACCACCCCGCCAGTTTCACCCTGACCCTGGACCCGACCCCATGAAGACCGGCCTCGACCGCCTGCTCACCGAGCCCGAACTGCGCCGTCCGCTCGCCGGCCGCCGTGTGGCCCTGCTCGCCCACCCCGCCTCGGTCACCGCCGAGCTCACCCACGCCCTCGACGCATTGGCGGCCCTGCCCGATCTCAGGCTCACCGCCGCCTTCGGCCCGCAACACGGCCTCAGAGGCGACAAGCAGGACAACATGGTGGAGTCCGACGACTACCTCGACCCCCGCCACGGCATCCCCGTCTTCAGCCTCTACGGCCAGGTGCGCCGACCGACGGAGGCGATGCTGGAGACCTTCGATGTCCTGCTGGTCGACCTGCAGGACCTGGGCTGTCGCATCTACACCTTCATCACCACCCTGCGCTACGTCCTCGAGGCCGCCGCCGCACACGGCAAAGCCGTGTGGGTGCTGGACAGACCCAACCCGGTCGGCCGGCCGGTGGAGGGCCTGCGACTACGCGCCGGCTGGGAGAGCTTCGTCGGCGCCGGTCCCCTGCCCATGCGCCATGGACTGACCCTGGGCGAGCTGGGTCTATGGTTCGTGCGCCACCTCGAGCTCGACGTGGACTACCGGGTGGTGGACATGCAGGGTTGGCGGCCCGAGGCCGCGCCCGGTTATGGCTGGCCGGTCGGCGAGCTCGCCTGGGTCAACCCCAGTCCCAACGCCCCAAACCTCAGTATGGCGCGCTGCTATGCCGGCACGGTCTTGCTGGAAGGCACAACCCTATCGGAAGGCCGCGGCACCACCCGGCCGCTGGAGCTCTTCGGCGCCCCCGATTTGGAGCCTGAGGTGCTGCTCAATGAGATGCAGCGGCTCGCCCCGCACTGGCTCGCCGGCTGCCGGCTGCGCCCCTGCTGGTTCGAGCCCACCTTCCACAAGCACGCCGGGCAGTTGTGCGCCGGCGTGCAGATCCACGTCGACGACCCGGCCTACGATCATCACGCCTTCCGCCCCTGGCGCCTGATGGCGCTCGCCTTCAAGGCCCTGCGGCGGCTACGGCCGGACTATGCCCTGTGGCGCGACTTCCCCTACGAATACGAGTTCGACCGGCTCGCCATCGATCTCATCAACGGCTCTGAGCTGCTGCGCGAGTGGGTGGACGACGCCGAGGCTGGGCCGGGTGACCTGGAGGCGATGGCCCGGCCCGACGAGGAAGACTGGTCGGAGGAGCGCCAGGAAGTCCTGATCTACGACTGACCCACCTGGCCGTCCCAGTACCCCAGTACCCGCGGGATCACGGCACGTCACGCGAGGGGATGCGCCAGATCCACAGCCACAACACCACCCCCGCCGCGCCCATGACGAGCTGGCCGCGCCAGTCGGGTACGAAGAAGACGATGGAGACCGTGAAGCTCACGGCGATCAAGACCAGCGCCACGCGCTTCGCCCGCCGCGGCATGGCGCGGTGCTCGCGCCATTCCAGGATAATGGGGCCGAGCACCGGGTGATTGAGCAGCCAGTTGTAGACCCGGCGGGAGGAGCGGGCGAAGAGGGCAGCGGCGAGCAGGAGGAAGGGGGTGGTGGGCAGCACCGGCAGGAAGAGGCCGGCCACGCCGAGGCCGACGCAGACCATGCCGCCACCGGCGAGCACGAACCGCAGGGCCACCGAGTCGTACCGCTGCACCTCGGCGCTGTAATCACGCCATTCGGGTCCGCGCGCCATGCCTGGCTCGTCTTTGGTCCCTCGCCCGCCCATGTCTCAGCCCGGGGCAGCTGCCGTGAGGCCCTCACGCACCGTCGGGTACAGAAGACGGTAGCGTAGCTCCTGCTTGATGCGGGCGTTCGTCAGCCGACGCGATTCGGAGAGGAAGGTGCGCATGGCCGGGGTGACCGCCGCCATCACCTCGGCCCGCGTCTGACGCGGCGGCCGGGGCAGGCCCAGGTGGTCGGCCACCACGTCGAACCAGTCGCCCATTTTCAGCCCACTGTCGTCCACGGCGTTGTAGACACGGTTGGGCCGGCCGCGAAAGAGGGCGATGACGGCGAGCCGCGCGAGGTCCTCGGCATGGATGTGGTTGGTGTAGATGTCCTCCGCGGGCATGAGCGCCGGCAGGCCCTGGCGTACACGCGCCTCGGGCATGCGGTCCTGGGCGTAGATGCCGGGCGCGCGTAGGAGGGTGATCCGCCGGCCGGATCGCCCCGCCCAGATGCGCAGCCGCCGCTCGGCATCGACGCGGCGCTTGGCGCGGTCGTTGTGGGGCCGGACCGGACGGGTCTCCGCGACCCGCTCGCCGCCGCAGTCGCCATAGACGCCGCTGGTGCTGATGTAGACCACGGTATGCGGCCGCAACTCCTTGTTGCCATGGCGATACACATATCCCCTTACCGTAAAAATCGGCACGGCCGATCTCGAGGCTCCCCTCGCCCGCGTGCGGGAGGGGGGTGGGGGGTGAGGGGACCGTTCATGGCCGGTACGTGTGTCCATCTCTACGCGGAGAGGCTGCCGGCCATGAACGGTCAGGCCGTGCCCACCGCTGCGACGTGCTAGACTTGCCCGCGCGAGCGCCGCGATGAGTCTTTGGGTGCGCGGATCGGCATTGCCCTCGGCGGGCGGTGGTGCGAAATGCAACACGGCATCGGCCAGGCCGGTCAAACGGGCCAGGCTTGCGCGATCGTCGAGATCGCCGATCACGGGTACGACCCCCGCGGCGCGCAGGGCGGCAGCCCGCTCGGGCGAGCGGGTCAGGCCATAGACCCTGGCCCGGCCGCGCAGGCGTCGGGCCGCGCGCAGGCCCACGTCGCCACAACCCACAATCAGGATACGCATCTTTTTGAGGATAGATCGGATGTCTTACCAGGTGACCCTACAGCCCAGCGGCCATCAGTTTAACGTGGAACCGGGCCAGACCATTCTCGAGGCGGCGCTGATGGCCGGTTTTGCCCTCCCGTATGGCTGCCGCAACGGCGCCTGCGGCGCCTGCAAGGGCAAGATCCTCGCCGGCCGCGTCGATTACGGGGCGGCACAGGAGGGCACGCTCACCGCCGAGGACCGCAAACAGGGGTTGGCCCTGTTCTGTTGCGCCATGCCCGAGTCGGACCTCACCCTGGAGGTGCGCGAGGTCAGCGCGGTGAAGGACATCCCGGTCAAGACCCTGCCCTGCCGGGTGGAGCGCCTGGAAAAACTCTGCCACGACGTCATGGGGATCTGGCTGAAGCTGCCCTCGAGCGAGCGCCTGCAGTTCCTGCCCGGCCAGTACATCGATTTCCTGCTCAAGGACGGCCGCCGTCGCAGCCTGTCGCTCGCCAATGCGCCGGAGGAGGACCAGCTCCTGGAGCTGCACATGCGCTACGTGCCGGGTGGCTTCTTCAGCGAGCACGTCTTCCACAACATGAAGGTTAAGGACATCATGCGCATCAACGGCCCGCTCGGCAGCTTCTTCCTGCGCGAGTCGGACAAGCCCGCCATATTCGTCGCCGGCGGCACCGGCTTTGCCCCGATCAAGAGCATCCTCACGCATGCCTTCCACCAGGGGGTCAAGCGCCAGATGGTGCTGTACTGGGGTGCGCGCGCCTTACGCGACCTCTACATGCCCGAGCTGCCGGCGCGCTGGCAACAGGAACACGACAACTTCACCTTCATCCCGGTGATCCAGTCGCCGCTGCCGGAGGAGACCTGGCATGGGCGCACGGGCCACGTGCACGAGGCGGTGCTGGCGGATTTCAGCGACCTGTCCGGCTACCAGGTCTATGCCTGCGGCGCGCCGGCGATGGTGGCGGCCGCCCGCCGCGACTTCGTGGCGCGCGGTCTGCCCGAAGCGGAGTTCTTTTCCGACTCCTTTGACTTTCAGAGCGGCCCGGCCACCTGAGCCGGCGCCACGGTGGGCGACGCGGCCGCAGCGTCCTGCCCCCCGGTCGGGGCGAGGGCCCGCTCCAGGGCCTGGCGGGCGGCGTTGAGCTCGCCCACCTCGGTCTGCAGCTCCGCGAGCAATTGGCGCGCGGCTTCTGCCTCACCCAGGTCCAGGGCGGCACGGGCACCGATGAGGGACGCCAGGGGGGCGTGCGTGCGCGCTTTGGCCTGGCGGGCGAGCTTCAAGGCATGGCTCGCCTCACCAGCGAGCAGCGCGCCCACCGCCCGCTGCAGTTCCCCCTCGGCCAGGCTGCGGCGGCGCTGCTCGCGCCAGGCGCGGAGGTCGCGCGGCAGCCGCAGCGCCGCGCGCAACAGGCGGGCGGCGACGTAGAAGAGGACATAGGACATCAGCAGCAGGGCCACCACCAGGGCGAGCGACATCTCCACCCGCCAAGGCGGGAAGACGATCAGCACATAGCCATGATCGGCGCGTAGGACGAGGGCGAAGGCCACGACGAGGGCCGTGAGCAGGATCAGCCAGAAGACGAGCCGCATCATCCCCCGGCCGCCTCCGCCTTGAGGGGCATACCGCGCAGGGCCTTGAGGCTCTCGCTGAGGTCGGCCTCCTGCTGGGCCACCGGCAAGGCCGCCAGCTCTTTGAGACTGGCGAGCACGCCCTGGGTGAGCGGTTCCTGGGTGTTGAAATAGCGCTCCACCCAGGCCTGGGCCATGGCCAGGTCTGCCTTGTAGGCGGCCTCGTCACGGTTCAACATGGCCAGCCGCGCCGCGAGCAGCCGCAGCTTCAGGTTCTCGCGCAGGAACCAGGCCTGCTCCGGCGGCAACAGGGCGGCATCGGGCTTGTCCAGCCGCTGCACGCGTATGAGCTGCCGGAGCTCGTCGAGCGTGCCCTGCCACAGCCGCTGCCAGCGGTCGCCGGTGACCGTTTGCGGCGCCGGAGTGTGCGTGGGACCCGGCTCTACGGCCAGGCGCAGGCGGTCCACGCTCTGTACCAGGACGTCGAGCCGGGCATTGATACCGGCCACATCGGCCGCTGGCAGGAGCTTCAGGCGGGCGATGTCGCGGCCAATGGCCTCTTGCAGCCCGGCGAACTGCGGCTTGCCCAGGCGCGCCAACCGCGATTCCGCCGCCTCCAGGGCGATGAGCGCGGCCCGCACGTTTCCGGCCAGGCGCAACTGCTGCTGGGCGAGCAACAGGGTTTGTTCGATGTCTGCCACCACCCGTTCGTCCTGGCTGCGGGCGAGCTCCTGGTACATGGCGGCGAGCGCCAGTTGTTGGCTTTGCGCCTCCTGTGCCCGGTTCTCCAGGGCGCTGAGCCGGGCGGTGAGGTCGTTCAGGATGGCGTTGGCATCCCGCACCGCGCTGCGCGCCTCGCGCCCGGCGGCGTCGAATTCGCCGATGCGGCGGGCAAGCTGCAGCTCCATGTCCTGGAGACGGTTGAGGGTGTACCAGGCCAGCCCCAGCACGGCGATGAGCGCGACAGCCGCCAGCACCAGGGCAGGATTGAGCCAGCCCTGGCGCGCGGGCTGGGGTGGATCCCCGGCGGGTTTGTGAGCGCCCGCAGGCTGCGTGACCGGCCCGTGTACGCCGGTCACCGCGCCGTCTGAGGCCGGCGTTGTGGGGGTCTCAGTACCGGGCACGATCTGCGAAGTCCTGCAAGGCGGCGAGGATGCCCTCCTCGCCGGGGGCCGTCACGATGACCCGCGCGCAGCCGAGCTGCCGGGCGTGCTCGGCGATACGGGGGTGGGGGGCGAACAGGGGGGTCTGCTGCAGCAGATCCTGCCCCTGCGCCCCCAACAGTTCGACGAGGCCGTCGAGGCTGTCGCGGCTGAACACGGTGACCGCCGCGATCCGGCCTGCGCGCCAGGCCTCGAGCACCGCGCCGGTGTCGGCCTGCGGCCGCACCCGCCGGTAGCAGACGGCATGGATCACCACGGCGCCGCGCGCGGTGAGGGTATCGGCCAGGAGCGTGCGCCCACCCTCGCCGCGGAACAGGATCACTCGCTGCCCTCCGACCGCAGAGAACTCCGGCAGCGCCAGCAGGGCCTCGCTGTCGGCCTGCTCACTCGGCGTCAGGACCGCAGCCATCCCCCGCGCGGCGAGTTCACGCCCCGTGCCACGCCCGACCGCGGCCAGCCTGAGCCCTGCCGGCAGTCCGCCTCGGGCCGTGATCGCCGGCCAGGCCTGCGCCACTGCGGTGGGGCTGACGAAGATCGCCCACTGACACTGCGGCAGGGCATCGAGGGCCCGGTCCAGGGCCGCGGGGTCCGCAGGCGGGGCGATCTCCAGGCCGGGCAGCCACCAGGGCTTGCCGCCGCGCCGGGCGATCTCGGCCATCAGGCGCTCGGCCTGATCGCGCGGGCGGGTGACGAGTATGCCCAACCCTTTCAGAGGGGCAACCACCGCTGGATCCGTGGACGCTTGCATCGATCGGCGGGCCTGCCGTCTCACCGCCCTCAGGTCGGGCGCTGCACGAGCGCCTGCAGGATGCGGTCCGCCCCCTGCGTGAGCAGCGCATCGGCCACCTGCTCCCCCAGTGTCTCGGGGGCATCCGCTTCGCCCCACGCCTCGGCGCGATAGAAGCGCTTGCCGTCGAGGTCGGAGACGAAGGCGGTGAGCCGCAGACGGCCTCCTTCCAGCCGCGCGTAACCGCCGATGGGGGCCTGACAGCCGCCCTGCAATCGGCGGCTCATGGCGCGCTCGGCGCGCACACAGGCGGCGGTCTCGGCGTCGTTCAGGCACTCCACCAGGGCGGCGACATCCGTGCGCGCGGCCAGGGTCTCCAGCCCCAGCGCGCCCTGGCCCACGGCCGGCAGGCTCTCCTCGGGCGTGAGCAGCGCTGCGATGCGGTGCGCCAGCCCCAGGCGCTTCAAGCCCGCGGCGGCGAGGATGATGGCGTCGTACTGCCCTTCGTCCAGCTTGCGCAGCCGCGTGTTGACGTTGCCGCGCAGGGTGTCCACCACCAGGTGGGGGTATGCGGCGCGGATCTGCGCCTGGCGGCGCAGGCTGGAGGTGCCCACCCTGGCGCCGGCCGGCAGTTCGGCCAGGCTGCGGTATCGGTTGGAGACCAGGGCGTCGCGCGGGTCCTCGCGCGCGGTGATGGCGGCCAGGACGAAGCCCTCCGGCAGGTCCATGGGCACGTCCTTCATGGAGTGCACGGCGAGCTCGGCGCGCCCCGCCTGCATGGCCTGCTCCAGCTCCTTGACGAACAGGCCCTTGCCGCCGATGCGCGAGAGCGGCGAGTCAAGGATCTGGTCACCCTGCGTGGTCATGCCCAGCAGGCTCACCGTCAGCTCGGGATAGCGCTCGACGAGGCGCGCCTTGATGTGCTCGGCCTGCCAGAGTGCAAGCTGGCTCTCGCGCGTGGCGATGACCAGGGCAGGGGGCATGTTCAGACTATTCGAGGAACCCGTGGTCACCCGCTATGATCCTATCGATGGTCGCATATGGGGGAAGGCGATGACAGTGACGAGACGATGGCTGCTGCTTCTGGCCATTGTAGCATGGGGGCTCGCGCCGGCCCGGGCGGCCGAAGGCCTGCCCCTGGCGCGCGACCTGCAGCAGGATGGGGCCGAGGCCCGCGCCCGCAGTGCCGCCGTGCTGGTGGCCTTCGTCAGCCCGCGCTGCCCCTATTGCGAGCTCGCGCTCAACGAGGTCCTGATCCCCACCAGCCGCAACCCGGAATACCAGGAGAAATTGGTGATGCGCCGCGTCTTCACGCGCGGTACCCAGCCGATGCGCGACTTCAACGGCCGGCGCATCACACAGCGCGACTTCGCCAGCCAGCACGGGGTCTTCCTGGTGCCCACCGTGATCCTGTTCGACGCCGATGGCACGCCCTTGAGCAAACCCATGGTGGGCATCACCACGGTCGACCAGTACAGCTTCGATCTCGACCAGGCCATCGCCCAGGCCATGGCCCAGCTGCGGTCGCATCTGACCGCTGCTCCGGTGCAGGCGGCCGGCGACCCACATCATTGAAGACGTCCTGCCTCAGGGCCGGAACGCCCGGATCACCTGATGCTGCCGGCGCGAGACGGGCAGTCGCTCGGGCCAGTCCTTCAGCACCGCCACCCAGTGCGCCTCTTCCCCCTCGCCGACCCGTTCGAAGCCGGCGAGGTGGCGGCGGGCCACCAGGCAGCGCCGGTGGATGCGCACGAAGGCCTCGGGGAACTCCTGCTCCAGGTGCACGAGCGACTCGTTAAGCAGGAACTCCCGCTCGCGGGTACGTGCCGTCACGTACTTGAGCTCGGCACGCAGGTAGAGGACGTCAGGCACGGGGATGAGCCAGACCCGCCCGCGCTCGCTACTCAACAGATGCCGCCGTGGCAGTAGCCGGGCGTCCTCGGCGCCGAGCGGACGCACACGGCCGAGGGCCTCGGTCAGGCGGGCGAGGCGCACCGGCTTGACCAGATAATCGACCGCGCGCAGCTCGAAGGCCTGGACGGCATATTCGTCGTGCGCCGTAGTGAAGATGACCGCCGGCGGCTGTGCCAGACCGGCCAGATGGCGCGCCGCCTCGATCCCGCTGAGGCCCGGCATCTGGATGTCCAGCAGCACGACATCCGGCCTGTGTTCGGCCGCCTGCGCCAGGACCTCCGTGCCCGTGGCCGCCTCCCCCACCACCCGGTTGGGGCAGGCCGGCTCGGCGTCGGCCAATAGGTCGCGCAGCCGCCGACGCGCCGGCGGTTCGTCGTCGGCGATGAGCACCTTGAGCGGTTGTGACGTCATGACATCACGCGTCAGGTCTTCCCAAACGGACTGACGGTCCCCTCGGGGGGCGGCGGACGCAGTGAATCGGGGGTCGTTTGATCCTGGAACGCCGAAGCCTGACGGTTGGCACCTGGACCCGGGCCCCGCGGAGGCCGTCCGCCCTCAATCTTCTGTCCTCCGTCCTCTGACAACCGCAGCGGCATGACCACCTGGACGACGAATTCGCCGCCGACGGTGTGCGTGGTCAGGCGGGCATCGGCGTCGAAATGCAGGGCCAGTCGCTCGCGGATGTTCGACAGGGCCATGCGGTTGCCGCTGTGCCGCTCGGCCTGGGTGTGGACCGGGTTGCGCACGACCAGGTGCAGAAAGCCGTCACGGGCGAACACATCCACGCGCACGGTGCCGCCCGAGGGGCTAGGCTCCACCCCGTGATAGATGGCGTTTTCGAGCAGCGGCTGCAACACCAGCGGCGGCAGCAGGGCGCTGGCCGGTGCGTTCTCCACCTTCCAGGCCAGGCGCAGACGCTCGCCCAGGCGCAACTGCTCGATCTCGGCATAGGCGCGTGCCAGCTCGAGCTCGCGGGCAAGGGGCGAGAGCTGGCGGTTGTCGGCCATGTGCACGCGGAAGAGGTCGGCCAGGTTGGCCAGTACCTCCTCGGCCTGGCGCGGCGAGTGGCGGAGAAGCGAGAGCACGGTGTTGAGGCTGTTGTAGAGGAAATGCGGGCGGATGCGCGACTGCAGCGCCTGCAGCCGGGCCTCGGCCAGCGCCGGGGAAAGCACGCGGTGACGCCAGTTGAAATAGGCCAGCACCGCCCCGGCCGCGAGCCCCGACAGCAGCGCGGCACGCAACACGCTGCCCTGGCCGGCATCGGGGAAGCGAAGCGTGAGCCAGAGGTGCCAGAGTAGCCCCACGAGGGCGCTGGCGGCGACGGTGACCGCCACCCCCTGGGCATAGTCCAGACGCTGCAGCCAGGGGGCGGCGAAGAAGGCGATGAGCAGGACGATCAGCAACGGCGGCTCAATCGCTGCGGCCATGTCGAGGAAGGCCGGGCCGAGGCCGGCCAGGTCCGGTCGCGTGACCAGGGCCGCTGCGAGGCCCAGCAGCTGCACCGCCAGGGCGGCGCGCAGCAGTATGCCCAGGTTGCGGAAATCGGGCAGTGAGACCTCGGAGCGCTTTGGCATAATCCTCCCTTCGCACATGCGGGGGGTAACCCGCACGCCCTCACCTGCAATCATAACGCGCAAGCCATGGCCAATACTCCCAACCCCAGCGTATGGTCCGGCCGCTTCAGCGAGCCGGTGGACGAACGTGTCAAGCGCTATACCGCCTCCATACCCTTCGACTGGCGCTTGGCCCCCTTCGACATCCAGGCGAGCCTGGCCCACGCGGCGATGCTCGAGCGTGCCGGCGTCATCAGCGCACAAGACCTCGCCGACATCCGCCGGGGCATGGCCGAGATCCAGGCCGAGATCGATAACGGCAGCTTCGCCTGGAATCTTGACGACGAAGACGTGCACTTCAACATCGAGCGGGCACTCACCCGCAAGATCGGCGAGGCCGGCAAACGCCTGCACACCGGCCGCTCGCGCAACGACCAGGTCGCCACGGACGTGCGCCTGTGGCTGCGCGACGCCATCGACCGCATCCAGGCACTGCTGCGCGAGACCCGGCTCGCCCTGTTGGACCAGGCCGAGCGGCATGCCGCCACGGTCATGCCCGGTTTCACCCACCTGCAGGCGGCCCAGCCGGTGACCTTCGGCCATCACCTGATGGCCTGGCAGGAGATGCTCAGGCGCGACGCCGAGCGACTCGCCGACTGCCGCCGGCGGGTGAACCGCCTGCCGCTGGGGGCGGCGGCCCTGGCCGGCACCAGTTTCCCCATCGACCGCGAATTCGTCGCCCGTGAGCTGGGCTTCGAGGGCCTGTGCGAGAACTCGCTCGACGCCGTGTCCGACCGCGACTTCGCCATCGAATTCCTCGCCTGCGGCGCGCTCATCATGATGCACCTGTCGCGCATGGCCGAGGAGCTGGTGTTGTGGATGACGCCGCGCTTCGCCTTCATCGAACTGCCCGACCGCTTCTGCACCGGCTCGTCCATCATGCCGCAGAAGAAGAACCCCGATGTGCCCGAACTCATGCGCGGCAAGAGCGGCCGCATGTACGGCCACCTCATGGCCCTGCTCACGCTCATGAAGGCGCAGCCCCTGGCCTACAACAAGGACAACCAGGAGGACAAGGAGCCGCTGTTCGATGCGGTCGACACCCTCACCGACACGCTCGCCATCTTCGCCGAGCTGGTGCGGGGGTTGCGCGTCAACGCCGAGGCCATGCGCCGCGCCGCGGTCGAGGGCTATGCCACCGCCACCGATCTGGCCGACTACCTGGTCAAGCGCGGCGTGCCCTTCCGGGAGGCGCACGAGGCCTGCGCGCGCGCCGTGCGTGCCGCCGAGGCGCGCGGCTGCGACCTCGCCGAATTGAGCCTGGAGGAGCTGCGCGCCTTCGCCCCGCAGATCGAGGCCGACGTGTATCAGGTCCTGACCCTGGAGGGGTCGCTGGCCGCCCGCCGGCATCCGGGCGGCACGGCCCCCGAGGCGGTGCGTGCCGCCATCGCCC
>JAKADY010000018.1 GCA_021826065.1 Pseudomonadota bacterium
GCGCCAGATGTCGGATCCGTTTCAATCCGCGCCCGGCCCGAGGGCCGGGCGGTGCACCGCTTTCGAAACCTGCTGTTTCGATTGCGGATTCCCAGATGTTTGCGCGAAACCCATCCCTGAAGCAAGGATAGGGGCGCGCGGAGTCCGGGCGAACAGATCCAAATTGTTAAAGATCAGTATGTTACCCACCGCGCGAATCCTCCGTGAATGTTGCGTCGCTGGAGGTTCGCGGCTTAAGCGATGAGCGGACCCTCATAGTCCACGGACCGATAGGTGCCATATTGTCGGACACGCAGTTGCGCCGTCTCGGTGATACGGTATAAGCGCAGGCTATCCTCCTGCTCGTCGATTTCGGCAAGTAGCGCGCGCTCGAGCTGTTCGTACTGCATTTCGTTGACCTGGCACTCGAAGACGGATTTCTGCACACGCTGGCCCATCCCTTCGCAGATGCGGGCGACGCGTCGCAGACGGCGGCGGCCGGCGGGGGTTTCGGTAGAGACGTCATAGGTGACGATGATCAGCATGGCGCACCCTTGATGTCATTTCACCAGGTAAGGGAGGTAGCCCGCCATCTCGCCGCGCAGGGTGCGTGCCATGAATCGGGCCTGGATAAAGGGGAGCAGGGCGAGCGGCAGCTTGCCCTCGGTGAGGGGGTGGGTGATTTCTTCCTGTTTGCGCGTCTGCCAGGCGGTGAGCACCTTGCGGCGTCCCTGCTCGTTGAGCAGGACGGCGCCGCCAGCACGCTGGTCGAAATCGCCCTCGTTGACCTGCCCACGGTTGATCAGGGTGAGTGCCAGCCTGTCGGCCAACACGGCGCGGAACTCTTCCTGCAGGTCGAGCGCCAGGGCGGCGCGGCCGGGGCGGACGGCGTGGAGGAAACCGAGCTGAGGGTCGAGGCCGACGCTCTCCAGGGCGGAGCGGCAGTCGTTCATAAGCAGGGCGTACAAGAAAGAGAGCAAGGCGTTGAATCGGTCCAGAGGCGGACGGCGGCTGCGGCCGTTGAGTTGGAAGCTCGGCCGCTGCGGGGCTTTGACCACGAGGTTGAGGGCAGAGAAATAACCCCGTGCCGCCTCACCTTCGATGCCGCGCAGGGTGTCGAGGTCAGCGGCATCTTTGGCCGCGCGCAGGGATGCGGCCAGGTTGTCGGCTGCCCGGCCGAGTCGTTCCGCCTCGCCGGCGTCGTCAGCCTCGCGGGCACCGCGCAGCAGGACGGCGCGGCTATTCTTGAGCTTGCCGGCGACGATGGCGCGGGCGAATTCGAGGACATACGCGGCATCGGCGCTCAAACGATGTTGTGCCTGCCGCAGCAGGATGTTGCCGCTGACGGGGCCTTCGAGTCGGGCCTTGAAGCGGCCGCTGTCCTCCAGTAAGACCAGGCTCTTGCCCTCGTCGGCGAGCCGGTGCATGAGGGCGGGGCTGACCAGGACATTGCCGAAGACGACCAGGCTGCCGATGTGGTGCAGGGGGACCTGCAGGCGTTTTTCGCGTTCCACGTCGATGCGCACGGTGTTGTTGTCCAGGTGCGCGTAGGCATTGGGGGTCAGGACGTAGAGAGTGTTGAGGACAATGTGCATGGCGACTCAATCATCGTCGGCGTAGAGCTGCCGACGCAGCTCGGCCTGTCGTTGCTTGGCGGCGATGGCCTCGGGTTGGCAGAGCGCCTTGAGCGAGCATTCCCGGCAACGCGCGTCGTTCACCGGCAGCGGCAAGGTGCCCGCTGCGAACATGGCGCGGATGGCGTCAGCGGTCGCTTCCACCAACCGCCGCAGTTCCGGTGTGATCGCTACTTCCCGCCGTCGTCGGCTGCTGGCATGGTAGATGGCACCGCGCGGCACGGGGCGGCCAAGCATTTCCTCCAGGCATATCGCCTGGGCGGCGAGCTGCAGGTCGTCATGCATTTTCTGCCGCCTGTGGCCGTGTTTGAATTCCACCGGAAAGACCGTGCCGTCGGGGTGGAACTCGACGAGATCGGCCTTGCCGATCAGCCCGAGCCGGTCGGACCACAGCGGCAGGGCGCGTTCCACCCTGACGCTAGCCTTTACCTCATGGCCCGGGGTGTCGACCAGATGATGCACAGCCTGACCCCGCGCCGTGTGGACGTTGTCCTCGAAAGACTGTTCCAGGTAAATCAGTCCACATTGGCGCGGGCAGTAGGCCCAGTGTTGCAGCGCCGAGATGGGGATGGGGTCGTCCGTGGCGCTCACCACACGTCAGCCGAACAGTCGTTGCAGCAACTCGTCGCGCGTCAGGCCGTGATGTGCGGCCACGGCATCGAGGATCGCCGCCAGGGTGCCGATGCGCAGCGGGTCGTGATTGGGAACGGTGATGTGGTGCTCGCCACGAGATCGACAGGTCAGGCGAATGTGGCTGCCGGTCTGGCGCGTGACCGCGTAACCGAGCCGGCCGAGCCGCTTGATGAGGTCTCCACCGGATAGATCGCGCGGAATCCTCATGTCGCAAGCACTTCCTCGCGGGTGATGTGCAGGCGGATGAGGCTAGGCATCTGACCCTCGTCGAAATGGCAGCGTACCGCATCTCGCACTTGGCTATGCAGATCGGCCATGCTGTCCGCCTCGGTGTAGATGTCCGCTCCTACGGCGCGGGCGACGAAGCCGCCTTCGGGGGCCTCTTCGACGATGAAGTGGAGTTCGGTCATTTTGTTTGCTCCGGCGCATTCAGCAGCGTCGGTACAGGGTAACCCCATTGCCCAGTTTGCGTTCAGTACCCACTTCGATGACCTCGCCGTCGAAAGTGACGACGTAATCACTGAAAGAGCGGGGAACTTCGACGCCTGGGGCACGCTTCGCCGCGAGACGTTCGAACAGCGTGTGCGCCGGGGCGTTGCCGAGAGCAGATTCGTGTTTGAACACGTATAGCCCACGGGTGGCCATCTCGCAACGATTGGCGGAGTGGTCGTGCTCGAACATCCGGC
Source organism: Pseudomonadota bacterium (assembly GCA_021826065.1). Classification (GTDB taxonomy): domain Bacteria; phylum Pseudomonadota; class Gammaproteobacteria; order Burkholderiales; family Thiobacillaceae; genus JANWZL01. The sequence continues at coordinate 2,933 of JAKADY010000018.1, forward strand.
AGAGGGCTTCCCACAGCAGGTTCAGGTCATCCTCTTCGAAGCCGGTTTGCCCTGCCAGGTGAGCGGAGATGAAGCCATGGGCGCGGTAGAGGCCGTAAGGCACGGTGAACTTGCGGCCCATGGTGCGTTCTTTTTCCAAATCCACCTCATTGGTCACCGCCATGCGGGTGATTGCGTGCTCAGAACTGAACACAGGGTCGATGGAACGGGCGAAGGTGATCTGCACCGGACCACGCACCTGGCCGGCGTTGACATTGGTGCTCATCACGGCGCCAAAGGTACGGATATCGTAAAAGTTGCGGCACATCCAGCCGGTGACGCTGCGCGCGTGCTGCTCGTTCTTGGGCAGCTTCTTGGCCTCAGGGGCAAGGTCATAGGCGGCATAGGCGCGCTGATGCTGGCGGTTGAGCACGGCCTTTTCCCGCACGTAAATCTCGAAACGCTTGGCCGACAGGTCGCCCTTGCCGTCCTGGGCTTCCTGGTCGGCCGCATATTTAATAGCGACGTAGTTACGTACCTTGCGCTTGACGGCCACGTCGGTAACCAGCCCATGTCCGCTTTGTGGATCCACCCGCGGCAGATTGCCGGCGTCCGGATCCCCGTTGGGGTTGCCGTCCTTGACGTCAAAGAGCAATACAAAGTCGTAGCGGTTGGTGAGGCTCATTGGGATTCCTCCTGGTAGTCGGTTGCGGATTCGGATTTGGTGAAGAGCGCCTGGCGCTGGTGGTAGTAGCCGATAACGAAGCGTCCCTGATCGGGCAGTGACAGTATGGTTGGGAAACCGATGGTGCCGTCCAAGCCCTCGTTTAGGATGGCCTGCACGAGCTTGTCTCGAACGACGTACAGCCCCGGCTTTTCCTTGCGCAACTTCGTCATGTGGTGCTGATTGCGCCGTATGAGTGTGGGGAAAACCGCGCCAGGCGTGCTGGAGGCGGAACCGAAGTAGCTGTCGCGGATGGTTGAGTTGATTTTGTCCGGACCACCGGCGGCGTCTTGCTGGATGCGCTCCAGCGCCGCGAACAAGCGACCGAGGCGGTAGCCAAGGTTGGTGCAGCTTTCATCGAGGGCCATGTCGATCTCCCTTTCCTGTGGATGATGTTTACGGATGTGACGGTTGAGCCAAGCCTTGATGAGCGCGGCGCGGGCATAGGTGACGTGCTCGGCGGGCTTGCCGTTGTCCTGCTTCTTCGCCTGTTCGGCGCGGATGCGGGTGAGCGCGGCCTGCAGGATCGTCTGTGGGTAGGGCAGGCCGTTCAGGATGGCGTGCATGAAGTCCCCGGCCAGCTTGGGCGGCAGGTTGTCAATGTCGCCGTCGGGCCGTTTGGCGGAGGGCGGGGCAACCGCTGTAAGCAGAGTCTTCAGGGACAGGAAGGGGTTCTTGACGCACCGGGGCTGCACGATTTCTAGATCCTTGAAGTGCTGGCGGATGTGGATGGCCAGTTCGCCGACGGTGGCAACATGCCAGAAGCGAACTGCAGCACGTGCAGCATTTGGAGATAGACCAAGGACGTAGAAGCGTGTGCCGTCATCGTGGATGGCAGGAGTTCCAGTTTTGGGCGCCTCAAACAGTTCTTTGACGGCAAGTGAGCCCTGATAGCTGTCTTCTCCCAAGAGCTGATAAAGCAGGGACTCCATCCTGTTGGCCTGTTCAGCCCAGAACACTGTGGTGGCATCGCCAACTTGTAACCGTTGATTTGACGAAAGCAAGTGGGTGAGGGCGGTAAAGTAAGTAAAGGCGGCACGCTTGCCAACCGGCGCATTGAAGCCTTGGTTCTTGCCATAAGAATCGAGTCCCCGATTATCCTGGAAAGAAACCAAATACTTGCGGGCTGGTGCCTCCGGCTCATCGACTATACCCTCCAGCGAGTAATGCAACCGGGCAATGCTGTCTCGTTCCCCGGTTACGAGACATATGCCAGATGGCATTATCGAGTCGGACTCCAATCCAATATGCACCTTGACGTCGGGCCGGTGAGCAATGAGGGTTTCGGCGTCCTCCGAAAACCGGAACGTTACCGTGCGGTTCTCCTTTTTTAGAAGCTTTTGCATTCCTGCTTCACGGATGCCGGGCATGGCCAAGACCTGTTCGCGTAATTGCCGAAAGCGTGCAAAGCGGACAAGAAACCGGCGCAGTCCGAGAACCGCAGGATCACTTGTCTTGCCGTGAAACCAGTCGCGCAGAAGTCTTCTGAAGTATCGTGACTTCTTGCGCCCGTTCTTGCCCAGGCCCAACGCAAAGGAGACATTGTCCCACAAGAGGTTGGCATCCTTGCCGGAGTTGTCATGCTTTACGAACTGTGGGCCAATCGCAGGAACCGTGAGCGGTTGGCCAACCCAGTTTTTACCTATTTTCTCGACAAGTGGGTCGAAGGCGTGGCAGTTGCCTTCAATGTCAACGACGACGACAAAATCAATTTCCTTTATTCCCCAACCCTCCTTAGGGAGCCTATCTTTTTCGCGCTCGTAGTATTGATGAAGGGCCTGAAGGATCATCGCCTCACCTCCACGCCATCAAGGTCAATAACGCCATCTTTCATCACCGCTCGGAAGAACCCCGGTTTCATGCCGTCGGCGAAGTCGATGTCGTGCAGCATCCAGCCGAGGTCAGGGCTGTGGGGAATGGGTGGTTCAGCCTGGGCCGCCGCCTGCGGGTCATCCACCAGCTCGAAATGGGCGGAGAACTCCCGGCAGCCGAGATAGGGTTGCCAGACGCATTGCCCCTTGCGGGCGCGGCGCTCAAACATGGCGAGATACTTGGCCGGTTTCTCGGGTTGGCTTTCTTCTGGCTCCGGTGGGAAACGGTTGCGCAGTTCCGGGTAGCGGTGGATGTGTTTCGAGCCGTCCACCACGTCGAAGCGGGCATGCAGGCGGTAGGCTACGTCGCGCAGGAAGAGTCCCGCGCGTTGCTGGCGGTGGTCTTCGATGTAGAGCCCGCCGCTTCGCTCGGCCGTGGTTGCCGAGGCGATGGCCCCCACCTCGTTGCGCCGCACGGAGATCCACCGGATGGGCCTCAAGACCTCGATTTTCGTCACCGACCAGCGGATTTCCGGTTTCCACAGGATGGCCTCGAACACGGCGCGGGCGGCGGACGGGGTGATGACGTCGTAGGACACCCGTTCCACCTTCATCTCCGGCCGGGTGAAGCAGGCATAGTCGCCCCAGACCTTGAGGCACAGGGTTTTCGGCATGGTCTCTTTCCTCCCCTCAGATGACCAGGTCCTGGGCGGCATAGGCGGTCGCATCCTTGGCGCAGCCCAGGAACCCGAAGGTTTCATCGTAAATGAGATCGTTGGTCTGGACGTACAGTCCTGGCAATGCTTCCCGGACATCCCCTTGGGCGAGGAGCCGTCTCAGGCAATCCGGGTGCGCGTTCACCGTGTAGCGTTGCAGTTTGCGCAGTAGCCAACGGTTGGACTTTCCGGCATCCAACTGATCGATGAGGTCGGGTGATTCGCCCCAACGCACGATCACGGGCAGGCCATCGTCGTCGATCAGGCGGAATTTTTCCGCGGCCTCACGGAAACGGAATTCCAGTTGACTACCAGGCATGAGCAGGTCGCGGATGTTCGCCTTGTCCCAACTATTGACCTTGGCAAGTAGCAGCCGCGAGTAGTGGTCGAACATGGAAGGCGACAGGAGCGGCTCGGCGTCAAGTGCAAGAAGTTCGCGCGTGGCCTGTTCGGCCTTGAGCAGGAGCCCCGGCGGCGAGGGTTCGGGCGGTACGAATACATGCGCCTCGCCGCGATTCAACCGGCCTTCCCGGTTGCAGCGCCCCGCCGCCTGGGCGATGGCGTCCAACCCCGCCAGAGACCGGAACACCACCGGAAAATCCACATCCACCCCCGCCTCGATGAGCTGGGTGCTCACCACGTGAAGCGGGCAGACCGGCAGGCCGGCCTGCATGCGCTCCCGGTTGGCGGCCAGCCGCAGGCGGATTTCGTCGATGCGTTCCGCCCGGTGCGCGCCGCAGAGATTGGTGGAGAGATAAAGGGCTCCAGGCAGTTTTTCGGCCAATACCCGGGCGTGGGTTTTGCGGTTGACGATGGCCAGCGCCTGGGGATGAGCCGCCATGCGTTGCGCGACCGCGTCCCAATCCTGCGGCGCCATCATCGATGGCCAATGCACCTGTACGCGCTCAAGCGCTTCGTAGAGTTCCTCGGGCGCCTGCACGTGCGGCCCGCCCTGCATGAGTTCCCGCACCTCGGACAGCCCGGCAAATTTCCTGTCGTTGACTTCTCGCGGCCGGAAGGCCGGCTGGGTGGCCGTGCACAGCACGAAGGTGACGCCGTAGTGGGCAGCGAGGGCGCGGATGGCGGCGAGGCAGGGGTCGAGCCAGTCCGGCGGCAGCAACTGGGCCTCGTCGAGTATCACCACCGAGTCCACGATGCTGTGCAGCTTGCGGCAGCGGGAGGTCCGGGCCGCATGGAGCGATTCGAAGAACTGCACGTTGGTGGTGACGATCAGGGGCGCGTCCCAGTTCTCGGCGGCCAGACGGCTGGCCGCATCCTCCTTGTCGGGGTCCAGATGGCTGTGGTGCTCGATGACCACATCCTCTCCGAACACCTTGCGGAACTCGTTGGCCGTCTGCTCGATGATGGAGAGATAGGGGATGACGTAGATCACTCGTCGCTTGCCGTGAACCTTGGCGTGATGCAAGGCGAAGGCGAGGGAGGACAGGGTCTTGCCACCGCCGGTGGGTACGGTTAGTGAGAACAGTCCATTGCCGCGATCCATCCCGGCCCGCTCGATGCACTGGGCCAGCACGCGGGCACGAAGGTCATTGACCGCTGTCTTCGCCACCTGGGTGCGTAGCTTTTCCATGTAGGCGGTAAAGCGCCTAAGCAGCTCGTCCATACTGGGCCATTGCCTGCGCAGGGCGCTGCTGTCTGGATCCATGTAGGCCTCGGTATCGAGGAAATCGGCGTCCACCAGGCAGGAAAACAACAGGCGCAGCCACAGATGCAGGTCTTTAGCTTCGCCTTTGGGGCGACTTGCTGATTTAAGGTCTTTAGGATTAAGGATGTGGCTCGGAGGGTTGGCGTTGATGACCTCCTGCAAATGCCTATCGTTTCTTGCCCGCTCAAGGCGTTGGAACAGGCTGGAATTGTCGCCGTTCCAATCCGGTAACCCCGCATGGTGACCGGCGATCAGGTAGGCCAGTAGTCGGCCGTGCGTTTCTTCCAGGGTGTTGATGGCATGCACCGCGCCAGCTATGGAATGCTCCACCCGACCGTTGTAGCCTTCGATGTGGGCGTTTTCCCGTTCGAAACCGGACTTGGACCGAATGTAAGCCTGAAAACTAGGCCGATATTTACCCAGATCGTGCCATAGACCAGCGAGATAGGCCCAGTCTTCTCCGCCAAAGCGCCTGGCATGGTCAGCGGCGAGTTTCGCGACTTGGGTGAGGTGTTCGGCCAGTGGGTGCGGTGCACGCCACGAGCCGTCAGCATTCTGTGCCGCATGCGCGATCGGTTGCAGCCCCTTCATTCGCCAACTCCCTAGTGAAGCGAACAGACATTTTGCATAGCCACAGGCTCACCAGATGAGCCTGTCGTCACGGCCTGTACTTATCGCCTATTCCGCCCACAACCACGCCGCCCCGCGCACCCCGCTGGAGTCGCCGTGCAGGGGTGGCACGAGGCGGGTGTCCACGCGGTCGGAGAAGACGTAGCGGCCCCAAAGCCTGGGGACGTTTTCGTACAGGCGGGCGATGTTGGACACACCGCCGCCCAGAACGATGACCTCGGGGTCGAGGAGGTTGATGACGTGCGCCAGGCCGCGGGCGAGGCGGTCCTCGTAGCGTTCGAGGGCGGCGGCGCAGTCGGGGTCGCCTGCTTCGGCCCGGGTGGCGATCGCCGCCGCGCTGAGGTCGAGGCCGGTGGCCACGCGTAGGTCGCGGCTCAAGCCCGGCCCGGACAGCCAGGTCTCGATGCACCCGTGACGGCCACAGTAGCAGGCGGGCCCTGGGCGCTCGTCGTCGCGCGGCCAGGGCAGAGGGTTGTGGCCCCATTCGCCGGCGATGGCGTTGGCGCCGGTCAGCACGCGGCCGTCGACGACGATACCACCGCCGCAGCCGGTGCCGAGGATCACGCCGAACACCACTGCAGCGCCGGCTGCGGCGCCGTCCACGGCCTCGGACAGGGCAAAGCAGTTGGCGTCATTGGCGAGCCGTATCTCGCGACCCAGCAGTTGTTCGAGGTCTTCCTTGAGCGGCCGGCCGTTGAGCCAGGTGGAGTTGCAGTTCTTCATGCGGCCGGTGGCGGGGGAGATGGCGCCGGGGGTGCCGATGCCCACTGTGCCGCGCGCGCCCAGCTCGCGCTCGGCCGCCCTTACCAGGTCGGCGATGGTGTGGAGCGTCGCCGCATAGTCCTCCCGCGGAGTCGGCACGCGCTGGCGCAACAGGGTGCGGTGCGCGCGGTCTAAGGCGATGAGTTCGATCTTGGTGCCGCCCAGGTCGAGCCCCAGGCGCAGGTCCTCGTTTCCCATGTCACAGGCCCGCTCGTCTTTGATGCCGCGTCGATTGTAGGACCAGTCTTGCTTTTCCGCGCCCTGCCCCGATGTTATCCTGCAACGCACAGCCTGGAGCCGCCATGACCGTCGATCCCCCTCGCAACGAACTGGAACGACTGCTCGCCGACATGCATGCGGGCCTCATCGCACCGGAGAACTTCGCCAAACAGTTGCTGGACCTGCAGGTGTTCATGCCGGTCAAGGACGAAAAGCATGTCATCAAGGGCTTCCAGGCGAGCACGCGGGCCGAACCCCTGGTCATGGAGGACGAGGAGGGCCGGCGTGTGCTGATCCTGTTCTCCGCCCCCGAGCGCGCCAAGGCCCTGACCGCCGAGGTGCCGGGCTACAGCGGCGGCATCCTCACGGAGTTCGCCTGGGTGCTCAGGCGCATGGGCAGCGACATGGCCATCTCGATCAATCCGGGCGAGGAACTGGGCTTCGATTTCGACGCCGACATGGTGGCCATGATGGCCGCCCTGCTGCCGGAACAAGCGGAGTGAGCGTGTCGCGCATCCACACCTTCCCGCGCCCCGCGCCGCTGCCCGAGACGCGCCATGTCGGCGAGCGTTACTCGCCCGAGCACGAGCGCTACGACGAGGGTGCGCGCTATCTCTATCGTCACGGCGCGCACGAGCTGACGCTGTTCTGGTCGAACCCCACCGAGGCGGAGGTGCAGGGCTTCCGCGCCAAACCTGTGGAGGTGGCGCTCTATGTGCAGGGGCCGGCGGCCTTTCTGCTCTACAAGATCGAAGCGGTGTGCGAGTGGTCGGACGTGGCCTTCAACGTCCACCTGATCCCCGAGGCGGAGCGAGAGCTGCCTGGCGAGGCGGCCGGGGACAGGGCACGATTTCGGCTCATCCTGGTCGATGCGGGCGACGGGATCATCCGCGCCAAGCGCTTGGTGTCGCTCGACAAGGTCATGACCCAGGCCCTGCGGATGACCATGCAGGCGCAAGCGGCGGCACCCTTCGACCGTGCCGCCTATGACGCCGCCGTGCGCGCGGCGCATGCCCGCTTCCCGGACTCGGACGCAATGGTTGTGGCCGCCGAGTTTCAGGAAGCCGCCCTGGGTTGATGCTCGCCCCCGAAGTCCAGGCCGCCCTGGCCGCCATCGTCGGACAGGACCGTGTGCTCACGGCGGCGGAGGACCGGCAGCTCTATGCCAGCGACGAGACCCCGCGCGCCTGCGCGCCGGAGGCGGTGGTCTTTCCGCAATCGCACGAGGAAGTGGCGGCCATCGTGCGTCTGGCCAACCGCCACCGCCTGCCGCTCACACCGCGTGCCGCCGGCTCGGGCAACGTGGGCGGCGCGCTGCCCACCCCCGGCAGCGTAGTGGTGAGCTTCGAGTGCATGGACCGCGTGCTGGAGTTCAACCCGGACGACCGCCTGATCGTCGTCGAGCCGGGCATGGTGACGGAGACGGTCGACCGCCTGGCGCTGACGGCCGGGCTCATGTACGCACCCGACCCGGGCTCCGGGGCCTATTGCCGCATCGGCGGCAACCTGGCGATGAACGCCGCCGGCCCGCGCTGCGTGAAATACGGCGCCACGCGCGAACACGTGCTGGGGCTGCGCGCCGTGCTGGGCGACGGGCGGGAGATCCGCACCGGCGCGCGCACCACCAAGTATGCGACGGGCTATGACCTCACGCGCTTGCTGGTGGGCTCGGAGGGCACGCTGGCCCTCATCACCGAGGCCACCCTGCGCCTCATCCCGGCGCCCGAGCGCGTCGCCAACCTGCGGGTCTGCTATGCCAGCAACGCCGCTGCCTGCGCCGCGGTGGCGCGGGTGATGCGCCAGCCGGTGCTGCCCTCCGCCCTGGAGTTCATGGACCGCCGCTCCATCGAGGCGATCCGCGCTCATGGCGGCGCCGAGGGACTGCCGGCGGGCACGCAGGCGGTGCTGATGGTCGCCGCCGACGGGGCGTACGACGACGTGCCGCGGCAGGTCGAGGCGCTGGCACGCGCGCTCGAAGGCGAGGGGCTGCTGGAGATCCAGAGCGGCTTCACACCCGAGGAAATGGCCCGCCTGTGGACGGCGCGCAAGTCGCTGTCGCACGCGGTGAAGAGCATCGCCCCGCTGAAGATCAACGAGGACGTGGTGGTGCCGGTCTCGCGCCTGGGGGCCCTCGTCGAGGCGATCGACCGCCTGGGCGAGGCGCATCGCGTGCCGCTGGTCGCCTTCGGCCACGCCGGTAACGGCAACCTGCACGTCAACCTCATGGTGCACGCCGACGATGTCGACGAGATGGCGCGGGCGCGCGCCTGCCGCCAGGCCCTGATCGACACCGTCCTGCGTCTGGGCGGCACCCTCTCGGGCGAGCACGGGATCGGCAGTGAGAAGCGCGCCTTCCTCGCGCAGGCCCTCGACGCCGACACCCTTGCGCTGATGCGCGAGCTCAAGCGCCTGTTCGACCCGCTCGGCATCCTCAATCCCGGCAAGAAGCTGCCGGACTGACCCTTCATGGCTGGTAGACCACCGCCGCCAACGCGAGCGCCAGTGCCGGCCAGGAACGGTTCCCTCACCCTCTGCCCCTCCCCCGCCTGCGGGGGAGGGGCGCTTCAAGAGTCGCTCACGCGACTGCTACACTGAGCGTGGATTGGCTCGCCCTGGCGCTCACCTGCGCCCTCGCGCTTGCTCTGGCGGACACGGCCACCAAACGCTTCCTCGCCGGCTATACGGCGGCGGACCTGGTCATGGTGCGCTTCGGCCTCACCGCCGTGCTGCTCGCCCCCTGGCTGTTCGTCGCCCCGCCCGTCGCACCGGGGCCGGCCTTTTGGCTCTGGATGGGGGCGGCGCTGCCGCTGGAGGTGCTGGCCGAGGTGCTTTACGTGCTGGCCATCCGCGACAGCCCGCTCGCCCTGACCCTGCCCTATCTGGCTTTCACGCCGGTCCTGACCGCCCTGACCGGCTTTCTGCTGCTGGGGGAGACGGTCTCGATCCCGGGGCTCGCCGGCATCGGCCTGGTCACGCTCGGCGCCTATGTGCTCAACCTCGAACACGCCCGCCTCGCGCGGCCGCAGACCTGGTTTGCGCCGCTGGCGGCCATCGTGCGTAACCGCGGCTCACGCTACATGCTGGGGGTGGCGGTGATCTACGGCATCACCTCGGTGCTGGGCAAGGGGGCGATGCAGCACCTGCCCACGGCGGCCTTCGGCGCCTACTACTTCGCCCTAGTCGGCACCGCCACCCTCATCGTCTTCGCCCTTTGGCAGCCGGCCTCGCTCAGGACCCTGGTACGCCCGCGACCGGCGCATCTCGTTGTCGCTGGCCTGATGGGGGTGATGGTGCTGACCCACTTCATGGCCCTGGCGCTCACCGAGACGGCGTACATGATCGCCGTCAAGCGCGTGAGCATCCTGTTCGGCATCGTCCTGGGGGCGCTGTTCTTTGCCGAGCGGCACCTGGCGCGCAACCTGTTCGCCGGCGCCCTCATGGTGGGCGGCGTGGCCCTGATCGCCGGCGGCGGTCCGCCCGCTTGACCGCGGTCATGGCCGACAGGCCAGGCCCATGCGATGATCAGCACATGAAGACGCTGGGTATCGTCGGTTGGAGCGGCAGCGGCAAGACCACGCTCATCGAGCGGCTGCTGCCGCACCTGGGGCAGCAGGGGCTGCGTGTATCGGTGATCAAGCAAAGCCATCACGCCATCGAGACCGACCAGCCGGGCAAGGACAGCTGGCGGCATCGCCAGGCCGGGGCGCACGAGGTCCTGCTGAGCACCCCCCACCGCTGGGTGTTGACGCACGAGCTGCGGGCCGAGCCGGCCCCCGATCTCGACGCGCTGGTCGCCCGGCTGGCCCCCTGCGACATCGTGCTGGTGGAGGGGTTCAAGCTGGCCGCACATCCGAAGCTGGAGGTCTGGCGCAGCGCGCTGGGCAAACCCTGTCTCTATCCGGACGACCGCCGCATCCTGGCCGTGGCGAGCGACATACCGCTGCCCGGCATACGGCAGTATGATCTCGACGACATCGCCGCCATCGGCCGTTTCATCATGGAGGTCTGCAAGAGAGATGGGTGAGCGCTTATTGACTATGGACGAGGTGCAGGCACGATTGCTCGAGGCCGCACAGGCGGTCGGCGAGCACGAGACCCTGCCGGCCGGCGAGGCGCTCGGCCGCGTCCTGGCGCGGCCCGTCGTCGCCGTGGCCAACGTGCCCCCGCTCGACAACGCCGCCATGGACGGCTATGCGCTGAACACCGCGGACTGGGCCGAGGGGCGCTGGCTCAGAGTCAGCCAGCGCATCGCCGCCGGCAGCGTGGGCAGACCGATCGCGCCGGGGGAGGCGGCGCGCATCTTCACTGGGGCCCCCATCCCGCCGGGGGCGAACGCCGTGGCCATGCAGGAGGATTGTGAGGCGCGGGCGGGCGAGGTCCTCATCAAGCGCCCACCCGCGGCCGGCGACCACATCCGCCGCGCCGGCGAGGACATGGCGGCGGGCCAGGTCGTGCTTGCCGCCGGCGAGCGCCTCGATCCTGCCCGCCTCGGTGTTGCCGCGGCGGCCGGGGCTGCCGAACTCAGCGTCTACCGGCGGCTGCGGGTGGCGGTGTTCTTCACCGGCGATGAACTCGTCACCCCCGGCCAGCCGCTCAAACCCGGCCAGATCTACAACTCCAATCGCGCCACCCTGACCGCCCTGCTGCAGGGTCTGGGCTGCGAGCTGCGCGATCTGGGTCAGGTACCGGACGACCTCGCGGCCACCGTCGCTGCGCTCGAGCGCGCGCGCCGCGAGGCCGACGTGGTGATCACCAGCGGCGGGGTGTCGGTGGGCGAGGAGGATCACGTCAAGGCCGCCGTCGAACGCCTGGGCCACATCGACCTGTGGCGCGTGGCCATGAAGCCGGGCAAGCCGCTGGTCTACGGCCGGGTGGGCGAGGCCGACTTCCTGGGGCTACCCGGCAACCCCGTCTCCGCCTTCGTGGTGTTCTGCCTGTTCGTGCGCCCCTTCCTGCTCAAGCGCATGGGTGCCAGCCCCCGGCCGCCGCTTCGCTTCCAGGTCCCCGCCGCCTTCACCTGGAACAAACCGGGCAACCGGCGCGAGTTCCTGCGTGCGCGCCTCGATGCGGATGGCCGTGCCACACTCCACCCCAACCAGAGCTCGGGGGTGTTGAGCTCGGTGGCCTGGGCCGATGGCCTGGTGGACATCGACATCGGCCAGACCGTAGCGCCCGGCGAGATGGTGCCCTTCATCCCGTTGTCGGAGCTGCTGGCATGAGGCTGCGTGTGCTCTATTTCGCCCGGCTGCGCGAGGCCTTGGGCACCGCCGAGGAGGCCTTGGATCTGCCCGACGGCATCGACACCGCGGGGGCATTGGTGGAATGGCTGCGCCGTCGCGGCGGCGCGTGGGCCGTGGAACTCGGCGAGGGACGCGCCTGGCGCCTGGCGGTGAACCAGGACCTGGCCGGGCCGGACAACCCCCTGCGCGACGGCGACGAGGTCGCCCTCTTTCCGCCGGTGACAGGGGGCTGAGCCGATGAAGATCGCCGTCCAGACGGAACCTTTCGACCTCGCTGCCGAGGTTGCCGCCCTGCACCGCGACAACCCCAAGGTGGGGGCGGTGGCGAGCTTCCTCGGCGTCACCCGTGACGAGAACGACGGTCACGCCATCCAGGGCATGCGCCTGGAGCACTACCCCGGCATGACCGAACGGGCGCTCAGGCGCATCGCCGAAGAGGCCATGGCACGCTGGCCCCTCCTCGACCTGACCGTCATCCACCGCGTGGGGGAGCTCAAGCCCACCGACCCCATCGTCCTGGTGGCCGTCGCCGCCGCCCACCGCGGCGACGCCTTCGCCGCCTGCGAATTCATCATGGACTATCTGAAGACGCAGGCGCCGTTTTGGAAAAAGGAGACGACCGCCGCGGGCAGCCGCTGGGTCGAGGCGCGAGCCGCGGACGATGCCGCGGCGGCACGTTGGTCAGACCGACCCAGGGGCAACGGGTAGGAGCGACTAAAGTCGCGACTCTCGTCGCTCCTACCTGTGTCTCAGACCGCCTCATACAGCGCCATATCCCCCGCACTGTCGGCCTCGAGGCGCAGGTCGGGCACATGGGTGAAGGAGATGCGCATGGGCGCCTCTTGCATGGCGCCGAAGGCGCCGCCGAAATAGACCGCTTTGGGCCCGTACTTCAGGCGCAGCCGGTCCAGCGCCGCATCGAGCGCCGCCCGGTTGTCCGCCTCGGGGAAGAGGTCGGCGCTCACCGCCTGGGCGGCCACCAGTTCCCACAGGGTCACGCTCACCTTTATGGGCTCCCAGCGCGTGCGCCGTTGCTGCGGCGGCCGGCCCCTCTCCCCCGGCCCCTCCCCCGCTTGCGGGGGAGGGGGGGGTGAAGGCACGCCTGTCCGGCCTGGTTCACCCCGCGGCCGCTCGGCCCACAGCGCGGCGAGCAGTTTGAGGAAATCGAGCGTGCTGCACATCGGCGCGAAGCGCGCGCTTCGCACCCAGGCCGCTCGGTCACGGTATTCCACCACCACGCTCATGCGGCGCGCCAGATAGCCCTCGGCGCGCAGGCGTACGGCGGCCTTCTGCGTGAGCTTGGACAGCACGGCATAGGCGCCGGCCTCATCACGCAGGTGTGGCGGCAGGACGTGGGAGTGGCCGATGCTCGCCCGTTGCGTCGGCGGCAGGGCCGGCTCCAGGCCGCGCAGCCGCTCGTACATGCGCTCGCCCTCGATACCGCCCCACACCCGCCGCAAGGTCTCGCGGTCGGCGCGGCAGAGCGCCTCCACCGTGTGGATCCCGGCGCTCTCCAGGCGCGCCTGCATGGCCCCGGCCACCCCGTGCAGATCGGTCAGCGCCAGACCGAACAGGGCCTCGGGCAGGTCCGACTCGCGGATGACGGTGAGCCCGTTGGGCTTCTGCATGTTGGAGGCGATCTTGGCCAGGAAGCGGTTGGGGGCGATGCCCACCGAGCAGGTGAGGCATTCGCCCACCTCGTCGAGCAGCCGCCGCTTGACCTCGCGCGCCCGCGCGACGGCCACCGCCTCTTCCTGCCAGGAGCCGGTCAGTTCGCACATCACCTCGTCGATGGAGAGGATCTCGCCCAAGGGGATCACGCTGTCCACCACCTGCATGAGCCGCTGGTGCATCTCCACATAGACGCGCGGCCGGGCCTGGACGAAGACGATGTCCGGGCACAGCCGCCGCGCCTCCGCCACGTGGGTGCCGGTCTTCACACCGAAGCGCTTGGCCTCGTAGCTGGCGGCGATGCAGCAGGTGGTCTCCGCCAAAACCGGCAGCACCGCCACCGGCCGGCCGCGCAGGCGTGGGTTCAACTGCTGCTCGACCGAGGCGAAATAGGAATTGAAGTCCAGCAGGAGGGCGCGCAGGGGCATGGGGGCAGCGGGTGGGCCAAAAAGAACGATCGTTCGATAGGCGCAGCATAGAACGATCGTTCGATCGAGACAAGCCCGCAGGACCGACAGAATTTTTTATGAGGCCATGAACTTTCCCAATCTTAAGCTGACAAATCCACTAGGGTATAGACGGGGCGCAGGCCCCGTTTCCTGACCCTGGTACATCAGTATTTGGTTATCTTCTTCTATAGGAGGATGTCATGGCCCTGATCAATGGCTTCAACGATGACGGCGTCATCACCATCAACCGTGTGATCCTCAAGCCCGAATACACGGTGGACGACCTGGAGATGCGCGTGGCCGAGCTGTGCGAGAACGTCAAGACCTACCACTCCGACACCGGCTTCGTCGGCGGCTTCGTGGCGATGAACTCGGGTCAGGTCTCGAACGAGGGATCCACCATCGGCCAGGCAGTGGAGAGCCCGCTCAAGGACCGCGAGGCCCTGATCGTCACCTTCTGGAAGAGCTTCGAGGACCACGAGCGCTCGCACCGCTCCGACACCTTCCAGCCCCTGTTCAAGCGGGTCCTGGAGCTGTGTGAAAACGGAAACGAAGAAATCGCGTACCGCATGCTGTGGTCGGGCAAGGCCTACAGCCCGGAGGAGGCGCGTGCGGCGCGGATGGCCAAGGAGCGGTACGCGATGGCCGCGTAAGCGGTCTTCGTTTCCGTTTCGGTGCAGGCTAACCTGCCGCAAGGCAGGTTAAGCCCGCGCGAGCGGGCGGCCGGAGCCAAAATCCGAGGATGATCGAGGCGAAGCTACAGGAGTAGCTGTGCTGAAGGCTGCCGACCGAAGGTAGGTCGGGTTTCGGTGCAGGCTAACATCCGCGCAGCGGATGTTAAGCCCGCGCGAGCGGGCGGCCGGAGCCAAAACGGAAACGAAGAAATCGCGTACCGCATGCTGTGGTCGGGCAAGGCCTACAGCCCGGAGGAGGCGCGTGCGGCGCGGATGGCCAAGGAGCGGTACGCGATGGCCGCGTAAGCGGTCTTCGTTTCCGTTTCGGTGCAGGCTAACCTGCCGCAAGGCAGGTTAAGCCCGCGCGAGCGGGCGGCCGTGCCGGGCCGCAGGGTATAGACCTAGCTGCCGGTCTGGTAGCGGGCGGCGAGGACAGGGCAGGGGCTGTGGCGCAGCACGGCCTCGGTCACCGAGCCGAACAGGCCGCGCATGAGGCCGCTGCGGCCGTGGGTGGTCATGGCCACCAGGTCGACGTCCAGTTCCCGGACCTTGTTGAGGATGTCCGTCGCCACGGGCGCACCGGTCGCCTGGATGCGGCTCACCCGCACGCCC
Source organism: Pseudomonadota bacterium (assembly GCA_021826065.1). Lineage (GTDB taxonomy): Bacteria > Pseudomonadota > Gammaproteobacteria > Burkholderiales > Thiobacillaceae > JANWZL01. The sequence goes on from JAKADY010000018.1 coordinate 18,086, forward strand.
TGATCAAGCAGACGCTGGGCGCACGCCTCCAGGGCACGCGCGGCCTCGGGCGGCTCCAGGGATTCGCCGACGTCGTTCACACCGCGCTCGTCATGGTAGAGCAGGACCTCGGCGTCGAAGCCACGGGCCAGGCCGACGATCACCGGCAGGATGGGCTCTGCCGCGGCCTCCGTGTGCACCGGCATGAGGATGCGCCGGAGCCGGTCCAGGCTGTGGCCGGCGCGCTGGCGTTCGGGTTCGTTGCACATGAGTAGCGGCACCGGCGACATTCGCAGCACGGCCTCGGTCACCGAGCCGGTGGACAGCCGGTCGAGCCCATGCCGCCCGTGCGTGGGCATGGCCATCAGCGACACGCCCTCCAGCAGGGCGTATTTGACGATCTCGGTGGCGGCCTCGCCGGTGCGGATCTGCACCGCCATGCCGGTCCGTGCGCGCACCTGGTCACGGTACTGCATGACCTCGCCGATAACACGCGCGCGCATCTCCGCGTTCATGGTCATGATGTCCGGGATGACGTGCAGCAGGGAGACCTCGGCCTTGAACTCGCCGGCGATGCGGCGGGCGAACTCGACCAGACCCTCGGCCAGAGACCATTCGTCCACGGGGACGGCGATGTGACGGATCGTATCCATGTTCATTGACCCCTGACTGACGTTCAGGACTTGGCGTGGATCTGCTTGTAGAGCAGGGCCCCGCCCACCATGGCCAGCATGACGATGACCGGCTCGGCAAAACCGAGGGCGAGTGACGAGAACACCGGGCCCGGGCAGTAGCCGATCAGCCCCCAGCCGATGCCGAAGAGGATCTGGCCGATGATCAGCGGCCGGTCGGCGCGGGTCAGGGTGGGCAGCACGAACTGGCTGTGGAACACCGGTTTGGGCAGTCGCAGGACGAAACGGAAGGTGATCAGGGTCACCCCCACCGCGCCGCCCAACACCACCAGCAGGGTGGGGTCCCAGTCCCCCGCCACGTCCAGGAAGGCGAGGATCTTGTTGGGGTCGATCATGCCGGAGATGGAGATGCCCAGGCTGAGCAGGAAGCCGGCGATGAAGGCGAAGACCTTCAGCTTGTGCAGTTCGCTTCTCAGGGCGCGTACCCGATCACTTGACGCACGACATAGGTGGTGAGGATGGCCGTCGACAGGAAGATCAGCACGGCGACGAGGGAGCGCACGGACAGCCGGCCCAGGCCGCACACCCCGTGTCCGCTGGCGCAGCCGCTGCCCAGGCTGGTGCCGTAGCCGACGATTAAGCCGCCCAGGATCAGCAGCCACAGCGGCGCCCCGAGCGGCCGGTAGGTCATCTCCTCGACCATCAGGTGTTGGTGCACGGCACCGCCGGCCACCATGCCGAGGATGAAGAGGAGGCGCCACAGCACGTCCCCTTTGCGGCGTATGGTGATCATTCCGTTGAAGATGCCGCTGATCCCGGCGATGCGGCCGTTGAACCACAACAGGACGGTGGCGGCGATGCCGATGATGATGCCGCCGATCAGGCCCGTCACGGGCGTGAAGTTCTCCATCTCGCTTCCCCCATGCGTGGCGGGACGGCGACCGCGTCGGCCGCCCTCCCGAGTTTCAGTCCGGACTCAGGCGTCCTGCGGTTCGCGCTTGACCTCGTCGAGCTGCAGGCAGTCGAACTGGTGCTGGAGGTTGAACACGTTGATGGGGATGCGCAGGAAGCGGCGGCACTCCTGGTTGGGCTTGGGCAGTTGCCCGGCGTCGATGTTGACCTGCACGCTCTGGAACAGCAGCTTGGGCGCTGCCAGCTGCTTGTCGCGGGCGGTGCGAAAGGCGACGAACTCCGCCTCGCTGGTGCCGGCCTTGAGTTGGATGTTGTTGCGTTTTTCCTCGCCCACCGTGGTCTCCCAGGCGACCGGACGGCCACCGGGCTGATAGTCGTGGCCGACGAAGATGCGGGTGTCGTCCGGCAGGGTGTAGATCCTCTGGGTGATGGACTTGTACAGGTCGGTCGCGCTGCCGGCGGGGAAGTCGCAGCGGCCAGTGCCCATGTCGGGCATGAACAGGGTGTCTCCCGTGAACAGGGCGTCGCCGATCTTGTAACAGGCGCAGGCCGGGGTGTGACCGGGGGTGAAGATCACCTCGATCTTCAGCGAACCGGCCTCGACCACCTCGCCGTCCTTGAGCAGGCGGTCGAACTGGCGGCCGTCGGTCGGGAAGTCCTCGGGCAGGTCGAACACCTTCTTGAAGATCTGCTGCACGGTGGTGATGCGCTCGCCGATCGCCACCTTGGCCTCGGGGAAGTGCTTCTTCAACAGCTGGCTGCCGGAGAGGTGGTCGGCATGGGCATGCGTCTCCAGGATGTAGTGCACCTTGAGTTCATGCTGCTTGACGTAATCGACCAGCTGGTCGACCGATTCGGACCAGACCTTGGAGGCGGCCGGGTCGTAGTCGAGCACCGGGTCGATGATCACCGCGTCCCGGGTGGCGGGATCGTGTACCACATAGCTCACCGTATTGGTCCGGTTGTCGTAAAAGGCCTTGATCTCCATGCGGAAGCTCCTCTTCTCGGTGTTGCAGACACTGGGCCCCGGGCCGGGGCCGGTTGTTGAATATTAGATGAGACTTATATTAATAGGTCAAATGGGTTGATGAGGTAATTTTATTATACTAATGTACTAGGGTATAACCGCCAGGGCCCTGCGCGGTGCCCTCATCAGGGCAGACGCACCGCAGCGGGCAGGCCGGCGACCAAGCCATCCTTGCGCGGGATGATCACATCCACCGTGTAGGGGGTCTCGCCACCGCCCTGGTGGGTCACACCTCGCACGACGCCGACGTGAGTGGTGCCGGCCACCGCGACCTCGGCCCGCATACCAGGCCGTATGGCGCTCGCCTGACGGGGGCTGAGGTGCACGCGGGCGAGGATCTCGTCGGCCCGGGCGAGGCTCACCAGGGCGGGGGGCTGGCATTGCGCGGCCACCGCCATACCGGGTTCGGCCCGACGCGCCAGCACCACGGCGTTGAAGGGGGCCCGCAGCTCGGCCTGGGCGAGCTGCCAGCGGGAGCGCTCCAGCCGCGCCTGCGCGGCGGCGAGGCCGGCGGCGGCGCGTGCGTGGCGCAGTTTGGCGGCGTCCAGTTCGGTGGTGGAGGTCACCGTGCGGGCATAGAGCTCCTGGGCGCGATCCAGTTCGCGTTGCGCATCGGCGAGCTCCTCGGCGTGACGGTCGACCTCGGCGCGCAGCTCCGCCACCTGGGCCTTGAAGGGGGTGAGGTCGAGGCGCAGCAGGACCTGGCCGGACGGGACCGTCTGTCCGGGACCGACCTCGACCGTCTCCACCACGCCGGACACCGGCAGGGAGAGATCCGCCCGCTGCGACCACTCGAGCGCGCCGGCGTATTCCGCCGCCTGTGCGGGGAGGAACCCGATCAGCAGCAACCATGCCCAAGGTCTGTGCCCCCACCTCATCGCGTCTCCCTCTCCGTCTTGAGCACCGTCTCCAAAGGTCCGCCGAGCAGCCCGGCGAGCCGCTCCCAGGCCAGGGCCAGGCGGTATTCGGTCACCCGGCGGCGCAACTTGGCCAGCTGGGTCTGCGCCATGCTGGTGCCAAGGTTGGTCTTAAGCTCCAGTTCGTATTCGGCCCGTGCGCGGTCCAGCGCCAGGTCGCGGTAGGTCGCCTCGACCTCGGCGGCCCGCCGCTCGGCCTCGCGCAGGTGTTGGATCTCGTTCCAGGTCTCGAGCAGGCTCTGGCGTAGATCCAGCCAGAGCTGGTCGTATTCGGCCTGTAGCTGCTGCATGAGCGCCTGTTCGCGCGCGATGCGGGCATCACGCTGGCGGCCGTCGTAGAGCGGCCAGACGAAGTGGATGCCGGCGCGCAGATTGTCCCGCGTCGTGCTCTCACGGGAATAGGCGGCCGCCTCGGCCTCGAACTCCAGGCGGGGGCTGTCGTCGGCGCGCACGGCGGCGATCCGGCTCGCCGCCGCCGCCAGGCGCTGGCGCTGCATGGCCAGCCGCGGGTTGCCGCGCTTAAGCAGTTCGAGCAGTTGCTCGAACTCGGGCAGGGCGCGGTCGTTGTCCCTGAGCGGCGGATCGACCAGTTCGCCCGGCAGGCTGTCGGGCTGGTTCATGGCGGCGGCGAGCCGCGCGCGCGATTCGCGCACCTGGCGCGCGCTGTCGCGTTGGCGCACGCGCAGCGCCTGGAAGGCGGCCTCCAGTTCGGCCAGCTGCGGGGCGGACAGCTCGCCCAGCTCGGCCCGCTGCTTGGCATCGTCCCAACGCACGTAGGCCACGGCCATCAACTCGGTATCGGCGGCATGCTGGAGGTCGCTCACCAGGACGTCGAAGAAGCGCGCCATGAGGGTCAGACGCCTTTGCGCGCGGGCATCGAGCAGGGCGAGCTGGCTGGTCGCCTGCTCCAGCCGTGCCGCCTCCAGGCTGGCGGCATAGCGCTCGCCGTCCCAAAGCGGTTTGCGCAGGTTCAGGCGGGCGAGATGATCGGCCTTGTACTCGTGTGAGAGCGTGTTGCGGCCGCCGCGCAGGGCGGCGTCCAGGGTAATCTGGAAGTCGCGCAGGCTCTCGGCGAGCTGTCGCTCGGCAGCGGCGGCCTGGGTCTGGGCGCGGACCCGTTCCAGTTCCGGGTGGGGATGATCGGCATAGGCGAGCACCGCTTCCAGGGTGAGCGGGCTGGCAGCAGCGGTGCCCGCCGCGAGGGCAAGGCAGAAGAGCGCGCCTTGGGCGCACAGGCTCACCCGGCGGCGCACTGCCGCCCTCATGCGCGACACCCGCAGCCGCTTGCGTGATGCCCCGTTCTCATCTCCCCGCCTGGCGCTTGTAGAGGTTGAAGGGCATGGTCTTGTAGGCCCCCTCGACGACATAACGCCCCAGCAGGAGGAATTCCTCGGCGGTCTGGGTGGCGCCGGTGTAACGCGTCAGGGGCTTGCCCTCCAGATCGTAGAAGATGAAGACCGGCGTGGCCCGTGCCCGCTGGGCCAGGGCGAAGGCCTTCTCCGTCGTCTCGTTGCCTTGGAAGTCGGTGATGGGGATGTCGCCCTTGGTGTCGATGTTGTAGATCAGGAAGTGGCGTCGGAAATAGTCCTGGACCTCGGCGCGGTTGAGCACCTGGGTCTTCATGCGGTGGCAGAACGGGCAGTCGTCCATCTCGAACATCAGCAGCACCCCCAGCTTGCCCTCGCGCCGGGCCGTCTCCAGGTCTCCATGCAGGTCGCCCAGCTTGGGCTGGAAGAAATGCACATAGGGGTCGCGCACCTCCGCCGCCGCGGCGACGGTGAACAGCGAGAGCAGCAGCATGATCCACCAGCGCATCGTCCTCACCTCTTGATGGCTTGTTTACGAATGAAACGCTCGACGTCGGCCCGCGTGAGGGGCCCCATGTGACCGGCCACCAGCCGGCCCTGCGGGTCGTAGAGATAGGTGGTGGGCAGGCCGCGCACCGGGCCGATCTGATTGGCCATGGCATAGCTGCCAAGCACGATGGGATAGCTCACCATCATCTGCTCGGCGAATTCGAGCACCTGCCGGGGGTTGCGGTAGTCCACGGCGATGCCGATCACCCTCAGGTTCAGCTTCGGGTCCTCGTGCAGGGCGATGAGCTCGGGGATCTCCTCCAGGCAGGGTGGGCACCAGGTGGCCCAGAAGTTCACCAGCACCCACCTGCCCTTGTAGTCGGTCAGCCGGTGCACCTTACCCTGGCTGTCGCTCAGATTGAAGGCCAGGAGCGGCGTGCAGAGCGCACCGAGCAGGGCTGCCAGCAGCCAGTCACGCCAACGCATCGTCATTTCCCATCTCCAGAGAGCTATCTGAGAGACCCGCGGACGACCAACAGGTTTCCGGGCCGCACCGCGCGAATTTACAAGGACAAAACGCTTTACATACAATGGCCGCAAGCCGATCGGATGAGAACATGCAACCCCGCTACAGCCTGCCGCCCGTCAAGAGCGCCAGCACTATAAGCCTGGACTTCAAGCCCAAGCAAGTCGATGCCTGGCTCAAACAGCTGCCGCTATCCGATCCCCTGCAGGCCGCAGCCGACCTGGCGGATTACCTGGACACCGCCAACCGCGCCAAGATGGGGCATGAGGTCAGGGCCAGGATGGTCCAGGCCTTGGAGCCGGCCGTCGAGGACACCGTCACCGCCCTGCGCGAGCAGTACAGCGGCGCGCCCCTGCCACTCACCGCCCGGCTGCGACACAACCCCGAGCGGGCGCAACGCCTGCTCCTGCAACTGGCCACCGCCTACAAGATCCTGATCCTGAGCTGGCTCAACCAGACCTTCCATTTCAGCAAGAAGCCGCTGCCCCGCTATCTGCAGCGGCTGCTGCTCACCCAGCAGCAGGTCCTGGAGATCAGCTTCGAGACCCACGAGAACGTCCCCGCCGGGGTCTGGGTCGACCTGCACCAGACCTACAATTACGCCCTGCGCAGCGGCCTGGCGCAGACCATCCCCGAGGACAGCCAGAGCATGCTCTCGGTCGAGCAGATCTACAAGGGCGTGTTGCTGATGGCGCTGGCCGATCCCTATCGCTTCCCGCAGATCGAGCTGCCCTGGGCCAAGGACGTCATCGCCCGCTTCAGCGATCTGGCGCAGGTCTTTCCGGCCGAGGAGGCCAAGGGCAATGTCGGTATCTTCATCATCGAGATCAACACCGACGCCCCGCCCAAGCCGCTCGCCTGGGAACAGCACCCCACCGACCCGCGCTGGGACCTCATGCTCAACACCACCGAGCTGGCCAAACACCTGGCCATGATCTCCACCCATCTCAAGGCCAGGGAGGACCCCGAGAAGATCGGCCTGCCGGCCGCGGCGCGTGACCCCGAATACTCTGTCATGCTGCATCGCTTGAAACTGAGCTGGGGGGCCTCGATCACGCGCCAGGCGCAACGGCGGCGCTATCAGCGGGGCAAGGAACTGGAGGTGTCATTCGGCCTGCGCTCGGTCTATCAGCTCATCGGCCCGGTCGGCGGCGAGCGCGGCCTGGGTGGGGGCGCCGAGCCGCATCCTGTGGTGATGCGCTGCGAGGCCCTGGACGACAGCATGGGCGGGGTCGCCCTGCGCAAGAGCGGCACCATCACGGCCCAGATCAAGGTGGGCGACCTGGTCGGCATCCGCCAGGACAACGGCAACTGGAGCGTGGGCCTGGTGCGCTGGTTCCGCGTGCCCAGAGACGATGAGCTCTATTTCGGCGTGCAGCTCCTGGCCCCCAAGGCCCACTCGGTGCACGTGCGCCGCAACGACACCGGCAAGCTCTACCCCAGCCTGCTGTTGCAGGCCTCGCCGGTGCTCAAGCAGTCGGCCATGCTGCTCACACCGCCCGGCAGCATCGAGCCCGACGCCCCCATCGACGTCCACTCGAACAGCGGCCAGGTGGCGATCCGGGTGGAAAAGCGCCTGGAATACACGCCCAACGTCGAGGTCTTCCGCATCGCCCCGGCCTGAGCGACGCCGATCAGGGCCTCGCCCCGCTCAGGCGCCCGAGCTGGTCGTCAGATCGAGCTCGCGCACCTCGCCCTTGCGCTCGTGCAGGATCAGGATGTTCACCCGGCGGTTGCGGGCACGTCCCTCTGGGCTCGCGTTGGTGTCGATCGGACGGTTGTCGGCATAACCGATGGCCACCAGGCGCGAGGGCGCCACCCCCTGTTCGGTGAACAGCCGCACCACGCTGCCGGCGCGGGCGGAGGACAGCTCCCAGTTGGAGGGGTAGTTGGGACTGCGGATCGGTACGTTGTCGGTGTGGCCCTCGACCTGGATGGGGTTGTCCACCTGCGCCAGCACCCGTGCCACGGCGGTGAGGGTCTCGATGGAGCCGGGTTGCAACTGGGCCTCGCCGGTGGCGAACAGCACGCTGGCATTGATCTCCACCGTGATGCCGCGCGGTGATTGCGTGACCCGCACCTGGCCCTCCTTGATCAGGGGGGCCATGGCCTCGAGGACGTCCTTGGCCACGCGCTTCATGCGCTCCGCCTCCGGCGGCGCGGCGGCCGTCTGCGGCTGGGCGCGGCCGATGGGCCGGCCGCTGCCATCGAGCACCTGCGGCTGGCGGCCGCGCATCTCGACCAGGCTGGCGCTCGTCGGCGCCTCGCGGAAGGCCTGCACCAGCGAGTCGGACAGCACGCGATACTTCCCCTCGTTGATGGAGGAGATCGCGTACATCACCACGAAGAAGGCGAACAGCAGGGTGATGAAGTCGGCATACGACACCAGCCAGCGTTCGAGATTCTCGTGTTCTTCGGGCGGGCGTTTGCGGGGCATGGGGAGGGGGCAGAGGGCAGAGAAAAGACAGGAGAGAAAAGTGGGGGGATCAGAGCGGTTGCATGTCTTTCATCCGTCGAAGCCCGCTACACGCCTTTTCTCTCATCCCTTTTCTCTTCTCTCTCAATCATCCTCGGGTTTTGGCTCCGGCCGCCCGCTGGCGCGGGCATAACATCCGCTGCGCGGATGTTAGCCTACGCCGAAACCCGACCTGCCTTCGGTGGGCCGCGTTCATAGCAGATACCCCTGTAGCTTCGTCTCGATCATCCTCGGATTTTGGCTCCGGCCGCCCGCTGGCGCGGGCTTAACATCCGCTGCGCGGATGTTAGCCTACGCCGAAATACGGTGCCTTCGATAGCCGCCTCTACAGAAGGTAGCCCTGGAGTTTCGCTTCAATCATTCTTGGATTTTCACCATTGGCGATGGCGACCAGGCCTTCGATGTACATCTCCTTGAGCTTGACCTGGCCGTTGACCAGGGCCTTGAGCTTGTTGGCCATGGGCAGGAAGATGAGGTTGGCGCTGCCCACGCCGTAGATGGTGGCGACGAAGGCCACGGCGATGCCGGCGCCGAGCTTGGAGGGGTCGGTGAGGTTCTCCATGACGTGGATCAGGCCCATGACGGCGCCGAGGATGCCGATGGTCGGTGCATAGCCGCCGGCGGCCTGCCAGATCTTGGCGGCCTCGAGGTGGTGGTGTTCGAAGGCGCTGAGCTCCAGCTCCAGGGTCTCGCGCAGCACCTCCGGTTCGGCGCCGTCGACCAGCATCTGCAGCCCGCGCCGCTGAAAGAGGTCGCCTTGTTCCTCGATCTTCGGCTCCAGCGCCAGCAGGCCGCCGCGGCGGGCCTGGTGGCTCCAGTCGAGGATGCGCCGCAGCACCTCGTCCGCCTGCGCGGGCGGGGGTTGGAACACCCAGCGGCTCATGGCCAGGCCGTCCAGGAAGACCTTAAGCGGGCTTTGCAGCATCACCGCGCCGAGGGTGCCGCCGATGACGATGACGAAGGCGGTGATCTGCAGCAGCGAGCCGACGTGACCGCCCTCCAGCGCCTGCCCCAGGATGATGGCGGCCAGCCCCAGGCCGAGGCCGATCAGGCTGATGATGTCCAGGCGGCGCGGCATGGGTCCGGGGTGTCAGCCTCGTCTCGGCAGGCCGGTGCAGAGAGGGGCGGACAGGGCCTTGCAGCCGCGACCCGGCGTATGTCCCGCCATGTCCCTCAATCGTCCTCGCCACCCCAGTCGCGCAGGCGGCTGCGCAGGCGGGTGATCGCCTGGCTGTGCAGCTGGCACACGCGCGACTCGGACACGCCCAGCACGGCGCCGATCTCCTTGAAGTTCATCTCCTGCTCGTAGTACATGCCCATCAACTGCTTCTCGCGGTCGGGCAGCTGCGCCACCGCCTGGGCCAGGGCCCGTTTGAAGGCCCTACTGGTGATGATGTCGAAGGGGCCGAGCGAGATGTCGTCGGCGAAGCGCTCCAGGAAGTCGTCGCCGCCCTCTTCGTGCAGATCCTCGTAATAGAGCAGCTGGGCGCCGCGGGCGTCGTTGAGCAGGCTGAAATAGGCGTGGATGTCGAGCTTGAGCTCGTCGGCGATCTCCTGCTCGGTGGGCGGGCGCTTGAGGCGCTGCTCCAGGGTATGGATGGCGTTTTCGATCTGCCGCGCCGCCTTGCGCACGTTGCGCGAGGCCCAGTCGGCCTCCCGCAGTTCGTCGAGCATGGCGCCACGGATGCGCTGGGTGGCGTAAGTCTCGAAATTGGCGCCCTGGCTGTCGTCGTAGCGCTCCACGGCGTCGAGCAAGCCGATGAGCCCCGCCTGGATCAGATCGTCGACCTCGACGCTGGCGGGCAGGCGCGTCATGAGATGGTAGGCGATCCGCTTGACCAGCGGTAGGTATTCGCGCACCAGGCCTTCGGTCGACTCAGCTGAGCTGGGCATCGGGTTCCCTCTCCGGGGGCGTTTCGGCGAGCAAACGACTGAACATCCACATTTTCAGCCAGAATTCCTCCGGCGGGTATAGGCCGGCCGGGGCGGGCGTGTCCATCAGGGCGTCGGCCAGACGGCGAAAGGCCAGCATGGCCGGCCGCTCGGCGGGGATCTCACGGACGCTGCGCAAATGCCGCATGGCCTCGGTCAGGGCGGGATCCGGCGGCACGCTGCCAAGCCAGTGCGGGCGCAGGCCGAGGAAGCGCTGCGCCGTGCCCTCCAGGGCGGTGAAGGTGGTGCGCGCGGCCTCGTCGTCCGCCGCCTGCGTCACCAGGACCTGCCAGTGCTCGCTGGGATGGCTGCGCTGCACCGACTTGAGCAGGGCATAGGCGCGGGTGAGGGCCTGCCTGCCCTGGGGCAGGATGAGCAGGCGTTGCGGCGCGCACAACGCGAGACTCAGGTCCTCGCGCGCGGGCGGGGCCAGCAGGAGCAGACACTCGGGCTGCGGTGGTCGGGCGGTGAGGCCCTCCACCGCCGCGCGCCAGCGCCGCTCGGGCACGCCGGCGAGCCAGGGCAGGCCGCCGTTGGCGGGCAGGCAGTGCAAGCCTGGCGCCGCCTCGATCAAGGCCTGTGCCACCTGGCCATCGCGCCGCAGGGTCTGGTCGAGGGTGGTCCGGGCGACGAGGCCCAGGCAGGTGGCGGCGTTGTGCGGGGCGAGGGCCTCATCCACCACCCACACGGGCGTGCCGCGCAGGCTCAGGGCGTGTGCCAGATGGGCGCCGGCCAGGGCCGTCAGGGTGGCGTCGGTGCCGAACAGGCCGATGACCCGAAAGCGCGGGGCATGCCCCATGATCCTGCGCAAACCCGCGGCCTGGTCGTGCATGGTGTCGGGGGCTTAGCGTAAAAGTCGGGGAGCCGACTCTCGAAGCTCCCCTCTCCTGCAAGCGGGAGAGAGCCTGCCCCGGAGGGTTTTGTCCGGGGGGTTGGGGGTGAGGGAAACGGACATGACTTTCAAGCTCTGGGATGCCTCATCAAAGACATGTCCGTTAGCGCAGCGCCCCCACCACGCCGGGGTCGGGGGTGTCGTTGGGCAGGGCGCTGCGGTCCATGGCCGCCATCAGCACCGGATAGTCGCCCTCGGCGGGGGTGTAGGGCGAGTCGATCTGCGCCAGACGGAAGGCGCGGTCGACCAGATAAAGGGCGTTGGCGGCGTGCAGATCCTCCGGCACGCGCTGGCCGTTGGTGACGTAATGCACCTTGAGCTGGTGGCGGATGACCACGTCGAGGCAGGGCCCGAAGGACAGGGCCTCGTCGATCTTGGTCAGGATGCAGCCGATCAGGCCCGGCCCGCTGTAGGCTCGCACCACCTCCTCCAGGGTCATGCCCTGGGCCGGCGCGCCGATCAGCAGCAGCCGCTGGACCTCGCGCCCCTCGCCGCAGAGCAGCGCCACCTGTTCGGCCACCCGCTTGTCGCGCTGGCTCATGCCGACGGTGTCGATCAGGACCAGGTGCTTGCGCGCCAGGTCGGAGAGCGTCAGTTCCAGGTCGTTCTCGTCCTGCACGGCGAACACCGGCGTGCCGAGGATGCGCCCGTAGGTGCGCAGCTGGTCCTGCGCGCCGATGCGGTAGGAGTCGGTGGTGACCAGGGCCACCTTGGCCGCGCCGAAGCGCAGCACCGCGCGGGCCGCCAGCTTGGCCACCGTGGTGGTCTTGCCCACGCCGGTGGGGCCGACCAGGGCGTAGATCCCACCGCGTTCGAGGATGTCCTCGCCCTCGCCCGGCGTCGGGACGTTGTGGGCGATGACCGACTTGAGCCATTTGAGCGCCCGCTCCACGTCCAGCGCCGTTGGCAGGTTGCTGAGCAGCTGCCGGGACAGGGCCGTGCTGAAACCGGCGGCCAGGAGCCGTTTCATCACCTCCGCGCGCACCGGTTCGCGCCCGGCGATCTCGCCCCAGGCGAAGCCGGCGAGCTGGCCCTCCACCAGGCTGCGCAGGGCGCGGATCTCCCGAGCCAGGGCCTCGGTGGTCGCCTGGACGTCTGCGGCCGGCGTCGTGGCGGTGGTGTCGGGTGCCGGCGCGACGGCCGGGCGCACATGATCGTGGCCGTTGCCGCCGTTGCCACCGTTAGCACGTGCGGCGCGGGCCGAGCGGATGACGCTCGCCTCCCGTTGCGCCAGATATTCCGTGAAGGGGGTGGGCTCGGGTGGCGCGAACTCCGCGGGTGGCCGCGCAGTGAGCGGGGACGGCGCTTCAGTCGCCCGAACGTCATACGGACGGCCCTGCCCAGACGCGGCAGGACCGGCCCCCGGGGCATGTGCGCCGGCAGCGTATGCGGTTCCCGACCCGTGGGTGCTCGGCGGGCGTGTGGCCTGCACGCTCAGGACGGGCTCCGCCTGCCCGGCCAGCGCGGCGACGTCCAGGTCGGCCACAGCGATGATCTCCACCTCGCCGCCGACCTGACGGTTCGACAGGATGATGGCGTTGGCGCCGAGGGCGTCGCGCACCATGCGCAAGGCCTCGCGGGTGGTGGGGGCGTGGAATTTCTTGATCACGCGAGCCCCTCCGTCAGGCCCCGATCATGGCGGCCACGCGCACGCTGCGCCCGTCGGGCACCTCGGCATGGGAGATGACCTTCAGATCGGGCACCACGCGGCGGAGGAAACGCGACAGCAGGGCGCGGATGGGCGGGCTGACCAGCAGCACGCTGGGCAGCCCGTTGCGGCTCATGGTTTCGACGGCATTCTGGGTGTCGCGCACCAGCCGCTCGGCCAGCCCGGGCTCCAATCCCATGCCCTCGGCCCCGCGGCCGGCCAGGGCCTGTGTGAGGATCTGCTCCAGGCTGGGCTCCAGGGCCATCACCTGCAATTCGTGCGCTCCGCCGTAGATTTCGGCGATGATAGCACGCCCCAGTGCGGCCCTGACGGCGGCGGTGAGCGCCTCGGGGTCCTGGGTGCGGGCACCGTGCTCGGCCAGGGTCTCCAGGATGGTGCGGATGTCCCTGAGCGGCACGCGTTCCTCGAGCAGGAGCTGCAGCACCTTCTGCACGGTGGACACCGGCAGGAGCTTGGGCGTCAAGTCCTCGACCAGCTTCGGGTGCTGCTTGGCGACGTGGTCGAGCAGCTGTTGCGTCTCCTCGCGCCCCAGCAGCTCGGGGGCGTGCTCGTTGATCACCTTGGACAGGTGGGTGGCCACCACGGTACCGGCATCGACCACGGTGTAGCCGTAGGTCTGCGCCTGCTCGCGCTGGCTGGCGTCGATCCACACCGCCGGCAGGCCGTAGGCCGGGTCCTGGGTGGCCTGCCCCTGCACGGTGCCCAGCACGCGGCCGGGGTTGATGGCGAGGTATTTGCCCACCTGCACCTCGCCCTCGCCGGCCGTGACACCCTTGAGGGTGATGCGGTAGCCACCGGGCTTGAGCTGCAGGTTGTCGCGGATGTGCACCGGCGGCACCAGGAAGCCCAGGTCCTGCGCGATCTTCTTGCGGATGCCGCGCACACGGCGCAGCAGTTCGCCGTCCTGGGTGCGATCGACCAGAGGCACCAGCCGGTAGCCGACCTCCAGCCCCAGGCGGTCGACCGGGGTGACGTCCTGCCAGCCGACCTCGGCCGGCTCCTCGGGGGGTGGGGCCGGCTCCGCCGGCGGCTGGGCGGCGGCCGCCGCCTGCCGCTGCATCAGCCAGAAGCCCAGGCCGGCGAGCGCCGCCGCCATCAGCAGGAAGGCCACGTGCGGCATGCCGGGGATGATGCCGAGCAAGGTGAGGATGCCGGCGGTGAGGAAGACCGCCTGCGGCTTGGCGAAGACCTGGCCGATGAGCTGCTGGTTCAAGTCCTGCTCGCTGGACACCCGCGAGACCACCATGCCCGCCGCGGTGGAGATGATCAGCGCCGGGATCTGCGCCACCAGGCCGTCGCCGATGGTGAGCAGGGTGTAGGTCTGCGCCGCGTCGGCAAAGCTCAGGCCGTGCTGCACCACGCCGATGGTGAGCCCGCCGATGATGTTGAGCAGCATGATGATGATGCCGGCCACCGCATCGCCGCGGACGAACTTGGCGGCACCGTCCATGGAGCCGTAGAAGTCGGCCTCCTGGGCAATCTCGGCGCGACGCCGGCGCGCCTCGTCCTCGCCGATCAGGCCGGCGTTCAAGTCGGCGTCGATGGCCATCTGCTTGCCGGGCATGGCGTCCAGGGTGAAACGGGCGGAGACCTCGGCGATGCGGCCGGCGCCCTTGGTGATGACGACGAAGTTGATCACCACCAGGATGATGAAGACGATGAGGCCAACGGCGTAGTTGCCGCCCACCAGGAAGTGGCCGAAGGCCTCGATCACCTTGCCGGCCGCGTCGGGCCCGGTGTGGCCCTCCATCAGCACGATGCGCGTGGAGGCGACGTTGAGCGAGAGCCGCAGCAGCGTGGTGACCAGTAGCACCGTCGGGAAGACCGAAAAGTCCAGCGGCCGCAGGGTATACAGGCCGATGAGCAGCACGATCATCGCCAGGGCGATGTTGAAGGTGAACAGGATGTCGAGCAGGAAGGGCGGCAGCGGCAGGATCATCATCGCCAGGACGACGATGATGAGCGCCGGGGCGGCCAGCTTCTGCCAGGTCGTGCCGTTCCAGGCCAGGGCCTGCGCCATCAGGTCTCAGCCCCCTGGGCGGCGGCCGTGGCCGGGTCCAGCGCCGGCGGCACCTGCCAGTCCTGCGGCGGCTCCGGGCGCGGTCCCGGCTGCTGCAGCCGGTAGACGTAGGCCAGCACCTGGGCCACGGCGGTGAACAGGGCCGCCGGGATGGTGTCGCCCACCTCGGCGTGCCGGTACAGCGCCCGCGCGAGCGGCGGCGCCTCGACGATGGGCACGCGGTGCTCGCGCGCGATCTCCTTGATGCGTTCGGCCACCAGCCCGCTGCCCTTGGCCACCACGCGCGGGGCCTGCATGCGGCGCTCCTTGTATTCGAGCGCCACCGCATAGTGCAGGGGGTTGACCACCACCACGTCGGCCTTGGGCACCGCCGCCATCATGCGCCGGCGCGCCTGTTCGCGCATCACCGCCCGGATGCGCGCCTTGATCTGCGGGTCGCCCTCGGTCTCCTTCTGCTCCTGGCGCACCTCCTCCTTGGTCATCCGCATCTGGCGCTGGTAGTTCCACAGCTGGAAGGGCACGTCCAGGGCGACCACCAGGGCGAAGGCGGCGGTGGCGGCGAGGAAGGTGGTCAGCGTGATCCGGGTGAAGTGGGCGATGGCCGTCTCCAGCGGCTCGGCCGCGAGGGTGAGCAGGCCTTCCCACTGCAGCCAGATGGCGAAGGCCGCCACGCCGGCGATGAGCCCCGCCTTGAGCAAGGCCTTGACCAGCTCGACGGCGGCGAGCCAGGAGAACATGCGCTTGATCCCCTGGATGGGGTCCAGCTTGGCCAGGTCGGCGGCGAAGGCCTTGGGCGCGAAGACCCAGCCGGAGAGCATCAGGTTCGAGAGCACGGCCGCCAACACCACGGCCAGGGCCACCGGCAGCAGCACCAGTATCGCCTCCCAGCCAGAGAGGGTCAGCATCTCCAGCATGCGGGCGGGGTCGGCGGCCTCGCTGCGGCCGAAGCGCATGCCGTTATGCATCACACGCTTGAGCGCGTCGAACATGAACACGCCGGCGAAGGCGATCGTACCGGCGCTGGCCATGAGGACGGCAAAGGTGGCCAACTCACGCGAGCGGGGGACATGACCCTCGGCGCGTGCCTTTTCGAGCTTTCGCGCCGACGCCGGTTCGGTGCGTTCGAGATCGCTGTCTTCCGCCATCCCCATACCCGGCCGCGGCCGGGGTCAAGGTCTTGTAAATTCGCGAGAGTTTAGCATGCCGGCATGCGGCGCACGCGCCTCACTCAGGTGCCCGGCATCACCGCACGACCCGGCGCAGCCGCCGCAGGCGTCCTCCCGGTAGGGGCCCAGCCGTGGATGGCGCCGGGCGAAGCGCCGGTAGACGCCCTGCACGCCGACCCAGGCGAGCAGGATGACGAATATGAGCGCCGAGGCCAGCAGGTAAGTCCTCACTCACCCACCCCCAGTCCGGTGAAGCCCATGAAGGTGAGCGACAGCAGCCCCGCCAGGATGAGGGCCAGCGCCGTGCCCTGCACCGGATCGGGCACGGCGGCCAGGCGCAGCCGCTCACGCAGCCCGGCCATCAGCACCAGGGCGAGGGTGAAGCCGGCGCCGGCGCCAGTGGCGAAGACGAGCGACTGGATGAAGCTGTACTCGCGCGCCGTCTGGAACAGCGCCACGCCGAGGATGGCGCAGTTGGTGGTGATCAGCGGCAGATAGATCCCCAAGGCGCGGAACAGGGCCGGGCTGTATTTCTTCAACACCATCTCCACCAGTTGCACCGCCGAGGCGATCACGGCGATGTAGGCGATGAGTCGCAGGAACTCCAGCCCCAGCCAGGTGAGCAGGGCATTGAGCCCGTAGGCGCACAGGCTCGCCACCAACATGACGAAGGTGGTGGCCGCCCCCATGGGCGCGGCGGTGGCGAGACGGCCGGAGACGCCCAGGAAGGGGCAAAGCCCCAGGAACATCGCCAGGACGAAGTTGTTGGCGAGCACGGTGGTCAGGAAGAGCTGGGCGAGCGGGATGTCAGCCATGCGCCGTACCCCTTTCCGCTTGCAGACGACCCTGCCGTTTCTTGAGCCAGTTGAACAGCAGTAGCCAGCCCCCCAGGACGAAGAACCCACCGGGCGGCTGCACCATGACCCCCCAGGGCTGGAAGTCGGCGCCGAAGAGGGCGAGGCCGAACAGACGCCCGGCACCGAGGACCTCGCGCACCGAGCCCAGGGCGAGCAGGCCGATGGCGAAGCCCAGACCCATCCCCAGGGCGTTGAGCACCGCCGGCAGGGGCGGGTTTTTCGAGGCATGCGCCTCGGCGCGGCCGAGGATGATGCAGTTGACGACGATCAGCTGGATGAAGGCGCCCAGGGCCGTGTAGAGGGTGAGGCTCAGGGCCTGGATCAGATAGTCCACCACGGTGACGAAGCTGGCGATGATGACGATGTAGGTGGCGATGCGCACCTCGCGCGGCACCCAACCCCGCAGCAGGGAGACCAGCAGCGCCGAGCCGGTGAGCACGAAGGTGGTGGCGAGCCCCATGGCGAGGGCGTTGACCGCCGACACCGTCACCGCCATGACCGGACACATGCCCAGGACCATGACGAAGACCGGGTTCTGGCGCCAGATCCCCTCCAGGAACTCCTCCATGGGGGTGGGGCGTGCGGGCTGCGCATTCATGGTCCGTTCTCCCCGCCCGCCTGGCGCAGCGCCTCGATGTGCTGGGCCAGCAGGGGCAGCAGCCGCTGGGCGCTGGCGTTGACCGCCTTGCCCACCGCCCGGCTGGTGACGGTGGCCCCGGCGATGGCGTCGATCTCCCAGGGCGCGCGTTTGGTGCCGTGCCGCACCACGCGGATGGGGTTGGCCAGGGCCGTGCGCGCGGCGTTGAGGCGCGCATCCAGGGCCCGGAAATTGGCCTGGAAGGCGGCGTCATGGATGACCTTGTCGCCGATACCCGGCGTCTCCTTGTGCGCCACCACGGTGAGCCCCGTGATCGCCTCGCGCGCGGGGTCATAGGCATAGAGCACGCGCACCTCTCCGGCATAGCCGAAGGCAGCGGCTTCGGCGGCGATGCCCAGCAGACGGCCGCCGGCGTCGTAGGCGGCGTAAAAGCGCTCCCCCGCCGCTGCGGGTGCCCCCTCCGCCGGGACGATGCCGGCCGGGGTCGCCACAAAGGCGCGCATGTGCACCGCCCCCGGAATGGTCTGGAAGACCGCGTGCTCCAGGGCCAGTCGACGGTTGGCCTCGACCGAGGCGAGCGTGCCCTGATAGGCGGTGACCACCAGGGCGCCGCAGATGGCGGCGACCAGCCCCAGGGTGCGGACCATCGCCAGGCTGGAGGTGGGCAACGCGTTCATCGCCGGCCTCCGGTGCCGAAGGCCCTGGGTGGGGTGTACCGGTCGATCAGCGGGGTGAGCGCGTTGCCGACCAGGATGGCGTACATGACCCCCTCCGGCATGCCGCCGAAATAGCGGATCAGCACCGTCAGCACGCCGATCAACGCCCCGTAGAGCCAGACCCCCAGCGGTGTGACCGGCGAGGTCACCATGTCCGTGGCCATGAACACCGCCCCCAGCATGAGGCCGCCGGAGAGCAGGACAAACAGGGGCTCGGGGTAGCGCTCAGGGGCCCAGAGCTGGAACAGCCAGGCCGCGAGCGCCGCACTCCCCAGCACGGCGACCGGGATGCGCCAGTCGAGGTAGCGGCGCGCCGCGAGATAGAGCCCGCCCAGCAGGATCAGCACGGCGCCGGTCTCGCCGGTGGAGCCGGCGACGCTGCCGGCGAAGAAATCCGCGGCGGGGGTGAGCACGTTGTCGTACTTCCAGCGCGCCAGGGGGGTGGCGCCGGTGAAGCCGTCCACCGCCGCCTGCGCCCAGGCGCTCACGTCCGGCGGCTGCATGAGCGGCGGGGTCAGGGTCGAGGGGATGAACGCGGTGAAGCGGTCCGGTGCGTAGGCCGGCACCCAGCTGGTGATGGCGGCCGGGAAGGCGGCCTGGACGAAGGCGCGGCCCACCAGGGCGGGATTGAAGACGTTGTGCCCCAGGCCGCCGAACAGGGTCTTGCCCAGGGCGATGGCGACGATGCCCGCCACCGCCCCCATCCACAGCGGGAAGGCGGGCGGCAGGCAGAGGGCGAGCAGCACGCCGGTGATGGTCGCACTCGCGTCCCCCAGCGTGCTCGCCTCGCCGCGCAGGCGGTTGGCCAGCCGCTCGGTGGCCAGACACGCAGCGGTGACGGTGACGATCAGGGCCAGGGCCGAGAGCCCGTACTGCCAGACCGCGAAGGCGCAGACCGGCGCGAGCGCGAGCAGCACGGCGCGCATGATCTGCTCCACCGTGCGCCCGGCCTTGATGTGGGGCGTGGTCCTCAGTTCGAGCCGGGTCGTGCTCACGCTGCGCGGGTGGCGCTGCGCTTGCGCCACACCCCCTTGGCCACGCGGAACTGCTGCACCAGCGGGATGTTCGCCGGGCAGACGTAGCTGCAGCAGCCGCATTCGAAACACTGTTCCAGATGGTAGTCGGCGACCATGGTCTCGTATTCGCCCCGGGTCGCCAGCAGCCCCAGCATGGAGGGGTTGAGCCCCCGCGGGCAGACACGCACGCATTCGCCGCACTTGATGCAGGCGCGCACGGGCCGGGTCTCGTAGGCGAGCTCGCGCGGCGTGAGCACCAGCACCCCGGAGGTCCCCTTGGTGACCGGCACGTCCAGCGAGGCCACCGCCGGGCCCATCATCGGCCCGCCCAGCACCACCTCGCGCACCCCGCCGCGGGCGCCGACGTAGTCCAGCAGGTAGCGCATCGGCGTGCCCAGTGGGACGCGGTAGTTGCCCGGGCGCGTAACCCCGGGGCCGGCGACGGTGATCACCCGCTCGATCAGGCCCTCGCCCGCAGGCAGCAGTTGGCCGAGGGTGGCCAGGGTCATGACGTTGCTCACCAGCACGCCCACGGCCGAGCTGCGCTGCCCGGCCGGGACCTCGCGCCCGGTCAGGGTGTAGACCAGGATGTCGGCCGCCCCCTGCGGGTATTTGGTCGCCACCGCCTGCACCCGGATGCTGCCGTCGGCAGGCAGCGCCGCGGTGAGGGCGGCGATGGCATCGGGTTTGTTGTCCTCGACGCCGATCACCGCGTGCCGGGCGCCGCAGGCGCGCATGGCCAGCCGGATGCCGTCCATCACCGCCGTCGGCCACTCCAGCATCACCCGGTGGTCGCAGGTGAGGTAGGGCTCGCACTCGGCGCCGTTGACGATCAGGGTGTCGATCACCGCGTCCTCGGGCGGCGCGAGCTTGGCGTGCGCGGGGAAGGCGGCCCCACCCATGCCGGCGAGCCCGGTGTCCTGGATGGCCTGTATCAGCTCGGGGCCGGTCAGCGTTTCGACCTCGCGCGGCGAGCGCCACAGCACACGCTGGTCGGCTGCCGCCTGGGTGTGGATCACCACCGCCGTCACCATGCGGCCGTCGGCGAGCAGACGCGGCTCGACGGCGCGCACCACCCCGGTCACCGGGGCATGCACGGGTAGGGAATAGAAGCCATCAGCGCGGGCTATGGGCTCGCCGCGCACCACTGTCTGGCCTGGCCGGACGAGGGGGATGGCGGGTTTGCCGATGTGCTGGAGCATGGGCACGATCAGCTCGGGCGCGAAGGGGAGCCGCCGGATGGGCAGGCCGGCGGTGTCCTTGTGCTCCGGCAGGTGCAGGCCGCGCGGGAAGGAGGGCCGCCGGCGGAACAGCCGGGTGAGGGGTGAGAGGCTGCCCCGCACTCGATCCGGGGGGTGAGGGTTGAGGCGGGTGGCAATCATCGCTTGTCGGACGATCGTGTCAGGACGCCGCGCATGAAGGTATCAGGGCCGTTCGTCTATCCCCCTCACGCCTCACCTAATTGTACTTCGCCGCCCGCGCGATCAGCCGCTCGATGTCCGGCTCGCTCCTGTCCCAGGGCGTGCCCGGATGGATGCAGCCGGCGGTGCACTTCTCCGCCGCGCGGACGATGTCGCGGTAGGGGCCGCCGCGCGGGTTGAGCACGATGGTCTGGTGGTTTTCGTTGTAGCCGAAGATCTTGGGGTTGATCTTGATGCACTCGTCGCAGGCGGTGCACTCGGGGGTGTCCACCCACACCGGCTCGTAGCCCTCGGCCGCCGCGGCGGGCGGTGCGGCAGCAGTCGGCGCGGCAGCCGGTGCAGGGGCCGCGGCGGCGGGAAGGCCCGCGCCCAGGGCGGCCAGGCTGGCGCTGAGCTGGGCGATCAGTTCGGCGCGTGCCTGCGCGGCGATCGCCTCGGTATCCACGGCCGGGCGGTCGAGGCCGGCCAGCCCCTTCAACTGCCGCCAGAACTGCAGCCGCTCGGCGCTGGCACGCACCAGCTCGGCCGAGACCAGCACCCGCATCAGGCGGTTCTGCCGGTCCACGCCCCAGATGTAGGGGTAGCGGCCCTCGCGCGCCTCGGGCGGGAGCGCCAGGAACTCCGCCAGCGGCAGCATGGCCTCGTTCCAGGTGTCGGGTGGGGCCTTGCGGAAGTGTTTGGCGAAACGCCCCTCGGTCATGGCGAAATCGGCGAAGGTGAACGGCAGGGTCATCTTCTGCTCGGCGCCGCTGTCGTCCACGTAGGTCAGGGTGTACTCGGGCCAGTCCGCCTCCAGCGCGGGGTTGCCCTCCAGGTCCAGACACTGGGCGATGGTCTCGCCGCGGTCCGGGTCGTAGCGCAGCAGGGGATAGGCGCGCGACTCCACCGCCATGCGCGACTGCTCGACCGAGCGGTCGTCGCCCACGCCGTGCTCGACGGGGCAGCAGGTATAGATGTTGAACAGCGCCGGGCGGCGGCTGTTGAGCCCGTCGATGTAGCCCTCGATCAGGTGGGTGGTGTGGGCGACGCTGCCCTGCAGGACATAGGCGCCGCGGTGGGCGATGCCGATCAGGCCCATCTCCTTGCGCAGCTCCTGCTTGCCGCGCTGCGCCTCGCCGTACGGGGCCATGTCCGCCACCTGGCCGACGAAGCTGGCGGTGGAGGACTGACCGCCGGTGTTGGAGTATGCCTGGGTGTCCACCACGAAGATCTTGACCGGCTTGCCGGTCATCAGCACGCGCGAGAGGTTCTGGAAGCCGATGTCGTACATCGCGCCGTCGCCGCCCAGGGCCACCACCGGCGGGCACAGCCGCCACTCCTCGTCGCTGAAGTCCTGCCAGCCGAAACGGGCGAAGCGCTCGTCGTGCAGGGCGGGGTTGTAGCCCTCGGTGAGTTCGATCTCGGCCTGGCGTACCGCGCGGAAGCCCTCGGCCATGCGCGCCATGTGCCCCTCGAACACCCCCAGGGCGACCGAGGGGGCGTCCTGGAACAGGTGGTTCGCCCAGGGGAAGGGATAGGGGTTGTAGGGATAGGTCGAGCCCCACACCGAGGTGCAGCCGGTCGCGTTGATCAGCCCCATCTCGGCGCGGCCGCGGCGGGTGGGCCCCTCGACATAGCGCCAGCGCAGGTCCCTGAGCTGATCGATCAAGCGGCTCACCCAGGTCAGCCACTGCGGGTCGATCGGCTGGCCCTCGTGCAGGGCCAGCAGGGTCTCGGCGAGATTGGCCAGGGTGAGGTCCTCGCCGCGGTGCGCCGCCACCGCGGCCTGCACCGCCTCGGGGTCGGTCAGCGCCAGGGCCTCGGTCAGCTTCAGGCGGACGTGTTTCTCCAGCCGGTCGATCAGGTCGTCGAGCTTGGCGACGAAGGCCTGCACGCGCGGCTGCATCAGCGCGGTGACGGTGGCGGTGAAGAGGTGGATGGCGGTCTTCTCGCCGCAGCCCATGCAGGCCCCGTCGCCGCAGGTCATCGAGGCATAGTTCTTCTTGTCCAGCAGCAGGGTGGTCAGCGCCCCGATCTTCTCGTCCAGGCTCTCGATGCGGATGAACTCGCGCGGGGTGTTGGGCAGATCCAGCCAGAACGCCCAGTCGCGCTTGAGCTGCGCCACACTCGCCTCGGTCTGCGTGACCATGCGCAGGGCGGCGTCGTCGCAGACCTCCACACACAACCGGCAGCCCTTGCAGGTGTAGGGGTTGACGGTGATCGACAGCAGCCCGCCGCTGCCCTTGGCCCGCTTCTCGCGCGTGCTCCAATAGGGCTTGGTGGCGGCGAACTTGAAGCCGCCCAGGGCCTCGCGCAGCAGTTCGAACTCGGCCTCCAGCGCGGCCCGCGCCTCGCCCTGGGCGGGGTCCTCCGCCAGGGTCTCGGCGATGGCCGCGTCCAGCAGGGCGCGCACGTCAATACCCGAATCGCGGCGCGATTCTCGAGGCTCCCCTCCCCCGCGGGCGGGGGAGGGGTTGGGGGAGAGGGGACTCGCATGGCCCGCAGGTGACTTTGCCTGATCATCGGCAGTGGTCGGGCCATGCGAGTCGCGCTCGATGGCGGCGCGCAGCTTCTTCTCCACCGTGCGCACGGCGCGGCGCAGGAAGCGGGTGGGCCGGCCGCCGGTCTCGATGCGGTTGATCGCGGTGGCGAGGATGTCGCCGGGCGTGCTCACCAGGCCGGGGATGGCCGAGTCCGGGCAGGCGGTGTAACACTCGCCGCAGGCGGTACAGTTCTCCGGGACCCACTCCGGGTGCTCGTAGCGGATCTGGGTCATGTCGCGGAAGATCCCGGAGATCGCCGGGATGAGCGACAACCCCATGAAGGGGTCGGCCAGGTTGTCCGAGCCCTGTCCGCTCGCATAGAAACTGGCGGTGGCCTGCCAGAAGCGGTGGATGTCGGCGGCGCGGTTGGGCAGCCGCGCATCGGCCTCGGGCAGGCGGGCGAGCAGCGGCGGCAGGGGCGCGGCTGCCGTCGCCTGCGGACGCGCGCCGACCCGTTTGACGGCCTCCGGGACCTCCTTCAATTCCAGGTAGCCGCGCTTGACCACGCGCAGGTTGTCCTCCACCACGCGCCGCCCCTTCTTGCCGAACTTCTCCTCGAGCTGCCGCTCGATGGCGCGGAACAGGGCCTCCTCGTCGAGCCCCGCCCGCTCTCTCACGTCCGAGGCGTGAAAGAAGGCGCCCTGGAAGGCGTTGCCCTGCATCCTGAGCTGCAGGTCGGGGTTGGTCGCCTCCTCGCGCGCGATGCGGAAGGCGTCCAGGTAGTACACGCGGATGCCGCGCTCGACGATGGCCTGCTGGGCGTGCAGCGGGAAGCTCGCCCACACCGCCTCGGGGCTCGCGAGGTTGCTCTGGATGATGAACACCCCGCCGCGGTCCAGGCCCGCCACCGCGTTGGTGTGGCTGAACACGTTGGGGTCGGGCGAGAGCACCACGTCCACGTGCCGGTATTCGCAGTTCACGCGGATCGGCTCCGGCGCGGCGGACAGGTAATAGGTGGTGGGCTGCCCCTTCTTCTCCGAGCCGTACTTCGGATTGGCCTTGATGTCCCAGCCGAGCAGGTCGTAGAGGGTCATGGCCAGGTTCTTGCCGGTGGTCACCGCCCCCCAGCCGCCCACCGAGTGCATGCGCACGGCGATCCCGCCCTTGGGCAGCAGGTCCGGGTTCTCCGTCGCCCGCAGGCTGAGCGAGGCGATGCCGGGATAGGCCGCGGTGAGCTCCTGCAGATAAACCTCCTCGCGCGGGCTGGCCGGTGTTTCGCGCACGAAGTCCAACCCCAGGTAATAGAAGCGCCGCCGGCCGCCGTCGGGCAGCATGTTCTCCACCGCCGCCAGCAGGTCGCCCGGCTGCAGGTCGCGCGAGCCCAGCCCGTAGCAGCCGGAATACAGCGGCGGCAGGTCGCGGGCCGAGGCATACACCGCATAGCCGGGGTGGGGCGCTTCCCCGCCCGCGGCGCCGTTTTCCATGCACTTGCCCAGGGCGGCGCGCACCTCCCGCATCAACGGCAGGTCCTCGGCCAGGGGCTGGTCGGTGCGCTCCAGCACCGCCACCCCCTTGCGCCCCTTGAGGATGGGCCCCAGCAGGTCGCCCGGGAAGGGGCGGTAGAGCGTCAGGCTCACCACCCCCAGGCGGATGTCGCGGTGTTCGCGCAGCCAGTCGGCCAGGGCCTCGGCCTGGATGCACATGGAGCCCTGGCCCAGGATCAGGTAATCGGCGTCCTCGCAGCGATAGGTCTTCACCCGTGCGTATTGACGGCCGGTCAGCGCCGCGTACTCGGCCATGCAACGCTCCATCAGCGCCGGGATGTGCGCGAAGAAGTACGGCCGTTGTGCGGCCACCGCCTGCATGTAGGCGTCCTGGTTGGCCACCGCCCCGGCGACCACCGGCAGGTCCACGTCCCACAGCGCCGGCACGCGCCGCCGCTTGGGGCCGAACAACAGCGCCTGCGCCGGCGTGGGCGTGTCGATCAGGTCGTCCGGCCGCCCCAGGTATTCCGCCACCAAGTCACGCTCGGGCACACGCACCGGCTCGATCACGTGCGTGGTCAGAAACCCGTCCATGGCCATGATCGCCGGCGTGAGCGCCAGCTCCGCCGTCTTGCGCACGATCAGATTGAGGTCGGCCGCCTCCTGCGCGTTGCGGGCGAAGACCTGGATGAAGCCGGTGTCGTCCACGCAGTGGTAGTCGTCGTGGCCGCAGTGCACGTTGAGCGTGGCCTTGGTGATGGCGCGGCAGCCCATGTTGAGCACGTAGGGCAGGCGTTTGCCCGCCGCCGCATAGAGCGACTCGTGCATGAAGGCCACGCCCTGGGCCGAGCTGAAGTTCACCGCGCGCAGGCCGGCCATGGCCATGCCCGCCGTCACCCCGGCCGCCGCGTGTTCGGATTCGGGTTCGACGAAGATCAGCGCCCGACCCGAGACGTTGACGTGCCCCGCGGCGGCCGCCTCGGCCCAGTATTCCCCCATCTGCGTGGAGGGGGTGATCGGGTAGGCCCCGGCGGCGTCGGAGGCCTCGCGCTCGACCAGGATCACGGCGGTGTTGCCGTCGACGGCGTCGCGCACGCCGGGGTATTTCACCGGCTGGGCCCCGGCCCGCGTACCGGCGCCGGCCTCCGCCTTGTGTCTGTCCAACAGTTTGCCGAGCATGGCGACCCCCTTGCTCACACTTGCCTACCCCTCGGACGCCAGCGGCAGCGGCGTCACCCTTACGATGCGCTTGGCGGCCCGCCCGCGCAAGACCCGCCCGCCCTCCAGCCAGACGATGGCCCCGGTCGGGCAGCGCTCGATCGCCTCGCTCCGGGCGAGCGCGTTGCGGCCGTAGTCGATCACCGCCAGGTTGTCCTCCAGCCGGATCAAGCCGGGCGCGGCGTCCGCCACACAGCGGCCGCAGGCGGTGCAGGCCACCTCACACTGCGCCTCGGCCGTGGGGCCGTCGGCGCGGTTCTTGCAGGCCACCCACAGCTTGTGTGCGAGCGGCTGCAGCGAGAACAGGTCCTTGGGGCAGACCTCCACACAGTCGCCGCAGCCGGTGCAGCGGTCCGTGTCCACCACCGGCAGGTCGAACGGGTCCATGTGGATGGCCGCGAACTCACACACCGCGGCGCAGTCGCCCAGCCCCAGGCAGCCCCAGGCGCAGGCCTTGCCGCCGCCGCCCACCGAGGCCGCCGCCCGGCAGCTCGCCAGCCCGTCGTAACGCGCCCGCATGCGTGCCACATGGCTCCCCCCGGCGCAGGCCAGGCGCGCCACGCGCCGTTCCGCCTTGCCCACGGCCACCCCCAGCAGCCGCGCGATCTGCGCATTGCGCTCCGGCGCATTGACCGTACAACGCGCCGGCTCGATGCGGCCCGCCACCACCGCCTCGGCGAAGGCGCGACAGCCGGCCATGCCGCAGGAGCCGCAGTTCGAATGCGGCAGCATGGCCTCGACCGCGTCGATGCGCGGGTCCTCGTAGACGTACAGGCGCCGGCTGGCCAGCGCCAGCAGTGCAGCCAACAACACACCGAGCCCCGCCATGAAACCGGCCGCCAGGGCGATGGGGGTCAACGCCATGGCCCCGCCCCCCGGCAGCACCCACTGCGGACCGGCCGCCACTTGCTCACGCCCAAGACGTCCACTGCCTGCTCACCGTCGTACTGCCCTATATTGAAGGATAGGCGGTTTTCCGCGAGCATGTGGCAGCCATGAACCCGATCCCCTACCTCCCGGGCCGCACCGAGACGCACACCGCGACGGTGCGCGACTCCAAGCGCATCACCCCCAAGGACGCCGACGAGGTGCGCCAGATCGTCCTCACCCTGGACGAGGCCCCGCACTACTACCCGGAGGGGCAGGTCGTCGGCGTGTTGGTCCCCGGCCCCCACCCCTTCGGCAACCCCTACCACCACCGCTACTACACCATTGCCCACAGCGAGCCGGCCGATCATGGCGTGGCGCTGGAGCTGCTGGTGCGGCGCTGTTTCTACATCGACGAGGTCTCCGGCGAGCGCTATCCCGGCATCGCCTCCAACCACCTCTGCGACGCGCGACTGGGCGACCGCGTGACCCTCACCGGCCCCTATCCCAGCCCCTTCCGCATGCCGGCCGACCCGGCGAGCAACCTGCTCATGCTCGGCACCGGCACCGGCATCGCCCCCTTCCGCGCCCTGCTACGCCAGATCTACCGCAGCCGCGGCGGCTGGCAGGGGGTGGTGCGGCTCTATTACGGCGCCAAGACGGGCACCGAGCTGCTCTACATGAACGAGCTCAACAACGATCTGGCCCAGTACTACGACGAGGCCACCTTCCAGGCCTTCCAGGCGGTGCGGCGCAACATGCTGGCCGACGAGGGCGACGCCCTGCGGGATGGTCTGGCCGACCACGTGGCCGACATCTGGCACCTCCTGCAGGCGCCCAACACCCATGTCTACCTCGCCGGCATGCACAAGGTCGCCGCCGCCCTGGACGAGGTCCTCGCCCGCGCCGCCGGCTCGGGCGAACAGTGGCAGGCGCTCAAGCAGCGGCTCATCGAAGAGCGGCGCTGGTCCGAGCTGACGTATCATTGACAGACACATGTAGGAGCGGCGAAAGCCGCGACCCCATCGGGTTGCGCAGGCGCAGGAGGTCGCGACTCTCGTCGCTCCTACCCTGAGACATTCGTCGCAACGAAAGGCACCCCTTGCGCAAGGACAACCTGGTGGAGATCCGCGGTCTACGCTTCGCCTACGGCGAGCGCGAGGTCCTGCGCGGCATCGACCTCGACGTCCCGCGCGGCGAGGTGGTGACCGTGCTGGGCGCGAGCGGCTGCGGCAAGTCCACCCTGCTCAAGCTCATCGGCGGTGAGGAACGGCCCGACGCCGGCAGCGTCACGGTCGACGGCGAGGTCGTCCACCGCCTCGACAACGACGCCCTCTACCGGCTGCGCCGCAAGATGGGCCGCATGTTCCAGGAAAGCGGCCTGTTCTCCGACCTCTCCGTGTTCGAGAACGTCGCCTTCCCGCTGCGCGAGCACACCGACCTGCCCGAGGAGATGATCCGCGACCTGGTGCTCATGAAGCTGCACGCCGTGGGCCTGCGCGGCACGCACGCCATGGCCACGGGCGAGCTCTCCGGCGGCATGTCGCGCCGCGTGGCGCTGGCGCGGGCGATCGCACTCGACCCCATGCTCATCATGTACGACGAGCCCTTCGCCGGGCTGGACCCCATCTCGCTCAACGTCATCGCCAACATCATCCGGCGCCTCAACGACGCCCTCGGCGCAACCAGCATCGTCGTCACCTACGACGTCGCCGAATCGCTCAAGATCGCCGACACCGCCTACTTCATCAACGACGGCGTGGTCATCGCCCACGGCCCCGCGCGGGAGATGTGGCACTCCAACCACCCCTTCGTGCACCAGTTCGTGCACGGCGAACCCAACGGCCCGGTGCGCTTCCACTACCCGGCGCGGGGCCTCGAACAGGACTTCAGGTTGACGGCCTGAGACCCGGCCCGGCAAGGGCCGCTACGAAGGGGGTGAGGGGCGTCGTTGTTACGGCGGCATGGGAATGCCGCCCTACGCTGTTCTCAGTGTTCCGGGCGACCAGAGCCGTAGGTCGGCAATCCCTTGCCGACGCGGTGTTTCCGGGCGACCGGACCCGTAGGTCGGCAAACCCTTGCCGACGTGGTGTTTCCGGGCGACCGGACCCGTAGGTCGGCAAACCCTTGCCGACGCGGTGTTCGGAAACCTTGATACGCGGCGCGGTGTAAGCTGCGACCAGGGTGTTTGGCCAGTTTGCGGCGGCATGGGAATGCCGCCCTACGCTGTTCGTCGGTCAGCAAACCCTTGCCGACGTGGTGTTTCCGGGCGACCGGACCCGTAGGTCGGCAAACCCTTGCCGACACCGTGGTCTGTTGGAGTTCCGCCACCCGATCGTAGGTCGGCAAACCCTTGCCGACGCTGTGTTCGGAAACCTTGATACGCGGCGCGGTGTAAGCTGCGACCAGGGGGTTTGGCCCGTTTGCGGCGGCATGGGAATGCCGCCCTACGCTGTTCGTCGATCGGCAAACCCTTGCCGACGTGGTTTTCCGGGCGACCGGACCCGTAGGTCGGCAATCCCTTGCCGACACCGTGGTCCAAGAGTCCTGGATCGCGTTGCGCAGGGCCTCTTTCACGTCCATGGCGTCACCTCTCCGGGCAGTCATGCGGCAAGCTCCACCCGTGCGCAAGACACCCTCCGCGTCGGTTTCAGCCAGCCGCCGCCTGGTCGGGCCCGTGCGGGTGAGGGACACGCGAATTGCCGTAGGCGCGACGCAAGTCGCGACATCGAGCTGCGGATGGAGCCGCCCCCGGCTCCTGTCGTGCCTATCTCGTAGGAGCGACGAAAGTCGCGACCAACAGCGACCAACAGCGACCAACAGCGACCAACGGCGTGTATGTCTCGACGTGTCGCTCGTAGGAGCGACGAAAGTCGCGACCAAATCGCACATGGCTCAAACCCACACCGCATCCCACAAAGGATACCCCCGCAGGCTCGCCACCAACCCCGCCCGCAGCGGATTGGCGACGATGTACCGCGCCACCTGAAGGACATCCTCGTCGCGCCGCAGGGCATGGTCGTAAAACCCCGGCTGCCACACCGTCTCGCCGCCCGCGCCGCGCTGCGCATTCACCAGACGGGCGCTGTTCGTCTTGAACCGCTGCACCAGCCGCGACAGCGAGACATCCGTCTCCAGCGCGAACAGCCAGTGCAGGTGATCGGGCATCACCACATAGGCCAGCGTCCGGCATGCGCCCGACCGGTCCATCTGCATCAGGCAGCGCACCACCGCCCGGCCCAGGAATAGATCGGCGAACAGGGGCACGCGGTCGCGCGTCACCGTCGTGACGTGATAAAACCGCCCCGGTTCGGAAAACCGCCCACGCCGCAAGGCGCGCTGCCCCGCGCGTTTGGATGGAGGCGGGGTCTTCATTCCTTGCGTCATTTATGGAGGCAGGCGTAGGCGCGATGAAAGTCGCGACAGAGATAGGATCATGATGCCACACCGCCCGCCGCGCTTGCGCCCCCGGTAGGAGCGGCGAAAGCCGCGACGCGTCGAGACAGACACGCCGTTGGACGCTGTTGGTCGCGACTCTCGTCGCTCCTACCGCTATTGGTCGCGACGCTCGTCGCTCCTACCGCACCCCCTGCACCGCCACGGGCTTGGCTGTTTTGCGCCCCCGGTAGGAGCGGCGAAAGCCGCGACGCGTCGAGGCAGACACGCCGTTGGTCGCTGTTGGTCGCGACTCTCGTCGCTCCTACCGCACCTACCGCACCCCCCGCACCCCCACGGGCTTTGTGGTTTTGCGCCCCCGGTAGGAGCGGCGAAAGCCGCGATGCGTCGAGACAGACACACCGTTGGACGCTGTTGGTCGCGACCCTCGTCGCTCCTACCGCACCCCCTGCCCCCCGACGGGCTTTGCTGTTTTGCGCCTCCGGTAGGAGCGGCGAAAGCCGCGACACGTCGAGGCGGACACGCCGTTGGTCGATGTTGGTCGCGACTCTCGTCGCTCCTACCGCACCTCCGCACCGCCACGGGCTTGGCTGTTTTGCGCCTCCGGTAGGAGCGGCGAAAGCCGCGACGCGTCGAGGCAGACACGCCGTTGGTCGCTGTTGGTCGCGACTCTCGTCGCTCCTACCGCACCCCCCGCCCCCCGACGGGCTTTGCTGTTGCACGCGCGCCACAGATCTGTCACACACTCCCCTTGCCAGGCGCCGAAACGTTGCGTCGCGGCGCGGGCGGCCGGGAAAATGGTGGCAACTTCTCGCGCGAGAGGTTAAAGGTAAGGCTCCCTCTCCGCAGGAGAGGGCGGTTGGCAGGGCGCAGGATTCAGGTTGTGGACCTCGCCCGGCGGCCGCGTGAGAGCACATGTTTTCAACCCGTATAGGAGTGAAGCAATGAAGAAATCCCTGATCGCTCTGGCCGTGGCCGGCACCTTCGCCGCCCCCGCCGCCTTCGGCGCCACCGCCAACGTGGACGTCTACGGTCAGCTCAGAGTCTACGTCGAGAACGTCGACAACGGCGTCAACGACAAGACACGTGTCACCACCGGCAACGCTGCTAGCTTGGGCTTCAAGGGCAGCGAGGACCTCGGCGGCGGCCTGAAGGCCATCTGGCAGGTCGAGACCAACGTCAGCCTGGACGGTGACAACAACGGCGCCGGCGGCGGCGCCGCCGGCGCCCTGAACGGCACCCGCAACACCTACCTGGGCCTGGCCGGCGGCTTCGGCACCGTTCTGGTCGGCGTGCACGACACCCCCTACAAGCTGTCCACCGGCCGCCTCGACAATTTCGTCGGCACCCTGGGCGACTACAACAGCATCATGGGCGCTATGGACAACAGCAACAACGCCTCCGCCCTGTTCGACCTGCGTCCGTCCAACGTGATCGCCTATGTGTCGCCCAACTTCAGCGGCTTCCAGGCCCGTGTCGGCTATGTGATGAGCGGTGAGAAAAATTTCACGACCGCCAACATCAATGAAGGCGATGCCTGGTCGCTTGATCTGAGCTACGCCCAGGGCCCGCTGTTCGTCACCGGCGCCTACGAGAAGCACAATCTGTATGGCGGTGCCTCTGCTAGTAGTGGTGGCACCATTGTGTTGAACAATAACACTGGTGCCAAGACCGAACGCGAGGCCTGGAAGATTGGTGCCGGCTACAAGTTCGGTGACCTGAGCCTGGGTGCCATGTACGAGAACATCGAGGTCGCCAACGCTGACCGCGGCGCCTGGATGCTCAACGCCGGCTATGCCATGGGCCCGATCACCCTGAAGGCCATGTACATGAATGCCGACGACCGTGACGGCACCAACAATACGGGCGCCAAGCAGTGGAACCTGGGCGTGGACTATGCCCTGTCCAAGCGCACCACGGTGCAGTTCGTGTACGCTAACTTGGACAACGACGCCAATGCCCAATACCAGCTTGGCCAGGGATCCAACACGGTTACCTCGGGTGCTGCTGGACAGGATCAGAACGGCTTCGCCATCGGCGTGCGTCACAGCTTCTGATCAAAGCCTAACGGACTGATTCGAGCCTGAACGGGCGCGGGAGACCGCGCCCGTTTTGTTTTGTCCTTGTAGGTCGTGAAGATTTCAGGACCTGCCCATGCCCACAGTCACATTCGATACCCTGCGCTTCGTCGAAAGGCTGCGCGATGCTGGTCTAACTGGAGTGTAGGCCATGGCAGTTGCCGACGCCTTCAGGGAGGCCCTAGCAAAAGCGCAGCCTGTGGCTCACGAATATTTCGACAGCCACCTGAAGGCCGAAATCGAGGCGGCCAAGCCGGATATCATCAAATGGCTGGCGGGATTGTTGATCGCCCAGGCGGCGGTCGTGGCGGCCTTGGTGAAGTTGTTGTAATCCCCACCGTGTTGCGCACGGTCTGTGCGGGTGCGAAAAGCCCTCGCCCTGCTGGCGTCTCACATTTTGTAGGAGCGACGAGAGTCGCGACCCCCAGCACGGGCGCAGTCCCACGCCGGCTCGAATGAGACCCTGGCGGTAGGAGCGACGTAAGTCGCGACCACCCTGCTCACATTTTGTAGGAGCGACGAGAGTCGCGACCCCCAGCACGGGCGCAGTCCCTCGCCGGTCGAAGCGTGTGGCGCCACCAGGGCGGGTATGCCGGGAAGAGATGCGGCGTCGGCTTGCTGGCCATCGAGGCCAAAGCGTGGGTCGCGGCTTTCGCCGCTCCTACCGGACGCTTGGTGGGTGGGGCTGGGGCGAAAGCTAAGTCAGGTCCTGTAGGAGCGACGAGAGTCGCGACCCCCAGCACGGGCGCGGTCCCTCGCCGGTCGAAGAGAT